>ONAD01000013.1 GCA_900315735.1 uncultured Lachnospiraceae bacterium | reverse complement strand
AAAAAACAGCACGTTAAGATAGACGGTAAAAAGGAGATGTCGGAATTAATCTGCGGAAAAGCTGCCGTAGGTGGGAACTATAATTCGACGCGTGACAATATGAGAAGAAAATGGAAAAAGTGGATTGCATTAGAAATGGCAATTGCAGCAATATGGACAATTAACTTACCGGAAACAGTTCATGCAGAGCAAAAAACATATATTGGTTATACAATAAACGAGGGACAACGGACTGATTTAGAAAGTCAGTCAGGGATATTTTGAAAAAATTGATTATTTGATAAAAAAAGATGCATATGCTCCGATTTTTAATGCAACTTATTATGCCATGCATAATGCAGATTTAAAGGCGGCATTTGGAAGCAATGAAGAGGCATTATTTAATCATTTCTTAAATTATGGGATGGCAGAAGGTAGACAGGCAAGTGAAGGGTTTAATGTGCAGTCGTACCGGAATTCATATGTGGATTTGCGCCAGGCATTTGGAAATGATTTGAAGAGCTATTATTTACATTATATTAATTATGGAAAACGCGAGGGACGCAAAGCAACTGGTGAAGTTACTTTGCAGAACCCGGTTACGGTATATAAAGGGATAGATTATTCACCAGTATATAATTATAATTTTTATATTGATAAAAACCCTGATATTGCGAAAGCGTTTCCAAATGATGATGTTGCTGCATTAAAACATTTTATAAATTATGGAATGTCAGAGGGTAGACTGGCAAATGCAAATTTTAACGTACAATCATATCGTAATGCTTATGTGGATTTAAGGCAGGCTTTCGGAGGCGAGTTAAAGAATTATTATCTACATTATGTAAATTATGGCAGGAAAGAGGGGAGAAAGGCTACCGGTATTTCAATTATTCAAAACCCTCTAACGGTGTGGAATGGCGTGGATTATGGCTCAATATATGATTATAATTCATACATTGATAAGTATCCGGATTTATATGCGGCATTCGCAACAGATGATATTGGGGCATTGCAGCACTTTGTGAATTATGGGATGGCAGAAGGACGTCAGGCAAAAAATAGTTTTAATCTTAATATTTATAAAGAAAATTATGTAGATTTAAGGAATGCTTTTGGCGCAGACAATAGAAGTTATTATATTCATTATATAAACTATGGTAAAAAGGAAGGCAGAAATGCGGTAACAAAGATTAGTACACCGACGAAGCCGGAACCAAATCCGGAACCGGAAGAGCCGACTACGACCGAGGGCAAGATTGCCGCAAAGGTTGCAAAAATCAGCAACGATTACGGTGTAACGGTTCTGACCGGAGAGCAGGCGGGTTTTTATTGGACAGATACTTATTGTGCCGGTGAGACCAACCTGGAAACAACGCTTACCTGGATTACAATGGTGGATGAGCAGATGGCAAGGTATCCGAAGGGATTCTTTACAGACATGCGGGATATTACCACCGTAACCATAAAGCTGGTACATAATTTAGACGCAGGAGGAGGCTCTTTTGCAGGAGTAACAAGCAGGGAGTATGGAGACCAGATGTTTATTGCACTTAATACATCCCAGTCCTCTTTAATGTCTGGCAGAACTTTCAATCATGAAATGATGCATTTGATTGATTATTATATAGAAGCAAAATCCTGGGATGCTTCCACACAGCAGTATGAATCACCGTTAAAGGCAACGGAAGCAATCAAACCGGATGCAGAAGTGAATAGTACGAATAATGATTATACCACATCAGACTATAACAGAGGGTGTGAGGAACGATATTATATATCAGCATATGCCAAAACCAATGGCAAGGAGGATAGGGCAGAAACATTTGCAGATTATATGTTCCGTTCTTATAAAAAGGATTATATGATGAGTGCGGATTATCCAATTCCAAAGAAACAGAAGATTATAGCAGACTGTATCAGACAATATTTCCCATCTGCGGCAAGCCAGCCGGCAGGCAGTCTTCCTTGGGAAAAGTGGTTGCCATAATCAGATAAAGTGTTAAAATAGATAGTTAGTGAAAAGAAACAAGTAGTAAAGCAGCAAAGGAGCAAAGACAAAATGAAAAAGAAATGGAGCAGAAAAGCAGCCCTTTTGCTGGCAACAGTAACAATTCTTACCAGTCTGCCTACAGAATATCTGTATGCAGCACAAACGCAGGAAATACAGGATACTGTAACGCCAGAAGAGCAAAGCAATGAGGAAACAGGAGTAGACACAGTCCTTACAGGACAGGAGAGTGTCGCAGATACTGAGCAGGAAGAGACAGAGGCTGTAGGAGAAACAACCGCTACAGAAGAAACTGTTGATGGAACAGAAACTGCCGGAGAAGCAGAAATAGAAACACAGAGTGTGGACACACAGAATGCAGTGACGGCAGATGTATTGGCTGCAGAAGATTTGCTGAACTATCTGGTGTTAGACAGCTCTTATATAGCAGTTGGCGGTACGCAGAATGTAGTTGCCAATATCGGAGATGAAGATTTAGCTATTAGTGGTGGCAGATTACTGTATCATAGAGTATCTGATGGAGCAGCTTATGAGATGGCAGCCACAGAGATAGATGGAAACGGTCTCAGATTTTCAGAGACTTTTGCAGATGAAAGCCGTACTGGCGAATATGCATTGGATGCTATCATCTATGAGAAAGATGGTCAGGAATATCAGATTAGTTTATCTGATGCAGGAATGGATGTTAAATTCGGTGTCAATACAGAAGTAGAGACTAACCCGGATGCGGAAGTAGTAGATGAAGCTGCTGCAGATGTAGATATGGATGTAGTAAGCTTTGATGAAAATGGTAATCAGACATCAGAAGATTCGATTGCAGACGCAATTGCAAATCAGAAAGCAAAAGCGGCAGAATCCGGAATAAGCAGATCACGTTATAATGGAAATATTGTAGTAGTATTAGATCCGGGACATGATGCCAGTCATGGTGGAACCAGTGGAAATGGTGTTGCGGAAGCAGAAGTAAACTTTAAAATTGCACAGTATTGCAAAGAAGAGCTGGAACAGTACAATGGCGTTACGGTCTATATGACGAGAGATTCCATGAACTGCCCATATGGCGGAAATTCTGTAAGAGCAGCTGCCTGCAATGAGCAGAGAGTTGAATATGCAAAGAATGTAGGGGCAAATGTATATGTGTCTTTGCATAATAATTCTGCAGAATCCAGCAGTGCATCTGGAGTGGAAATTTATTACCCGAATCAGAATTATAATCCGTCCTTAAGCCAGGAAGGTGGAGCACTGGCTTCCCAAATTTTAAACCAGTTGACAGCATTGGGATTACATGACAGAGGAACAAAAGTAAGAAGTTGTCAGGATCGTGTACCAGAGTATCAGTATGCAGATGGTTCGCAGGCAGATTATTATGCTGTAATTCGTAATTGTAAGAAAGCAGGAATTCCTGCAATTATTGTAGAACATGCTTTTATTACAAGCCCGTCTGATGTAAGCAATTTTTTGAGTACAGATGAAAAGTTAAAGAGTCTTGGTGTAGCTGATGCAACCGGAATCGCACAGTATTATGGCTTAAAGAAAGGAACGTCAGTAGATTATTCAGCAGTATTTGATGCTACATATTATGCAAATCGCTATCCGGATTTAATGACTGCATTTGGCAATGATGAAAGTGCATTATTACAGCATTTTATACAATTTGGTATGAGTGAGGGACGACAGGGAAATTCTCAATTTGATGTGTATTCGTATAAAAATTTATATCCGGATTTGAGGGTGGCATTTGGCGATAATTTGAAAAGCTATTATTTACACTATATTAGTAATGGAAAGGCAGAGGGAAGAAAAGCCACTGGTGTAAATACATTACAAAGTCCAATAACGATATATAATGGAATAGATTATGCTGCAGTATACGATTATAATTATTATCTGAAAAAGTATAGTGATTTGGCGAAGATATATACGAATGATGATATAGGATTATTGAGACATTTTGTAAATTATGGAATGCGGGAGGGACGACAAGGAAAAAAAGATTTTGATGTTCTATCATATCGTAATTTGTACCCTGATTTGCGAGCAGCGTTTGAAGATGATTTGAAGAGCTATTATATGCATTACATTAATAATGGGAGAGCAGAGGGAAGGAAGGCAACAGGGGTAAGTACGCTACAATATCCAACTACAATATACGATGGAGTAGACTATTCAGCGGTATATGATTATAATTATTATATAAAGAAATATAGTGATTTGGCGAAGATATATACGAATGATGATATAGGCTTACTTGCTCATTTTGTGAATTGTGGAATGGGTGAAGGACGCCAGGCAAAAGCCAGCTTTGATGTGTTCTCCTATCGCAATCAATACCAGGATTTGAGAGTGGCATTTGGAAATAATTTAAAGAGCTATTATATGCACTATATTAGTAATGGTAAAGCAGAAGGCAGAAAAGCTACAGGTGTGAAATCTATTCAGAATCCAATAACAACATATAATGGAGTAGATTATTCTGCGGTATATGATTACAATTTTTATATCAAAAAATATAGTGATTTAGCAAGGATATATACAAATGATGAAGTAGGACTGCTTGCCCATTTTGTAAACTGTGGAATGGCGGAGGGACGTCAGGCAAAGGCTAATTTTGATGTTTTCTCTTACCGGAATCAGTATCAGGATTTAAGACTGGCATTTGGTAAGGACTTAAAGAGCTATTATTTTCACTATATGAATAGTGGCAAAAAAGAAGGTCGAATTGCTACCGGTGTAAAAACTCTTCAGAATCCAGTTACAAGGTATAATGGAATCGATTATTCTGCAGTATATGATTATAATTATTACAGTACATATGGCGATTTGCAATCAGCTTTCAATGGAGATGATATAGCGCTTCTTTCTCATTTTATAAATAATGGAATGTCAGAAGGACGTCAGGCAAGCAAGAATTTTAACGTTCAGATATATAAAAACAATTACACTGATTTACAGCAGGCTTTTGGTAATAATTTGAAGCCATATTATATGCATTACATTCAGAACGGTAAAGCAGAGGGCAGAAATGCACAGACAAATATACAGGTTTACCATTCTATCATAAGAGGAACTTCTACAACAGTAAATCAGATGGTAAATTATTATAATGCGAAAGCTTCTTATCCAGCATATTACGGAAATGCCAATGTTCCTGATATCAGAAATTTTTGTCAGATTTATTATGATGAAGCAACAGCAGAAGGAGTGGATCCGGCATTGGCATTCACCCAGGCAATGAAGGAGACTGGTTTCTTAAAATTTACCGGACAGGTAAAAATTGAACAGTTTAATTTCGCAGGAATGGGTGTAACAGATGCAAGCACGAATGGAGATTCTTATCAGAATGTAAGAGAGGGAATCCGGGCACATGTGCAGCATTTAAAAGCGTATGCAGTAAAGAATCCAGCCTTTGCAAATCCAGTTGTAGATAAACGTTACAGTTCCTGGTTTGCAGCAAACCGCTCTGGTACAGCTCCATACATTGAATGGCTTGGTATATCAGAAAATCCATCTGGATTTGGCTGGGCTGCAGAAAAAGGATATGGTTATAGTATTTTAAATGATTATATGAATCAGTTATACAAGTATTAAAAGAATAGAAAAAGACGTAGAAGCCGGATGGGCGTTATTTGACCATCCGGTTTATTTTTGGTACAATATAAAAAGCTATGATTTCTTTTAAAATGGAGGCAACTATGGAAGAAGTAAACTTTATAGTAGAATGTATCAGATTATATGCTCGGGGGGAAAAAACATTGATTATTCGGGGATTTTTCCCGGAGGATAATCCGGAAAACCGAACATTAAAAGTATATCTGAATCAAAAAGAAATTCCAGTGGAATGTACGATTACCAGTGGGGTAGAGGTAAGACGAAGACATTTACAATACCGGATGAATGTGGGAGAAGAAATTACCGGAAAATTATTGTTACCGGAAGAAACTGTAGTAGATTTTAAAATATGTAGTTGCCTTGGAACAGAAGAGACAGAAGTATATCATGTTAATAAAAAACAGTTCGAGAAGATGATAAATCATCTGGATGGAAATTTGGAGATGGAACGCCTGGAAGATGGGCAATTTGTACTGACAGGATGGTGTGTGGCTGGAGAACAGACAAAGTGCCAGGCACAGGTAGATGGAAAAAGTGTTCCGCTAGATGTTCAGTGGAAATATCGAAAAGATGTTATGGATGTATTTCCTGAGTTAGAAGAAACCGTAAAATGCGGATTTGAAATTTATGTACCGGAACAAAATGGCAGAAAACTCAGCTTACATTTATATGCAAATGGAAAAGAAACTAAATATATCGTGTCTCTGGATAAAGTGAGACATGGTGAAAGTGGGCATGATACAGTAAGCCTGTTTCAAAAAGGGATATGTTATTGGAAACAGTATGGTGTGAAACGTACAATACGTAAAATAATTAGAAAAATGCAGGGAAAAAAGGATACTGTATCATACGAGGATTTCCTGAAAAAATATGGTGTGAAGGAAGAAGAACTGGCTCGACAGAGACAGGAAGTATTTGAAAATGGTCCATGTTTCTCCATTGCAGTTCCGCTGTACCAGACAAAAGAAAAATATCTGCGGGAAATGATAGAATCGGTACAGGCACAGACTTATACGAATTGGGAGCTTTGCCTTGCGGATGGAAGTGGCAGGGAGCACAGCCTCCAGCCTGTTGTCGAGGAATATATTGCAAAAGATAAGCGGATTAAATATTGCCTTTTAGACAGCAACGAGGGAATTGCCGGCAATACCAATGAAGCATTGAAAATGGCAGACGGTGATTTTGTTGTGTTGACAGATCATGATGATTTACTTTCTCCGGAAGCACTGTATCAGTGTGCAAAAGCGGTACAGAAGGAGCCGCAGACAGATGTGATTTATTCGGACGAAGATAAAGTGGATATGAGTGGAAAGAAATTTTTTGAGCCACATTTTAAATCTGATTATAATATTGATTTGTTGTGTACCATGAATTATATCTGTCATCTCTTTGTTGTTCGCAAAGATGTGATGGAGCGGGCGGGGCTATTTGAAAGCTGTTATGATGGTGCACAGGATCATGATTTTATTTTACGCTGTACCGAGAAGGCGGAGCATATCGTGCATATTCCCAAGGTGCTGTATCATTGGCGGTGTCATGCACAGTCAACCTCCGAGAATCCGGAAAGCAAGTTATATGCCTTTGAGAATGGGTGCAAAGCGGTAAAAGCACATTATGACAGAACCGGAATTCCGGCAGAAGTGGAGCAGGGACCCTTCTATGGGATGTATCGTACCCATTATCTCTGGAAGGAGCAGCCGTTAGTATCTATTTTGATTCCAAATAAGGATCATGTTGCGGATTTAAAAAAATGTATGGATTCCATAGAAGAGAAATCCACATACCGGAATTTTGAATTTATCATTGTAGAGAATAACAGTACAGAAGAAGAGACCTTCTCTTATTATAAAGAGATTGAGAAAAGGGATAATGTCAGGGTCTTATATTACAAGGAAGATTTCAATTATTCAAGAATCAATAATTTTGGTGCAAAAGAGGCAAATGGGGAATATGTTCTGCTTCTAAATAATGATACAGAAATGATTGAACCGGACAGTATCAAAGAAATGCTGGATGTATGCATGCGTCCGGATGTTGGAATTGTGGGAGCAAAGTTAATATTTGAAGATAATACCATCCAGCATGCCGGAGTCATTATTGGATTTGGCGGTGTTGCAGGACATGCCTTTATCGGACAGGACAGAGATGATAATGGATATTTTTCAAGAATTATAAGCGTTCAGGATTTGTCAGCAGTAACGGCAGCCTGTCTGATGGTAAGACGAAGTGTATTTGATGAAGTAGAGGGCTTAAATGAAGAATTTAAGGTAGCCTTTAATGATATTGATTTTTGCCTGAAGGTAAGAAAAGCGGGCTATCTTGTAGTATATAATCCATATGCACAGTTTTATCATTATGAATCAAAGTCCAGAGGGCAGGAGGATTCCGCTGATAAGGTGGCGAGGTTCCAGCAGGAGATAGGTTTATTTGGAGAACGATGGGGAGAACTTTTAGAACATGGAGATCCGTACTATAATCCAAATTTAACACTGGATAAAGCAGACTTTTCATTAAAGGAATAATAAAATGATAAAATAAAAGATAGTAGATACAATGAAACATAATGGAGGTTTGGAAATGATTAATTTCAACGAACCACCTTATATGGAAAAAAGCATGGACTATATCCGTAAGGCGGTAGAAAATAAGAAAATATGTGGGGATGGAGAATACACTAAGAAGTGCAATGCATGGTTAGAAGAACATACAGGAACAAAAAAGGCATTGCTGACAACATCCTGTACCCATGCAACAGAGCTTGCGGCAATTCTGTCAGAAATCAAGCCGGGAGACGAAGTAATTATGCCAGCCTATACCTTTGTATCAACAGCAGATGCTTTTGTGCTGAGGGGGGCGAAGGCGGTATTTGTAGATATCCGGCCGGATACCATGAATATCGATGAAAAACTGATTGAACATGCAATTACGGATAAGACAAGAGCAATTGTTCCGGTACATTATGCCGGGGTATCCTGCGAAATGGATACTATTCTTGCAATCGCAAAGAAATATAATCTTCTGGTGATTGAGGATGCGGCCCAGGGTGTGATGTCTTCTTATAAGGGAAAAGCACTTGGAACCATGGGAGATTACGGATGCTACAGTTTCCATGAGACAAAGAATTATAGTATGGGAGAAGGCGGAGCACTTTTAATCCGGGACGAGAAAAATGTAGAGAATGCAGAAATTGTCCGGGAGAAAGGAACAAACCGTAGCAAATTCTTCCGGGGACAGATTGATAAGTATACCTGGGTAGAAGCGGGTTCTTCTTATCTGCCAAGTGAGTTAAATGCAGCATATCTTTATGCACAGCTTGAAGTAGCGGATAAGATTAATGAAAAACGTCTGTCTATCTGGAACCACTATTGGGATGGATTGGAAAAATTATCTGATGAGGGTAAAATTGTCCGCCCAACGATACCGGAGGGCTGCGCACATAATGCACATATGTTTTATCTGAAAGCAAGGGATTTAGAGGAAAGAACAGCTTTAATCAGTTATTTAAAGGAACAGGGGGTACAGGCAGTATTTCATTATATTCCATTACATACAGCACCGGCAGGCCGGCGCTATGGTATGTTTGCAGGAGAAGACCGTTATACAACGAGGGAAAGCGAGAGGCTGGTCCGCCTGCCGTTATATTATAATCTGTCATTGGAACAGGCAGACTATGTGATAGATAAGGTTAATGCATTTTACAAAGAGAGATAAATGAAAATACAGGAAAGAGGACAGAGCAAATGGTTATTGTTATTGGGGCAACAGGATTTATTGGAATGTATACCGTAGACCGCTTCTTGGAAGAAGGTTATGAGGTGCTGGCAACTGGAAGAAATGCAATCATGAAGCAGGAACTGGAAGCAAAAGGCGTTACCTGTGTGTCATTGGATATTTCGAAAAAAGAAGATTTTGATAAATTACCGACAGAAGGTGTAGAGGGTGTTATTTTACTGGCAGGTCTGCTTCCGGCAAATGCACCGGTGGATATCAGTGCAGATGAGAATGCCGCAGACTATATCCGCATTAATGTGGAAGGAACCGTTAATGTATTAGAGTATTGCAGGAAGAACGGCATTAAGAAAGTGATTTCCACCAGCAGCTATGCAGATGTAAGAAATGCATGGAAAAAAGGCGTTGCCTTAAAAGAGACAGAGCCGAGAGATTTCATGTATACCGGAGACCATGCGGTATATGTGATTTCCAAAAATGCAGCCAATGATGTGATGGAATATTATAATGAGCAGCATGGCATGCAGTGTGCATCTTTCCGCCTGCCACCGGTATACGGAGTAGGACCTCATTCTGAGATTTATGTGAATGGTAAATATTATAAGACCGGAATCCAGACCTTTATTGAGAATGCAGAAGCCGGAAAAGACATTGAAATCTGGGGTGACCCACAGATTTCCAGAGACATTATTTATGTAAAGGATGTTGCAAGAGCATTTGTGCTGGCGTTACGCAGTGATAAGACCTATGGTCTTTATAATATGACATCCGGTACAGAACTAACTTTAGAGAAGCAGGTGCAGACCGTTATTGATGTATTTGGACCGGGTAAGGGGTCTAAGATTGTCTATCGCCCGGACAAGCCAAATAATACACCATCCTTTTTGTTTGATATGACAAAGGCGAAGGAAGATTTCGGTTTCGTGCCGGAGTATCTTTCTTATCGTGCAATTATGGAAGATTATAAAAAAGAATTAGAAAGCGGAAGATGGGATAAGTTCATCGCAAGCCGCCGCAAGGATAAATAAGTGCCGGGAGGATGGCAATATGAAGAAAATTGTAATTATAGGAGCGAATTCTTTTCAGAATCCGCTCATTTTAAAGGCAAAAGAGATGGGATATGAGACACATGTATTTGCATGGAAAGATGGCTCTATCGGAGAACGGACAGCAGATTATTTTTATCCCATCAGCATTGTGGAAAAGGAAGCAATCTTAGAAGAGTGCCGGAAGATTCAGCCGGATGCAGTTGCAACAATAGCATCAGACCTTGCCAATATTACTGTGCAGTATCTGGCAGAGCAGCTGGGATTACCACATAATTCTGACAACTGTATCTATATATCTACCAATAAATTTGCCATGCGGGAAGCTTTCGCAAAACATGGTGTGCCTACACCGGGCTTTGTCAGTGTATGTGAAGGGGATGATTATGCGAAAGCAGTAGAATCTATGCAGTTTCCAATGATTGTAAAACCGACCGACCGTTCCGGAAGCCGCGGTATTATGAGGGTGGAGAGTCTTGAGGAGATTGCTCCGGCAGTGGAAGAGGCAGTGCGTAATTCCTTTGAAAAGAAGGCAATTATTGAAGAATATATCGAAGGCAATGAATATAGCTGTGAATGTATTTCTTATCAGGGCAGACATCATGTGCTGGCGGTGACAAAGAAATATACTACAGGATATCCTCATTTTATTGAGACCGGACATATGGAGCCACCGGAGCTTTCTGAAATCGAAATGAACCGGGTAAAGGAATTTATTCCGAAGGCACTTACTGCTCTTGAGATTGAAAATGGCGCTTCTCATTCAGAATTTAAACTGGACGCCGATGGTAATGTACGAATCATTGAAATTGGTTCCCGTATGGGTGGCGACTGTATTGGCTCCCATCTGGTATATTTATCTTCCGGATATGACTTTGTCCGCATGGTAATTGAGACTGCTTTGGGACAGGAACCGGAACTGACACCGGCACATGAGCCGATGTGTGCGGGAATCCGCTTTGTGTTTACAAAGAAGGATCTGGATGTTTTGGAAGAGATTAAGAGTAAAAGTCCGGAACTGCTTCAGATGGTCAGTGAAATGGAGCCGGTAGGAGAACATCAGGTAGTAGACAGTGGAAGCCGTTTTGGTTATTACATTCTGGCTGGAAAAAATCAGGCAGAGATTAAGGATTGGTTGGAACGATGAGTAAAGTGGAAGGAAAGAAAAAGTGGATACTGCTGATTTTATTGCAGCTGGTAATCATGATATACACATTATCCGGTGTGGCAGCGAAGTTTGCAGCAGGATATGAGTTTTTATCCATGGGATTTATTCTGTGTTACGGAGTGGAAATCTGCATCCTTGGATTGTATGCCATTTTCTGGCAGCAGATTATCAAAAGGGTTGATTTGTCGGTAGCATATGCAAACCGGAGCATTGCGATTCTATGGTCTATGATCTGGGCAGCACTGATTTTTGGAGAACATATTTCGGTACAGAATATTATTGGTGTCCTTCTGGTAATTGCCGGCACCATGATTGTGAATAAGGAGGGATAGAAGGATGATATACTGGCTTTTTCTTGTAGCGTCTGTTATTGTTGCCTCTTTTTCCCAGGTCTTATTAAAGAAAAGTGCAGCAAAGAAGTACGATAACGTGATTAAGGAATATCTGAATCCTTATGTAATTATCGGATACATGATGATGGTTGGAACAACGGTACTGACGATTTTAGCTTATCGTGGCATTGAGTATAAGAATGGACCGGTCATTGAATCATTGGGTTATATTCTGATTATGATTTTAAGCTTTTTCTTTTTTAAAGAGCCGATTACAAAGCGTAAAGTATTTGGAAATGCACTGATACTGCTTGGCATTATCGTGTTTTACTTATAGGAGGGTATGAAAATGGATATATCAGTTGTAGTTCCGGTCTATGGATGCCGGGCAGCGCTGCATGAATTGCATAGACGTCTGGTGGAATCGGTAAGTACCATCACCGATGATTTTGAAATTATTCTGGTAAACGATGCCTGTCCGCAGAATTCGTGGGAAGTAATCGAAGAAATCTGTAAGGAGGACAGCCGTGTAAAGGGGATTGAATTATCCCGGAATTTCGGACAGATTATGGCAATAACTGCAGGACTGGATGCCTCAAAAGGAGACTGGGTAGTGGTGATGGACTGTGATTTACAGGACAGACCGGAAGAAATCCCGAATCTTTATCGCAAGGCTCAGGAAGGTTATGATGTGGTCTTTGCTAGAAGAGTACATAGAAAAGATTCTTTCTTAAAGGTATTAGTATCTAAAATATTCTATAAGATTTATTCATTTGCATCGGATGGACACTATGACCCGGCAATCTGTAATTTCAGTATCAGCAAACGGGTGGTAATTGATAATTATTGCAAAATGCGGGAAATGCACCGTGCCTTTGTAATTTATGTGAAATGGCTTGGCTTTAAGCAGACAGCAATTGATGTGGAACACGATTCCCGTTTTGAGGGAAAATCCTCTTATAACATGAAGAAGCGTTTTAAGATGGCGGGAGAGATTTTAACATCCCAGTCGGATAAACTTTTGAAATTCACCATGGGCTTTGGATTTCTGATGTCCATCATTTCAGCACTGGTGATTATCGGACTGATTATCTATTATTTTACCGGTCATGTAGCAGCAGGCTGGACCAGTATCGTAGCAACTAACTGTCTCATCGGAGGAATTATTATTATGGTAGTCGGTCTGGTAGGCATTTATGTAGGAAATATCTTTATGCAGTCAAAACAAAGACCCCTTTATGTGGTACGCCAGATGCTGAATGAGGAGAAGGAAGATGCAGATTCAAGTCGATAGGAAGAAATGGTTAAAAAATGCAGCAGTATTGCTTGCAGAACTGGTTCTGATTCTTACAGGGCTGGTTCTGGTGGGAACGGTTGAAACAAGAGGTTTCGACAATCTAAAGGTATATACCACTATTTTTCCACAGTATCAGGATATGGATGAAGTGTTAGCCGGGGCTAACGACCTGATCCCAGCGGAGGATGGAAATGGTTATGTGACCGGAAAAGATACTTATTTTGTGGTTCCGGTGGATTCGGATAAGTTGATTGACCTTGAGATGAGTCGTATTGAGGGCGAGGGAATCTTAGGAGAAATCTGGCAGTCGGAAAAAGAGACCTTTGCAGAAGAATCGTCTCCGTATACCTTTGAACTGGGGCACAATCCGGTTCAGGTAAAGAAAACAACAAAGTATATCCGGGTTAAGATTTCTTACCAGCCGGGGGTACATTATAATCTTACAAATGTAAGCTATCGCAATCCTTTCAGTGTGTTTGCAAGAATGCATAAGAAGGAGATTGCAAAAGCGGGAGCAGCACTGTGGCTTCTTTGTATTTTACTGCATGGAATGGAGTTGATTCCGGCAGAGTATAAAAAGCTTCGCAAGTGGCTGACAGTTTTTGTCTTTCTTGGATTTGTAGGAATTACAGCACTGTATGTATTCTACGATTTTATCTTTGGAGAGCGGCTTTTTATCTATATGGATATGGGCGCAGATACGATGCAGCAGTATTATCCGTATTATCTAAACTGTGTGCGAAGAATTACGGAAGGAACATTTTCCATTTGGAATTGGGATTATGGACTGGGAACCAGTTTTATCAATAATATTTCACAGACTCTGGATCCCTTTGGGCTGTTTGTGATATTAGGCGGCGTGGTACTCGGTATCGGAAAAGTAAGACGGCTTTTGGTAATTGCGCAGATTTTAAAAATTATCATTTCAGCATTGCTGTGCCGCTATTTCTTAAAGCTGTTTTCGGTAAGTGAGAAAGCTGCTTGTATCGGCGGGTATCTCTATGCTTTTAACGGATATTTGATGCTCTGGGGACAGCATTACCTTTTGGGAACCATCTGTATCTATCTTCTTTTGATATTGATTTTTTTAGAGAAGCTGATTCAGGAATTTAAGATAAGATATGTGGCAGGGCTTGGAATTTCCGTTGCAGCATCGATTATCTACAGTTATTACAATACGTATATGGCACTGGCATTTGCGGTAATCTATTGTATACTGCGGCTCTTGAATCCAAATCTTGGAATGAATGTGAAGGAGCGCATCAAAAGAGGCTGCTGCATATTAGGAAGTGTTATATGTGGTGTGCTGACCGGTGCAGTGACGCTGCTTCCGGCGGCATCTTATCTGATCTCCAGTTCTTCCAGACTGGATTCGGAGGCATCGGCACTGGCAAAATTCTTCGGCGGTCTGTTTTCGCCCTATACCATGGCGCAGAATGCAGAGACAGCAGGCAGACTGATTTCGAATAACTTATATTATATCAACGATTATAGCTGCATTGATGGCTGGACTAATTATTATGAGATGCCAAATGTGTGCTTTACGATATTTATCTATTTCTTTTTGGGACAGCTTCTTGTACAGAGCATAAAGCGATGTAAGGATGTAAAGAAAATATGGTATGGTGTGTTGATAGCTCTAGTTGGAATTTTATTAATCTTTAATCCGGGTGTTGCTATTGCATTCAACGGATTTGCTTATGCACAGCTGAGATATACCTTTGTGCTTATGCCGATGGCAGCTTTACTGGTTGCTGTGGAGTTGGACAGACTTATGATAAAAAGAGAGTTCAGCTTCACCGGGTTGCTGCTTGGATTGGTAGCCAGCATGTATGTAGTGATTGAAGCATATAACCGGGCATCGGATGAAGTGAAAAAATATGATGCAGTAATTCTTACCTTATTTGTTGCTTTTGCAATTATTTTACTTGCGGTGGGACTTTGGAAGAATCGTCAGGTTCAAAAGATTGCGGGTAGTCTGTTTTTGGTATGTATTCTGTTATCCACCTGTCTGGAAAGCTATATGACCAATAATAACCGTTGGACAGCATATACCTGGACAGAAGCAATTGGATATGATGGTCATACCATGACAAATGATACGATAGATGCCCTGCAATATTTAAAAGAGCAGGATAAAGGCTTCTTCCGTGTGGATAAAGGATATGTAGCGGTATCTACCTATGGAGATTCCCAGGTCATGGGTTATTCTTCTGTAACAGATTATAACAGTACCATTAACCGGCATCTTGCAGATTTTTATAATATGTTATATACCAAAGTAAAGGTCTCCGATGCCCAGAGGATTTTTGAATACTCGGATGAATCGGAAGTCTATCCAATGAGCCTTATTAACTTAAAATATATTTTATCCATGGGAGAATTGGATTATTCCTGGTGTGAATATGTTGGTAGAACAGGCGGCGTTTATATTTACAGAAATAAGTATGCTGATTCTGCTGCATCCTTTTACACGAATACAATTTCTAAGAGCGAATGCGAATCTATGGATGAGATAGGACGGAGGCTGCTTTTAAAGGATACCTTAATCGTACCGGATGGAGAGGATGTGCTGCATGATACCGAAACCGGAGAAGTGACACTGGGTTCATTTGTAGCAGATGGAAAATATTTTACCGGAACTATTTCGAATGAAAAGGAAGGCTTTCTGCTTCTTACAATTCCGGACCAGGATGGATGGGAAGTTTATGTTGATGGTAAGAAAACAGAGACTATCAATGGAGACTATGGTTTTCTGGCAGTGAAGCTTGCGGCGGGAAATCATGAAGTGAAGGCAGTCTATCATATCCCTTATATGAAACAGGGGGCAGTAGTAAGTATTCTTGGAGCATTATTGCTGACAGGTTATTGTCTGTGGCTGTATCACAGGGATAGAAAGAGAAAACAGGGGTAAGGAAAATGAAGGAAAAGTTAAAGAAGATACCACCGAAATATATCGTGGCGGGAGTAGTTCTTATGGTCATGCTGTTGTTGCTGGTAAAGCATCGGAGCATATTCTATAACTCTAATCAGGATAATTATAATGATATGAGTGGGGAAGAAGAACATATTGCAGCAGAAGATACCGTGGTATCCCAGTATTTTACAATTTCCGGCAATATGCAGAATATCGCGTTGCTTATGACGAATGATTCCGGAGAAGATGTTACCATACATGCGGTGTTAAGGGATGCAGATACGAATGAAGTATTAAATGATATCATGTGCAATGTGCCAAAGTCTACAGGAACAGAAGAAGTAATAAATCTGGAACTCGCTGTGGCTGGAGTGGATGGAACGAAAAATGTCTGTCTGACCATGGAAGAAGTGACGAAGGCGTCTGAAGTATATTATTGTACTTTATCTGGAGATTATGCGCAGACATTGCTTGTAAATGGTGAGACTACTCCACAAAGACTTCGTATGTCGGTAGTCTATGGCAGCGGACTTAATAAAACATTTTTTCTTTTGTTTGCGTTTGCAATGTCGGTAGTGATTGGTATCTTTGTTATACCGGAGAAATGGGCAAAACCAGAGAATATGGTGCTGGTTCTGGCAGCTGTAATGGGAATCAGTATGGCAGTGATTAATCCTGCCTTTCAGGAATGTGATGGCCCTTCCCATTTCTACCGCAGCATGGATGTCTCTTATGGAAATGTATTAGGCTCTTTTGGCAACTTTACCCATGAAGCAGGTGAAATCTATGTGCCGGAAAATGTGCAGGAGATTGCGTATCGGCAGTTGACGCCAAATGGCAGTGAAGGAACTGCCTATATGGAATATTTAAAGAGCCATAAGTTTTCAAAAAATAAGATAAAGATGACTTATTATGATAGTGTAACTTCCGTAGTATACTGGCCACAGGGGCTTGGAATCTTCCTTGGAAGGACGTTCAATTTCAGTATTTATGGTGTAATATTGATGGGACGTATCTTCAATTTGCTGGCATATATGGGACTGGCATATGCAGCGGTGCGGTTTATGCCGTTTTATAAGAATCTTATGGCAATGTTTGCAGTGATGCCTTTAAGCATTTATCAGGCATCCTCTCTTTCCCAGGATGCAGTATTAAATGGTGTGGGCTTCTTATTTGTAGCACTGTGCTGTTACTATGCTTTTGATGAAAAAGTGAAGCTGAACTGGAAGAAAACACTGGTGCTTGGACTTTTATTATTGATGATGTTCTTAAGTAAATATGTCTATGCGTGTCTTGGCCTTTTGGTGTTTATGATACCGAAAGATAAGTTTAACAGCAGAAAAGATTACTGGAAATCCTTTATAATCGCATTACTTCCGTTCGTCATCTTAGGTGGCTATGTTATGCTGCGGGTATCCTCCGGAATCAGCGGCTTGCAGGCAGGTGCCAGCGGCGGTGCAGACACCATGACACAGATGCAGTATTTAAAGATGTATCCGGCTGCGGCAGTAAAGGTTATCATTTCTACCTTGTTGGTAAATATCAATGCATATCTGATGCAGTTAAATATTTTAGGCAGTATGAATTATCCACTGACACTGTTTTTGGTATTTGGACCATGCTTCCTTTTGGGTGTTGGTCTATTAGACGGTCAGGAAGTAAGAGGACGGATTAAGATACGACACCGGATTATTATGCTGCTTGCTTTTATAATCACTTTTGCAGCAATTATGATGGGACTTTATATCGGGGATGGCATTGCCAATCCGGTAGGTGCTTCTGTCATCAATGGTATTCAGGGAAGATATTTTATTCTGATGCTGGTACTTCCGTTTCTAGCGCTGGGAAGTGACTGGGTGAAACAGGATATCAGACATTTTACGGTAAAATGTTCAGGAATCATGGGAATTATGCTGTTGTACGCAGTATTTATGCTGGTGAATACCTGCTATTAAAGAAAAGATAGAATAAAGGAAACAAAAGAAAAACGCGGGAAAACAAAAGGAAAAGGGAGATAACATACGATGGGATGGAACTTTGGAACTACAATTTTTTATGGAATAGCAGTGCTGGCACTTTTAAGTGGTGCATTCTTTAGCTATAAGTCAGAGCGGAAGCAGGCAGGAATGACATGGATGGTATTGCTGTTGATTCTGATGAACTGCTATCACACTTTCTGGGCAGCAATACTGAATGTGATTCATATTCCGGTTAATATTATTTCAATGGGAATCATTGATTTGCTTACCGGCGGATTGCTCTGGTTCTTTATCGTAAAGAAAAAGAAATGGCAGAGGTATGAATTTGCCATAGCAGATGCAGCATTTCTTGTAACCGCAGTGGCAATTATTGCAGTATTTGCCAAGGTAAGATATGGCGGAATGGCATTAAATATCAATTTCCTGACCATTGACCCGGCAAATCATTTCCGGGCAGCGATGGATTTAGTAGAGACCGGAACCGTAACCAGTATGTTTTATGAGACGGTGTTAAACGGACTGCTTTTTGAATTCTTAGCTCCATTTGCACCGGTGGATTATTTCTATCGATTCTTCGTCTTAAGTGAACTGATTCAGCTACTGATGTCGGCATTTATCTTCTATGGAATTGCAAGAAGACTGAGTAAAGACCGGTTTGGAAGAATTGCAGCATATTTTCTTTCGTTTATCTATATGATTGGATATCCGATGTGCTCCATGCTCTACGGCTTTGTTTACCTTGGCATGGGTGTAACGGTTATCGGAATGATTATCATTTTAACAGATGTTTATTTAAAGGATGATATGCCAAAATGGCAGAATATTGTATACCTGATGTTAGGCTGTCTAGCTATCTTTGAATGTTACGTCATGTTTATGCCGGTTACCTTCTTTGCTTTGATCACCTGCATTTTTGTAAAACAGTTTAAAGTAAAGAAACTGGTATCCAAAGATACCGTGGCAATCTGTCTGACGGTATTCCTGTTCCCATGCATCGTAGGCTTTTATTATACGTATGCAGGTATCTTTACCAATGGCGTGACGGTATCTTCTGCACTGGTAAATGAGGGAGCCTGCTACCGGGATTTGTTTTCAAATTTTGTACTGTTTATTCCATTGATGCTCTTTGGATTCTATGGGATGTGTAGGAAGAAGGAGAATAATCTGGTATTGTTTTTAGCACCGTATACGCTTCTGTTTGCTTTATATCTTTTCCTGAAGACAGTAAATGGAAAAGCTTCTACTTATTATTTCTACAAGATTCATTTCCTGTTGTGGCTGATTGCATTGGTATTAGTCTATTACGCAGTAGTCTATGCAGAAAAGCAGGCAAAGGTACTGATAACCGGAAGTTTTGTGATGTGGGCATTTTTAACAGGAATGTACCTTGGCAAGATAGAAGAGAAAATTGCAGTCCATAATGATTTGATGATTTCTACTTATAAGGCAGAGGATTTTAATGATATTTTGCGTTATAATTATGTATCATTTGGCATGCCGGGTTATTCTAAGGAAAAGGAAGAACTTTATCACTGGGTATATAATGAATTAATCAGCAAGGGTGAAGAAATTGTGCCGATGGCAGGATACTGGGAAGATGATTTATGGTATCAGGCAATTTCAGACCAGCGGTATTATGGCTGGGGACAAAGTGACCCGGATCATACGGATTATTTCAATCACCTGAATGCATCTGATGCCAGCTATATTCTGGTATTAAAAGACAGTCAGATTTATGCGGATGAACAGGCATATTTTGATTCATTAGAGAGAATATATGATACCCAGATAGGTTTTGTGGCAAGAAAGGAATTATATGAGTAAAAAAGTAAATGTATTACTGTCTGCTTATAACGGAGAAAAATATATTAAAGCACAGATTGACAGCATTTTAAATCAGTCTTATCCCAATGTGGAACTTTATGTCCGGGATGACGGCTCTAAAGATGGAACCCTTGCAATCGTAAGGGAATATGAAGAAAAAGGACTGCTTCATTTAGAGGCAGGAGAGAATGTGGGCTTTGTAAAGAGCTTTGAATGGCTCATTGCAAATGGCGGTGAAGCAGATTATTATGCTTTCAGTGACCAGGATGATGTCTGGTTTGAAGATAAGATTAAGATGGCAGTGGAAAAGTTAGAGCATGCAAGGGAAGATGTGCCGGTATTATATTTTTCCAATTATGATTTCTATGACGGAGATTTAAATTTCATGGCACACCGGGACGGTAAGACACCGAATATTTCCTTTGTGAATTCACTGGTGGACTGCGTGTCTCTTGGCTTTAACAGTGTATTTAACCGTAAAGCAAAGGATATGGTAACAGAGCAGATGCCGGAGAAATCCACGGGACATGACTGGTGGATGTATATGGTCTGCGCCGGAATGGGCGAAGTAATCTATGATGAGCGTCCGACCGTAAAATACCGCAGACACAATAATAATGTCAGTGACGGCGGAGACAGCTTTATCAAGTTTCAGATCTGGCGTTTTAAACGGTTTTTCTTAAATCACTATTTCCATCATATTCATGAGCAGATTAAGGAATACAGTGAGCTTTACAGGGAAAAACTGACCCCGGAAAACCAGAAGGCACTGGCACTTTTTACCAAAGATGGTTTTCATCCGCTGATTGCACTGCGCAAGGTTTTTTATCCGAAGAAGTTAAGACAGAAAGTCGTAGACGAGATATTTGTGCGTCTGGTATTCCTCATCGGAAGGCTATAAGTTGCAAATTTTAAGAAAACATAGTAAACTGTATAAGTTAACAAGAAGGAGCAACGATGAAATTTACTGTTTTAATCGTAACCTATCATCCGGACTGGAAGAAATTATTAGTTACACTGGATTCTGTCATGGCACAGACCTTTAAGGATTATGAAATCGTAGTCTCAGATGATGGTTCAGAAGAAAACTGTTTTGATAAGATAGAAGCATATTTTGCGGCATACCAGTTTGCGAATTATACCCTTATTCCTCATGAGAAGAATCAGGGAACGGTAAAGAACCTCATAGATGGTCTGGCAAAGGCAAAAGGTAAATATGTCCGGGATTTTGGACCGGGGGATGCATTCTATAATGAACATACCCTGCAGCAGGTGTATGATTTTATGGAAGAGAACCGGTATGAGTCCTGCTTTGGACTGATGCGGGGTTATTGCCGCAGGGGAGATGGCGGTGTAGATTATGTGGAATTTCCGCATCCCTTTGATTTATCTCCGTATAAGAAGTGGAATGAGGATAAGATTGTAAAGAATCTGGTGCTGTATCGAGACAATGCTTCCGGTGCATGTACCTGTTATACCGTAGACTATTATATGACTTATCTTAAGAAGATAGAGGGAACGGTCATTTATGCAGAAGATATTTTTCAGATGATGGCAGGCTTAGATGGCAGACCGATGCATTTCTTCCCGGATTATCTGGTATGGTATGAAGCCGATACCGGAGTATCCACCGGGAAGAAAAGCAGCTTCTCGGAGCTTCTTGCACAGGATGTAGACCGTTTCTATGCCATGATTCAGGAGCAGTACAGCGATAATCCATATGTGAAGAAGCAGAAAAAGGTATTGGGATTATATAAAATCAGAAATCTTTATCTTCGTACTTTGTTACGGCTGTTCCGCAATCCGGATGCCATCCGTTATCTTGTAAACCATATGCTGCAGGTACGAAAAGGCGCATACCAGCCGGCGCATAAGCAGAAGGGATTTTTGGATAATCCGGAATTTGGCAGGGAAGCAGAGTAAGAGTAAGATAAGAATTAAAACAGGAATTGAATAAGAACGAAAATAGAAATTAACATAGAAAAGAAACGAGAAAGCAGAACACAGGAATGTGGAAGAAGGAGAATGTCCATGGAAGTGATTAAGTACAGATTTCAGCAGCATGGGGATGAACGCGGTCAGCTGGTAGCATTGGAAGAGATGCGTGATATTCCATTTGAAATTAAGCGTGTTTACTATATGTATGATACCGTAGATGGTGTACGAAGAGGCTATCATGCACACCGGTGTTTAGAACAGATTCTGATTCCGATTCATGGAACCTGTAAGATTCATCTGGATAACGGCAGTGAGATGGCAGAGGTCTTATTGGACAAGCCATATGAAGGCTTATATATTGCAAATAATATGTGGCGGGAAATGTATGATTTCTCCGAGGATGCAGTGCTGATGGTACTGGCATCAGAATATTATGATGAAAATGATTATATCAGGGATTACGATAAATTCCTTGCATTTGTAAAAGAGGAAAATAAGGATAAGTAAAGGAGAATTGCCATGAAAATACCATTTGTGTCATTTGAGAAAATGCATGATGAAATCAAGGACGAACTTACCGAAAAATTTCAGCAGGTTTTAGCGAAAAACTGGTTTATCCAGGGAGAAGAATTAGCAAAGTTTGAAGAAGAGTATGCCGCATATTGTGGTGTGAAATACTGTGTAGGTGTAGGCAACGGACTGGATGCGCTGTTCCTTCCGCTGAAAGCATATGGAATCGGAGCCGGGGATGAAGTCATTGTTCCATCCAATACCTTTATTGCAACTGCACTGGCAGTTTCTTATACGGGCGCAACTCCGGTATTTGTAGAGCCGACTTTAGAGTCCTTTGACATTGACCCAGCAAGAATCGAAGAGAAGATTACCGATAAGACCAAAGCAATTATGGCAGTACATCTTTACGGACAGCCGGCACCAATGGATGAAATCATGGACATTGCAAAACGCCACAATCTGAAAGTAATTGAAGATTCTGCACAGGCACATGGCGCACTCTATAAGGGAAAACATGTGGGAAGTCTTGGAGACGGAGCCGGATTCAGCTTTTATCCTGGTAAGAACTTAGGTGCTTTGGGAGATGCCGGCGCTTTCGTAACCAACGATAAAGAACTGGCAGAAAAAGTACGTGCCCTTGGAAACTATGGTTCTGATTATAAATATCATCATATTTATCAGGGAAATAACTCCAGACTGGATGAGATGCAGGCAGCTTTCTTAAGAATTAAATTAAAGAACTTAGACCGCTGGAATGCAAACCGTATTGAGACAGCAGAGAAATATCTTGCCGGAATTAAGAATCCGGAAATCGCTCTGCCAACTATAATGCCGGATACGAAGCATGTATTCCACATCTTTGCAATCCGCTGTGCACGCAGGGATGAATTAGAGAAGTTCTTAAATGAAAAGGGAATTGGAACCAATAAACATTATCCGATTCCAATACATCTGCAGGGCGCATATGAAAGCCTTGGCATCAAGAAGGGAGAGCTTCCACTGGCAGAAGAGATTTCTGCAACAGAGCTTAGCATTCCGATGTATTATGGAATGACAGAGGAAGAAACCGGATATGTCATTGATGCAATCAATGCATTCAAATAGAAGAGGAGAGACTATGTTTCGATTTGAAAAATATGAGGACAGTTTAGAGGAACAGTGGGATAAATTTATCGCAGAAAAATCCATAAACGGAACCTTTTTACAGAGCCGCCGGTTCTTCAATTATCATCCGGCAGGCAGATTTAAAGATGTATCTTTAGTAGTATATAATGAGAAAAATAATATCGCAGCCCTGATTCCAGCATGTGAATTAGAGCAGGATGGGAAAAAGGTATTTTTCTCCCATAAAGGAACCACCTTTGGCGGTATCATTATTGATAAGAAACACCACAATGCCAAACATGTAGTGGTATTAGTAGAAGAATTAAAAGATTATCTTAAGGAGCAGGGCTATCAGGAGGCTTATCTTAAGATGACTTCCGATATTTTCTCAGAAGTAGAAAGTGATTTATTCCAGTATGCATTCCAGCATGCAGGCTATACGGAGCATAAGGAACTGAGCACTTATGTAAACTATGCTGCCTATAAAGAGGCAATTCTATCTAATTTTGCACAGGGAAAACGTACCAATGTCCACAACTGTGAGAAGGAAGGTCTGGAATGCAGACCGCTGACGACAGATGATGAGATTAAAGAATTCTATGATATTCTCTGTGAGAACCTTTCCAAGTATGATACCAAACCGGTACATACTTTAGCAGAGCTTTTAGATTTCAAGAATGACCGTTTCCCGGAGGAATGCGGCTTCTTTGGCATCTTCAAAGAGGATGAAATGTTAGCTGGCTCCATGATGTTTTATTTCGATAAAGTAGGCTGTGCCCATACACAGTATCTTGCTGCAAGACAGGCGTTTAATAAATTAAGCCCGATGACCTTTATGTATTATTCCATGATTGTGGAAATGAAGAATCGTGGCTATAAACGGATTTCCTGGGGAACAGCAACCGAAGATTTGGGTAATTATCTGAATATGGGACTGATTACCAGTAAAGAAGACTTCGGAAGTTCCTATTGTAATAACCTGACCTACTCAATTACATTGTAGGCACTGGAGGATAGTATGAAAGTAAGCGTCCTTGTGACTTTTTATAATCAGGAAGATTATGTGGATGAGGCATTGCAGAGTGTTTTTGACCAGAAATGTGATTTTGATTTTGAGGTGCTGATTGGTGACGATGGTTCTACCGATGGCACCATGGCAAAATTACAGAAATGGAAGCAGAAATATCCGGATAGAATGGAAATTTATGTGATGGACCGGGAACCTGGTGTGAAATACAACAGCAGCCAGCGGGCATCAAGAAACCGTCTGAATCTTTTGCAGTATGTAAAGGGAGAGTATTTTGCTTATCTTGATGGGGATGATTTCTATATCGATGACCATAAACTGCAGAAGCAGGTAGAGATTATGGATCAGCCGGAAAATGCAAAATATGCAGTCTGTGCCCACAATGTCTATGCCTATGATGAGAAGACGAAAGAAAACACCCCATTTTTAAACTGTAATCATACGATGAAATTAAAGGGAACTACCTATTGGGGACGTTTCTATTTCCATCCGGATTCTATTCTGATGCGAAGTGCCTATATCAAGGATATTCCGATGGATGTGGTAGCAGATTATTTTAATGATAATACCATTACGTTCTGTTTTATCAAGCATGGGGATGTATATTATATGCCGGATATTATGGCGAGCTATCGTCAGACCGGAGACGGCATCTGGACGGGAAATTCCCGGTTTATCAACTATCTTAGAAATTTGATGGACTATGACTTGGAACAGAAGATTGCACCGGAATTTATCCGCTACAGTCTCGTACGTCACCGGGCAGATATGAGTTTCATGCATAAATGTAAGGAACAGCCAGCCGGAGAAAAGGTGGCTTTCTATGAGGAAAAGATAAAAAAAGACGGACTTACAGTATCCGAGGCGTGGTTAGAATATTGCAAGACCGGAAAGATGTCTGATAAAAAGGCATTAAAATTATACCGGAAGGCAATGCTTTGGTATTTTGTATGCCATGTAAAATGGCTGTTCATTGACAGTTTATTATTACACAATTAGGATATCTGGAATGGATGGAATCAAAGATGAGTGAGAAGAAAAAATTTGGCTTTGTGGTATTGCATTATTGCACTCTTGATATGACAAAGAAGTGTATTGCGGCAATTCAGGAGAAAATGGCACAGGCTGATTATGAAATTGTGGTAGTAGATAATGCGTCCGGCAACGGAACCGGTAAAGATTTAGCAGAGTGCTATAAAGACACAGAGCATGTAAGTGTTCTTTTGAGTAAGGAAAATCTCGGCTTTGCCAAAGGCAACAATCTTGGCTATGTATATGCAAGAGAAGATCTGCACTGTGATTTTATCTGCGTGATGAATAATGATGTGATTTTATTGCAGGATAACTTTGCACAGCTGGTGGAGGCAGCCTATGAAGCACATCAGTTTGCAGTAATGGGACCGCATATTGAATTAAAGGATGGCAGGGAAAATGCCATGTATTATGAAATTGCATCCATTGAGGGTTTGAAAAAAGAACGCCATGTATATGAGACGAGATTAAAACACATTACCTCTTCCATTTATCCGCTTTGGAATCTTTGGGACAGAGCAAAGCTGCTGCTTCGCATCTTCCTTGGAAAGATTCATGTCATGCCGGAATTAAAGAAACATGAAGACTGCACAGAAGGCTCCTTGGAATATCAGGATGAGCTGGTACTGCATGGCTGCTGTCTGATTTTCTCGCCGATTTATCTTACAAAATATAAAGATGCATTCGTGCCGGATACCTTTATGTTCCGGGAAGAAGAACTTTTATATTTAAGATGTAAAGAAGCGGGAATACCGATGGTATACTGTCCGGAGGTAAGAATTCTTCATCTTGAGGATATCTCTACGGATTATATTTATAAGACCGAGCGTAAAAAAGAAATCTTTAATCTGGAGAATCAGATTAAATCACTTGGAATTCTCTTGGAACATTTAGAGGTAATGCAGAAGTAACAGCGAGGACATATTGTGAAAGAAGTAAAATCAATCAAATTTAACTTTATAATGAATCTGATTCGGGTTTTGATGACAATAGTATTCCCGCTGATTACCTATCCATATGCAACGCGGGTACTGAATTCTGCCGGAGTGGGACGGGCTGCCTATGTAGCATCCATTGTCAGCTATTTTCAACTGGTAGCATCCTTTGGTGTCAATAATTATGCCATTACAGAGGGTGCAAAAATCCGTGATGATAAAGCAAAATTAAATAAATTTGCTTCGGAAATGTTTTTCATCAATCTGGTATTTACGGTGCTTGCTTATATCGGATTTGCAGGTGCGTTGTTCCTGCCGAAGTTTGACGGCTATGAAATGCTGCTGTTAATCAGCAGTTCTACGATTCTATTTACCACCCTTGGTATGGAATGGCTCTATGAACTGTTGGAAGAGTATGAGTATATTACGATTCGTTCTGTCATTTTCCAGGTAGTAGCACTTGTAATGCTATTTGTGCTGGTACGGAATGAAGGTGATGTGGCATGGTATGTGGCATTGACTGCGGTATCTACCGTTGGCTCCGGTGTGCTGAATTTTATTCACAGCAGACATTACATCCATTTATTTGAAACAAGAGTCCATTGGGCTGATATCAAGGTTCATATGAAACCGATGGTATATATGTTTGGCGTTTCGATTGCATCTGTTATTTATCTCAATTCCGATATTACAATGTTGGGATGGATGAAGGGAGATAAGGATGCGGGAATCTATACAACGGCATCGAAGATGAATCAGGTTTTGTGTACGCTGATTAAATCTTTGAGTACGGTTATCATGCCCCGGATGGCATATTATCTTGAAAATGACCAGAAGGATAACTTTGACCGGCTGTTAAAACAGGCATTCCGTTTTATGATGATGTTAATTATACCATGTATGGTGGGTATGCTTTTGATTTCGCCGGAAGTCATTCATCTGATATCCGGTAAGAATTACAGCGAGTTTTTCCCAAGTGTTACAACATCGAGAATTCTTGCCATCAATTTGTTCTTCTCGCCGATTAACGGCTTTATTGCATATCAGATATTTATGCCAAAGAAGAAAGAGAAGATTATTTTCTGGGCAACCTTGGGTGGTGCAATCAGTAACCTTATCATTAACTACCTGCTGATTCCGGTATTAAGCTACGATGGAGCAGCAATTGCTACCGTACTGGCAGAGGCAATGGTAATGTTAATCTGCATTATCTTAGGACATAAGATGATACCGTTTAAGGGAATGATGCAGGGTGTCTGGAAATATGTCATCGCATCCGTTCCGATGGTCATTGCATATGTGCTGTTTCAGAAGGTAACTTTCAGCAGTTATTTGATTTATATGTTCCTGCTGATTATAATTGGAGTAGTAACCTATGGCATTATGCTTTTAATTTTAGGGGATGAACTGGTGCGTGAAGAAGTACGCATGATATTTGGAAAATTGAAACACAATGAAAAATAAGGAGGATACACATGAAAATTGCAGTAGCAGGAACCGGTTATGTGGGATTGTCAAATTCCATTTTATTAGCACAGAATAATGAGGTATGGGCAGTCGATATTGTTGAAGAGAAGGTCGATCTGATTAATCATAAGAAATCTCCAATCGTCGATAAGGAGATTGAAGAATACTTAGCAGAGAAACCATTGAATCTGCGGGCTACTACAGACGCAAAGGCAGCATATGAAGGAGCAGATTTTATTATCATTTCCACTCCGACCAACTATGATGAGAAGAAGAATTACTTTGACACATCATCCGTAGAAGCCGTAATCAAGCTGGTTATGGAATATGCGCCGGATGCAATTATGGTTATCAAATCTACAGTTCCGGTTGGCTATACCGAAAAAGTAAGAGCGCAGTTTGGCAGCAAAAATATCATCTTCTCTCCGGAATTCTTAAGAGAAGGAAGAGCATTATATGATAACCTCTATCCATCCCGTATCGTAGTGGGATATCCGAAAGAGGATGAAAGCTTAAGGGCAAAGGCAGAAGAGTTTGCCGGCTTATTAAAACAGGGTGCTATCAAAGAGGATATTCCGGTATTATTAGCACACCTCACCGAGGCAGAAGCAATCAAATTATTTGCGAATACTTATCTTGCACTGCGTGTTTCCTATTTTAATGAGCTGGATACCTATGCAGAGGTAAGAGGATTAAATACCAGACAGATTATCGAAGGCGTAGGCTTAGACCCGCGAATCGGTAATTATTATAACAATCCGTCCTTCGGATATGGCGGATACTGCCTGCCAAAGGATACCAAGCAGTTACTGGCAAATTATGCGGACGTTCCAAATAATATTATCGGAGCAATCGTTGCAGCCAATACCACAAGAAAAGATTTCATTGCACAGCAGATTTTAGACAGAAATCCTTCTGTAGTAGGTATTTATCGTCTGACCATGAAGACCAATTCCGATAACTTCCGCCAGTCTTCCATTCAGGGCGTTATGAAACGTCTGAAAGCAAAGGGCATTGAAGTAGTGATTTATGAGCCGACCTTAAAGGATGACAGCTTCTATAAATCCAAAGTAATCCGTGACTTAGACGAGTTCAAGAAGATGTCCGATGTTATTGTATCCAACCGTAACAGTGCAGACTTAGAGGATGTGCAGGACAAGGTATATACCAGAGATATTTACGACAGAGATTAATTTTAGACAATAAAGCTGCCTGATTAGAACAACGAGATTAGCGCAGTGAGATTAGAGCAGTGAAAAAAGGAGACAAGATGAAACTGAGCCTTTATAACCTCAGAAAAGGTTTCCGGTATTTAAAAAATTATGGTTTAAAGGAATTCTTTATCCGCCTGAAAGAAAAAGGAGAACCGGAGCAGATTTCCTATGCGGAATATGCAGCAGGCCATAAGGTAACAGAAGCACAACTTAAGATACAGACAAAAGAATCTGATAAGTGGTCCTATCGACCGCTTATCAGTTGTGTTTATATGGGAGAAAATAGAGAAGATGCGTTGGCTATGTTAGAACAGCAGAGCTATACCAATTGGAATCTAACCTGTATCGATAAGCTCTGTACCGGAAAAGAAATAGAACTTTCCGGGGAATACGCAGCTCTTATTGAGGCGGGTGATACCATAGAACCGGATGCTTTCTACGAGCTTGCCCATGCCATTGCTTTTCCAAAAGAGACAAAGCAGTCAGGAATTCACTGGGAAGAAATCGGAAAGCCGGATTTGATTTATACGGATGAAGATGTCAGATGTCCGGATGAAACAAAAACAACAGAGACAGCAGAGCCTCTTTTAAAGCCGGACTTCAGCCCGGATTATCTGGAAAGCTACTGCTATATCAGACATTTATGCTGCATAAGAAAAACGGTATTCCTGCAGGCACTGAAAGAAAATGACGGAAATCCTGCAATAGAAGAACTGATCTGCCGGGCGGCAAAGCAGTCCGATAGTATCATCCATATTCCCAAAGTGCTTTATCATACAAAGGCGGAACATGCACCGAGAGTAGAGCATGCCTCTATGGCAGCAGGCAGTCACGAAAAGAAGCAGCCACTGGTATCTATTCTGATACCGAATAAAGACGAAAAAGCTTCTTTGGAAAAATGCATCACATCCATTCGGCAGGGCAGCTACCGGAATTATGAGATTATCATTATAGAAAATAACAGTAAAAGCGAAGAAATCTTTGATTATTATAAAGAGCTGCAGATGCAGTATCCGGATATCCGCGTGGTAGAATGGAAACCTGAAATACCGGGTACTTTTAATTATTCAGCCATTAATAACTATGGAGCATCCTATGCAAAGGGTGAATATCTTTTGTTCTTAAACAATGATATTGAGATTATAACAAAGGATTACATGGAACGGATGCTTACCCTGTGCGGAAAAGAAAATACCGGAGCAGTGGGAGCAAAGCTTTATTACCCGGATGATACGATACAGCATGCCGGAATTGTCATAGGCATCGGTGGACATGCCAGAGGAATTGCAGCCAATATGTGTGTAGGACAGGTACGCAGCGATAGTGGGTATATGTATAGAGCCAGCCTGCGGCAGAATTTAAGTGCTGCAACAGCGGCATTTCTTATGGTGCCGGCGAAGGTGTTCCGGGAAGTGGATGGATTCTGCGAAGCTTTATCGGTAGCTTTTAATGATGTGGATTTGTGTCTTAAAATCCGGAAGAAGGGTTATCTTATTATATATGAACCATCCGTAGAAGCATACCATTATGAATCAAAGTCCAGGGGACAGGAGGATACCGAAGAGAAAGTACGCCGTTTTCAGGAAGAAATTGAATATATGCGGACCCATTGGAATGATATTTTAAGACAGGGAGACCCCTACTATCATCCGGGACTGACCCGTTACCGGACAGATTATTCACTGGGACAAAACCGCTAAGGCATTGCAGGATTTATAAGAAAGTGGTAACTTTGTAACTGAGTACAGAGAAAAACAAGTAACAGGGAGGAGAGTACACATGATGAAAGTTTATATTTGCCCGAAGTGTGGCTGGATACGAACAGTTTCAAGAAGAAATGAAGTGGAATGTTTTAAATGTGGAAATGTGCAGATGGTTCTGACGAAAGTTCCGTATGAAAAATATGGTCAGATGAGCGAAAAAGAGCGAAAAGATTATTCGGAAAGCTGGCTTTATATCCACCGGAACAGCCGCTAGAAAAATGACACAATTTTTTCACAGAAAATTAAGAAAGAATTCGGTTGTACCTGACAGGGTAGGACTGGTATAATATTCCTAAAAAGATGGCTTGTATTGCATAAGAGGGAATAGATTATGTATAAAAAAGAACGAAAAAGCTGGATGAAGCATCTTGACTTTACGATTCTGGATATTATCTGTCTGGAACTTGCATATGCCTTATCCTATTTTATGCGTTTTGGAAGAAAAAATGAGTTTTTAAATGAGGAATATCAGCGATTAGCGGTAGTCCTTATTTTGATTGATATCTGCGTGGTATTTTTCGGCGAATCCTATAAGAGCATTCTGCGGAGAAAGAATACGCAGGAATTTAAGCATGTTGTTATTCATACAACAATCATTGTTGCCGGAATGATGGTATATGGATACTGGACCAGACAGTCTGACTTTTCCAGACAGATTTTCCTGATGTTCTGGGGACTGTCTATGATTTTTGAATTTGTCGGTCGTTCCGGGCTTAAGAATTTTATTAAGAAAAAGATGATGAATGACAGAAATCTGTCTGCCATGATAGTGGTAACGACAGATGAACTGGTGGAGAGCTGTCTTAAGGAATTTGAAAATCTGCCATATCGGGAATTTGCCGTGCACGGAGTTGTTGTAGTGGATGCAATGCGTAAGGGAGAAATTATCCGGGGCATTCCGGTGGTAGCAAATGCAGATGATTTCTTTGAATATGTAAAAAATAATGTGGTAGATGAAGTGTTTATTAATGGCAATACTATAGCCAGCAGCCAGGCACTGGCAGATGATCTGCTGGAAATGGGCGTTACGGTACATTTTAATCTGGTACATGCTTCCAAGCTGATGCCGAATAAAGTAATCGAGCAGTGTGGAAATTATATGGTTTTAACTTCCAGTATGTGTATTGCAACGCCACGTCAGTTGTTTTTTAAACGTCTGATGGACATTGTAGGCGGTTTTGTGGGATTGGTGATTGCCGGTATTGCTACCATTATTTTTGCACCGATTATTAAGAAGCAGTCACCGGGACCGATTTTCTTTTCCCAGATTCGTGTGGGGAAAAATGGCAGGAAATTCCGCTTTTATAAATTCCGTTCCATGAATGTAAATGCAGAAGAACAGAAAAAAGAGCTGATGGGGCAGAATGAGATGTCAGGGCTGATGTTTAAGATGGAAGATGATCCGAGAGTATTTCCGGTTGGCAGGTTCATGCGGAAGTTTTCCATTGATGAACTGCCACAGTTCTGGAATATTTTAAAAGGGGATATGAGTCTGGTAGGCACAAGACCGCCGACGGAGGAAGAATTTGCCGGATATGAGGCAAGGCACCGGGCAAGACTCGGAATCAAGCCGGGACTTACCGGAATGTGGCAGGTCAGTGGAAGAAGTGATATTACGGATTTTGAAGAGGTAGTACAGCTGGATACCTACTATATTACAAACTGGTCACTGGCATTGGATATTAAAATCTTGTTTAAGACCATTCAGGTTGTGGTAACAGGAAAAGGATCGAAGTAAGCAATGGGATTAACGAAAAAGGCTGCATATGCAGTTGGAATGATACGCAAGCATGGACTTCGGGGACTTGTAATTAAAGTGATGGAAACGAAATATGAGCCCATAGACCATGAATATACAAAAAACTGGCAGAATTATATGGTAACTAAAGAAGAATGGAAGGTGCAGCGGAATACGTTATTTGAACATATGCCGCTGATTTCCATTGTTGTGCCGTTATATGAGACACCGGAGCGTTTTTTGCGGGAACTGATAGACGGTATGTTAGAACAGTCCTATGAAAACTGGGAACTGTGCCTTGCAGATGGCAGTCCTACCGATAAAATCGAGCGTTTTCTTGCAGAAAATTATAAAGAGGATGCAAGAATACGTTACCGCAGACTGTTGGAAAATGGTGGGATTTCAGAGAATACCAATGAGGCAGTTGCGATGGCAATGGGTGAATATATCGGATTATTGGACCATGATGATGTGCTGGCTGCCAATGCCCTTTATGAAGTGGTGCGGATGTTAAATGCCCATCCGGATGCACAGGTGATTTATTCCGATGAAGATAAAATTGATGCAGAATCCGGGATACACAGCCGGCCACATTTTAAGACGGATTATAATCCGGAATTGCTGATGCATTATAATTATATCTGCCATTTTCTGGTAGTAAAGAAGACCATGTTAGAGAAGGTGGGGGATTTCAATCCCTGCTATGATGGTGCCCAGGACTATGAACTGGTGCTCCGCCTGACGGAGCAGACGGATGCCATTTATCATATTCGAAAGATTCTCTACCATTGGAGAATACACAGTGGTTCCACGGCAGGCAGTTCCCTGTCCAAGGATTATGCCTATGATGCGGGAAAGCGGGCATTGGAAGCTTACGTGCAGAGGCGGAAAATCCCGGCAGAGATTAAAGAAGCCCAGGGGCATAATTCTTATGAAGTGATTTATGAACAGAAAGTTCCGGAGCCGGAGCTTATTAATCTTGCGGAAATAAAGGAAAAAGATGCTTTAGATGAACTGGTAGAAAACAGCACAAGGGAATATCTTTTCATTTATGACAGCCGTCGCACCAGATTGCTTGGGGAGAGAGAACGAAAAGAACTGGCACAATATGCCTGCTTAAATAAAGTGGGACTGACAGGTGTCCGGTTTAAAAAGCACCGGAAGTTAGTTTCGGCAGGCATTGGCGTATTACCAGATGGAAAGATGGGATATCTTTTTGAAAAACTTCCGGTCTGCTTCAAGGGATATTTCAACCGGGCAGTGCTTCCGAAGAATGTCAGCGCCGTTCCGCTGGAACAATGTATCATAAAGAAAGAAGCATATCTTAAGGCTGGCGGAATTGATCTGGATAAAGAACCGTTAGAGAGAGCAATAGATTTTGCCGGACGTCTGCAAAAAGTGGGATATCAGATTATGCTGGATGCAAAACTTACAGCAGTTTATAAGGGATAGAAAATGAAACATGTATTTATTATAGGCAGTAAAGGAATTCCGGCGGCTTACGGCGGGTTCGAGACATTTGTAGAGAATCTGACCGGACAGGCAGTCGGTGAAGACATTCAGTACCATGTGGCGTGCATGTCTGACCATAATGAAGAATTTACTTATCATAATGCGAAATGCTTCCGGGTGGAGGTGCCGGATATCGGACCGGCGAGAGCCGTGTATTATGATTTGGCAGCATTTCGTTACTGCATTCAGAAAATTAAAAAAGAAAAGATAGAGGATGCCGTTGTCTATGTGCTGGCATGCAGAATCGGACCATTTGTGGGGCACTTTAAAAGGCAGCTGCACCGGTTGTCTGGTACACTTTATGTAAACCCGGATGGACATGAATTTATGCGGGCAAAATGGAATAAATGGATTCGTAAATACTGGAAATATTCGGAAAAGGGAATGGTAAAGCACGCAGATTTATTAGTCTGTGATTCAAAGAATATTGAACAGTATATCAGGGATGAATATCATAAATATCAGCCGAAGACCACATTTATCGCATATGGAACACTATCTTATAAAGCAGGTGAACCAACAGAGGATTTGCTGGCATGGTATCAGAAGTTTGATATCAGAAAAGAAAATTATTATCTTATCGTAGGAAGATTTGTCCCGGAAAATAATTACGAGACAATGATTCGGGAATTTATGGCATCTGATTCCATAAAAGATCTTGTAATCATCACAAATGTGGAAGAAAATGCTTTTTATGAAAGTTTAAAAGAGAAAACCGGTTTTTTAAATGACAAGCGGATTAAATTTGCGGGAACCGTGTATGATGCTGCATTGCTGGCAGAAATCCGCTACTTTGCTTATGGATATTTCCATGGACATGAGGTGGGAGGAACCAATCCATCCCTTCTTGAGGCACTCAGTACCACAAAACTGAACCTGCTTTTAGATGTGGGATTTAATAAAGAAGTGGGGGAAGATGCCGCACTGTACTGGAATAAGAAAAACGGAAATCTTGCCACACTGATTCAGAAGGCGGATACTATGGATGAAGCAGAGCGGGAAGAGCTTGGCCGGAAAGCGAAGGACAGAATGAAGAAATGGTATAGCTGGGAAGCAATTGTACAGCAGTATGAAACACTGTTTCTTACAGGAGAGGAAGAGAGAGAATGATATCGGTCTTAGTAGTAACCTATAACGGAGAAACCTATATCAGAGAACAGATAGACAGCATACTTAAAAATATCGGACTGGGTGATGAACTGGTGGTATCGGATGATGGTTCACTGGATACTACGAGGGAAATCCTTAAGTCCTATCAGGAACAGGATGCCAGAATCCGTGTTATGGAAGGACCGGGTGAAGGCGTTATTGCCAATGTGGAAGCAGGACTTAGGGCGTGCCGGGGCGATTATATTTTCCTTGCAGACCAGGATGATGTCTGGATGCCGGATAAAGTAGAGAAAGTCATGGAAGTATTCCGGAGGAAGAAAGCCATGGTTGTGGTTCATGATGCCAGAGTGACAGATGCTGCATGCAAAGAGACACTGATGCCGTCCTTTTTTGTTTACCGCCACAGTGGAAGAGGTGCGATTAAAAATATTATTAAGAATACCTATATGGGCTGCTGCATGGCATTTCGGAAAGAGGTATTGGATGCAGTACTTCCGATTCCGAAGGATGTTACCATGCATGATCAGTGGATTGGTGTGAAATGTGATTTGAAATATCACCGCACGGTATTTTTAAAGGAACCATTGATTCTTTACCGGAGGCATGAAAAGAATGTATCCGATTTTTCCCATAACAGCGTGGGTGTAATGATTAAGAATCGCTTAATTTTTCTAAAAAGGATATTAAGCTATCATGGATAATATTGACACAAAAAGTGTTTTGTTATATATTAGTTTCAATTGTTTTGAAAAAATGAATAGAAACTGTTTAACATCAGGAAAATAAGATAATGGAGATGACTTATGAGTACAAGTAGTAATAATAGAAACCGTAAAAGAAAGAAAATGACCAGACGCCAGAGAAGAAAGAGAAAATTGATTCTTTTTATAATAGAAGTACTGGTTATCTTAATTCTTCTGGCAGCATTATTTGTAATTATTAAATTAAATAAACTCAATAATACCGGTGATTTGGATGAAGATAAGCTGAATATTAATATTGATGCCAAAACCCAGGAATTGTTAGATGGTTATACGAACATTGCATTATTTGGTATTGATAACCGCAGTACCGGCAAATATGAGTCCGGAAACAGTGACTGTATCATGATTGCAAGTATTAATAATGATACGAAGGAAGTAAGACTGATATCGGTTTATCGTGATTCTTTCCTGGCAGTAGATGATGATGACAATTTAAGAAAACTCAATGCAGCATATGCAAAAGGCGGTCCGACCGGTGCAGTTGCAGCATTGAATAAGAATCTTGATCTGGATATTAAAGAGTATGTAGCTGTGGACTTTAATGCAGTTATGGAAGTGGTAGATGCACTGGGTGGAATTGAACTTGATATTAGTTCCAAAGAAGCAGAAACCATGAAAATATATATCAATGAGATGAATGAGGTAATGGGAACCAATGGAACAGCAGTTTCCGGACCTGGACTTCAGACAGTGAACGGAATCCAGGCATTGGCTTATTGCCGTGACCGTTACAGCGGTGGTGATGACTACGGCCGTACCGAGCGTCAGAGAACCGTTATCAGTAAAATAGTCGAGAAGGCAAAAGCAGCCAGTCTTCCTACATTAAATAAGGTGATTGATAAATTATTCCCGGATATTTCCACAAGTCTTAGCAGTTCTGAAATATTGGGACTGGCAGCAGGCATCAAAGACTACGAACTGGCAGATACACAGGGCTGGCCATTCCAGCTTACCACAGAGCGTATGGGAGGAAAGCTTGGCGATGTAGTGGTTCCTACAGATCTGGAAACCAATGTGAATTTACTGCATCAGTATTTATTTGATGTAGAAGATTATGAGACAACACAGACCGTAAAGAATATCAGTAAATCCGTAATCAATGAGTCTGGAAAGACTGCTTCGGATACAGTAAGAGATACAAATCCGTTTACGGCAGAGGACACAGAGGCGGATACCCAGACACAGTAAAAAAAGATAAATAAAAATATTCATAGGAAAAGCTGTCTGGAATAGGACAGCTTTTCTTTCGCAGGAAATAAGGAAGAGACGAAAAAGAGACGGAAAACGAATTCAGAAAAGTTGTTTCTTATATCATGACAGGAGGTTCTCCATGGCGGGACGAACATCGGAAAAAGGGAATACTACAGGAAAAACAATATTCTGCTTTATCGGAAAGGTAATAGGAGCCGGAATTACAGCATTTGCAATTCTGGCGCTTTTTTGCGTATTTTATTACAACCCTCCGGTACATGAACCATGTGGAAATGGAGTGACCAGCTATGTAAGACAGGCAGATACGTTCTGGGCGAGAGGAACGGAAGGTTTTGCCATGGGAACTACAGATGACAGTGGTTATAACAACAGTTATCCGGCGGATGGAAGAAAGACAGCTATTTTAATGATGGGTTCTTCCCAGACGGAAGGACTGTATGTCAACGAGGATGATTGTGTATCTTATTTGCTAAATGAGAAATACGCCGAAGATGGAAGCAACCGGTATGTATACAACGTGGGAATGTCAGCCCATACCATTTACCGTAATATCAGTAATTTGGAAAATGCCCTTAAGGTTTATCGGCCTGCTGAATATGTTGCGTTAGAGACCGGAACACTGGCAATGAATCCGGTAGAAGCTGCGCAGGCATTGAACCATGAAATGCCTGCGCTGACAGCGGGAAGCGGAATACCGGCACTGGAAGTATTAGAAAAGAATCCTTATATCAAGCTGCTGTATCAGCAGTATAAGAATCTGCAGAGCCAGAACAATGGCGAAGCAGATGTAACGATTACGGAAAATGCCGGATATGATGTATTTGGTGATGACACCTATGCGGCCACGGAGGAACTGCTTGCCTATATCAGCAGGACAGCGGAAGAAGCAGATGTTCAGGCGGTGATTTATTATATTCCGGATATGACATTGACAGAGGATGGTAGTTATGAATGCTCTGCAAGTGTGGATACCAGAGATACTTTTGCAGAATTATGTGGAAAATATAATATTATTTTTGCGGACATGACAGATTCCGTAGAGGAAGCCTATGTGAAAGAGCATATCGTAGCCAGTGGATTTGATAATACAACAGTTGGCTATGGGCATCTTAATGCATATGGACATGAGCTTCTGGCACAGTGCATTTATGATGCAATCGGAGAGGAGGAGCAGAGATGAGTTTTGCAAGTGTAAGCTTTTTACTGTTTTTTCTTGTAGTGCTTCTTCTTTTACTTCTTGTACAGAGGGTGCTGCCTTTTGCGGAAATAAAGCGCCGCATCATATGCCAGGGAATCCTTCTGATAGCCAGTTATGTTTTTTATGGCTGGTGGAATATGCGGCTTTGCCTGCTTTTAATGGGAATTACATGGATTTCCTTTTTTACCGCGGTAAAAAAAGATGAAAAGCATCTGCGGCAGAGCCGGATTTCTCTTCTGATTGGAGTAGGCACGCCTTTGGCGGTCCTTGGAATTTTTAAATATTATGATTTCTTTGTGACTTCCTTTTGTGATGTGTTTCATCTGACACCGGGAGTGCTGAATCTGATTCTTCCGGTAGGAATTTCCTTTTATACCTTTCAGGCATTGAGCTATACCATTGATGTCTATACCGGGAAGATAGAAAAAGAAAAAAGCTTTTTGCAGTTTGCGTTGTACTTAAGTTTTTTTCCACAGCTTGTAGCGGGACCGATTGTAAAAGCATCGGAGTTTCTGCCACAGCTTAAGGAGAACCGGAAGGTTACACTTGCGGGACTGGAAAGTGGAATACAGATATTTGTATTTGGTATGTTTAAAAAAGTGGTACTGGCGGACAATATTTCTGTATTTGTGGATGAAGTATATCGTAGTCCGCAGATATTTGGTTCCGGAACGGTTGCGCTGGCAGTAGCAGCCTATGCCATTCAGATTTATATGGATTTTTCCGGTTATTCGGATATGGCAATCGGCTGTGCAAAATGTATGGGCTATGAATTACCGGTGAACTTTAACCTTCCATATATATCACATAATGTCAGTGAGTTCTGGAAACGGTGGCATATCAGCCTTTCAAGCTGGCTGATGCAGTATCTTTATATTCCGCTGGGTGGTAACCGCAAGGGACGTATTCGTACTTATGTAAACCTGATGATAACGATGCTTTTAGGGGGACTCTGGCACGGTGCAGAATGGAGCTTTGTATTGTGGGGTGGTCTCCATGGACTGGCTCTTTGTATCCACAAGGGCTTCCGGAAACTGGCTGGATATCAGAAAGGGCAGGAGAGAAAGAAAAATGTTCTGGTGGATACCTTATCCATCCTCGGAACGGACATTTTTGTCTGCATCTGCTGGATATTCTTCCGGGCAGAAAATGTGCCGAAGGCATGGCTGGTATTAAAACAGTTATTTGGCTTCCGGGCGGGCATTACACATCCGTACAGCTTTGCCATTGCAGCAATTATTATTCTTTGCATTGCAACAGTGGCTGCATATCTTAGGGCAGCAAAGAAAAAAGAAAAGACCGTCAATGGTTTTTATCCTGTTATGGATTTAAATCATTTCTGGTCTCTTGTGATTTTCTTTGTTGAGATAGGCCTTATCCTTGGTCTGGCTTATGTGAAGGGCAGTCCGTTTATTTATTTTCAGTTTTAGGTAAGGCAGTTTGTGTGTCTGCCATGGAGGTCTTTGGTGTCATCGGTTCATCAATAATGAATGGTGGACGGTTTCTGGTGGCATCATAAATACGCCAGATGTAGGAACCAATAATACCGATGGAAAGCATAATAATTCCCATACCCATTAAAAGTACGATTAATAATGAGGTATAGCCTTCTGCAGTTATAATTCCGGTCATTTTCCGGTAAATTGTAATAAAGAACAGAATGAGTGCAAAGAGAAATACTCCGGCACCGGCTGCAGTGACCATGGTAATCGGAAAGCTGGAGAATCCTATCAGGGAATCCGTGGCAAGTTTTATTTTTTTGTGAAGAGTCCATCGGGAATGTCCGATGGTTCTTTTTTTCCGGATATAAGGAACAGTTGCAGTCTGAAAGCCACTCCACAGGACCTGTCCCATAAGAGAGGTATTTTTTTCCTTCATTGCGACCAGCAGGTCAATGATTTGGCGGTCAATCAGAAAACTGTCAAATCCACCTTTGGGCATGGTGGGAAGTGCAACCTCCTTCATAATATAGGCATAAAGGGAAGAAACAGCTTTCTGTGTAAGAGGTTCCTCACGGTCAGCACGGGTAGCAAGTACTACCTTATTACCATCCCTGTATTTTTCTAACATACTTAAGATTAATTCGGATGGTTCCTGTAAGTCTGCAGCTTTGCGGACAGCACAATCGCCACTGCAGCGGGAGAGTCCTGCAAGAATGGCAGCATGTTCACCAAAATTACGGGATAATTTTAATGGGATAATATGTGTATCCAGGCGGGCAAGCTCGCAGATGACATCATAGGATTTATCTTTGGAACCATCATCAACCATGAGAATTTCATAGTCACAATCTAGTTTACATAAAACCTTTTCCCGCAGATCATTGTAAAGTGGAAGAAGGTTATCATGGTTAAAATACACTGGTATTACAATGGATAGTTTCATAACATTGGCTCCTTTCATGAAGTATTACTTCTTAATCCTTTATTATGATAACGTATGTTTTGGTAAAATCAATAGGGTAAAGAAAGTCTTAAGAAAATAGTAAGAGAACACTTAGTTGTCTGGATAAGTTTTCAGGAGTATAATACCAACGATTCATCATGAAGAAGAAATTAATAATGAAAAGGAAATGAGAATGGAAAAGACAAATCAGACTCTGAAAAGAGGGTATTTAATATGCTTATTTCTGGCATTGACAATTTGGAGTATGGCAACTACTTCCGGAAGCGGGCCGGATGAAGCAATGAAATATGATATCTGTAATTATATAGCGTCCCATGGAAAGCTTCCTGATGGAACGGATCCGGCTCTAAGAAATCCAATCTGGGGAATATCATATGGATTTACTCCGATTCTGTCATATATGATAAGCGGAGTTTTTTTGAAAATAGCTTTTTTATTTACCACAAATGTGTATTGGCTGTATGTGGCAGTCAGATTCACCAGTGTACTTTCCATAACCGGAATGGCATATTTGATGTTTCAGATAGGAGAGTACTTATTTCAAACCAATAGAAGCAGATTTTTGTTCGTAATGTCTGGAACCCTGCTGCCCCAGGTAATGTATCTTGGAAGTTATCTGAATAATGATTCCTTTGCATTATTTACAATTGCATGGATTATTTATGCCTGGCTTAGGGGCAGGGACAGACACTGGGACTGGAAAAGCTGTATCCTATTAGGAACTGGAATAGGGTTATGTGCATTATCTTATTATAATGCCTACGGTTATCTTTTGATGAGTATACCGTTTTTCTTTATTTCCTACTGGAAGGAAAGGCAAATAGAAGGTGAAGGAAAAAGAACTGACATGCATCGGATGTTCAGGATGGCAGCAGTAATTGCTATTGTAGCAATACTTTTAGCTGGCTGGTGGTTTATCCGGAGTGCAATATTATATGATGGTGATTTCCTTGGACTTCGAACAACGGATAAATATGGGGAAATGTATGCACAGCCGGGATTCCGTCCGTCAGAACGGCCGACGCCATATCATCAGGGCTGGTCATGGTACCAGATGTTATTTACTTCCGGCTGGCTGAGAACATCACTGATCAGCTTTATTGGAATATTAAGGACCTGCGACTGGAATCTGATGGGCAGGGGCTATCTGGGGATTGGAATACTTTTTCTTGCTGGAATCATTGGCTATCTGGCGGGTGGGTGGAAAAGAAAAATATTTTCGTCAGACAGACTGCTGCATATCACATTTCTGATATGCATGGTAATTCCATGCGGATTGAGTATTTATTATTCTTTTTATAGTGACTATCAGCCACAGGGGCGGTATCTGATGCCGATGCTGATTCCGTTTCTTTATTTTGTCACGACAGGACTGACTTTGGTACTTGAAAAGATACCACAAAAAGTAAATCGTATGTTATACGGTGGAATTTATATATTTTTCATATTGATATCTGCAGCAAGTTTTTATTATGTTCATGCGCTGATATAGATTTCAAAAAAGGACTGGATAATCCCCGGTTTTTCTTATATAATGTCAAAAGGACGATAAAGACAGTTCTATAAAAGATAGGATGAAACAACAGCAATTGGAATAGAATGTAAAAGAAAAGCAGGAGGAAGAATTATGTGTGGAATTGTTGGATATATAGGGAAGAAACAGGCTGCACCAATTTTGTTGGATGGACTTTCAAAACTGGAGTACCGTGGTTATGATTCGGCAGGTATGGCAATCTTTGATGGGAAGAAGATTAACATGGCTAAGGCGACCGGAAGATTAAAGGTATTATCTGAGCTGACCCATGAGGGTGCTACCTTGCCGGGAACGGTTGGAATCGGTCACACACGCTGGGCAACCCATGGTGCACCGAGTGATATCAATGCGCATCCACATTTCAATGAAGCCGGTACGATTGCTGTGGTACACAATGGTATCATTGAAAACTATATGAAATTAAAGAAAAAGTTATCAGAAAAAGGCTATAAGTTCCAGTCAGACACGGACACTGAGGTTGTGGCCCAGCTGCTGGATTATTACTATACCGGGAATCCATTGGAGACCATTACCAAGGTCATGCATCGTGTGGAAGGTTCTTATGCACTGGGAATTATCTTTGCAGAGAATCCGGATGTTATCTATGCAGTCCGTAAGGACAGTCCTCTGATTGTAGGAAGAGGTGAGGGGGAGAATCTGATTGCATCCGATGTCCCGGCAATTTTAAAATATACCAGAGATGTATATTTTATTGAAAATGAAGAAATTGCCCGCCTCTCCGAGGAAAAAATAGAATTCTTTAATGTAGACGGGGAATCTATCGAAAAAGAATGCAAACATATCGAGTGGGATATTCATGCAGCAGAAAAAGGCGGCTATGAGCATTTCATGTTAAAAGAAATGAATGAACAGCCAAAGACCATAAGAGATACCATCAGTCCGCGTATCAAGGATGGCAGAATTGTCATCGATGAGCTTGGAATGAGTGACGAAGAAATCAGAAATATCAGCAGAATTCACATTGTTGCCTGCGGTTCTGCTTATCATACCGGATTTACCAGTAAGTATATTTTCGAGGGAATGGCAAGAATTCCGGTAGATGTAGATGTGGCATCTGAGTTCCGCTACCGGAATCCGATTTTAGAGGATGGAGCCCTTGTCATTATTATCAGTCAGTCCGGAGAGACAGCAGATTCCCTGGCGGCACTCCGTATGGCAAAAGAGCGTGGTGTTAAGACGCTTGGTATTGTAAACGTAGTTGGAAGCTCCATTGCAAGAGAGGCAGATAAAGTAATGTATACCTGGGCTGGACCGGAAATTGCAGTTGCAACTACAAAGGCATACAGTGCACAGCTTGTGGCACAATATCTTCTGGCAATTAAATTTGCACAGGTTCGTGGTAAAGTTACAGAAGCAGAAGTAGGAGAAATGCTTCGTGACCTTAAGAAGCTGCCGGATCAGGTAGAAATGTTACTGAGCCATAAAGAGAAGATCCAGAAATTTGCCAACCGTTTTATTGCAGCAAAGGATATTTTCTTTATCGGAAGAGGAATTGATTATGCGATTTCCATGGAAGGCTCTTTAAAATTGAAGGAGATTTCCTATATTCATTCTGAGGCATATGCAGCAGGTGAGTTAAAGCACGGAACCATTTCCCTGATTGAAGATGGTACACCGGTCGTTGCAGTGGCAACACAGGATGCACTGCTGAAAAAGACCATCAGCAATATTGTAGAAGTGAAGACCAGAGGCGCATTTGTCATGGCAGTCACCAATGAAGGCAATACAGAGATTGAAAAGACAGCAGATTATGTCATCTATATTCCACAGACCAATGCATATTTTGCCAATTCACTGGCAATTATTCCATTACAGCTGTTCAGCTACTATGTAGCAGTTGGAAAGGGCTGTGATGTGGATAAACCAAGAAATCTTGCAAAATCAGTAACGGTCGAATAAGAATAGTCCCACAAAGGGAAAGGAAGATTTCTTCTATTCCCCTTGCGGGGCTGTTTCTATATGCAGGTAGTACGTAAAGTATGTTCCTTGTAGTTATGTTGACCGGCATCCATAAGAAGCTGCCAGTCATATTTTGGGATATTTGACAAATAAAACATAAAAGAGACATAATTTTCTCAATCATTAGACACAGAACTAACACAATTTATGGATATTATCATAATCAGAAAGTAACAAAGAGATGAAAGGAGTAATCTTTATGGAAAACAATTATAACAACAATTTTAACTCCGGCTCTCCTTATTCATATAATCAGACGAACCAGCAGACAGGAGACGGAACAAATACTTCATGGAGCAGTCAGGTGAACGGAAATACTTCACAGGGCTACAGTCAGGGAACCCAGTATGGACAGGGAAATGCCTATTATAGTCAGGGAACCCAGTATGGACAGGGAAATGCCTATTATAGTCAGGGAACACAGCCATATGGACAGAATCAGCAGAAGAAAAAACGGAAAGAAAAAGTAAAGAAAGAACATGGTAAAGGTGGATTTGGTGTAAAACTTGCAAAATGTGCAGCTATTGCATTAGTCTTTGGATTGATTTCAGGAAGCGTATTTGCGGGAACAAATCAGCTACTTGGAACGAAGTGGAGCAACTCTGAATCTGCTAAGACAGAGGCTTCCCTGAATAAGAGCAGCAGCGGAGATACCGTTAAGGCAGCAAATACTTCATCCAAAGCAGTAACCGATTTGACGGATGTCTCAGATATTGCAGATAATGTAATGCCATCTATTGTTGCAATTACGAATATGAGTGAAAAACAGGTAAGCACCTGGTATGGATATACTGCATCCCAGCCACAGGAAAGCTGTGGTTCCGGAATCATAGTAAGCCAGGATGACCAGTACATCTATGTAGCAACGAATAATCATGTGGTATCCGGTGCCCAAAGTATTACCGTGCAGTTCTCAGATGACAGCACAGTAGCCGCAGAAGTAAAAGGAACAGATGCAGGAAGTGACTTAGCAGTCGTTGCAGTTCCGATTTCCGATATCAGCGCAGACACCTTAAGTACCATTAAGGTTGCAACCCTTGGCAATTCTGATGAATTAAGTGTAGGTCAGGCAGCAGTTGCAATCGGAAACGCATTAGGTTATGGGCAGTCTGTTACAACCGGTGTTATCAGTGCATTGAACCGAGAGGTGTCCGTAGAAAATGATGACGGTTCTACCACCACCAATGAACTGATTCAGACTGATGCGGCTATTAACCCTGGTAATAGTGGTGGCGCATTACTGAACGCCAAGGGTGAAGTAATCGGTATCAGTTCTGTAAAATATTCTGATACCAGTGTAGAAGGTATGGGCTATGCTATCCCGATTAATACGGCGTCTCCGATTATTGAAAAATTAATCAACCGGGAACAGGTGGATGAATCCCGTTCCGCATATCTTGGAATCTCCGGTGTAGATGTATCCTCCACCGTTGCACAGACCTATAATATGCCGGAAGGAATATATCTCTATCAGGTAAAGGAAGGTTCACCGGCAGAGCAGGCAGGCTTACAGGCAGGAGATATTATCACATCCTTTGATGGAAGCAAGGTTTCATCTACAACAGAATTAAATGATGCGATTAAGTATTGTGCAGCAGGTGATTCTGTAGAAGTTGTATTTGAACGTCAGACAGATGGACAGTATCAGGAACAGACGGTAACCGTAACTTTAGGGCAGAAAAACTAAAAACGGATAATAAAATGTAACCCTTAGTCATCTATAAAGCAAAGCTACCGATAAGGCAGATAAAACAGCAGTGTCTTAAATATGTTGAAGAAAACATGGACACTGCTGTTTTTTTACGCGAGTAGCGAGAAAAAATCGTGGAAGAAAAGAAGGAGCCAAGTTTACTTGAGCAGACTTCTTTTCTTCCACGGCTTTGGTGAGCACTGCGATAACTTTAGAAAAAATTAATAGTTGTTTCGGGTATTTTCTGATATGATAGAAAAGTAAGAAAAATAAACTTATGAGGAAAGTAAAAGATGAATCCATTAGATTTTAGCAGAATAAAAGACGAGGCACATCCGGAGGATTTTTTAAGTGAGATGAAACCCTTTGGGGATTTGATGATGTATTACCGGTGTGCCATGATGGAAGTGGAAACAAAGTTTAAGGTATTAAATGAGCAGTTTTCCACACAATATAACAGGAATCCGATTGAGTCCATAAAAACAAGACTGAAGAAACCGGCAAGTATTATTGAAAAAATCAAACGGAAGAATATTGGATTTTCCATGAAAGCAATTGAGGAGAATATGTTTGATATTGCGGGAGTGCGCGTCATCTGTTCTTTTCAGGAAGATATTTATACTATGGCAGATTTGCTGCTGCAGCAGGATGATATCATTCTGGTAGAGAAGAAAGATTATATTGCACATCCGAAGGATAACGGATACCGTAGTCTGCATCTGATTGTAGATGTGCCGATATTTTTATCGAACGAGAAGCGCCATATGAAAGTGGAGGTGCAGCTCCGGACTATTGCCATGGATTTCTGGGCGAGTCTTGAGCACAAGCTTCGCTATAAGAAACATATTAATAATTCAGAAGAAATAGCAGATAAATTAAAGCATGTTGCAGATGTAATTACAGAAATGGACTGCGAGATGCAGGATATCCGTCATATGATAGAATTTATAGACGATAATACAGAATCGTAGTATACTATAGATATCTGGTACAAGGAGGAGGTAATAAGATGACAGAGGGTGGACTTCTGATTTTCCTTGGAATTTTAATCTTATTTGTAATAATTGTAGCTGTAATAGCGGTAGTAGCCGCAGTATCCGGGGCAGCAGCGGCAATTGCAGATGAGGACAAAGAAGAAGAGTAAGAAAAAAGAACGTTATTGCATGGAAGTGATTCCAGACAATAGCGTTCTTTTTTGCAATATTATAAACCGATACCGAGTCCCTCAAAAAGCACTCTCATGGAGTCTATTTCAAGAATCAGAATCATGGCAGTTTTAATCTGGGTATGGGCGAAGCTTAAACGCTCATCAATAAAAAGTACCTGATAATCCAGTCCGGTAAATTCTTTCACCGGTGCGGCTAAAATCTCACCGATGGTGCCGGGCTGATTCTGCGGCGGTTCAATATCAATGAAGGTATTGGTCATTTTCGCAATCGAATTGACATAAGCGGCAGTTGTAATATTTGCCATTTCCCGTAAAACAGATAAATCCATATCATCCAGTGAATCAATGGAATCGACATTTTTCTCATAAAAGGTATTAATCAGCCGGCTGGCAAACTCCTTCTCCACAATCTGAAGCATCACGCCATTCATATCACCTTTTACTTTTACTGTCATACCAATAGCAGTTTTATCGGCCCCACCAAGATAATCAGCAGCTTTGGTATAATCCAGCAGACAGATGTTCGGCACTTCAATATCTACCGGTGAATTCAAGAGACCAGCCAGTGCTGTAGCTGCATTGCCGGAACCGATATTGCCGATTTCAGCCAGAACACTTAAATGCATAGAATCCAGTTCTTTTAAATTAAGCATAGACATAAAAACTCTCCCTTTGTCATTACAGTATAAATTTTTCTCATTTTCGTTTATTATAACATAGGATAGAGACAATGAAAATGGATTTTTATGGCATTTCGAAAGGAATTATAAAGAATAAAAAATCTGCTTGTATTCTCGCTTTTTATTTGTTACAATCAGCACAAAGCATATATTCTAATTTTCGAATGGCAAAAGCCAATCTAAATTTCTGGTAACAATTCAATGAATTCTATGCTTTTAAATTCTAATTACAATTAACAGACGCATAGTGCATTGAACAGGTAAAATATCAGAGGTGGAAATAGGATATGCTATCCTGCTTTTCTATGTGCTATGGGAAAAGGAGGAAACATGAAAACTTTAGAAGAACTGAATCTGGTGGACGACTTTCTGGTAAACAGCCTGACCAGCCATAAAATTTATGGGGAGCAGTCAGCAAGGTATATTTTGGAATGTATTCTGCACCGTCCGATTGGAAAGCTTACAGTGGTGCCGCAACGATTCTTCGGTGGAGAAAATACAGAAGCCCATGGTATCCGGCTGGACGTATATCTGGATGAAGAGAATGGAGAAATTTTTGATATTGAGCCGGACCAGAATGACGGAAAGGGAGATCTCGCAGCACTTCCCCGTAGAGCACGTTTTTATCATGCAAAGATCGATGCAGGAAATTTGCCGGCAGGCGAAGAATATGGAAAGCTTCGAAATGTAATTGTGATTTTTATCACAACCTATGACCCTTTTAGTGAGAACCGAATGGTATATACCATTAAGAATAGCTGTGTAGAAGTGCCGGAATTAGAGTATGAGGATGGTGCAAAGACCATATTCTTGTATACAAGAGGAAAAGAAGGAAACCCACCGGAAGAATTAAAGCAGCTGCTGCATTACATGGAGCATTCGTCCATAGAGAATGCTTCCACCGAAAGCCTGAAAAAGCTTCATCGGATGGTAACTGCAGTAAAGCGGGATGGAGAGGTAGGTCTTGCATATATGAAGAGTTTTGAGCGAGAAGCGAGAATCAGAAGAGAAGGTCAGACACAGGAAATCATAAGACTTGGTCGCAAATTCGGAAAATCAGAGGAAGAGATTTTGGCGTTATTGCAGGAAGAGTTACAGATAAGTGAAGAGTGGGCAAAAGAGTTGTTGGAAAAGTATACTTTATAAAACTCACCCTTGACAAAAGTGCTTGGCAAATTTAATATAATGCCTAGAGATAAAGGTAATGAGAAAGAGGAGTACATCGGTACGGTTCTAAGAGAGGACGGCTCATCGGCTGGAAGGTCGCCTGAATACGACAGATGGAAGGTAGCTTTCGAACCGGAAGACCCAGAAAGCCTGCAACAGGAATCCCATAAAGAATTCCAACAAGGCATAAGTTTTCCCGGAACTCCACGTTACGGAGAAGAGATGTGCATAGATGTTATGCATAACGAAGGTGGTACCGCGCTGATTCGCCCTTCTTATCCGGTTGGATAAGGAGGGCTTTTTTATGGAAAAGGAGAACAATTATGAGCAAAGAACTTGCAAAAACCTACGATCCAAAAGGGATTGAAGACCGACTTTATAAGAAATGGGAAGACAATGGATATTTCCATGCACAGGCTGACCGCAGCAAGAAACCATTTACCATTGTAATGCCGCCGCCAAATATTACCGGACAGCTTCATATGGGACATGCATTGGATAATACCATGCAGGATATCTTAATCCGTTATAAGAGAATGCAGGGATATAATGCATTATGGCAGCCGGGAACAGACCACGCAGCCATTGCAACAGAGGTAAAGGTTATTGATTCCTTAAAGAAACAGGGAATTGACAAGAATGACCTCGGAAGAGAAGGCTTCTTAGAGAAATGCTGGGAGTGGAAGGATGAGTACGGCAGCCGCATCATCAACCAGTTAAAGAAAATGGGTTCTTCCGCAGACTGGAGCAGAGAGCGTTTTACCATGGACAAGGGATGCTCTGATGCAGTTCTTGAAGTATTTATTAAATTATATGAAAAAGGTCTCATTTATAAAGGCTCCCGTATCGTAAACTGGTGTCCGGTCTGTAAGACATCTATTTCCGATGCAGAGGTAGAGCATGAAGAGCAGGATGGCTTCTTCTGGCATATCAATTATCCGGTAGTAGGGGAAGAGGGAAGATTCGTAGAAATCGCAACCACCCGTCCGGAGACTTTATTTGGTGATACCGCAGTAGCAGTAAATCCGGATGATGAGCGCTATCAGGATATTATCGGAAAAATGTTAAAGCTTCCGATGACAGACCGTGAGATTCCGGTTATTGCAGACTCTTATGTAGATAAAGAATTCGGAACCGGATGTGTAAAGATTACACCGGCACATGACCCGAACGACTTTGAAGTTGGAAAACGTCATAACTTGGAAGAAATCGTTGTTATCAATGATGACGCAACCATGAACAGCAAAGCCGGAAAATATGCAGGCATGGACAGATATGAATGCCGAAAAGCACTGGTAGAAGATTTAGAGAAGGAAGGCCTTTTGGTAAAGGTTGTTCCGCATTCCCATAACGTAGGAACCCATGACCGCTGTGGCACAACGGTAGAGCCGATGATTAAACAGCAGTGGTTTGTAAAAATGGATGACTTAATCAAACCGGCAGTAGAAGGTGTAAAGAACGGAGACATCAAACTCCTTCCAAAGCGTATGGAAAAAACCTACTTCAACTGGACAGATAATATCCGTGACTGGTGTATTTCCAGACAGCTCTGGTGGGGACATCGTATTCCTGCATATTACTGTGACGAATGCGGAGAAATGGTAGTATCTAAGAGCGCACCGGAGAAATGTCCGAAATGTGGATGCACTCATATGACACAGGATCCGGATACGCTGGATACCTGGTTCTCATCTGCATTATGGCCATTCTCAACCTTAGGCTGGCCGGAGAAAACAGAAGACTTAGATTATTTCTATCCGAATGATGTATTAGTAACCGGATACGATATTATTTTCTTCTGGGTAATCCGTATGATTTTCTCAGGATATGAGCAGATGGGCAAAGCACCATTCCATACTGTATTATTCCACGGACTGGTTCGTGATTCCCAGGGCCGTAAGATGAGTAAATCTCTTGGAAATGGAATTGACCCGTTAGAGGTTATTGATAAATATGGTGCAGATGCCTTGAGACTGACACTGATTACCGGAAATGCACCGGGAAATGATATGCGTTTCTACTGGGAGCGTGTAGAAGCATCCCGTAACTTTGCCAATAAAGTGTGGAATGCATCCCGTTTCATTATGATGAACTTAGAGGGTATGGAAGTAACAAAGCCTGCAATTTCTGACCTGGCACCGGAAGATAAATGGATTCTTTCAGCAGTTAATACATTGACCAAAGATGTAACAGAAAATATGGATAAATTCGAACTTGGTATTGCAGTACAGAAAGTATATGACTTTATCTGGGATGAATTCTGTGACTGGTATATCGAGATTGCCAAAGTTCGTACTTATAAGAAAGACGAGGATGCCAGGGCTGCCAACAGTGCACTCTGGACACTTCGTACTGTATTAGGACAGGCATTAAAATTATTACATCCGTATATGCCATTTATCACAGAAGAAATCTACTGTACCTTAAATCCACAGGAAGAGACCATTATGCTGGCTGACTGGCCGGTTTACAAAGAAGAGTGGAATTTCTCGGCAGAAGAAGAGATGCTTGCTCATGTAAAAGAGCTGGTAAAAGGCATCCGTAACTTAAGAACAGAGATGGATGTTCCACCATCCAGAAAGGCAAAGGTATTTATTGTATCTGAAGACAAAGCACTTTGTGAGACCTTTGAGAGCATGAAGAAAACATACCAGAATCTTATCAGTGCCAGCGAGGTTGATGTCCAGTCCGATAAGGCAGGAATCGGAGAAGATGCAGTATCCGTAGTTATTCCGGGAGCTGTTGTATACATGCCGTTGGAAGACTTGGTAGATATGGAAAAAGAAAAAGAGCGTCTTTTGAAAGAAGAAGAGCGTCTTAAGAAAGAACTTGCCCGCTCCCACGGCATGTTAAATAATGAGAAGTTTGTAAGCAAGGCACCTGCTGCAAAGATTCAGGAAGAGAAAGATAAGCTTGCAAAATATGAGCAGATGATGGCTACCGTACAGGAGCGTCTGGCTCAGATGAAATAGTTACAAAAGTTAAAAGACAGGTATTGTCGATTCGCCGCAGTTTCTGCGGCGAAAACTTTTTATGGAAACAGGATAACCTCTTGAAAAAATTTCCCACTATATTATACTTAGAAAAGTGGTGACAAAAATGACTTATGAAGAGATTTGCAATTATATATATGAAATACCAAAGTTCACAAAGAAAAACAGTTTAGAGCATACGAAAGAAATGCTGCAGAGACTTTCTATCAGAGAGCATCAGTTTGAAATCATCCATGTGGCAGGAAGCAATGGCAAAGGAAGTGTCTGTGCATTTATCAATCAGGTGCTGGTGGAACATGGATGTGAAGTGGGACTCTTTACTTCTCCGCACCTTGTATGTATGGAAGAACGTTTCGTAATCAATGGCGAAAAGTGCAGTCAGGAAGAATTTGTAGAAAGCTTTGAGGCAGTGCAGAAGGTGGTAGAGCAGATGGAAGCAGAAGGACTGCCGCATCCAGCATTTTTTGAATATCTTTTTGCCATGGGCATGTATCTTTTTCAGAAGCGGAAAGTACATTATCTTATTTTAGAGACCGGACTTGGCGGAAGGTTAGATGCAACGAATGTATTTGAGGAACCGTTGCTTACGATTATTACATCTATCAGTCTCGAGCATACACAGATTTTAGGAGATTCCATTGAAGCAATTGCAGGAGAAAAGGCAGGGATTATCAAAGAAGGCGTTCCTGTTATCTTTGATGGAAGTAATGAAACAGCGGCAGAAGTGATAAGGCAGACTGCAAGGGCAAAAAGAGCACCTTATTACTGTATTTCTTTAGAAAGTCTTAAAATTCATAAAATAACCGGGAAAACTATTGATTTTTGTTATACCAATGGGTATGATGTTGTTGATTTGAAAATCCCGTTTCCGGCAGAATATCAGATGATGAATGCGTCACTGGCATATCGGGCGTTATCTGTCCTTCAGGTGGAAACCGGAATTGGAAAAGCAGAGATTATCTCTGCAATGGAACATACCAGATGGATGGGCAGAATGCAGCAGGCAGAGCCATTTATCTATTTTGACGGAGCACATAATGCAGATGGTATTGCCCACTTTGTGAAAAATGTGCAGAAGATTGCGGAAGAAAAGCCAGTTCTTCTTTTTTCCATGATGGAAGAGAAGAATCATAAAGAAGCAGTAAAAGTACTGTGCAAGGAAGTTTCGTGGGATAGTATTGTGCTGACCCGCATCCCGGACAGCCGTGGAATTGATCCTTTGAAACTGCAGGATGAATTTATGGCAAACGGCAGGGAAACAATGGTAATAGAAGACTGTGCACAGGCATACAGATATGCGAAGGGATGCAGGAAGGACAACCAGATGGTATTCTGTGCGGGTTCCCTGTATTTGATTGGAGAATTGGAAAAGATAGCAGGAGGAAATGAAGCATGATAGATTTTGAAGAAGAATTAAAGAAATTCAAACCAAGCCTGGAAGTAGAAGAGGCAGAGGAAGCTATTTACAATCAGGACTTAACGGATATGACAGACATTTTAAGAGAAATGATGAAAGAAGCAAGACGACAGTAGAATTCGTTAAGTGAGGTAAAGTATGAAATGTTATAATTGCGGAGCAGATCTGACAAGGGACAACCGTTGTCCGAACTGCGGAATTGACGTAAAAGTATATAAGAAAATAGTGATGACCTCTAATTATTATTATAATCAGGGATTAGAACGAAGCAATGTCCGTGATTTATCCGGAGCGATTGAAAGTCTTAAGAAGAGTCTTCGGTTTGATAAGACGAACATTCAGGCAAGAAATCTCCTGGGACTGGTACTTTTTGAGACCGGTGAGGCGGTATCTGCCATGGGTGAATGGGTGATTAGTAAGAACCTTCAGCCAAAGGATAATGATGCAGGCCGTTATCTCGATGCCGTGCAGAAGAATCCGGCACAGTTAGAAACGGTAAATCAGACCATTAAGAAATATAATCAGGCATTGTTATACTGTAAACAGAACAGTACAGACCTTGCAATTATCCAGTTGAAGAAGGTATTGTCCTTAAATCCAAGACTGGTAAAGGGACATCAGTTGCTGGCTCTTTTGTATATGAAAGAGAATAAGTTTGAGCAGGCAAAGAAGTCACTGCGGGCAGCTATGAAAATCGATTCCAGCAATACGATTACACTGCGCTATATGAAAGAGACCAATCAGATGTTACGCAGTGCCAACAGTGGCAAGAAGAAAAAGAAAGAGGATGATCTCATTTCCTATAAGAGTGGAAATGACCTTATTATCCAGCCGACCAAATTCAAAGAAACTTCAGGATTTGCCACGATACTTACCATTTTACTGGGTGTGGCAATCGGTGTGGCAGTCACCTGTTTCCTGGTAGTGCCAAGTGTAAGACAGAAGGCAAAAAGTGATGCCAATACATCCGTGGTTCAGGCAAATGATACCATAACCACGAAGAATCAGCAGATTACCAACCTGGAGAATCAGATAGAAGACCTGAATCAGCAGGTATCTTCTGCAAAGGATGATTCAGAGGCAACATCCAATAAGATTAACAGCTATGACCAGCTGCTTTCCGCTTATAAATCTTTCCAGGAGGGAGATATTACAGCAGCAGGAGATGCACTTTCCGGTGTGAACGAAGAGAACCTTTCCGATACCGCAAAGGAAATTTATGAAAGCATTAATGCAACGGTAAATGACCAGTATCTTCAGGTGACTTATGCAGAAAGTTATCAGGCATACAGCAGCCATAATTATGAAGATGCAAAGACCGGATTTGAAAAAGTAGTAGAGATGGATGAGACGTATCAGGATGGTAATGCAATTTATTATCTGGCACAGACCTACCGGAATCTGGGCGAGAATGAAAAAGCCATCGAATATTATCAGAAGGTAATTGATGGTTATCCGAATACAGAACGTGCATCCAATTCCTCACGTTATCTGGAAGAATTGCAGAATGCAGAACAGTAACAGAATATAGAAAAAAGAAAAAGATTACAAAAGACGTCAGGCAGATTGCCGGGCGTCTTTTTTTACGCAATGTAAATGGAGGATAGAAGAATGGAATTTAAGTATGAATTAGAAAATGGATGTCTCACCATCCGCGTACCAAAGGAGTTAGACCATCACTGTGCCACGCAGCTGCGGGCAGAGGCGGATTTGCTGATTGATTCTTACCGGGTCAATAAGCTGGTTTTCGATTTTGCCGGAACAGAATTTATGGACAGTTCAGGAATCGGCGTGGTAATCGGAAGATGCCGGAACATGAGCTACAGCGGCGGAAAAGTGGTGGCAGAGAATATGAATGAGCGGATTCGGAAAATATTTGTGGTATCCGGTCTGCACAAGCTGGTTCAGATGAAAGAAGGGGAGAAGAAGGAGGCATGAAAATGGAGGCAGTAAATATGGAAAGAAGAAATGAGATGAGACTGGAATTTGAGGCATTATCCGTAAATGAAGGATTTGCAAGAGTGGCGGTAGCAGCATTTTGTGCCCAGATGAATCCGACCCTGGATGAGTTGGAGGATATTAAGACTGCAGTATCGGAGGCAGTAACCAATGCTATTATCCATGGATATGAAGAAAAAGAGGGAAAGGTAGTGATGCAGTGCTGCCTTTCCGGGAACACGGTACATATTACAGTGAAAGACAGCGGTAAGGGAATTGCAGATATTGAGCGGGCGAAGGAGCCGTTTTTTACGACGAGACCGGAGCTGGAACGATCCGGTATGGGCTTTTCTTTTATGGAAGCTTTTATGGATGTGGTAGAAGTACAGTCGAAGGTCGGCGAAGGAACCATTGTAAAAATGAAGAAAAATCTGGTGCGGGAAAGTTAAGGGGAGAATGGAACAGACAATAGCTTATATCAAACGGGCACACGAAGGGGATAAGCAGGCAAGAGATACGCTGGTGCTTGGAAATCAGGGACTGGTCTGGAGCGTGGTACAAAGATTTTTGGGAAGGGGACATGATAAAGAAGAACTGTTTCAGATTGGATGCATCGGACTGATGAAGGCAGTGGATAAATTTGATGTAAGTTACGAGGTATGCTTTTCTACTTATGCAGTACCGGTGATTATGGGAGAAATCCGCCGCTTCCTAAGGGATGACGGTATGGTGAAGGTCAGCAGGAGCATGAAAGAAAAAGGATATCTTATCAGTAATGCCAGAAAAGAACTGACGGACACGCTCGGAAGGGATCCGGCATTAGCGGAACTGGCAGAAAAGACCGGGCTTTCCGAGGAAGAGATAGTACTGGCAGTGGAGGCAAATGGAGAAGTGGAATCCATTTATCAGAGCGTCTATCAGTCGGATGGCAGCGAAATCTATCTTTTAGACCGGTTGAAGGATAAGAAGAATGCACAGGAAGAACTGGAAAATAGACTTCTGATAGAAGAATTGCTGCAACAGTTATCCGAACGAGAGCAGCAGCTGATTAAAATGCGGTATTTTGAAAATGCTACACAAAGCCAGATTGCAGCGGAGCTTGGCACCAGTCAGGTACAGGTCAGCCGTATGGAGAAGAAAATATTGCTGCAGATGAGAAAACATATGAGTCAGGGTTGACAAACAAAGGGGGTGGAAATATACTAAAAAAGGATTAAGCGAGATTCCCTTGTCAAAGTGTTCCGGCTTTGATGGGGATTTTTTTACTTTACAGGAAATTGCAAAGTAAAAAACGCTCCGCGAGGATGCGCACTGCGGCGTATAAGGTAGATGTCGCAAGCGACCGCCGCAGGCGCGAGAATGTGCCAAGGCACATTCTTTTTTATATAGGGTTGTTACAGGAAAAGAAGAGAAAGGAAGTGGAAAGATGATTAAGTACTATTGCAGTGAACAGAACCGTATCACCGAAATTGAATCACCAAGGGAGGATTGCTGGATTTCCCTTGTGAATCCCAATGAGGCAGAAGTCGCGGCAATGGTGAATCAGTATGGAATTGATGCAGATGCCATGCGTTCCGCACTGGATACGGACGAGCGTTCCCGTATCGAGACAGACGAGAATTATACCATGGTATTGGTAAACATTCCCAATATTGAAACCCATAATGATAAGGAACTTTATGATACCATTCCACTTTCTATATTTGTGGTAAAGAAGGCAGTCATTACAGTAAGCCTTGAGAAGACTCCAATCTTAGAAGCGTTTGCCAATGGCACGGTGCGGGATTTTAATCCTGCCATGCGTTCCCGTTTTGTGCTTCAGATTTTGTACCGGACTTCTTCTCTTTTCCTACAGTACTTAAGGAGCATTGACCGGCAGAGTGAGATTGTGGAGAATAAATTGCATAAGTCCACCCAGAACCGGGAGTTAATTGAGCTTTTGAAGTTAGAAAAGAGTCTGGTTTACTTTACAACAGCACTCCGTTCCAATGAGGTGGTGCTGGAAAAATTATTTAAAAATGACAATATTAAAAAGTATCAGGAAGATGAAGAACTTCTTGAAGATGTTATCGTCGAAAATAAGCAGGCAATCGAGATGGCAAACATTTACAGCGGCATTTTAAGCGGAATGATGGATGCCTTTGCATCGGTTATTTCCAACAATCTGAACGTGGTAATGAAGGTGCTTGCCATAATTACAGCTGTACTTTCTGTGCCAACTATGATATTCTCAGCGTATGGCATGAATGTGGCTGCAAAGGGAATGCCATTTGCAGAGAGTCCGTATGGATTTCTCATTATCGTATTAATCGCAGTGGTATGCAGTCTCATTGTTGCATTAATCTTTGCTAAGACAAAGATGTTTAAATAAAAATAGGAGACGGGAAGATAACATGTACGACAATTATGTGTTTGATCTGTATGGAACGCTGGTAGATATCCACACAGAGGAAAACGATGCCAAGGTATGGGAAAAAATGAGTCTATTTTACGGATTTCATGGAGCTTTATATGCCCCGGAGGAGTTACAGAAATCTTATCTGGCATTGATTCAAAACAAAGAGACAGACTTAAAGGGAGAGTTGGAAAAGGAACCGCGGTATGCCCATGAGGCATTTCCGGAAATTCAGATTGAGCAGGTATTTGCAGAACTTTATGCAAAGAAGGGCATAGAGGCAGACGAAGCATTGGCTGTTCACACCGGACAGTTCTTCCGTGTACTGACGATGGAATATGTGCGGATTTATGATGGTGTAAGAGAGTTATTAGAGGCATTGAAAAAAAGCGGGAAAAAGGTATATCTTTTATCCAACGCCCAGCGGATTTTCACAGAGTATGAGATGAATTATTTAGATATCACAAAATACTTTGACGATATTTTTATTTCATCTGATTACGGAACCAAGAAACCGGACATCCGCTTTTTTGAACAACTGATAGAAAAGTATCATCTGGATGTGAAGAAAACACTGATGATTGGAAATGATGTACGCTGTGACATCAATGGAGCCAAAGAGGCAGGTCTTGACACTTTTTACATTCATTCAAATATTTCTCCGAAGGATGATAAAAAGCCGGACAGTACCTATTACCTGCCTGCAATGGATATGAAAAAAGTAAAAGAACTTATCCTGCAAAACGCTTCCGGTACTCACGGGGCGTAACATAAAAACGTTTCTTAAACAGCCGGTTGAAGTAAGAAAGGTTATCAAAGCCTACTTCAGCGGCAATGTCTAATATAGAAGCTTCAGACGAGATAAGCAGCCGGCTGGCCATGGTCAGCCGGTAATCATTTAAATATTCTGTAAAAGTAGTTCCCATGGTATTTTTAAAAAACTTCATAAAATGAGACTGGCTTAAGTTTAACGCATCTGCCATTTCTTCAATGGAGATTTTACTGGCGTAATTTGTCTCAATATATTTGATGATGCGTTTCATCTTTTCCAGAGATTTCTGGTTTTTGCGGGATACACTTGTTTCACAGCAGTTAGAAATCAGAATGGAAAAGAGCAGAAAAAGCTGTCCTTTAATCACAAGCTGGAAAGCCGGTGGATTGGTCTTACAGACTTCATCTGCGGCATTGATGCAGCCGGCAACCTCATTATAGTATGGCATACCCGGCGTAAAATGTGTGGTGAGCCGCAGTGTGCCATCTAAAAGTGGCGTAAAGTAGCGGCTGTTACAGATATCCGTCTGTTTGGCAAGGAGCATTTCCAGTTTAAAAATAATATTAATGTATTCCATTTTGTAATCGAGATACTGCTCAATGGAATGAACCTGTCCCGGAAGAATCAGAAGAATACTTCCTTCCTGAACCGGGTATTCCTCCAGGTCTACGGTAATCAGTCCTCTGCCTTTTTTGATATAGATAATTTCCGTTTCATCATGCCAGTGGGCAGGCACCCGCTCAAAGTCCAAGGGGATGGAACAGGGATAGGTGATATACGGGAAACTTTCTGAGCCATGTGATTTCTTTTCCTGGTAATTTTCATATTCGAGAATATTCATGGGAAACGCCTTTCGTCAAAATGTACAAAAAAGTTAAATTTTCTAAAATCATCGAAATATGATAGTATTGTACCACTTTTGATAGGGATATTACAAGAAAATGTAAAAGAAATGTTAGATAATGCATACATAAGAGAAAGAACGAACCGAATTCAAATTTAACGGAGGGTCAAAAATGAATTTACAGGAAATCGTAACAAAGAAATATAACAAGGGAATTGCTGATTGTTCTAACGAAGAATTATACTTCGCATTATTAGAGATGACAAAAGCAATGGCTGAGAAGAAAGAGAACCACAACGGAAAGAAAAAATTATATTATATTTCCGCAGAGTTCTTAATTGGAAAACTTCTCTCCAACAACCTGATTAACTTAGGCGTATATGATGAAGTAAGAGATGTACTTGCAGCAAATGGCAAAGACATCTGTGCAATTGAAGAGGTTGAGCCGGAACCATCACTTGGTAACGGTGGTCTTGGAAGACTTGCAGCATGCTTCCTTGATTCTATCGCAACATTAGGATTAAACGGTGATGGAGTTGGACTTAACTATCATTACGGATTATTCAAACAGGTATTTGAAAACAACCTTCAGAAAGAAACCAAGAATCCTTGGATTCAGGATGAAAGCTGGCTGACAAAGACAGATAAGAGCTACCAGGTACAGTTTGGTGGATTTAATGTAACTTCAAGATTATATGATATTGATGTTACCGGATATGAAAACACAACCAATAAACTTCATTTATTCGATATCGAAACAGTAGATGAGAGCATCGTTGGTGATGGAATTGACTTTGATAAAGAGGATATCAAGAAAAACCTGACATTATTCTTATATCCGGATGACAGCGATGACAAGGGACGTCTCCTTCGTGTTTACCAGCAGTACTTCATGGTAAGCAACGCTGCACAGTTAATCTTAGATGAAGCTGTAGAAAGAGGATGCAATTTACATGACCTCGCTGATTATGCAGTAATCCAGATTAATGATACCCATCCATCTATGGTAATCCCAGAGATGATTCGTCTGTTAATGGAAAGAGGAATCGGCATGGACGAGGCTATTGCAGTCGTTTCCAAGTGCTGTGCATATACCAACCACACCATCTTAGCAGAAGCATTAGAGAAATGGCCAATCTCTTTCTTAGAGAAAGCTGTTCCACAGTTAATGCCAATCATCTACGAATTAAACAACCGTGTAGTTGCTAAATATGATGACAAGTCTGTATACATTATCGATGATGAGAAACGTGTACACATGGCTCATATGGATATCCACTACGGATTCAGCGTAAATGGTGTTGCATACCTTCATACAGAAATCTTAAAAGATTCTGAGTTAAATAACTTCTACAAGATTTATCCTGAGAAGTTCAACAACAAGACAAACGGTATCACATTCCGTCGTTGGTTATTACACTGCGACAAGGGATTAACATCCTTAATCGAAGAACTGATTGGACCAGGCTTCAAGAAAGATGCAATGGAACTGGAAAAATTAGGACAGTTCGTAAACGACGATGCAGTATTAGATAAATTACTTGCAATCAAGACTGAGAACAAAGTTGTTCTTAAGAACTACTTAAAAGCAACACAGAACATCGACTTAGATGAGAACTCAGTATTTGATATCCAGATTAAGAGATTACATGAGTACAAGAGACAGCAGATGAATGCACTCTATGTAATTAACAAATATTTTGAAATCAAAGCAGGAAAGAAACCGGCAAGAAAGATTACAGCAATCTTTGGTGCAAAGGCAGCTCCGGCTTACATCATTGCAAAAGACATTATCCATTTAATTCTCTGCTTACAGCAGTTAATTGCAAATGACCCGGAAGTAAGTCCATACTTACAGGTTGTTATGGTAGAGAACTACAATGTTACATTAGCCGAGAAATTAATCCCGGCAGCAGATATCCATGAGCAGATTTCCTTAGCTTCTAAAGAGGCATCCGGAACATCTAACATGAAGTTCATGTTAAATGGTGCAGTAGCAATCGGAACCATGGACGGAGCAAACGTAGAAATGCATCAGTTAGTAGGAGATGATAACATCTACATCTTCGGAGAGTCTTCTGACGAAGTAATTGAGCATTACGCAAAAGCTGATTATGTATCACGCAAGTATTATGATAATGATGCAGATATCAAACGTGCAATCGACTTCATCGTAAGTGATGAAATGAAAGCAATCGGAAATGCAGAGAACTTAGAGAGACTTTTCAATGAGTTAATCAACAAAGACTGGTTCATGACTCTTCCGGATTTCGAATCTTATCGTGCAAAGAAAGATGAAATGCTTGCAGATTATGAAGATAGAAAAGCATGGGCAAAAATGATGCTGACAAACATCAGCAAAGCCGGCTTCTTCTCATCTGACCGTACAATTGAGCAGTACAACAAAGATATTTGGAAATTAGACTAAATTTTGATAAAAGTATTCTCCAACCTTTAAAAACAATGAGGGACAGATAGAAATATCTGTCCCTTGTTGCGTTTTAGAGCTTCAATCCCTTTAACAGTGCGCCAAGGCTGGTAGAAGCACTTTCGTCAGAGGTGTAGGCGGATAAGTCTTCCTTTTCTTCTACGGAAGTATCTACCATTTCTTCTTCCAAGGCGCGCATGCTTAAGCTGATTTTGCCGTCGTTGGTATTTAAAAGTTTAGCCTTTACATGCTGGCCTTCCTTTAATACTTCGGAAGGTTTGTTGATACGGCGTTCGCAAATCTGGGAAATGTGGACAAGTCCCGTAAGTCCGTCCCCAAGGTTGATAAATGCACCATATGGCATCAGGCTTTCCACCGTTCCTTCTACGATACTTCCCGGAACTAACATGGCAATTTTATGATTTCTCTCTTCCGCTTCTTTTTCAAGAGCAACGGATTTTCCGGAGAGCACCAGTCGGTCATCTTCTTCATCGACAGTAATGACACGGACTTCTAATTCCTTTCCAACGTAGCTTTCCGTATCTTCCACATAGGCTGTGGTAATCTGGGAAGCCGGGATAAAACCGCGAATGCCATAAAGATATGCAACTACACCGGCTTTTACCGTTTCACTGACCTTTACGGTAACAACGGTTTCATTTTCCAATAACTCTTTTAGCTTATCCCAGGCAAGGACTTCATTGGCTTCTTTCATGGAAAGCAGGATATTGCCTTCTCCATCATCCCGGCGGATGACGGTTGCTTCTAAGACATCTCCCGGATGGATGTGCTCATCAATGACAAAGGATGGGTCGTTGCTGACTTCATCAGCTTTGATGATTCCCGGTGCATAATACTTTAAGTCCAATGTGATGGCATCTTCATCCACAGAGATAACGGTTCCGGTTAAGATATCTCCTTCATTGATTTTCCGGAAGGAAGCCTCAAGCTCTGCTTCAAAGTCCTGCATGGTTTCTTTTACTTCGTTTTCTGACATAGTAAAACCTCTTTTCTTATCTGATTCTGGTTAGGCAATTGCGAAAGGGGACAGGAACTGCCGGTACAGAAGTTTTGCGGTATTCCAAGACGCTGATTTTCGGATGATGAAATACCACCGTTCTAAGTGGTTCGTTTTTCTTTTTTCGATAAAAACAGTCTTTTCCATGTTTGAGCAGAATCAGGGTACTGTCCGTCAAAGTACGGATGCCTGATAAGGGCTGTTAGGGGCACCCGGAATTTCGTCTGGCAACAGGCAACGCTGGTACAGGGATGTACCAGCGAGGCACAATTGAACATGGATGTGAATTTGTGCCGGTTGCCAGATGAAAGAAAAAGTATGCCGAAATTCCCAGTGCCCCTTGCAGACATTATGTGGCATCCGCCCTTGACGGACAGTGCCCCGATTCTGTCAAAGCAAGCGAAAAGACAGTTTATAATCAAGAAAAACAAACCACTAAGAACGGTTGGCATTTCACATCAAAGAAAATCAGATGCCCTTGGAATGCCACAAAACTTTTCTTGCCGGAATCCCTTCTATCCCGCTTCGCAATCGCCTAACCATATGCATGAGAAAAACTCATGATTTTTCTTGCAGTGTATCACAGGAAACGAAGAAAAACAAGCCGGGGCGAGGTTGAAAGAAGAGCCTTAATTTGCTATACTAAAGCGGATGAAAGCGAGGCAATTATGAAGAAAATAAGATATATGGCAATCGTACTTGCAGCAGGTCTGCTGTTAGCCGGCTGTGAGGCGGATGAGACACAGAATAATAAAGACGCATATCGGCAGATTGGAATCAACTGCATGCAGGAAGGGGACTATGAAGGAGCCATTGATGCATTTCAGAATGCACTGGATCAGTCACTGGCAGTGGTAGGAGAAGAAGAGATAGACACCTGTTATTATAAGGCTGCGGCACAGTATGCGGCAGGAAAGAAAGAGGATGCCATTGAGACATATCAGGCATTAATCGATTATGATAAGAAAAATGCCCAGGCATATTTCCTGTTGGGAGTACTGTACCGGAAAGAAAATGATATGGACAAAGCAAAAGAAAATTTTGATCTGGCAGCTCAGTATGCAGGCAGTGATTATGAAATGTATATTGCGCTGTACCATGAGTGCTATGCCGCAGGAATGCAGAGCGAAGGACAGGAATATCTGAAAAAAGGCATTGAAGCAGGCGGAAAATCAGCAGAGGACTATACCCAGAGAGGCAAAATCTATCTTTTGCTGGGAGATTATGACAATGCGGAAACCGAGCTTACAACAGCCATTGACAAAAAGAGCACAGAAGCTTCTTTATATATGGCGCAGCTCTATGAAGCAAAGGGCGAGGATGAGAAGGCAACCGGTTTATATAAAGAATATGTAGATGAAAATCAGGACAATCCGACGGCATTAATCTGCTTGGGAAGAATGGAATTAGAAAAGGGTAATTATGACAGTGCAATAAATTTTCTTAAGATGGCACTGGATTTGGATGCTGGCTCACAGAAGCAGGAGGCACAGCGCAATCTGATACTGGCATATGAGCAGAGCGGAGATTTTGCCTCGGCAAAAAGCGAGATGGAGGATTATACAAAGAATTATCCGAATGACGAAGAAGCTGCCCGGGAATACTTGTTTTTAATGACACGTTAAGGTAGGAGAAAATGTATGGGACAGGAAAACAGGGGACAAAAAGGCAGAGAGGAATAATACGAAAATGAGTGAAAGTTATGAGATTATCGTACTGGATTTGGATGGTACGTTGACAAATTCAAAGAAAGTAATTACCCCAAAGACCAAAGAAGCGCTGATGCGGATTCAAAAGGAAGGGAAAAAAGTAGTGCTGGCATCCGGCCGTCCTACCGGAGGCATTGTAAAGCTGGCAGATGAACTGGATTTGAAAAACTATGGCGGATTTGTGCTGGCATTTAACGGCGGAAAGATTATCAATTATGAAACCGGAGAGATTGTATACAATAAGACGATGCCGGTAGAGCTGGTGCCGGCTGTATATGAACAGGCATGTAAGCTGGATGTGGGCGTGCTTACCTATAAGGGAAATACCATCATCCATGGAAATGGAGTCAATGAATACAGCCGCATTGAAGCAAAGATTAATGGAATGCCCATTGAAGAGGTAGATAATTTTGCAGAATTTGTAGATTATCCGGTGAATAAATTTTTAATGACAGGAGAACCGGAAAAGATTGCAAAGGCACAGGATGTGATGCGGGAAACCTTTGGAGAACAATTAAATATATTCCGCTCGGAGCCGTTTTTCTTGGAAATTGTTCCGCCATCCATTGATAAAGCCTATTCACTTGGAAAGCTGTTAGAGCATCTGGGAGAGAAGAAAGAACAGATGATTTGCTGCGGCGATGGCTTTAATGACAAGTCTATGATTGCATTTGCGGGACTTGGTGTCGCAATGGCAAATGCACAGCCGGAAGTAAAAGAAGTTGCAGATTATATTACCGCTTCTAATGACGAAGACGGAGTGGCACTTGTTATAGAAAAATTCATGTAAGGAAGGCGTAAGACATGCAGAAAATAATCGAACTTTTATCACAGGGCAAGTCACCCTGTCATGTGACAGAATGGACCGGAAAGCAGTTAGAAGGGGCTGGATATGAAGAATTAAAAATACAGGAATCCTGGCAGCTTGCTGCAGGAGGAAAGTATTATGTAAGACCATATTCCGGTATGGTAGTGGCATTTTCTGTTCCGGAGCAGATGAACCGTAAGACGGCGCTTCGTCTGATGTTTGCCCATACCGATTTTCCGTGCTTTAAGATAAAACCGAATCCGGAAGTAAAGACGAAGGATTACTGGCAGTTAAATGTGGAACCATATGGCGGCATGCTGAAAAATACATGGTTTGACCGTCCCCTTGGAATCTATGGAAAAGTCGTATTGGAATCGGAAAATCCATTTGTACCGAAAGTAAATCTTTTCGGAAGTGAGGAACCGGTGGCAGTGATTCCATCCTTAGCACCGCATCTGAACCGGGAAGCCGGCGGAAAACAGGAATATGATATGCAAAGAGAGCTGCTTCCGCTGCTTGGAATGGAGAAGGAGCAGGAGAAAGAGGACTTCTTTTTTGTATATATAAAGAAAAAACTTGGAGTGGAAGCATCAGAAATTTTAAGCTACGATTTATTCCTTACCAATATGGATGAGCCGGAGCTGATTGGATGGGATAAGACACTTCTTTCTTCCCCGAGAATTGATAATCTGGCATCGGTTGCAGCCATTGTAGAAGCAATGTGTGAAAAAACTGCCGGAGAATCATTGGCAGTGGCTGGCTTATTTGACAATGAAGAAATCGGCAGCCGCTCCAAACAGGGTGCAGACAGCAGCCTGATGCGGGATATCATAAGGAAAATCGGCGCAGCTTTTGGTATGACAGAAACAGAAGTAAATGATATGCTTCGCGGCGGCTTTTTATTATCTGTGGACGGAGCCCATGCAGTGCATCCGAATTATACGAACAAATCCGACATTACCAATGATGTGATATTGGGAAAAGGAATTACCGTAAAGACTTCTGCCAGCCAGCGATACCTTTCGGACAGTGAGGCAACCGCAGTAGTGATGCAGCTTTGCAAAAAAGCAGATATTCCATACCAGGTGCAGGTAAACCGTTCCGGCATGCCGGGGGGACAGACCCTTGGACCAATTGCAGTTTCCTACCTGCCGATGCAGGGAGCAGACATCGGACTTCCGATGCTTGCGATGCATTCCGCAAGAGAACTGGCGGATATCAGAGATTATCATGCACTGGCTTCCTTTTTAAAAATATTTTCTGCATAAAAAATATCGAAAAAAGTAAAATTTTTTGGAAAATATCACAAAATGTCGTTGACAATCGGCGGGATTCAGTACAAAATTAGAGGTACAACGTAATGCACAGGAAGTGCATTGAATGGAGGAAATATATGGCATTGGGAAAGAACAAAAAAATCGTAAATCTGGTTCAGTCAATCAGTGAAATGAAAGAGGAAAATTATGCAGTAGGTTCACCGGAGCTGCAGAATATGTATGAACGCCTGAATGCAGGCAAACGTCAGCTTGCACAGGTATATGGAGAAGATATGCAGGCTGTAATGGCAATGAGTGCATTAGGCTTTAAAGTCGGACATGATACCGTAAAGATGACAACAGCAGCAGAGGATGTTGCAGCATCTACAAAGACCATCCATGATGCAACGGCAGAGACATCCAGCATTGCAGAGGAAGTAAGAAATGCCCATGAGGGTCTGACCAATACAATTATTGATGTATCTGAGAAGACTACCGATATTTATAAGAAAATAGAGAATGGACAGCAGGAGCTGACCTCCATCCGTGATTTATCCAAAGAAGCAATCTCAGAATCTACCGAGATGAAGAAGAATATGGATGCTTTGATGGAAGTTATTAATCATATGAATGAAGTCATTGAAGGCATCAACGCAATTTCCGAGCAGACCAATCTTCTGGCACTGAATGCATCCATTGAGGCTGCAAGAGCAGGAGAAGCAGGAAAAGGCTTTGCCGTTGTAGCAGAAGAGATTCGTCAGTTGGCAGAAGGAACCAAGCAGTTGACCGGAAACATGGGTGAATTCGTGGAAGGAATCCGGGATGCTTCCGAGAAGAGTTCTAAGAGCGTAGATGTAGCAATTACATCCCTTGATAACATTGATCAGAAGATTAATGCAGTATGGAATATCAATGATGAAAATAAAAAGAACGTTGGAAACATCAGTGAATCCATCAGTTCCCTTGCTGGAATCAGTGAAGAAATCAGCAGTTCCATGAATGTACTTGAAACTCAGGTATCCTGCATTGAAGACCAGTGCAGTAATCTGAGCAATGATGCAGAAACACTGACTGTTATAAATGGAAATTTAAATGGCGCAGTAGAGCCGATAAAACAGGTTGAAACAGGTATGGACAATGCAGTGAAGCTGGTAGGCGGAATGAACCGTGATACCTTCTACCGCATGGACAATGCAACCTTTGATACTTATGTACAAAAGGCAATGGAAGCTCATAAGAACTGGCTTGAGACCTTACATACCATGGTAACTGAAAAGACTGTCCTTCCGTTACAGTTAGATGATACAAAATGCGGATTTGGTCACTTCTATTATTCCATGCATCCGGAAAATCCGGCAATTGCACCAATCTGGAATGCACTGGCTGAAAAACACAGAAGATTCCATGGTTATGGAAAAGAAGTGCAGCAGGCACTGTTTGATGAGAATGCAGCAAGAGCAGAAGAAATTTATCAGGAAGCAGCAAATTATTCCAATGAGCTGCAGAATGATTTTGCAGCAATTTTAAATATTTCTGCAGGATTATCCCAGAACGGACAGAGTGTGTTTGCATAAAAAAGAAAGTAAGAAAAGGATATTATATGCCTGAATTTTTTGAAAACAATGAAATGGAAGAAAGAGTCATCCTGGTGGGCGTAAGCAGCCAGGATGGCGATGATACAGAAGACTCCCTGGATGAATTGGAGGAGCTGGTGAAAACTGCCGGAGCCGTAACGGTAGGCAGAGTAATCCAGAACCGTCAGACAATACATCCGGGGCTTTATATTGGTAGCGGAAAAGTAGAAGAGCTGCTGGATGAAATTGCATGGACCAATGCCACGGGAATAGTCTGTGATGATGAATTAAGCCCGGCACAGCTTCGGAACCTTTCCGATGCGCTGAATGTAAAAGTAATGGACAGAACTTTGATTATTCTTGATATTTTTGCAGCCAGGGCGTCTACCAGCGAAGGAAAGATACAGGTAGAGCTAGCACAGCTTCGCTACCGTATGAGCCGCCTTTCCGGTATGGGAAAGAGCATGTCGAGATTGGGAGGCGGAATCGGAACAAGAGGCCCGGGAGAGAAAAAGTTAGAGGTAGACCGCCGTCTGATTGCATCACGAATCAGTCAGCTCAAACGTGAGTTAGAGGAAGTGAAGCGGCACCGGGAAGTAAACCGTGTGGCAAGACAGCGGAATCATGTTCCGGTGGCAGCCATTGTAGGTTATACCAATGCCGGTAAATCCACGCTTTTAAATGCACTGACCGGAGCAGATATTCTTGCGGAAGATAAACTTTTTGCAACATTAGACCCTACCACCAGAATGTTGGAGCTTCCGGGGAGCCAGAAGCTTTTGCTTACGGATACGGTAGGCTTTATCCGAAAACTGCCCCATCATCTGATTGACGCTTTCCGCAGTACCTTAGAGGAAGCAAAATATGCAGATTTTATCATTCATGTGGTAGATGCATCCAATCCGCAGGCTGCCAAGCAGATGCACATTGTATACGAGACGCTGCATCAGTTGGAGGTTACGGATAAAAAGATACTGACCTTATTTAATAAGCAGGAGGCCATTACCGACCGGGAACCGCTGCGGGATGGCAGGGCTGATATTACTTTACGGATTTCGGCAGCAAGGGGCGATGGCTTAGAGGAATTAAAAGCCTGTCTTGCCCAGATTTTACGGGAGAATAAGCGTTATATCGAAGCGGTACTGCCTTATGACAAGGGCGGACTGTTGCAGCAGATAAGAGAAATGGGAGAACTGATTGCAGAAGAATATCTGCCGGATGGAATTCGTATCGAAGCATATGTTCCACCGGAGCTATTTGAGAAAATACATGCATGAGCAGATTGCCCCGGGGCTACTTGTATGCTAAAATAGGAGCAGTAGGAGGTATTCCAAATGACAATCTTAATAAAAGGTGGCCGTATTTTAGACCCGGCTACGAAAACAGATGATGTAATGGACCTTTTCATAGAAGATGGAGTCATTACGAAAAGAGGAAAAAATATCAAGAAAAAGGCAGAGAAGACAATCGATGCCAAAGGACTGTATGTAATGCCTGGACTCGTTGATATGCATGTGCATCTGCGGGACCCGGGATTTACTCATAAGGGAGATGTGGAAACAGAGACCCGTTCCGCAGCAAGAGGCGGATATACAACGGTACTCGCAATGCCGAATACCAAGCCGGTAGTAGATAATGCAGATGTGGTACGTTATGTGCATCACAAAGCAGAGAGTGTCGGACTGGTACATGTATTGCAGGTCGGTGCAGTAACCAAAGGACAGCAGGGCGAAGAATTAGCTGACATCAAAGAAATGGCAGAAGCAGGAAGTCCGGCAATCAGTGAAGATGGCAAATCCGTTATGAATTCACTGCTGGCAAGAGATGCCATGCTGGTAGCAAGAGACTGCAATATTCCGGTGCTGTCCCATTGTGAAGATAAGAATCTGGTAGGCTCCGGAGTTGTGAATGAAGATGAGAATGCAAAACGCTGGGGACTGGCAGGAATTACCAATTCCGTAGAAGATATCATGATTGCAAGAAATATCATGTTATCCAAAGATACCGGTGCACATCTGCACCTTTGCCACTGCTCTACCAGAAACAGTGTAAACATGGTAAAATATGCGAAGTTAGAGCATATTCCGGTATCGGCAGAAGTCTGCCCGCATCATTTTACATTGACATCCGATGATATCGTAGAAGGAGATACCAATTATAAAATGAATCCGCCACTCCGCCGGAAAGAGGACGTGGAGGCATTGAAAAAGGGACTTTCCGATGGAACCATGGAAGTCATTTCTACAGACCATGCACCACATACTGCGGATGAGAAAAACAACAGCATGGTAAAAGCGCCATTCGGAATCGTGGGAATGGAAACCGCAGCAGCATTAACCTATACAGAGCTGGTGCTGGGCGGATACTTAACACCAATGCAGATGGTAGAGAAAATGAGCTATAATCCGGCGCAGATACTTCATCTGAAAAAGGGAACTTTAGAAGAGGGTTGCATGGCAGATGTCACACTTTTTGACCCGGAATGCACTTATGTGATTGATAAGAATAAATTCTGGTCAAAGGCAAAGAACACACCTTTCCATGGCAGAAAAGTAACCGGAAAAGTAATGATGACAATCTGTGAAGGCAAGATTGTATACGATGCAGCAGAAGAATAAGAAAAAGAAAGGCTAAAAGATATGATTAACAAATTGATTCAGAAAATAGAAAAAACTCATGCACCAATCGTGGTAGGCTTAGACCCGATGTTAGATTATGTTCCGGAACATATCAAGGCAGCAGCATTTAAGGAGCATGGCGAGACATTAGAAGGAGCAGCAGAAGCAATCTGGCAGTTTAACAAAGCAATTGTAGATGCCACTTATGATTTAATCCCTGCTGTAAAACCACAGATTGCCATGTATGAGCAGTTTGGCGTAGAAGGTGTAAAGGCATATCAGAAGACAGTAGATTACTGCCACTCCAAAGGCCTTGTAGTAATCGGAGATGTAAAACGTGGTGATATCGGCTCCACATCCGCAGCATATGCAGTAGGACATCTTGGCAGGGTTTCGGTAGGAAGCAAAAAGCTTTCCGCTTTTGATGAAGACTTTGCAACCGTTAATCCATATCTTGGTTCCGATGGAATCAAGCCTTTCCTGGAAGTATGTAAAGAAGAGAAAAAAGGAATCTTCATTTTAGTTAAGACCAGTAATCCGTCCAGTGGAGAATTCCAGGACAGATTAATCGATGGCAGACCACTGTATGAATATGTGGGCGAAAAGGTAGCACAGTGGGGCGAAGAAGTCATGGGAGATAACTACAGCTATGTAGGAGCAGTAGTAGGCGCAACCTACCCGGAAATTGGAAAAGTGCTTCGTAAAGTAATGCCAAAGAGCTTTATCTTAGTTCCGGGATACGGCGCACAGGGTGGAAAAGGTGCAGACTTAGTACACTATTTCGATGAAAACGGACTGGGCGCAATTGTCAACTCTTCCCGTGGAATCATCGCTGCATATAAGCAGGAAGCATATGCATCCTTTGGCGCAGAGCATTTTGCAGATGCATCCAGAGCAGCAGTAGAAGCAATGATAAAAGATATCGATGGAGCTTTACAGGCAAGATAGGAGAAGAAGATGGCAGAGAAATTTAAGGAACAGGCGATTATTATCCGCCAGGAAGAAATAGCAGATGACATTTACAGTATGTGGCTGCGCACCGAAGAGATTGCAGCTCATGCGAAGGCAGGTCAGTTTGTATCTGTATATTGTAATGATGGAAGCAGACTGCTTCCAAGACCAATCAGTATCTGTGAAATTGATAAAAAAGATAATGCCATCCGTCTGGTATATCGTAAAGTTGGAAAAGGAACAGAAGAATTTTCGAGAATGCATACCGGTGGAATTCTTGACATAACAGGCCCTCTTGGAAATGGATTTCCGAAGAAAGAAAAGAAAGCATTCTTAATCGGCGGCGGAATCGGAATTCCACCAATGTTAGAGCTGGCAAAGGAATTAGACTGCGAAAAGCAGATGATTCTTGGCTTCCGGGATGAGCTTTTCCTGATGGATGAATTCCGTGAAGAGGGAGAAGTCTATGTGGCAACCGAGGACGGCAGTGCCGGAACCGAAGGAAATGTATTAGATGCTATCCGTGAAAATGGACTGACGGCAGATGTTATCTATGCCTGCGGACCAAAGCCGATGCTGGCAGCCATCAAGGATTATGCAAAGGAAAAACAGATTGAATGCTGGATTTCCATGGAAGAGCGTATGGCTTGCGGAATCGGAGCCTGCTTAGCCTGCGTATGCCAGTCTAAGTATAAGGATGAGCATTCCAATGTCAATAACAAACGTGTATGTAAAGAAGGACCGGTTTTCCGGGCTGAGGAGGTGGAACTTTAATGAATACAAGAGTAAATCTGGCAGGAGTATTATTGAAGAATCCGATTATGACAGCATCCGGAACCTTTGGCTCCGGTCAGGAATACGGTGAATTTGTAGATTTGAATAAACTGGGTGCAGTAGTGACCAAAGGTGTTGCCAATGTACCATGGCCGGGTAATCCGACCCCTCGTGTGGCAGAGGTATACGGTGGAATGTTAAATGCAATCGGTTTACAGAATCCGGGTATTGATGTGTTTGTGCAGCGTGATATTCCATTTCTTGCCCACTATGATACACGCATTATCGTAAATGTATGTGGAAAAACAGCTTCCGATTATGTAGAAGTTGTGGAAAGATTAGCAGATCAGCCGGTAGATATGTTAGAAATCAACATTTCCTGTCCGAATGTAAAAGAAGGCGGCATTGCCTTTGGACAGTGCGCAGCTTCTGTAGAAGAGATTACCAAAGAAGTAAAGAAATATGCAAAGCAGCCGGTTATTATGAAATTAAGCCCGAATGTAACGGATATTACAGAAATGGCAAAGGCGGCAGAAGCCGGCGGAGCAGATGTCATTTCCCTGATTAATACACTGACCGGAATGAAAATTGATGTCAACCGCAGAAAGTTTGCCCTGGCAAACAGAACCGGCGGAATGTCCGGCCCGGCAGTACATCCGATTGCAGTGCGCATGGTATATCAGGCAGCACAGGCAGTCAAGATTCCAATCATCGGAATGGGCGGCGTACAGAGCGCAGAGGATGCATTGGAGCTGATATTAGCAGGTGCAACCGCAGTTTCTGTGGGAACTGCGAACTTTACCAATCCTACTGCAACCATTGATATCATCAATGGAATACAGGATTATATGGAAAATAATGGAATTGAAGATATCAATGAACTGATTGGCGCAGTCACTGATTAGAGGATAGAACGTTGGAAAAGATTTGTAGTTTTTTTGAAAATCTTGATGAGTTCGTATAGGTTTCCGATATGGAGACGCATGAACTGGTCTATATGAATCGGAAAACAAGAGAAACCTATGGATTTAACAGCCTGGAAGAAGCCCGAGGAAAGATGTGTTATGAAGTAATACAGCACAGTGCAGCACCTTGTGTATTGTGTAATAACCCACAACTGGAAGAGGGCGAATTCAAGGAGTGGAAATATTATAATCCGATTCTCGATAAACACCTGATGTTAAAGGATACCGTAATTGAACAGGACGGAAAACGTTATCGGGTGGAGCTTGCATTGGATGTCAGTGACGAAGAAAAACAGGGCAGCCTGCTGCAAAGTTATGAGAATATGGAAGCCTTTATCAACGAAGGCTTGCGGATTACATTGCAGGCACCGACACCGGATCAGTCTTTGGAAATTATTCTTGAATACCTTGGAAAAGCGCTGAGTGGAGAACGAACCTATATCTTTGAAAGAAACCGTTTTGGAAATGATGATAATACCCATGAATGGGTAGCAAATGGTGTCAAACCGGAGAAGGATAATCTGCAGAATGTTCCTTCCGAAGTATGCGAGAACTGGTATCGCAACTTCAGTGAAAATAAAAATATTATCATCGGTGATCTGGAAGAGATACGAGAGGCTGACCCGCTGCAGTATGAGAATCTGAAACAGCAGGACATTTCTTCTCTGGTAGTGGTTCCACTGTATGATGAACAGAAGGTAATTGGCTTTTACGGAGTGGACAATCCACCGGTAAAATCATTGGATTATACTTCAAATATGCTTCAGATTATGGGACATTTTATTGTATCCACGCTTCGCCGGAGAAATCTGGTGCGGGAACTGGAGCAGATGAGCTACAGTGACCAGTTGACGAAACTGGGAAACCGTTTTGCAATGGAGCGTTATGTGGCGGAAGTACCAAGAGGCGCAAGCTTCGGTGTGGTATATTGTGACATTACCGGACTTAAGAAAGTAAATGATACCTTAGGACATCAGGCAGGAGACCAGCTTATCTTACGTGCGGCGGAAGTGCTGCGGGAGGAATTTTCGGATTACGGATTATTCCGTATCGGAGGAGATGAGCTTCTGGCATTGTGTGCAGGAATCGATGAAGCTGAACTGCAGCAGAGAGTAGATAATATGAAGGCTGATATGGAGCAGAAGGATGTCGTAATGGCAGTGGGAACCGTCTGGCAGAAAGACTGGAACCTTGGACCTGACATTCTGCTGACAGAATCCAAAAGCCGGATGTATGAAGAAAAAGCAGCTTATTATAAGCATAATGGCATAGACCGGAGACATTAAGGTTTTTATACGAGCAGTAAGAAAAAGGCTTCCGCCGGAAATAAAATTCCGCTGGAAGCCTTTTTGATACATATAACGGAGATTAATCATTAAAATATTCCAGATAGTCACGTTCATCGGCAAATAACATATAAGCTCCGTTGATATATCCCATGTATCCGTCTGCAACAAAATATCCTTTCATAAAAGCACATCCTTTCTTTTCGTTTATAAAGTCTGAATTCAAGTTGTTATCCATTTGATAAATCTATCTTATAACATGAAGTGTACCATAATTCGTACATATATTATGTAAACCAAAAGAAAACAAACAGGAAGAATTTATATTATCTTAAGGAAAACGCATTGAGGTTTTCAGGGAAGTATGGTAGCATAAGAAATTAGGTAAAAGAAAAAAGTGATATATTTCACAGTTGACATATTCAGGAGGTTTCATACATGGAAGCATATAAGAAAGAGTTTATAGAATTTATGGTAGAGAGCGAGGTTTTAAAGTTTGGTGACTTTACATTAAAGAGTGGAAGAAAGTCTCCTTTCTTTATGAATGCCGGTGCATATGTAACCGGTTCACAGTTATCCAGCCTTGGAGAATATTATGCAAAAGCAATTCACGACCACTACGGTACCGATTTTGATGTGCTGTTTGGACCGGCATATAAGGGAATTCCACTTTCCGTTGCAACAACAATCGCATTCAGCCGTCTTTATGGCAAAGAGATTCGTTACTGCTCTAACCGTAAAGAAGTAAAAGACCATGGCGATACCGGAATTTTACTTGGAAGCAAAATCAAAGACGGTGACCGCGTTGTTATTATCGAAGATGTAACTACATCCGGAAAATCCATTCAGGAGACATTCCCAATCATTCAGGCACAGGGAGATGTAACCATCCTTGGACTGATGGTATCCTTAAACCGTATGGAAAAGGGACTTGAGACAGATAAATGTGCATTGGATGAGATTCAGGAGAAATACGGTTTCCCTGCAAATGCAATTGTCAGCATGGCAGATGTGGTAGAGTGCTTATACAACCGTCCTTGCCAGGGCAAGCTTATCATCGACGATAAGATGAAAGAAGCAATTGATAAATATTATGAGCAGTATGGGGCAAAATAAACAGCAAAAATGAAATGGGGAAAAGGAATTGAGTCAGAAGACGAGAAAACTGCTTCGCATCGGAGCATGGATTTTATTCGTGATATATCTGGGTCTGCTTTGCTATTTCCTGTTTTTCTCAGAAATGCTGGGAAGAACCTATTCCGAAAGAAGCTACCATTATAATCTTATGCCCTTAAAAGAAATCAAGCGATTTATTATTTACCGGAAGGCGCTGGGTGCGAAAGCAGTCTGCTTTAACCTTCTGGGAAATATTGTCGCATTTATTCCCTATGGAATGCTGCTGCCATTGCTGGCACATAACCAGAGAAAGTTCTACCGGGTAGTGCTTTTAAGCTTCGACTTCAGCCTGCTGGTAGAACTGGTGCAGCTTGTGTCCAAGGTAGGAAGCTTTGATGTAGACGATCTGATTTTAAATACCATCGGCGGGGCGATTGGATATGTTGGATTTTTGCTGGCAAATCATATCCGGTGTCACAAGTTTGAGCAGAAAGAATAGACTTCGGTACAAAATGTATCGGGAGAAAGAACATGAGAAAAAGACGAAGAGGATACAGAAAATATAAATTTACAGAAAAGACACTTTCGAAAAGAGGAATTACAGCACTTGTACTGGCATTGCTATCACTGATTAGTTTTGCAGTGATGGTAGTCCTTGCGTTCAAAAGTGCTGGTAATTTAAGCATATACATAGCCTGCTATGGAATCCTTGCCTTTTTTGCAGCATTAGCCGCAGTGATTCTTGCAATCTTAAGCCTGAAGGAGGAAAATTCATTTCGCAGCATTCCTTACGCTGCCACATTTTTCTCAATCCTTTCACTGCTTATCTGGATTGCTGTCTATGCAGGCGGCATTCTGTTATAGGCAAAATAAGAGATATAAAGGAAACAAAGTATGGAATATCAGAATTTAAATGCAGAAGAAAGAGAAGCAATAACAGAACGACTGGATTTGGTAACGGAGCGGATACATGAACTTGCGGCAGAACCGGAGGTTTGTGAGCCGTTCCGTGCTTATTTTAAAAGAACAGCAGCATTTATCGAGAAAACGGAAGAAGTATTACGGCAGGTATTAAATGACACCTTCCGCAGTCAGAGCCGGGAAACATTACAGAAGATAAATGAAGCATTGTATGCGGACATTTTACCGGAACATTATAAAGAAAGCTATGGAAATCCGGATTATGCCACTGAAACCTTAGGAGAGGAATACGGCACACTCCTTAGTATGCTCTATGCAGAACTTCGGAGCCTGATTCCCTATGCTTATGAAGGAGATGTGGAAGCCTACACCTGCTTCTGTGAATTGTTTATTCAGGTTTATACCTGTTTTAATGATGAAGAGGGAACGACGCCAAAAGAAGTGCAGCAGGCAATTTACTGGTTCTTCCATGATTACAGTGAATTATTTACAGAGCGCAGTGTTTGTGAAATGGTAGATGCGAACCGGGATTTCTTTACACGGATTGTAATGGATTCTGATTTGCAGGATTTAAAATACCTTTATTATTATGGTGAGCCAATCGGAGAAAATGAAATCCGGATGGCAGAATATATGAATCAGCTTCCGCAGGAGAAGATTCAGGCGATGGCGGATACTTATACGGAAGGATACCGGATTGGCTTTGTTACCACAGGAAAAGATTTATCCATAAAATCTACCGTAAATGTGGAATATGCCATCGGAATGGAACGTATGGTGCGGGCTGCAATTGCAAATTTTGAGAAGATGGGATTAAAACCGACGATTTACCGGGATGCATTTTCTTCCTTCCGGAACCGTGGCAATTCCAAACGCGGCTGCTATGCGACCTCTGTGAACCGTCAGTTTGATTATGACCATAAAGCGGATAAAGCAGTATATTTAGATAAAGCCTTTGTGGAACGTCGCTTAGAGACACTGCGTACCGTATATGAAGATAAGAAAGAACTGGCAGCAGGCTATGCAGGACCGGCAGTAATCGAGGTGTTCGGAGAACCGTTATTTGAGCCGGAAAATAAGAAAACTGCCTGCCATTACAGTGACAAGCAGAATGAATTAAATGTCTATTATGCATCACAGGCAGGACAGATTACCAATCAGTACATCAAGGGAGAAGAAAGAAGCTTTACGATTATTGCTTATCCTCTTCCACAGATTGGCAACAATTTTGAAGAAATCTTTGATAAGACGGTAGAATTAAATACGCTGGATTATACTTTGTACCGGGATATGCAGGCAAAAATTATTGCAGTGTTAGACCAGGGCGTCCGGGCACATATCAGAGGAAAAGGCGATAATGAAACAGATATGACCGTGGAATTATACCGTCTTAAGAATCCACAGAAAGAGACCATCTTTGAAAACTGCGTGGCAGATGTCAATATTCCGGTGGGGGAAGTATTTACTTCACCGGTGCTTACCGGAACCCATGGCGTGCTGCACGTATCCTATGTTTATCTCAACGGACTTCGTTATGAGAACCTGAAAATGACTTTTAAAGATGGAAAAGTTGTGGATTACAGCTGTAGTAATTTTGACAGTGAAGAAGAGAACCGGAAATATATTTATGATAACGTACTGATGCATCATGATACGCTGCCGTTAGGAGAGTTCGCTATCGGAACCAACACCACGGCATACCGGATGGCAAAGGATTTTGATATTGCAGATAAGCTGCCGATTCTGATTGCAGAGAAGACAGGCCCGCATTTTGCAGTGGGAGATACCTGTTATTCCCAGGCAGAGGATACTCCGGTTTATAATCCGGATGGAAAAGAAATTGTGGCAAGAGACAATGAAATCTCAATTATTCGGAAAGAAGACCAGAGTAAGGCATACTTTAACTGCCATACGGATATTACGATACCATATGACGAATTAGACTGTATTTATATTGAACGGACAGATGGCAGTACAGAAGATATTATAAGAGATGGTAAGTTTGTAGTGCCTGGCACAGAAAAACTCAATGAGCCGTTAGAAATTAATACTTCATTTCCGGCGTAAAACAGTGTATACTAAAAGGACAAGTATCTATGAGAAAAGGAGAAAGAAAATGGCAAAAGTAGGAATTGTAATGGGCAGTGATTCAGATATGCCTGTAATGGCAAAAGCAGCAGATATTTTGGAACAGCTTGGAATCGAATATGAGATGACAATTATTTCCGCGCATCGTGAGCCGGATGTATTTTTTGAATATGCAAAGAGCGCAGAGAGCAAAGGATTTAAAGTAATTATCGCAGGAGCAGGAATGGCAGCACATCTTCCGGGAATGTGTGCAGCAATCTTCCCTATGCCGGTAATCGGAATTCCGATGCATACCACATCCTTAGGCGGAAGAGATTCTCTTTATTCTATCGTACAGATGCCAACCGGTATTCCGGTAGCAACCGTTGCAATCAATGGTGGAGCAAATGCAGGAATTCTTGCAGCAAAGATTCTTGCAACATCAGATGATGCATTATTAGCACGATTAAAAGAATATTCTAAGAATTTAAAAGAGCAGGTAGAAGCAAAAGATAAGAAGCTTCAGGAAGTCGGCTACAAAGAATACATGAAATAATAAACATAAAAGGATTAACAGGCTTGTGTGATTGACGGGCAGTGTAATTATTGAGTAGTATAATCGCAATATAAAAAGAAAAGGGTAGAGAGAAAAAAGTTTTAAAATAAGGTTGAGGAGAATACGAATGAAAACAACACTGATTATTATGGCGGCAGGCATTGGCTCCCGTTTTGGCGGCGGAATTAAGCAGCTTGAGAAGATGGGACCAAATGGCGAGATTATTATGGATTATTCCATTTATGACGCGGTGGAAGCTGGTTTTGACAAGGTTGTATTTATCATTCGCAAGGATATTGAGGCGGATTTTAAAGAAATCATTGGAAACAGAATCGGAAAACAGGTAGAAGTAGATTATGTATTCCAGGATATCAATGACATACCGGAAGGCTTTACAGTGCCGGAGGGCAGAACAAAACCATGGGGAACCGGTCAGGCAGTATTATGCTGCAAAGGCGTAGTGAAGGAACCATTTTTAGTCATCAATGCAGATGATTATTACGGAAAAGAAGCATTTGTAAAGATGCATGATTTTCTGGTAAATCATGAAGAGGATAAGGAAAGATTCCGTCTCGGAATGGCTGGATATATCCTGAAGAACACACTGAGTGATAACGGAACCGTTACCCGTGGTGTCTGTGTGGTAGATGAAAAGAGTGGTTATCTTGAAAAAATTTTAGAGACACACAGCATCTATGCCGATGAAAATGGAAAAGTACATTGTGAAGAAGCTGATGTGGCAGAATGGATTCACCCGGATGTAAATGTATCTATGAACATGTGGGCTGGCTATCCGGATTTTATTGATTATCTGGAAGAGGGCTTCCGTGAGTTCTTGGCACATATTGAAGACAATCCGATGAAGAAAGAGTATCTGCTGCCGAATATTGTGGAATTGCTTTTGAATCAGGATAAGGCAACTGTAAAAGTTTATGAGACAGCGGACCGCTGGTTTGGAGTTACTTATTTAGAGGACAAACCATTTGTTGTGGATTCCATCCGCGGATTGATTAAAGACGGTGTCTATCCGGAAAATCTTTGGGCATAGAATTGGAGGATTGTAACATGAAAAAGAAGAGAATTGTGATTGCATTAGGACATGAAGCATTGGGAACAACACTTCCGGAACAGAAGAAAGCAACCAAGCTTACCGCAAAAGCAATCGGAGATTATATTAAGGATGACTGTCAGGTAGTTCTTTCCCACAGCAATGGACCACAGGTGGGAATGATACATACTGCAATGGCTGAATTCGCAAGAATTTATCCGGAATATACTGCTACTCCGATGTCTGTCTGCTCTGCTATGAGCCAGGGCTATATCGGATACGATTTGCAGAATGCCATTCGTACCGAATTGTTAAACCGTGGAATATATAAGCCGGTATCTACTGTTTTAACACAGGTAACCGTAGACCCATACGATGAAGCATTTTATCATCCAACCAAAATTATCGGCCGTGTCATGACAGAGGAAGAGGCAGAAGTTGAGGAGAAGAAAGGTAACCACACGGTAAAACAGGGCGATGGATACCGCCGTATCGTAGCAGCTCCAAAGCCAATGGACATCGTAGAAATTGATGCCATCCGTGCACTTTCCGATGCAGACCAGGTGGTAATTGCCTGTGGTGGTGGCGGTATTCCTGTATTAGAGCAGGATAATAATCTAAAAGGTGCCAGCGCAGTCATTGAAAAAGACCTTGCAGCAGGCAAACTTGCAGAGCTTTTAGACGCTGACCAGCTCATTATCTTAACCAGTGTTGAGCATGTGTGTTTAAATTATGGCACAGCCAATGAACAGCCATTGGATGAGATGACGGTAGAAGAAGCAAAACAGTATATGGATGAGGGCCAGTTTGAAGAAGGAACCATGCTTCCGAAGATTCAGGCAGCAATCGATTACATCGGCAATTCTGCAGTCCGTTCCGTACTGATTGCAAACTTAGAGGAAGCATTAGATGGTGTCAGCGGATTAAAGGGAACTTTGATTCATAAGTAAGATGATATAAGGGAAATGTGAGGGAATCTATGAGAACATCAGAAAGACGCACATTCCATAAGGGCAGCAGGCACTCGGCAGTTACCGTATGCCTGTTGCTTGTTATGTGTCTGGTATTTCTGACCGCTTGCGGGAAGGATAAAAAAGACGATACAGTTGCGAATGTGAATACCGAAGAAGCATTAACAAATACAGAGGTACCAACAACAGAAAGTGTAATTGACACTGAAGAAGTTGTAGATACGGAAACAGAAACAGAGACGGAAACAGAGCATGTTCCGGCAGTACTGAATCCGGATACGGTAGTTTATGCAGAAGAGACCGTATATACGACAACAAGAGTCAATGTGAGAGTAGAGCCTTCTACCGATGCAGAGGTTTATAAGAAATTATCTGCAGGAAAAGAACTTACCCGCACTGCAGATGATGGAAGCTGGAGCCAGGTTTCATTGGATGAAGGGACTTATTATATAGCATCCGATTATCTGACCACAGAGAAGCCACAGGAGCCGGTAGCATTGACTGGAAGCGCCGGAACCGGAATTACATCCGGAAGCGGTGGACATGTCATCTGCATTGACCCGGGACATCAGAGCAGAGGAGACAGTACACCGGAGCCGGTAGCACCGGGATCTTCTGAGACCAAGGCAAGAGTAACCGGAGGAACATCCGGTGTTGCAACCGGACAGACAGAATATCAGCTTAATTTATCCGTCAGCTTAAAATTGCGGGATGAACTGGTGGCAAGAGGTTATACCGTAGTCATGACAAGAGAAACCAATGATGTGAATCTCAGTAACAGCGAGCGGGCAGCCATTGCAACCAATGCGGGAGCAGAAGCATTTGTCCGTATTCATGCCAACGGTTCTACCAACAGTGGCGCCAATGGAGCCATGACAATCTGTCAGACTGCGTCCAATCCATATGTAGGAAGCTTTTACAGCCAGAGCCGTTCTCTTTCCCAGAATATACTGGATAGTCTGTGTGCACAGACCGGTGCAAAGAAGGAATATGTGTGGGAGACCGATACCATGAGTGGAATTAACTGGAGTACCGTACCGGTAACAATTGTAGAGATGGGATATATGACAAATCCCACCGAAGACTCCAACATGGCAACGGACTCTTATCAGACTCAGATTGCACAGGGAATCGCCAATGGGATTGATGCCTATTTTGCCGGTAATTAGGCAAGATAGTTAATGACAGCAAAGAGAATGAGATCTTCTTTTGGAGAAGCATTTGCAATGCTGTGGGATTCGCCGCTTTTGCAGACGCAGGAATCACCGGCTTCTAAAGCAACGATGGTTCCGTTATCATCATAGGCTGCATGGCCGGAGAGAATGGTGATGATTTCTTCTTCTCCTTCATGCATATGCTTTCCGAGAGAACAGCCCGGTCTTAAGATGAGTTTTGCAATCATCTTGGCTGGGCTTTCATAGTCTATAGGATTGACGGAGCGGATAATCTCAACAGTGCCGGTTCCGCCTTTCATATTTTCGTTAAAAATATGTTTTAATTCAGATGCTCTATGATACATATATTACCTCCTGAATAGTTGTGCTATGCATTACAGTATAGCCAGTGAGCAGTCAAATGTAAATATGTATTGTGATAGAAAATTATTGCCAATAAGAATGAAAAAGAAATACAGGAGACCTTTATGAATTTATTATCAGCAGAGAATATAACCAAGACATTTACCGGAAGAAAGTTATTTTCCAATGCCTCCTTTTATTTGCAGGAAGGAGAAAAAGTCGGAATTGTGGGAATTAACGGAACCGGAAAATCCACTTTACTGAAAATGCTGGCAGGCTTAGAGGAACCGGATGCTGGAGAAATCACTAAGGCAAATCATGCGGTAATCCGCTATCTTCCACAGATGCCGGAATTTGGAGAGGAAGAGACTGTTTTAGAAAGTGTACTGGTAACGGCACACCGGAAAAATCAGGCAGATGCTTCCGGGGAAGATTATCAGATGTGGAATTTAGAGAGCAAGGCAAAATCCATGCTCACAAGACTTGGCGTATATAATTTTGAGGAAAAGACGAAAAACTTATCCGGTGGAGAAAGAAAACGTCTGGCTCTTGTGGCAGTGCTTTTAACACCCTGCGATATTCTGCTGTTAGACGAGCCTACCAACCACCTGGATGCAGATATGGCAGAGTGGCTGGAAGGGTATTTAAAGGGCTTTAAGGGAACACTGATTATGGTAACCCATGACCGATATTTTCTGGACAGCGTATGTAACCGTATTGCAGAAATTGATAAAGGCTCCATTTACAGTTATCAGGAGAATTATTCCGGTTATCTGAATCTGAAGCAGGAGCGCATGGATATGGCAGTTGCCGGGGAACGGAAGCGGCAGTCCATCCTTCGCAAGGAGATCGCCTGGATGCAGCGGGGCGCAAGGGCAAGGTCTACCAAGCAGAAAGCACATATCAAACGTTATGAGAATCTTAGGGACCAGTCGGGACCACAGTTTGATAAGCAGGTGGAATTAAGCTCGGTTTCCAGCCGTATGGGAAAGACGACGGTAGAGCTTCATCATATCAGTAAATCCTATGGAGAAAAAAAGCTGATTGAGGATTTTTCCTATATCTTTCTTAAGAATGACAGAGTCGGATTTGTGGGACATAATGGATGCGGTAAGACCACTTTGATGAAGATTATCGATGGCAGGGTAAAGCCGGATGCCGGAGAACTGGTTATCGGACAGACCATAAAGATAGGCTATTATTCCCAGGAGATTGAAAAGGATGCATCGGCGGGAGTTGCCTATATGGATCCGTCTTTAAAGGTTATTGAATATATCCGCAATACTGCAGAATACGTCCGGACAGAGGACGGACTGGTGTCTGCATCAGCCATGTTAGAGCGTTTCTTATTTCCGCCGGAAGAACAGTATGGTGTTATCGGAAAGCTTTCCGGTGGAGAAAAGCGGAGACTGAATCTGCTTCGTGTACTGATGGAAGCACCGAATGTACTGATTTTGGACGAGCCGACCAATGACCTTGATATTACCACACTGGCAATCTTAGAGGATTATCTTGATAATTATGATGGAATCGTCATTACAGTATCCCATGACCGGTATTTCCTTGACCGTATCGCAAAGCGGATTTTCGCATTTGAACAGGGAATCATAAGGCAGTATGAGGGCGGTTATACGGATTATCTTGCAAAGCGGCCGGAGGATGAGACAGCAGTGGGAAATGCAGGCACAGAGACTTCCGGGAAGAAAGCAGTCCAGACGGAAAACGCAGATGGCACAGAGAACACCGAAAAGAAAGATTCCAAGGCGACCTGGAAGAGCGGCAGGAAGTTGAAATTTACCTGGCAGGAGCAGAAGGATTATGAGACCATCGAGGACGATATTGCAGCTTTGGAAGCAAAGTTAGAAGAACTGGATGAGAAGATGGGAAGCTGTGCCAGTGATTTTGTAAAATTAAATGAGCTGACCCAGGAGAAGATAAAAGTGGAAGATGAATTAGAGCACAAGATGGAACGCTGGGAGTATTTAGAAGAACTGAATGCCAGAATAAAGGCTCAGGACAGGTAGGAGAAATTGCTATGGAGAAGGAAAAAAACAGTAAGAATATTATGGACTATGCGACGGTTACTCTTTTGGATGAGGAGAATGCCATTGAAATCATCGACCAGACAAAGCTGCCTGGAACGATAGAACTGATCCGCTTAAAGAGTGCGCAGGAAATCTGGGATGCCATTTATTTGTTAAAAGTCCGTGGTGCACCGGCAATTGGTGTGGCAGCAGGCTTTGGCATTTATCTTCTGGCAAAAGAAATTGAGTCAGAGGATTATGAAGTCTTTTATGATGCTTTTAAGAAACAGAAAGAATATTTGAATTCTTCCCGCCCTACCGCAGTCAATCTCTCCTGGGCATTAAACCGGATGGAGAAGGTCTGCATTGCAAATAGAAATAAGCCGGTTGCAGAGATAAAGGAATTGCTTCATAAAGAAGCCATTGAGATTCAGGAAGAAGATATCCGGGTCTGCAAAAGCATCGGAGAACACGGACTGACCCTGGTAAAGCCGGGTGATGGCATTTTGACCCATTGTAATGCCGGACAGCTTGCCACCAGTAAATATGGAACCGCCACAGCACCGATTTATCTGGGGGAGGAAAGAGGTTATCATTTTCATGTATTTGCAGATGAGACAAGACCTCTTTTGCAGGGGGCGAGACTTACATCTTTTGAACTGCATGCAGCAGGGGTGGATGTGACCCTGATTTGTGATAATATGTCTGGCACCGTCATGAAACAGGGACTGGTACAGGCAGTATTTGTAGGCTGCGACCGGGTGGCAGCCAATGGAGACACCGCAAATAAAATCGGAACCTCCGTTGTGGCAACGGTAGCAAAGCGGTATCATGTACCTTTTTATGTCTGTGCACCGACCTCTACCATTGACTTAAATACGGCAACCGGAGATGACATCTGCATTGAAGAGCGTCCGGCAGAGGAAGTGACGGAAATGTGGTATCAGGAGCGGATGGCACCGGAAGGTGTCAAAGTATACAATCCGGCATTTGATGTGACAGACCACGATTTAATCAGTGGAATTGTAACAGAGTATGGAATCGCAAGAGAACCATATACGGAGAGCTTAAAAGAAGTACTTTCGAAGAGAAATGCATAAGGTATCAATTTTTGTGCAAACTGATATCTTGAAAAGTGGCTATCAGTAAGGTATGATAGTAATAATGAGGTTTTAATAAAAATATAGGCGGTGTCGATCACGTACACCGCCTGTTTGGCGAAAAGAGGGAATAGAAATGGCAATAAAGTTTCAGAAAGAGCCAATGAATGCACATTCATCCATAAAGCATGTAATCGGCGTAGTCAGCGGTAAAGGTGGTGTTGGAAAATCTTTTGTCACAGCATCCATGGCAGCCGCTATGCGTAAGAAAGGTTATGAAGTAGGTATTATGGATGCCGACATTACCGGACCATCCATTCCAAAGATGTATGGAATTCATGGGAAGGCAGTCGGAGATGGAAAAGAGATTCTTCCGGCAGTGGCAGAAGATGGAACCAGGATTATGTCTGTAAACTTATTGGTAGATACAGAAGAAACACCGGTTGTATGGCGTGGACCAGTCGTTGCCGGCGTGGTAAAGCAGTTCTGGAGTGATGTGGTATGGGGTGACATTGATTACCTTTTCGTAGATATGCCACCGGGAACCGGAGATGTTCCGTTGACGGTATTCCAGTCTCTTCCGGTAGAAGGAATCATTATCGTAACTTCTCCGCAGGAACTGGTTCAGATGATTGTAAAGAAAGCATATAACATGGCAGGGATGATGAATGTTCCTGTCCTTGGAATCGTTGAAAATTACAGCTATTTAAAATGTCCGGATTGTGGAAAAGAGATTTCCTTATTCGGAGAAAGCCATATTGATGAAATCGCAGCAGACCTTGATTTGTCCGTTCTTGGAAAACTTCCATTGGACCCGGCATATGCAAAAGCTGCTGATGCAGGACAATTTTATACCATGGACAACCCATATATTGCCAAAGCAATTGAGGTGTTGGAGCAAATTTAGATAATAACAGGTAATCTGCCGTTTCGGTGGGTTACCTGTTTTATGCGGGAAATTCATAAAATATATTTCCCGTAGTTAAAGCGGATGCAGCATAGCAACAGAAAAATGCATGAAAAGCACCGCGGACGTGGAAAATAAAATTCCACGGATATCACACATTATATTTTAAGGAGGAGCTTTCGTTATGAACGAACGAAAAGACGCAATTCGCGACGCACGGACACTTGGTGTTCCAAAGATGCTGTTGTTAGGACTTCAGCACATGTTCGCAATGTTTGGCGCAACCATTCTTGTGCCGATTCTGGTGAACAGCTATTTTGAGGGAGAAGGCCTTTCCGTACAGGTTACTTTAATCTGTGCCGGTCTTGGAACTTTATTCTTCCACCTTTGTACCAAATTAAAAGTACCTGCATTCTTAGGTTCATCTTTTGCATTCTTAGGAGGATTTTCTACGATTGCACAGTTGGATACCGGAGTCTTTGCAGACATGACCATGGGAGAGAAGCTTCCATATGCCTGTGGTGGTATTGTTGTCGCAGGAGCTTTATATCTGATTCTTGCACTTGTTATCAAAGTCGTAGGAGTAAAGAAAGTAATGCGTTTCCTGCCACCTGTTGTAACAGGACCAATCATCATCTGTATCGGACTTTCCCTTGCACCATCCGCAGTAAGCAATGCATCCACCAACTGGATTCTTGCACTGATTGCACTGGCAGTTATCATTATCTTTAACATCTGGGGAAAAGGAATGTTCCGCATTATCCCAATTCTTTTAGGTGTTGTCATTTCCTATGCAGCAGCACTGATTATGCAGGCAGCAGGACTGACGAATCCGGATGGAAGTGCTATCTTAAACTTTACCGAAGTAGCATCTGCAAGCTGGGTAGGACTTCCACCATTCCAGTTATGTAAATTTAACCTGACTGCAATCTTAGTTATGGCACCAATCGCACTGGCAACTATGATGGAGCATATCGGAGATATGTCTGCAATTTCTGCAACTGTTGGTGAGAACTTCATCGAAGATCCGGGACTTCACAGAACCTTAATTGGTGACGGACTTGCAACCGCATTTGCAGGTATGGTTGGTGGTCCTGCAAATACTACATATGGTGAGAATACCGGTGTATTGGAATTAAGCCGTGTACATGACCCTAGAGTGATCCGTATTGCAGCTGTATTTGCAGTTATCTTAAGCTTTATTCCGAAAATGGCTGAAATCATTGGTTCCATGCCATCTGCAATCATCGGTGGTGTCAGCTTCATGCTTTATGGTATGATTTCTGCAATCGGTGTCAGAAACGTAGTAGAAAATCACGTTGATTTCACCAAATCCCGTAACTTAATCATTGCAGCAGTGATTTTAGTCAGCGGACTTGGATTCTCTGATGGACTTACCTTTACCATTGCAGGAACCAGCATTACTTTAACCGGACTTGCAATCGCAGCTTTAGCCGGAATTATCTTAAATGCAATCTTACCTGGTAAAGATTATCATTTCGGAGATGACCCAAAGGCAGATGCCAACCGTGGACTTGATATGAATCCGATTCAGGAAGAGGATATTCAGTAAGAAATAGAAAGTAATTCATTTAGAAAGAAACAGGTCATATTCAGCTTGTAAGAGCTGGGATGACCTGTTTTTGTGTTGATCAGCTATCCGCAAATCCGCAAGAAGCTGCAGGTGGCAGGAACTGTAGCCTCGGTAGGTGAGAAACTTGCAAAGAGAGTTCCTTGTGGATGTGGCGGCATCGCTGGGTGATGTTGAGCTGCTGGCAGCAGCTGCTTTGTTGGGAGTTGCCAGGTCAGGGGAAAATGTTTCGTTACTTGGGAATGACTGATGTTAGTGCCGTTTGGGCAAAAAAGCTTCAAATATAAGAAATTTTACCCAAAGATAGTGGCATGCAAGGCGCATTTTACAAAAAGAGATAAAAATTTGGGCAAAAACCATTATGAATACATAGTTTCATACCCAAATCAGTGGAATAATTCATTAGTGAAAGCAAATTTTGACTTTAGTCAGAACTATTTTGGGCAATTATGTGAAGTTTCCTTCTGATTCTACCCAATTTTGTCACAATCAACTTCATGAAAATGATTGGCGGAGGAGAGTCAAATTTAAAAGCTTAGAATTTGCAAATGAAACTAGATTAGTTTTTTAATATTTCATTAAGTTGTTTCGAAATCAAAGGAAACACGGTATACTATAAGCAGCAGTAAAAGTGATGAAAATGTGGAGAAAGAAGAGGAACATATCATGTTAGAACAGTTATTACATATAGATGGGCAGATTTTATTATGGATACAGGAGTATCTGCGATTCCCGGCACTGACTTCTGTGATGAAGGATATTACGAATCTTGGAAATGCGGGAATCTTATGGATTCTGATAACCATTGTGCTTTTGCTGGACAAGAAGACGAGAAACGTAGGCTATATGTCGGCACTGGCATTAATTGGTTCGTTAATTGTAGACAATATTTTACTTAAAAATCTGGTGGCAAGAACCAGACCCTATGAAGTGGTTGATGGATTGAAGCTTTTAATTGAAAAGCAGTCAGATTATTCTTTCCCATCGGGACATACCGGAAGTTCTTTCGCATCAGCAATTGTATTATGGAAAGAGCTTCCTAGAAAATATGGAGTAATGGCATTAATTGTAGCTGTTCTGATTGCATATTCACGGTTATATGTAGGGGTGCATTATCCATCGGATGTGTTGGCAGGAGTGGTGATTGGAACCGTACTGGCGTTAGTTTCGGTATGGCTGGTAAAAAAGATTCAGGGACAGAAGAAACTTGTGAAGTAAGAGAAACATTTCTGAACTAGAGGCGAAAAATAGAGAATGATAGGAAACAGAGTAGAAAATAAAGAAGGATTAGAAAATAGAAGAAAGTCAGCAAACAGAGAAGATCAGGAAATAAAGAAAAGTCAGGAACCAGAGTAGAGCAGAAAATAGAAAAATTGTGGAAACAGACCGGAAAGCAGGAGGAGAAGGATGGAATTACAACAGGCGGTAGAATTGTCAAAGCGGGTTCAAAATGAAATTAAAAAAAGTGTAAAAGGAAAAGATGATTGTATCCGAAAGGCATTTTGTGCAATTTTAGCAGGGGGACATATTTTAATTGAAGACGTACCGGGAGTAGGAAAGACAACGCTGGCACTGGCATTTTCGAGGGCATTGAGCCTTGAAAATCACAGGGTACAGTTTACACCGGATGTACTGCCGGCAGATATTTTAGGCTTTTCCATGTATGATAAGGAGCAGGGCAGCTTTTATTATCATCCGGGAGCAATTATGTGCAATTTGTTTTTGGCAGACGAGATTAACCGTACTTCGCCAAAGACCCAGTCAGCATTGTTAGAGGTTATGGAAGAGGGAAAGGTGACGGTAGATGGCATCAGTCACCCGGTTCCGACACCATTTCTTGTAATGGCAACCCAGAATCCGAAGGGAAGCGCCGGAACACAGATGCTGCCGGAATCCCAGTTAGACCGGTTTATGATTTGTATGAGCATGGGATATCCGGATTTGAAAAGTGAGATTGAGATTGCCAAGGGAAAGAGCATCGGACAGAGCTATGAGAGCATAGAAGGTGTGATGACAGGTGCACAGCTGCAGACTATGAAAGAGATTGTAGAAAATATTTTTATTCATGACAGAATTTATGAATATATGATGGCACTGATTCATGCCACCAGAGAAAATCCTTATATTGAGCTGGGTGTCAGTCCGCGTGGCATGGTGGCACTGACGAAAATGGTGCGTGCCAATGCATTTTTAAATGAGAGAGATTATGTGATTCCATCCGATGTGGAGGATGTTTTTTATGATGTTGCGAAGCACAGAATTGTCTTAAATACCAAGGCACGGGTGACCGGCGTATCTGAGGAAGCTGTGCTTGAAAAAATTATGGAAGATATCACAAAACCAACTTCTTTTAAAGGAAGAGGGTAGCTTATGTTGACAGGTCTGATATTGGTGCTTATTGTTGGCACATTAGGATATCTTGGAACCATTTATACCAGTCCGGCATTGGTTCTTCTTTCTATTTCCTGTGGAGTTATGCTGGTATTGGGATATGGCTATATTTTATATATGATGCTTCGGGTAAAATGCCGGATTCAGATTCCGATTGTTATGGCAGAACAGGAAGAAGGTGTTATGATCTGCGCGGTGACGGAGAACCGGAGCAGACTGCCTTTGCCAAAGGTAGTATACCGGATGGACTACCGGAATTCTTTTGGCAGAAAGAAAAGAAAGCTTTCCCTGCAGGCGGCAGCAGATGCAAAGAGCAGCAGCCGGATGAGTATGGAAGTAGCAGCCGAAAGCAGCGGAAATTATACATTCCGGCTGGTCCGGGTAAGATTTTATGGGCTGCTTGGAATCGGTTATATGACGAAATATGTGCGATATGAGGAACGGCTTTCCATTATGCCAAAGATAACACCAGTGATGATTGAGGTGGGATTAGCTTCCCGGTATTTTCAGGGAGAAGCGGAAGTGTATGATGATAAGACCGGCGGAGATGATGTATCGGAGGTATTTCAGATTCGCTCTTTTCAGCCGGGAGATAAAATCCAGAATATTCACTGGAAGTTATCAGCAAAAGAAGATGAATTAATGGTTCGGGAAAACAGTCTGCCGATGGGCTGTCCGGTGGTGATTCTGCTTGATATCAGCGGAGGACAGAAGGAGACAGAGAAGCAGAGAAATCATTTTTTTGAAATGGTGATTTCCATTTCTTTTGGGCTGATAGAAAAGCAGTGTCCCCATTATATTGCCTGGTATGATGAGAAAGAACATGACCTCATCCGGGTGCGGGTAGATAAAGAAGAGAAGGTATACTATTTTATTCTGCTTTTGTATGGAGCAGTGCAGAACCGGGAAAAAATGGACATTGCACTTTTATATCAGGAAAAATACCGGGGAGAGACAACAGTTACAAAGATAGAAATGAACCTTGCAGGGAAACTCATTGTAGCAGGAACGGAAATAGAAAATTTCGCAAAAGCGGAGATTAGGGTATGAGAAAAAAGAAGAAAACTTATGCATCGGTTATGAAAAAGACCGGAAACATACGGTATTCGCAGAAAGGACGGCATGCAGGAAAAATTGCATTGCCGCCGCAGGTCATGCGTGTGGGAATGCAGAGTCTGCTGGCTGTGCTTTGGGTACTTTCCCTGTTCTTTTTATTTGGAGACATCTTTCTGACCAATCGGTTTGGGAAGCCTGTATTGATATGGTTTTCTGTTTCTGCGGTAGCGTTGACGGTTTCCTTTTCTTATTTTAAGCGGGCAGATAAATGGCTTCTGCCCTTGGGAGGATTGCTGGTGGGACTGGTGTTTAGCCGGAAAGAGCTTTTTCCGGGGATTGCTGGACTCATCCGTCTTGTAGTACAGAAAATTAATATGTATTATAATGTGCAACTGGTATCCGGATTTGAACGGTATCTGGATTTAAAACCGGTGGTAACAGTAACGACATGGCTGCTTGTCATATTGTCTATTCTGCAGATTTATTTTCTGGTAGTAAGAAAACGGCTGACTGGTGTGTTGATTCCGCCGGTACTTCTTATGATACTGGATTTTGCGGTGGGCTATGCACCATCAAAGCGGGCGCTGATTTGTTTTTCACTGGCTGCGGCAGGAAGCTTTGGTTACCGGGCTGCCGGACGGGTGGAATTAAAGCAGTTGGAATATCTAAGGCAGAAAGCAGTATGCCTTTTTCTGGTGGTGGCGGTAGTTGTTTCTTCGCTGGTATTTAGAGTGGCAGAACCGAAAGCCAATGAAATGGTGGCAAGAAGAAGTGAAATTGAAAAAGCTGCGCAGGATATGATAACAGAAGTGGCAATGACAGCTACCAATCTTTTGGCAGAAATTCCTTTTGGTAAAGATATTTTCAACTTCCATCAGCCGGGACGGGTCAGCAATATGGCACCGAAATTTGAGGACAAGCCGGTTATGGAAGTGACCGCTTATCAGATACCGGATGATACGGTATATTTAAGAGGTTATGTAGGCGATTATTATAAAAATGGAAGCTGGAAGACTTATGATTCCAGTGATTTTGTATCTGCCATGCAGAAAGTGGACAGCAGCCTTAAGGAACAGACCGCGGGACAGCAGGTACAGAATATTCTGGCATATACCCAGAGCTATTATACCTATTACTGGGATACCATTTACCGGGTGCAGTATTTTGATGAGAAAGACCCCTATGCATACCTGCCATACTATACGTTGGCAAGCTATTATCAGGATGAACGGCAGCCCGCCGGGGTTCTTATGGATGGAGACCGTACTGTGCTCCGGAATGGCAATGACGTTCTGGAAGTAGACGGAACCATAAGAAACAGCATGTCACATCTTTATATGAATGCTTTGTTTACAGCAGATTTGGCAGATGGTGCTTATTTGGACCGGAATGAGACACTGAGCGAATCGGAAGTAAATGAAATTATAGAGAATATGAATAGCTGGCGGTATGATTTGGCTGGGTTTAACAGCAAATTACCGGAAGACGAATGGGCATTTATAAAAAAATATAATAAGTATACGGAAAAGTATACATATGTGCCGGAAAATCTCACAAGAATCCGGGAACTGGGAAATCAACTGGAAGCGGAGTATGAAAGAGATTATTCGGATTTTGTAGATAACCGGTTTACTGAGAATGGTACTTATTATGATAATATTTATAACTTTAAGGAAATCTATGCAGTCTATCTGGTGAAACGGGAACTGGCGAAGTGTAACTATAATCTGGATTTGGACAATGTGCCATGGGGACAGGATGTAACTGAACATTTTCTGTTTGATACGAAGGAAGGCTTCTGTCAGCATTTTGCCAGTGCGGGAACACTGCTTCTGCGGCAGATGGGAATTAAGGCACGGTATGTAAGCGGCTATGCGGTAAGTACCTCAGAGTTTAAGAAGGACAGTGATGGTAATTATACGGCAGAAGTTCTTGACAATCAGGCGCATGCCTGGACGGAAATCTATATAGACAGTGTTGGCTGGGTGCCGGTGGAAATGACACCGGGAAACAAAACAGGCATTGACCGTCTGGAGATTCAGCAGGAAAGTGACAGCATTACCATCCGGATGAATGATGGCAGAACAGCAGACCTAATTACGCTGGAGCGAAGTGATTATCAGGACAGTTCCAAAGATGACAGGCAGTCGGGTTTATCCGGCAGCGGAATGCAAAATACGGAAAATCAGAATACAGAAAGTCAGGATACGGAAAACCAGAACACTGAAAATCAGGAAAGTCAGAATACGGAAAATCAAAATACAGAAAATCAAAATACAGAAAATTCCATGCAGGATGGCAGCAAAACAGGAAAACAGAATCAAAAGGAAAGCCGTTTAAAGGTCATTTTGATTGTAGTGGCAATCATCATTCTGCTTCTTGCAGCAGGTATCTGGTATTACTTAAGAGAGATAGAAGGAAAACGGAAGAAGGGAACGCATAGTTATAAGCGTATCATTCGTTGGAATTCTGGGCAGATTTATCGCATCTTACGGCGGAATGGAATTGTAAATGCAAAAGTACAATCCGACCGGACATTCCGGGAACAACTTTTAAATTATGAGGGCTGGAGCACGGAAGAAAAGGAGCGTTATCTTCAGATTCTTGAAGTGGCAGCGTATAGCCATAAGAAACTTACCAGAGAGGATGTGCAGTTTGTACAGAAGCTTTACCGGAAACTGAAAGAATAAAAAGAGAAGCTTTGCAAAAAAAAAACAAACAGCCGTGCCAGTGTATACACTGATACGGCTGTTGGAATTATACGGTTTCCGGTTCGTCGTAATCAACACCAAAGGTTTCTACGGTAACGGTTTTCATTCTCTGGTCTTCCATTGGACGGTCGCTGTAGTCGGTTGCAACTTCTGCGATTTTATTTACCACATCCATGCCCTCGATGATTTTACCGAAAGCGGCGTAAGCACCATCTAAGTGTGGAGCATCTTTATGCATGATAAAGAACTGGGAGCCGGCAGAGTTTGGCATCATGGAACGAGCCATGGAAAGAACGCCTGCAGTATGCTTTAAGTCATTTGCAAAGCCGTTCTGTGCAAATTCACCCTTGATACCATATCCTGGGCCGCCCATTCCGGTTCCTTCCGGGTCACCACCCTGAATCATAAAACCGTTGATGACACGATGGAAGATAAGTCCATCATAAAATCCCTTGTTGACAAGGCTGATAAAGTTATTTACTGTGTTAGGAGCAACCTGCGGATATAATTCCGCTTTCATAATATCTCCGTTTTCCATTTCAAATGTAATAATAGGATTCTGAGCCATTGTAAGATACCTCATTTCTGTTCATTGAATTCATCCTGTATAACAGAATGTAGTTCTACTATAGCGGAAAAAGGCTTTTTTGTAAAGAAAGAGAGAAGGAAATATGTGTCACTGGAATACTGTAAACTGGAACTATATCATACGAAAAGAAACATTAGAAGAAAAACTTCCAACAGAAGAGAAACATGCATTAAGCCGCCTGCAAAAAGAACTGGCAGAGCAGAAAAAAGTAGAACTGCTTTTTACAGATGCTGATATGGAAAAAGATATCACATTTTTCCTGAGAGGACATCATGTAAAGCCGGAGGAATGCATGCTGCTTGCAACAGAACCGGAAGAAGTGGCATGGGCGAGGGCAGATGGAAATCCTATCCCAGACAAGCTTACGGTTATTGGCTATGAAATACCGGATTTTCCAAAACAGATGCCTTTAAGTAATGTGGATATGCTGCTTCTGGGCTTAGAAGAAGTGGACATGGAATTTTTACTGCGGACGTTTCAACGGAAACATCATCTGCCATGGCGGATATTAGAGACAAAGCGGTGCTATCTAAGGGAGATTACGTTAGATGACATGGATGATTTGTTTGAATTATATAATAAGAAGGGAATCACCGATTATATCGAGCCTCTTTACGAAAGACAGGAAGAGGAGGAGTACCAGAGAGCATATATTGAAAATATGTATGGCTACTATGGTTATGGCATGTGGCTGGTAAAGGAAAAGGGTACCCACCGGCTGATTGGAAGAGCAGGAATCGATTATCGCATGCTGGGAGAAGAAGAAATTATTGAGATGGGTTATGTGATTGCGCCGGAATACCAGAGGCAGAGTTATGCATATGAGGTCTGTCAGGCAATTATGGCATGGGTAAGAAATAATCTTGATTTTCGAAGAATTGACTGTCTGGTGGAACCGGGCAATGATGCTTCGGTGGGGCTTCTTCATAAACTTGGCTTTCAGGAAACAGAGAAGATAAATCAGGATGGAAAATTATTCCGGCATTTTTGGTATTTTTATCCGGAATTGGAAAGCTAAGTGGCAGGAAATCATTTTTATACATAATATAAATCTTTTTTTCATATATAGTACAAAGCGAAACTGTATCCGGAACATGATATAAAAAATAAGTTACGGATGCAGGAACAAAGTACGAAGATGGATGGAGGATATATGGGAAAAGAGAAGGTGGCAGGAAAAGGAAATCTTTTTACGACAATGGGCAAAGTGTTGCTGGTTATGTATATTCTGACGGGAATACTGCTTTTTATTCTGGCGGCAGTCTTATATAAAATGGAATTAAGCGAAGCTGCGGTAAATATCAGCATTATCATAAGCTATATTGTGGTGGGATTTGTCGGCGGCTTCATCATTGGAAAGATTAAGAAGAGCCGGAAATATCTGTGGGGAGCCGTGATGGGACTTTTATATTTTGCGGTGCTGCTCATTGTGTCCCTGATATTGAAAAAGGGACTGGATTCCGGGATGCAGCACATCCTTACAACACTGATTTTATGCACTGCTTCGGGGGCTGTGGGCGGAATGCTCAGTTGAAAAAAAGTGCTTTTCTTATGAAAGACTATGTGTTATACTTACTAGAGGTATTTTTTTCGAAAGGAGATAACGAGATGAAACACATTAAGACCCTGAATACAAGAAAATTACAGAATACAGTAAAGAAGGGCGGATGCGGCGAGTGCCAGACATCTTGTCAGTCAGCATGCAAGACTTCCTGTACTGTAGGAAACCAGACTTGCGAGCATTGCAAATAATTACGAAAAGTTCAGATTGAGAACGAACGAAACGACCGTACGCCTGCGCGGACGGTCGTTATAATGTTGTAAGAAAGTGAGGAAATATTGTAGTGGTTCATCAGTATAAAAACAACGGCTATAATATTGTCCTGGATGTAAACAGCGGCGCCATCCATATTGTGGATGATTTAACCTATGATGTCATTGCATTGTGGGAAGAGACAAGCCGTGAAGAAATCATACAGAGACTGAATAAGACCTATGATGAGGCGGAGATAAAAGAAGCAATTGAAGAGATAGAGGAATTGCAGAAGAACGGAGATTTGTTCACCCCGGATGATTATGAAGAATATATCGGTGATGTAACAAAGCGTCCGACAGTAGTAAAAGCGCTGTGTCTGCATATTGCCCATGATTGTAACCTTGCCTGCAGATACTGTTTCGCAGAAGAGGGAGAATATCACGGCAGACGTGCGTTAATGTCCTATGAAGTAGGAAAAGCTGCATTGGATTTCCTGATTGCCAATTCCGGTAACCGACGGAACTTAGAGGTGGACTTCTTCGGTGGAGAACCTACCTTGAATTTCCAGGTGGTAAAAGATTTAGTGGCATATGGAAGAGAGCAGGAGAAAATACATAATAAGAATTTCCGGTTTACACTGACCACAAATGGCGTTCTTTTAAATGACGATATTATGGAGTTTGCCAATAAAGAGATGGACAATGTTGTATTAAGTATTGACGGAAGAAAAGAAGTCAATGATTATATGCGTCCGTTCCGTGGTGGTCAGGGAAGTTATGATGTGATTGTTCCGAAATTCCAGAAATTTGCAGACAGCAGAAATCAGGAACGCTACTATGTGCGTGGAACCTATACCCATCATAATTTAGATTTTTCCAAGGATGTACTGCATCTGGCAGACCTTGGATTTAAGCAGATTTCCGTAGAGCCGGTTGTGGCACAGGAGACAGATGATTATGCCATCCGTGAGGAAGACCTGCCACAGCTTTTTGCAGAATATGATGCACTGGCAAAAGAGATGGTAAAACGGAAAAAAGAAGGAAAAGCATTCAACTTCTTCCATTTTATGATTGATTTGGAGGGCGGCCCTTGTGTTGCCAAGAGACTTTCCGGATGTGGTTCCGGAACCGAGTATCTGGCAGTAACACCTTGGGGAGACTTATATCCATGTCATCAGTTTGTTGGAAATGAAGATTTCCTGATGGGAAATGTTTTTGAAGGCTTAAAACGTACCGATATCCGGGATTCCTTTAAGAGCTGTAATGTTTATTCCAAGGAAAAATGCAGGGAGTGTTTTGCAAGATTTTACTGCAGCGGTGGATGTGCAGCAAACTCTTATAATTTCCATGGTGATATTCATAATACATATGACATTGGTTGTGCATTACAGAAGAAACGTGTGGAATGTGCAATTATGATAAAAGCCGCAGAGGCGGAAATTTAAGTCAGGAGAAAGGAAGAAGAAAATGAAGAAAAGTAAGGGCGTAGCCATATTACTTGCAGTTCTCTTGGTTTTAGCAGGACTGTCGTATTATGCGTCTATCATCTTATCTTCAACCGGAAAAGGTGAAGATAAGAACATTAAGCTTGGATTAGACCTGGCAGGTGGTGTCAGCATCACATATCAGGTAGAATCTGAGAATCCGACTTCCGAGCAGATGAAGGATACTATTTACAAGCTTCAGAAGCGTGTGGAAGGCTACAGTACAGAAGCATCTGTATATCAGGAGGGTGATGACCGTATCACCGTTGAAATCCCTGGAGTAAAGGATGCCAACAAGATTCTGGATGAACTTGGAAAACCGGGTTCCTTAGAGTTCAAGGATCCGGACGGAAATGTTTACATGACCGGTAACGATGTAAAGGATGCACAGGCTGCAACACAGCAGGATAACCTTGGCAACAAGCAGTATGTGGTTCAGCTTACACTTACCGATGAAGGTGCACAGAAATTTGCCGATGCAACCACTGCCAATGTTGGAAAGGTCTGCCCAATCGTCTATGATGATGAAGCAATCAGTACTCCTCGTGTAAAAGAAGCAATTACCGGCGGAAGCGCAGTAATCGATGGAATGAGTTCCTATGAAGAAGCAGAGACTTTAGCTTCTAACATCCGTATCGGTTCTCTTTCCTTAGAGTTATCTGAGTTACAGTCCCAGATAGTAGCAGCACAGCTTGGTACAGAAGCAATTTCAACTGCATTAAAGGCAGCAGCAATCGGTCTTGCCCTGATTGCGGTATTCATGATTGCTTACTACTGGATTTCCGGTGTGGCAGCAACCATAGCACTTGGAATTTATACTACAATGGTAGTTGCAGTTATTTATCTTTTTGAAATTACACTTACCCTTCCGGGTATCGCAGGTATCATCCTTTCCATTGGTATGGCGGTAGATGCAAATGTTATTATCTTCGCCCGTATCAGGGAAGAAATTGCATCCGGCAAGACTGTTTCAACAGCGATTAAGACCGGATTCCAGAAAGCATTATCTGCAATTTTAGACGGAAATATCACCACCCTGATTGCTGCAGCAGTGCTGGCATTTAAGGGAAGCGGTTTCGTAAAAGGATTTGCTTATACACTGGCAATCGGTATCGTTTTATCTATGTTTACCGCATTAGTTGTAACAAGACTGGTATTACATGGACTGTATGTAATTGGTTTCCGTGATGCAAAATTCTATGGAAGACAGAAAGACCGCCGTCCAATGCATTTTATTGCAAAACGCCACGTATTCTTTATTATTTCAGCAGTAATTATCATTGCCGGATTTGTGGGAATGGGCGTAAACAAAGCCAACGGCAAGGGTGCATTAAACTTAAGCCTTGAATTTGTCGGTGGTACATCTACAACCGTAGATATGGGTAAAGATTATACTCTTGCAGAATTAGATTCTGAAGTAATTCCTCTGATTGAGGATGTGACTGGAGATTCCAGTGTACAGGCTCAGAAGGTAGAAGGAAGTACACAGGTTGTATTTAAGACCAGAAGCCTTGATTTGGACGAAAGAGAGCAGTTAAATACTACATTGGAAGAAAATCTTGGTGTAGATACTTCAACTGTTTCCTCTACTAATATCAGTTCCACTATCAGTGGTGAAATGACAAAAGATGCAGTCTGGGCAGTAGTAATTGCAACCATCTGTATGCTGGTTTATATCTGGTTCCGGTTTAAAGACATTCGTTTTGCAACCTCTGCTATCTTAGCACTGATTCATGATGTACTGGTTATTTTAACCTGTTACTCGCTGCTGCGACTGTCTGTAGGAAGCACATTTATTGCAGTAATGCTGACCATCATTGGATATTCCATCAATGATACCATCGTTATCTTTGACCGAATCCGTGAGAATATGCATCTGGTAAGAAATGTGGATAAGGAAAGCTTAACCGAAATAGCTGACCGCTCCATTTCCCAGACAATTTCACGAAGCTTAAATACTTCAATTACAACCTTTGTAATGGTATTCCTGCTTTATATCCTTGGAGTTGCATCCATTAAAGATTTCTCACTTCCTCTTATGGTAGGTATTGTGAGCGGAACTTATTCTTCTATCTGTATTGCAACAGAGCTGTGGTTTGTATTCAAAACACGCTTTGCAAAGAAGAATGCATAAGTAACAGAAATGATTTCCCCTCTTCTGGTATTGGAAGAGGGGATTTTTACATTGTGCGTTGTTTAAAAATTAATATCCGGGGATTGCAAAAGGATAGAAGAGATTTGTTACAATAATATTACGTTGATTCGCAGCAGATTATCTTTCGTTATGAAATACCACAGTTCTAAAATGCGTGTTTTTCTTTTGGTTATGAAAACAGTCTTTCCAATGTTTGTCAGAATAGCTACACGGTTCGTCGAAGTACAGATGCCTGATAAGGGCTGTTAGGGGCACTGGGAATTTCGTCTGGCAACAGGCAACGCTGGTACAGGGATGTACCAGCGAGGCACATTTGAACATGGACGTAAATTTGTGCCGGTTGCCAGATGAAAGTATAATTATGCCGAAATTCCCTGTGCCCCTTGCAGGCGTTATGCGGCATCTGTTCTCGACGGACAGTGCAGCTATTCAGTCAAAGCAACCGGAAAGACAGTTTATATGCAAGAAAAACACGCATTCTAAGAACTGTTGGCATTTCATAACGGATAAAGATAATCCGCTGTAAATCTCCGTAATATTTTCCAGCAAAGATTATTTCCTTTTGCAATCACCGAAAATTAATATTTGAAAAAGGAGAAAAGAATGACTACAATTCAGAAAATAGCAATTGCATATGCAATAATTGCAAATATTGTTGGGCTATCCGTCATGGAAATAGACAAACGCAGAGCTATCTGTCATAAATGGCGTATTCCGGAAAAAACATTATTTCTGGTAAGTATACTGGGAGGAAGCATTGGGACATGGGCAGGTATGTATCTGTTCCGTCATAAGACAAAACATTGGTACTTTGTAATAGGAATGCCATGTATACTGATTGTGCAACTGGTTTTATACTATTATTTTTGGTAAAAATATTTTCAAACCGGGATAGGCGTGATAAAATATATCAAACAGAAATGAGATATGGATAATAGGTGAGCAGCAGTATCAGGGAGAAATGCGAATTATGGCAGGAATGATGGAGTTAAATGGCTGCCGGATTATTGTAAAGGAAATTGCCGGCGGGAAGATGGTATTAGATACAAGAATTAAATCTTATGATCCAATCCGTAAAGTAGTAAAGGTTAGTGCAGGAAGCCTTGACAACCGGATGGAGCATGCAGTGACGGTTATCATATTTGGACCAAATGGGAGCCTGGTAGAAGCTACCGGTAATCTTCGGAAGGTTATAATTGCCAATGAAGTAGAAATCGAACTGGGCAGGAGTAAGAATGGTGAGAAGCGGAAGCATGCCCGTTATCCCTTAAAAGAAAAGGGATATATAGAATCTGTTATTGTGGATGGAACATTAATTGAATTGCAGAAGCCAATTGAAATGGAAACCTGTAATATCAGTGGCAATGGAATTCTGATTCAGACAATGGCAGGAAGCGGGACAGTTGGAACGGAACTGCGGATTTGCGTGAAACTTGGAGATACAATGTTGCAGAAGACATATCGGATTGTCCGGATACAGAATGCAAATCTAAAGACAGAAGAGTATGGCTGCATGATGATTCGTGACAGGAATATATAAGGGCGGAGTGACAGAATGAGACTTAGAAAAATTCCAATTGATTTTTTGTGGGAAGGCTTGGAACTTTCCGGAGATATTTATAATGACAGAGGTTCTGTGCTGCTTTTGAAACGGGGCGAAGTCCTGACACAGGATCGATTAGATAAACTTTCCAAGTTTGAACGTGGCGGATATATTACAACCAGTGAGGAAACTTATCAGGAAATTCTCAGCAGTGGCAAAGCACCAAGAGCAGCATTGCAGAGAGTATACGAAGAAGCAGTCGGCTATACAGCATTAAAAAACGATGTAGACAGTATCTTTTCTGTAACCAGAAATGCTTCCGAAATTAATATGGAAGCAACGGAGACTGTTACAAAGGATATTTTTACCAAGATTAAGGTATTGGATTTCCCTAAAATATTTCAGTGCATTGATGCACCGAGAGAGATGGATGAGAATTTGCAGCGCCATTCCCTGAATGTAGCATTTACCAATGGTGTTATCGGGCAGTGGCTGAAGCTTCCGGAACCGGTGATTAAAAAGCTGGTATGCGCCGGATTAGTGCACGATATCGGAAAGACGAAGATACCGGAAGAAATCTTGAATGCACCGAGAAGACTTACGGAAGAAGAATTTGAGATCATAAAAGCTCATCCCGTTTATTCATATGAGCTGCTTTGGGATAATGTGGATGAAGATATCCGGTTAGCGGCAAGACATCATCATGAGCGGCTGGATGGAAAAGGTTATCCGGATCAGATTGCAGGAGATGAGATTTCTCTGCTGGCAAGGATTACAGCCATTTCCGATGTGTATGATGCCATGATTTCCCAGAGAAGCTATAAGGAATCCATGATTCCTTTTGATGTGTTGGAAAAATTTAAAAAGGGCGAATTCCCGGGACTGGATGAACGCCTGGTAGACTTATTTGTGAAAAATATGGTGGCAAATTACCGGGATGTAAAGGTACAGATGTCCGATGGAAGAATCGGTGTGGTGCGTTACATTCCACCAAATGACCTGAATCATCCGATTATCAACTGCAATCATGATGTCAGTCAGACAGATGATAAATGGTATTGTGTCTGCATTGCAAATCAGACAGGAAAATAGATTTTGCATAAATAAAAACCTCTTTACCAGAAAATCGGTAAGGAGGTTTATTATTTATAGGCTTTGTTTCAGGCAGGTTTTGATATCATCGGAAGCATTGCTGATTGGCTTTATGTGGAAGGTATCGGTAAGATACTGCAGCACATTTGGACTGATGAAGGCAGGAAGTGTTGGACCTAAATAAATATCATGAATGCCAAGGCTTAAAAGGGCAAGCAGGTCAGCAACCGCTTTCTGTTCATACCAGGATATAATCAGTGACAGTGGAAGTCCGTTTACGTCCGTTTCAAAAGCATCTGCAAGCGCAGTAGCAATGCGGATGGCAGAGTAGACATCATTACATTGTCCCACATCCAAAAGACGTGGCAGTCCGGCTACTTCACCAAAATCCAGTTTATTAAAACGGTATTTTCCGCAGGCAAGCGTTAGAATCATACAGTCGGATGGAACCATTTGGGCAAAGTCAGTGTAGTAATTTCGTCCCGGACGGGCACCGTCACAGCCTCCGATAAGGAAGAAATGGCGGATTTGTCCGCTTTTAACAGCTTCCACAAGCTGTGGGGCATAGCTTAAGGCAGCGTGGTGTCCGAAACCTACCAGAATCTCTTTTGTCGGCTGGTCTTCCTGGAAACCGCCAAGTTCAATTGCCTGTTTTATGATTTCGCTGAAATCTTTGTCTCCATTTTCTTTCCGACCGACATGTTTCACACCATCCCAGCCTACTACATTTGTGCTGTAAATCCTGTCTTTGTAGGAATCTCTCGGGCGCATCAGGCAGTTGGTGGTCATCAGAATACAGCCTGGAATGTTGTCAAACTGTTTCTGCTGATCCTGCCAGGCGCCACCGAAGTTACCTACAAGATGAGAATATTTTTTCAGTCCATCATAACCGTGGCAGGGTAGCATTTCACCATGGGTATAGATGTTGATGCCGGTGCCTTCCGTCTGCTTCAACAGCATTTCCAAATCCTTTAAGTCGTGGCCGGAGACAATGATAAATGGCCCCTTTTTAATAGTAACATTTACCTTATGCGGGGAAGGATTGCCATAAATAGTGGTATTGGCATCGTCCAGTTTTTTCATGACTTCAATAGCCATTTCACCGGTACGCATGGTCAGACGGATCAGGTCTTCGACAGTCAGCCGGTCATCGGTAATGGCTTCTAATGCCAGTATATAAAAGTCATCCACTTCATCACTGAAGTAACCTAATTCTCTTGCCTGATGACCATAGGCACTGATACCTTTTAAACCGTAGAGAATGGTTTGACGGAGGGAGCGGATGTCCGGGTCTAAGGATTTGTCATACATAATGCCCGCCATAGGAGCATCCTTTAACATATCCGTTTTTGAATCTGGCAGATGATAGGTGGCATGGAGTGTGGAATTCGAAATTTCACCTACCAAATTGTGAAGCTCTTCTTTGATTTGCTGTGATTGCCGGAGCAGCGCCGCATGTACATCTGCATCAAAATTTACATTGGTAAGTGTTGTAAAAAGTACATTTTCAATAAAGCTTACAATCGATTTGTCCATATGTTGTCCCTGCTCCACCAGCACTTTTCCGTAGCAGCTGATTCCCTTTATCTGAAAAATAAGTAAATCCTGCAGGTTGGCAATTTCCGGTGTCTTTCCGCATACGCCAAGCTTTGTACAGCCTTTGCCACCGGCTGTCTGTTCACACTGATAGCAGAACATTTCATAATTTAAATCCATATTATTTCCCATCGTCTTTTGGCAACGCTGGCACAGGAATGTGCCAGCGAGGCGCAACTGAACATGGATGTGAATTTGCGCCGGTTGCCGGAATATAAAATTTCAATGCCGAAATTCTTAGTGCCCCTTGCAGGCGTTATGTTGCATCCGCAATTGACGGACCATGCAGCTACGCAGTCAAAGCAACGGAAAGACAATTTACAATCAAGCAAAACATACACTTTAAGAACTGCTGGCATTTCAGTACAAATTACTTCCGATGCCCTTCTATATTTAAAATTTTTGAAATAAATTCTTTCGTTCTTTTCACAATCGCCTAAGAAAAGTTTATATATCGGCATTAGCATGAGCCGGGAAAAGGAAGATTATACATGAAGAAATAGAGTAGATAAAATAGAAAGTTGACAATGGAATAAAATCCGACTAAAACACTTAGGAACCGAACTAGTTAGAAATAGTAATAAGTTTAAAGAAAGGAACAGATTTGCCATGGAAACAGGAAAGGTAATTAATAAAATATCCAACCGGCTCCGCAGACGTTCTAAAAAAATACAGGAATCTATCGGAATCAGCGGAGCAAAGGGTAATATTTTAAATTATATTCTGGTGGAATCAGAAAACCATCCGGTATACCAGAAAGAGATTGAGGAAGAATTTGGACTGCGTCCGTCTACCGCAACAGAAACTTTAAAAAATCTTGAGCAGGCAGGGCTGATCTGCCGGATGCCGGAATCGGAGGATGGACGGTATAAGAAGATTGTTTTTACGGAACAGGCGCGGAAGATTGAACATATTCTGCGAAAGGAAATTACGGAATCGGAAGAACTTTTATTACAGGGAATTACGGAAGAAGAAAGAAAAGAATTTTTAAGAATTGCAGAGAAGATGCTTCGGAATCTGGAATGAGAAATTTAAAGTTACAAGAGGCCGATGAGTGGCTTTGGAAAGCAGATTTTACCGGCAGAAAGGAAGGGTTACAATGGACGAAAATGAATTAATGGACAGCATGAAGGTGTCGAAGGCAGTAGCAAAGATGGCAATTCCAAGTGTCATCAGCAGTCTGGTTACTGTCGTTTATAATATGGCGGATACGTTTTTTGTAGGGCAGACAGGGGATCCGTTGCAGGTGGCAGCAGTCAGTCTGACGAATCCGATTTTTATATTATTCATGGCATTTGCCAATATGTTTGGTATGGGCGGAAGCGCAGCGGCATCTATGGCATTGGGCGAAAAGAAGGAAAAAAGAGTAAAGCAGGTTTCTTCTTTTGTTACCTATGCATCACTTGTTGTGGGAATTGTTTTTGCTGTAATTTTACTGGTTGGAATGCAGCCGGTTTTACAATTGTTTGGAGCAGATGCAGATACTTATGAACTGGCGAAAGGATACACAACATACATTTCTTATGGTGCACCGTTTATTATCTGGTCTGCGGCAGCAAGCTTTGTTGTGCGTGCGGACGGAGCCAGCCGGGAAGCTATGACAGGAAGTATGATAGGAACCGTGGCCAATATTATTTTAGACCCGATATTTATCAGTGGATTTGGTATGGGTGCAGCAGGCGCAGCCATTGCAACGACTATTGGAAATATAATGGCGAGTGTATATTATCTTTGGTATTTCTGTAGAAAGAGCAGGAACATGTCTATGGCATTCCGGTATTTTAAATGTGGAGATGGAATCCTGACTCAGGTATGTTCTGCGGGACTTCCAACAGCAATTTTTTCCGCGTTGATGAGCATTTCTACGATTATTTTAAACCAGATTCTGGTGGCATATGGAAATGCACCAGTAGCGGCTATTGGAATTGTATTTAAGGCAAATATGTTTATCACATTTTTACAGATGGGACTGGCAAATGGAGTACAACCGTTATTAGGCTATAGTTACGGTGCAGGGAACAGGGAGCGTTTTATTGCAGTGGAACGTTATACGAAGAAATGCTGTCTGATTGTAGGTGTATTGGCGACAGCACTGTTTTTCTTTTTCCGGGAGCCGATTATCCGCCTGTTTATTTCTGATACAGAGGTCATAAATTATGGTGTGGAAATGCTGATTGCTTATATGATTTCCGGTCCGGTCATTGGCATTTTATTTATGAATATGAACTGTATGCAGTCTACCGGAAATGCACTTCCGGCAACGATTCTTTCTATATTGAGACAGGGCGTACTTTTGATTCCGGTGCTTTACGGCTTGAATGCATTGCTCGGTCTGTACGGTGTTATCTACGGACAGGCACTGACGGATTATGTGGCAGTTTTCCTTTCTATCATAATCTGGCGTTGGAAACGCAGGAAAACTTTATAGGGAAAAGCGGTCAGGTTGCCTTTTTCACAGGTTGGTGCTATGCTGACGATAGTAGATTGGCAGAGTAAGTGGAGGAGAAGGCATGGAGCAGAATGTTCAGAAAGCAGAACAGATGAAATACCGGCTGGCAGATGCCATGAAGCAGTGTATGGCGAAGATGCCGATAGAACGGATTACAGTCCGGCAGATTGTGGAACTGAGCGGAACGACAAGACAGACATTTTACCGTCATTTTCAGGATAAATATGATCTGATAAACTGGTATTTTGACAAAATTTTAGCAGAATCCTTTGAACATATGGGAGAGGGAAAGACGGTATACGAGGGGCTGGTAAAGAAATTTGAATATATTGAGCAGGAAAAATTATTTTTCAGGGCTGCATTTAAATCAGACAGCCAGAACTGCTTAAGAGACCATGATTTTGAACTGATTACCCGGTTTTATACAGATAAGATAGAAAAGAAATCGGGACAGAAATTATCGGAGCATCTTCATTTCCTTCTGGAAATGTATTGCCAGGGTTCAGTTTATATGACAATTCAGTGGGTGCTTGGAAGAAAAAAAACTACACCGAAGGAACTGGCAAAAGCACTGACGGAAGCGATGCCGGCGGAACTGAAAGCGGTATTTGAAAAATTGCAGATGATATAGTGGTGACGGATGATGATTGAGAGTGGAATTTGTCCATGACAGATATTGAAAAATCAAGTGACAGAGTTGGCTTTTTGTAACTTTTTATTTGTCTCTTTCGTTGGTAAAATAGAGGTATCAATAAAGGACAAAGGAGAAGATAAAATGGCAAACAGAATTATGTTAAATGAGACTTCCTACCATGGGGCAGGAGCAATTAAAGAAATCGCAAACGAGGCAAAGGCAAGAGCATTTAAGAAAGCATTTGTCTGTTCCGACCCGGATTTGATTAAGTTTGGCGTAACATCCAAAGTAACTGATGTATTGGATGAAGAAGGACTTGCTTATGAAATCTATTCAGATATTAAGGCAAATCCTACTATTCAGAACGTACAGCATGGTGTGGAAGCATTTAAAGCATCAAAAGCAGATTATATCATTGCAATTGGTGGTGGTTCATCTATGGATACATCAAAAGCAATTGGTATTATTATTGCAAATCCGGAATTTGAGGATGTCAGAAGCTTAGAGGGTGTAGCTCCGACAAAGAAGCCTTGTGTTCCGATTATTGCTGTACCGACAACAGCCGGAACTGCAGCAGAAGTTACCATTAACTATGTAATTACAGATGTAGAGCGTAAGAGAAAATTTGTCTGTGTAGACCCGCATGATATGCCGGTTATCGCAGTAATTGACCCGGAGATGATGTCATCTATGCCAAAGGGACTGACAGCTTCCACCGGAATGGATGCACTGACACATGCCATTGAAGGATATACGACAAAGGCTGCATGGGAAATGACAGATATGTTCCATTTGAAAGCGATTGAAATTATCAGCAGATCTTTAAGAAGTGCAGTTGCCAATGAAAAAGAAGGCCGTGAAGGTATGGCATTAGGACAGTATATTGCAGGAATGGGATTTTCTAATGTAGGACTTGGAATTGCACATTCCATGGCACATACATTAGGTGCTGTATATGATACTCCACATGGAGTTGCCTGTGCAATGATGCTTCCAATCGTAATGGAATACAACGCAGAATGCACTGGTGAGAAATATCGTGAGATTGCAAGAGCAATGGGTGTAAAAGGCGTTGATGATATGTCTGTAGAAGAATACAGAAAGGCAGCCATTGATGCGGTACAGCAGTTATCTGTAGATGTTGGAATTCCAACAAAATTAGAGGCGTTAAAGGAAGAAGACTTAGAATTCCTTGCAGAATCCGCTTTTGCTGATGCCTGTGCACCGGGCAATCCAAAGGATACAAATGTAGAGGATTTGAAAGTTTTATTCCGTAAACTGATGTAATCAGAAACTTAGACAATATATTATAGAAGAAAAGATAGCTGACTCCCGGAGTATCGAAAAAACGATGTTCCGGGAGTTCTTTATGAAAAATTTATTTGCGTCTGATAAGATGGAACCGTATAATGAAATTGGATTGATATTCGATAGAGCATACTTTGTGAAGGGTTTGAGAGAGGAATCGGAAACAAAGGAGGCTATTAATCTGAACAGCGAAATTACAAATGCAGTAAAAGCTGCAAGAAATCGGGCACAATATGATGAATGTGCCAAAAGACTCTTAGGACAAAAAAGTATTCTGGCGCATATTCTGGTGAATACTGTGGATGAATTTAAAGGTATGAATCCCAAGGATGTGATACCATATATTGAAGGAGAACCACAGGTTGGTGTTGTGCCCATAGAACAGGGACTTACAAATGCAAGCGATATGGCAGGACATATTGGCGGATTTAATTCAGAAAATGCAGAAATAAATGAAGGAACGGTCAGGTTTGATATTGTTTTTTATGTGCGCATGAGAGATGGAATTTCTCAAATTATAGTAAATATTGAAGCTCAGAAGAACAAACCTGTTACATATAAAATATTGAACCGGGCGATATTCTATGTAAGCAGGCTTATTTCATCCCAAAAGGAACGTGATTTTTGGCATTCGGATTATGATGACATAAAACGGGTATTTAGTATTTGGATTTGCATGAATATGGATATGAATTCGATGAGTTATATTCATCTGATGAAAGAAGATATCGTAAATGAATATGACTGGGAAGGAAATATAGACCTTTTGAATATTGTATTGCTTGGTGTAACAAATGAAGTTCCCAAAAGAGAGGAACGCTATGAGCTGCATCGGCTGATAAGCACACTTTTGTCAAATGAAATAGAAGCAGAAGAAAAATTAAATATGATAGAACTGGAATATCAGATTCCGGTAAGTGAAGAATTGAGAGAGGAAGTGAACCTGATGTGTAATCTGAGTGAAGGAATAGAAGAAAGAGCAGCAGAAAAGGCTGCAGAAAAGACATTAAGAGAAACAAATAAAAAAGTAATTACCAATATGCACAGGAAGGGCTATACCTTAGAACAGATAGCAGAGATTGTGGAAATCAAACCTGAGGAAGTGAAAAAAATCATAGAAGAAGAATCTATGACAGTATAGAATTGAGAGAACAGAAGAAAAATAGAAATTAACAAAAATTGTCTGAAAATTTTAGCACTCACCTCTTGACAGTGCTAATAATGCGTGCTATATTTATGCTTGGAAACAGAAATAACAGGAATTCGTTCATAGCACAGTGGGAAATGAGGTGAAAGATATGAACATTCAGAAATTTACACAGAAGTCAATGGAAGCAATCCAGGATTGCGAAAAATTAGCATATGAATATGGCAATCAGGAAATCGAGCAGGAACATCTTTTAGTGGCATTACTACAGCAGGAAGATGGACTGATTTTAAAACTGATTGAGAAAATGGAAATCCAGAAGGAGCATTTTGTAGACAATGCAATCCGCCATCTGGAAGCAAGAACCAAGGTGTCCGGCGGACAGGTTTATGTCGGTCAGGCATTGAATAAGGTATTGATTAGTGCAGAGGATGAGGCAAAACAGATGGGAGATGATTATGTCTCTGTAGAGCATCTGTTTTTATCCTTATTAAGATATCCGAACCCTGCATTAAAGGAAATTTTTAAGGAATATGGCATTACAAGAGACCGTTTCCTGCAGGCACTGTCTACGGTGCGTGGCAACCAGCGCGTGACCTCCGATAATCCGGAAGCTACTTATGATACCTTAAATAAATATGGTTATGATATGGTAGAGAGGGCGAGAGACCAGAAGCTGGATCCGGTCATCGGACGAGATGCAGAAATCCGGAATGTAGTGCGTATTCTGTCCCGTAAGACGAAAAACAATCCGGTACTGATTGGTGAACCCGGTGTAGGTAAAACCGCAGTTGTAGAGGGACTGGCACAGCGAATCGTACGTGGTGATGTTCCGGAAGGATTAAAGGATAAAAAACTCTTTGCACTGGATATGGGTGCACTGGTAGCCGGAGCAAAATACCGTGGTGAATTTGAGGAACGTCTGAAGGCAGTATTGGATGAAGTAAAGAAATCCGAAGGACAGATTATCCTCTTTATCGATGAGCTGCATACCATCGTAGGTGCAGGAAAGACTGATGGAGCCATGGATGCCGGACAGCTTTTAAAACCAATGCTTGCCCGTGGAGAATTGCATTGTATCGGAGCAACCACATTGGATGAATACCGGGAATATATCGAAAAGGATGCCGCATTAGAGCGAAGATTCCAGCCGGTTATGGTGGATGAACCGACGGTAGAAGATACTATTTCTATCCTGCGTGGATTAAAGGAGCGGTATGAAGTATTCCATGGAGTAAAGATTACCGACAGTGCACTGGTTTCCGCAGCAGTGCTTTCGAACCGTTATATCTCAGACCGGTTCTTACCGGATAAAGCAATCGACCTGGTGGATGAAGCCTGTGCACTGATTAAGACAGAGCTTGATTCCATGCCGACCGAGTTAGACGAACTGAACCGTCGTGTCATGCAGTTAGAGATTGAAGAGACCGCACTGAAAAAAGAGGATGACCGTCTGAGCCAGGAGCGTCTTGCAGACTTACAGAAAGAGCTGGCAGAGCTTCGGAGTGAGTTCCAGAATAAGAAGGCACAGTGGGACAACGAGAAGAAATCCGTAGAGAAAGTCCAGAAACTGCGTGAGGATTTGGAAAGCCTGAAAAATGAAATCCAGCAGGCAGAGCAGAGCTATGATTTAAATAAAGCGGCAGAATTAAAATATGGTAAGCTGCCACAGTTACAGCAGCAGTTAGAAATTGAAGAAGAGAAAGTCAAAGGCGAAGATTTATCACTGGTACATGAAAGTGTCAGCGAAGAAGAAATTGCAAAGATTATCTCCCGCTGGACTGGAATTCCGGTAGCCAAACTGACCGAGAGCGAACGAAATAAAACACTGCACCTTGATGAAGAACTGCATAAACGTGTCATTGGACAGGACGAGGGCGTTACCAAGGTAACAGAAGCAATCATCCGTTCCAAAGCCGGAATCAAAGACCCGAGCAAGCCAATCGGTTCCTTCCTGTTCTTAGGACCAACCGGTGTAGGTAAGACAGAGCTTGCCAAAGCATTAGCAAGCAGTCTTTTTGATGATGAATCCAATATGGTCCGTCTTGATATGAGTGAGTATATGGAGAAATATTCCGTCTCCCGTTTGATTGGAGCGCCTCCTGGATATGTAGGCTATGATGAAGGTGGTCAGCTGACGGAGGCAGTCCGCCGGAAACCGTATTCCGTAGTCCTCTTTGATGAGGTGGAAAAAGCGCATCCGGATGTCTTTAATGTACTGCTTCAGGTATTGGATGACGGACGAATTACCGATTCCCAGGGACGTACCGTAGACTTTAAGAATACCATTATTATCATGACTTCTAACTTAGGCTCCATGCATCTGTTGGAGGGCATTGACGAAAATGGCGAGATTCGTCCGGAAGCAGAAGAAGCTGTCATGGAAGAACTGAAGGGTAACTTCCGGCCGGAATTTTTGAACCGTCTGGATGAAATCATTATGTTCAAGCCGCTGACCAAAGACAACATCGGCAACATTATCAAGTTACTGATGGCAGATTTGAATAAACGTCTTGCAGACCGTGAACTGAAAGTGGAACTGACCAGGGCTGCCGAGGATTATATTACCGAGAAAGGTTATGACCCGGTATATGGTGCAAGACCGCTGAAACGTTTCCTGCAGAAATATGTGGAGACGCTGGCAGCAAAACTGATTCTTGCAGATAAAGTCAGAGAGGGAGATACCATCCTTATCGACCTTATCGATGGAGAGCTGACTGCCAGCGCAAAACCGGCGACCGCCTGAAATGGTTCAAGCCTGACATAATAAGAAATGCCATTGCTGCATATATTGTCAGGAGAGCAGATAAATAGCGGTGTAAAATGAGTCGAATCCGAAAAGCATTGATATGGATGAATCTGGCACTGGCGGTATTGGTAATTGCCGCCGGAGCCTGTCGGATCCGTGTCAATCATCTGGCAAGTGCAGAGAGCATGAACACAAAGAAAACAAGTGGAATAAAAGAGGTTGCATTGACATTTGACGATGGACCAAGCCCGGAATGTACAAAAGATTTACTGGAAGGGCTGAAGGAGCGCAATGTCAAAGCAACCTTTTTTGTGATCGGAGAGAAAGCAGAGGCATATCCGGATTTGATAAAGAAGATTCAGGATGGCGGGCATATCATAGGAAATCATTCCTATACCCATGTGAACCTTGGCATCTTATCGAAGGAGGATGCCTGTGAGCAGATTCGAAAGACCAATGATGCCATTTATCAGATAACCGGGGAATATCCGCAGTTTTTGCGTTCTCCTTTCGGAAGCACCCAGAAGAATCTGGACTGTCAGATGAATATGATAGAGGTGCTCTGGGATGTAGACCCAAGGGACTGGGAGGTGCAGAATAAGGAAAAAGTCGTCGATAAAGTAATGACGGATGTCAAAGATGGTGATATTATTTTATTACATGACGGTTATGACAGTAGTATGCTGGCAGCCTTTGAGATTATTGACCGGCTGCAGGCACAGGGTTATGAATTTGTAACGGTAGATAAGCTGATATTTGAGTTACCTTGAGAAAAAAAGAATGTTTCAATGGATTTTTGGTGTGTTTTCACTGGAAAATCGAGAAAAAATACCAGAATAGACTTGTCAAAAGACAAAAATTAAGGTATGGTATCTTAGGATGAAATGAATTATTTTAAAGCTCAAATGTCATTTTGAAACCCCAAAAGTATAAAAATGAAGAAAAATAAGAGTAAAAATGCAAGATTCGTTTTGAAATTATGCAAGGAGCAAAAATGGATTTATTTGATTACATGCGGGAACAGAATATGGAAAAAGAGTCTCCCCTTGCGGCAAGACTTCGTCCCACAACCTTAGACGAAGTAGTCGGGCAGGAACATATTATCGGAAAGGACAAGCTACTGTATCGTGCCATCAAGGCAGATAAGTTAAGTTCCATTCTTTTCTATGGACCGCCGGGAACCGGAAAGACCACGCTGGCAAAAGTGATTGCCAATACCACCAGTGCTGAATTTCTTCAGATGAATGCCACATCTGCAGGAAAGAAGGACATGGAGGAAGTGGTGCAGCAGGCAAAGAACAATCAGGGAATGTATGGAAAGAAAACGATTCTTTTCATCGACGAGATTCATCGTTTTAACAAAGGACAGCAGGACTACCTTCTGCCATTTGTAGAAGACGGAACGATTATCCTGATTGGTGCCACAACGGAAAATCCATATTTTGAAGTCAATGGAGCTTTGCTATCCCGTTCCATTATTTTCGAACTGCATGCACTGGAAAAAGAAGACATTAAGAAGCTTTTAGTGCGGGCAGTTACCGATAAGGAAAAAGGAATGGGTGCATATCAGGCAGTCATCGATGAGGATGCACTGGAATTCATGGCAGATGTTGCCAATGGAGATGCAAGGGCAGCCCTTACCGCCATTGAACTTGGAATCTTAACCACACCACGAAGCGAAGACGGACTTATCCATATTACAATCGATGTGGCACAGGAATGTATCCAGAAGCGTGTAGTGAAATATGATAAGGCAGGCGATAATCATTATGATACGATTTCTGCATTTATCAAAAGTATCCGTGGAACAGACCCGGATGCAGCCCTTTATTACCTCGCAAGAATGTTATATGCAGGAGAAGATATCCGTTTCATCGCAAGAAGAATCATGATCAGCGCGGCAGAGGATGTTGGTACAGCAGATCCGATGGCATTGAATGTAGCGGTTTCTGCAGCACAGGCAGTAGAACGTATCGGTATGCCGGAGGCACAGATTATTCTTGCAGAAGCAGTTGCCTATGTGGCAAGTGCCCCAAAGAGTAATGCATCCTATATGGGACTGAACCGTGCGATGGATGTGGTAGAACATACCAAAACGGCACCGATACCAAATCACTTAAAGGATGCGCATTACAAATCCGCCGGAAAATTAGGACATGGTCTGGGTTATCTTTATTCTCATGATTACCCGCACCACTATGTCAGACAGCAGTATCTTCCGGACGGGCTGACGGATTCGGTATTTTACGAGCCGACCGACAATGGAAAAGAAAAAGAAATTGCCCAGTGGCTTCACTGGTTAAAAGAAAATGATGAATGATACAGGAGGAAGGAATAAGATGCAGTCTTATCAGGAAATGTCAAAAGAAGAATTGTATAAGGTAAAGGAAGGCCTTGAAAAAGAATATGCAAAATACAAGGGAATGGGTCTTTCTTTAAATATGGCAAGAGGAAAGCCGGCAGCAACCCAGCTCGACCTTGCCATGCCGATGCTGGATGTATTAAACAGCAGCAGTGAATTAATTGCAGAAGATGGTACAGACTGTAGAAATTATGGAGAATTAAAAGGAATTCCGGAAGCAAGAAAATTAATTGCAGATATGGTAGGAAGCACACCGGACCATGTTTTTGTATACGGTAATTCCAGCTTAAATGTTATGTACGATACCGTATCCCGTTCCTTTACCCACGGTGTCATGGGAAGTACACCATGGTGCAAACTGGATAAAGTAAAATTCTTATGTCCTGTACCGGGCTATGACCGTCATTTCGGTGTAACAGAATTCTTCGGCGTAGAAATGGTAAATGTACCGATGACTTCTGAAGGACCGGATATGGATATGGTAGAGCGTCTGGTAAGCAGCGATGATTCCATCAAAGGAATCTGGTGTGTACCAAAATATTCCAATCCTCAGGGAATTACTTATTCCGATGAAACTGTCCGCCGTATGGCAGCATTAAAGCCGGCAGCAGAAGACTTCCGTATTTACTGGGACAATGCCTATGTAGTACATCATCTCTATGAAGACAAGCAGGATGACCTTTTAGATATCATCAGCGAATGTGAGAAAGCCGGTAATCCGGATATGGTATATGAATTCTGCTCTACATCAAAGGTAAGCTTCCCGGGAAGCGGTATTGCAGCAATCGTAACATCTAAGGCAAACCTTGACTTCATTGAGAAACAGTTTACGATGCAGACCATCGGACATGATAAGATTAATCAGCTTCGTCATGTACGTTATTTCAAAAATATTGACGGAATCAATGCACATATGATGAAACAGGCAGCAATTATGCGTCCAAAGTTTGAAATGGTAGAAAGAACATTGCAGGATGAATTAGGCGAGCTTGGAATCGGTTCCTGGATTAGCCCGAAGGGTGGATACTTCATCTGCTTTAATACTTTACCGGGATGTGCAAAGAGCGTTGTTGCCAAAGCAAAAGAAGCAGGCGTTGTTATGACACCGGCAGGGGCACCTTTCCCTTATGGAAAAGACCCGGAGGATTCCGTTATCCGTATTGCACCAAGCTTCCCAACCATGGAAGAGCTTGAGACAGCAACCAAGATTTTTGTACTTTGCGTCAAACTTGCAAGCGTAGAAAAACTGCTTGCAGAATAGAAAGAATCATATGAAACAGGAAAAAAGACAGGGAATTTTATTTATTATAGGAGCAGGCTTCTTTTTTGCACTGATGACATTTTTTGTCCGTCTGTCAGGAGACCTGCCTACGATGGAAAAGGCTTTTTTCCGAAATGCAGTAGCTGCCGTTGTGGCAGCTTTTCTGCTCATTCGGGCAAAAGAGCCTTTCTATGCACCAAAGAAAAGCTGGGGCGGACTCTTCATGCGAAGCTTCTGCGGAACAGTAGGATTAATCTGTAATTTCTATGCCATCGACCGGCTGAATATTGCAGACGCCAATATGTTAAATAAGCTTTCGCCTTTCTTTGCAATCATTATGTCAACTTTTATCTTAAAGGAAAAGGCAAATAAAGTTGAATGGGGAGCAGTCGTGCTGGCATTTACCGGAGCACTGCTTGTTATTAAGCCATCCTTTGACATACAGTTTGTCTACGGACTGATTGGAGCACTGGGCGGACTGGGTGCAGGAATTGCTTATACTTATGTGCGTAAATTAGGAAAAATGGGAGTGAAAGGACCGGTCATCGTCCTTTGCTTTTCACTCTTTTCCTGCATCGTCACACTGCCGTTTTTTATCATCGGATATAAGCCCATGAGCATGACACAGTTTGCCTGCCTTATGATGGCTGGTGTATGTGCGGCAGGCGGACAGATCTGCATTACTACAGCATATACGAAAGCACCGGCAAAGGAGATATCTGTCTTTGACTATACCCAGATTATCTTTGCGGCACTTCTTGGCATTCTGTTCCTAGACCAGATACCGGATGCCCTCAGCATCGCAGGCTATATTGTAATCATTGGAACTGCCATATTTAAGTGGCAGTATAATATGAAACACGACACCTAGAAAAGGGAACTGGAAAAGATATCTGAAAATGCACTTTTTTACGGTAATGCGTAAAAATACTGTTGCGTTGAAACAGGCTATCACTTATAATGATACACAAAGTAAATTTATTGGGCGATTGCGAAATTGGATAGATGTACATTCCGTTGCTTTGACAGGGTCGCTGTACTGTCCGTCAACTGCGGATGCAGCATAAAGTCTGCAAGGGGCACTAAGAATTTCGGTATAATGCCATATGTTCCGGCAACCGGCGCAAATTCACATCCATGTTCAATTGCGCCTCGCTGGCACGTCCCTGTGCCAGCGTTGCCAAAGAACAGACGAAATTCTAAGTGCCCCTAACAGCCCTTATCATGCATCTGAAGTTGACGAACAATGCAGCGACGATGTCAAACATTGGAAAGACTGTTGTCCCCTTTCGCAATCGCCTAAAGAAAATCACATAGAGAAGGAGAAGAAACATGTATACATTAGAAGATATTCAGGCAGTGGACATGGAAGTTGCAGATGCCATTACCAAAGAATTTGACCGTCAGAACAGTCACATTGAGCTGATTGCATCTGAGAACTGGGTAAGCCCGGCAGTAATGTCAGCAATGGGCAGTGTAATGACTAATAAATATGCAGAAGGCTATCCGGGAAAGAGATATTACGGCGGATGTGACTGCGTTGATATTGTAGAGAACCTGGCAATTGAGAGAGCAAAAGAGCTGTTTGGCTGTGACTATGTAAATGTACAGCCACATTCCGGTGCACAGGCAAACATGGCTGTACAGTTTGCTATTTTAAAACCGGGTGATACCGTAATGGGAATGAACTTAGACCATGGTGGACATTTAACACACGGAAGTCCGGTAAACTTCTCCGGAACATATTTCCATATTGTGCCTTATGGTGTAAATGATGAAGGCTTCATTGACTATGACAATGTTATGCAGATTGCAATGGAATGTAAGCCAAAGATGATTATTGCAGGTGCATCCGCATATGCAAGAACCATTGATTTCAAGAAATTCCGTGAAATTGCAGATGCCTGTGGTGCAGTTCTTATGGTTGATATGGCACATATCGCAGGACTTGTTGCAGCAGGATTTCATCCAAGCCCAATCCCATATGCAGATGTTGTAACAACAACAACCCATAAGACCTTAAGAGGACCAAGAGGCGGAATGATTCTCTGCAATCAGGAAGCAGCAGATAAATATAACTTTAATAAGGCAGTATTTCCGGGAATCCAGGGTGGACCTTTAATGCATGTCATTGCAGCAAAGGCAGTCTGCTTAAAAGAAGCATTACAGCCGGAATTCAAGGTATATCAGCAGGGTATTATTGATAATGCCCAGGCACTTTGCAAGGGCTTATTAAGCCGTGATATCAAGATTGTATCCGGCGGAACTGACAACCATCTGATGTTAGTAGACCTTACGAATTATGATTTGACAGGTAAGGCAGTAGAAAAATTATTAGATGCTGTAAACATCACATGTAATAAGAATACCATTCCGAATGATCCGAAGTCCCCATTCGTAACCAGCGGCGTTCGTCTCGGTACTGCAGCTGTTACATCAAGAGGCATGAATACAGAAGATATGGACAAGATTGCAGAGGCAATTGCCATGATGATTAAAGAGGGCGAGGCAGCTTCTGAGAAAGCAAGAGTAATTGTAGCAGAATTAACTGCAAAATATCCTCTGAAATAAATCGTAAAAATTTTTGTCGGGAAATTAATGATTTCTTAAGAAATCTTAGGAATTATCCATGCTGTATTTCAGATAAGAAAATGATAAAATAGTCGTAAAGTATGAAAGCTTTACGGCTATTTTTTTCGAAGTCAGACATCCGTAAGAAGCTGCCAACGGCAGTTTCAGCAGGTAAAAGGCAGGAAAAAGGAATTATTCAGGAGGAGACAGATGAGCAAAAAGAAGGTAGGCATTATTATTGGAGTTATTGCAGTGGCAGTAGTTGCAGCCGGAGTAGGATTCTATTTTCTAAAGGGAAGAAGCAGCGGTGGAAATTCGGCAGACAAGGTATATGTAGAAAAAGTATCTGCGATTATGAACCAGTCAGCAGGAGTCAATAACCGTTACAGTGGTGTCGTAGAACCACAGGAGACCTTAGAGATAAATAAGGATTCCGAACGTAAGGTAAAGGAAGTATACGTTTCTGTTGGTGATGAAGTAGAAGAGGGAACCGTATTATTTTCTTATGATACAGAAGATCTGCAGATGCAGATAGACCAGGCAAAGCTTGAGATGGAAGGCATTGCAAATGACATTTCCAATTCAAATGCACAGATTGCAGAATTGCAGAAAGAAAAAGCAAGCGCACCGGAAGACCAGCAGTTTGAATATACCACACAGATTCAGACACTGCAGACTTCCATTAAGCAGTCAGAATACAACAAGAAAAGCAAACAGGCAGAGATTGACAAATACCAGAAATCCATCGACAACTCAGAAGTAACCAGTAAGATGGCTGGTGTTGTAAAAGAAATCAATGAAAACGGGGTGGATTCCAATGGAAATACTGCAGCATATATGAAAATATTAGCTACAGGCGAGTACCGTGTAAAAGGAACGATTGATGAGACTTCTGTAGGAACAATTTCAGAGGGAACACCGGTTATTTTACGTTCCAGATTAGATGAGACGCAGACCTGGACAGGAAGTATTTCCAAGATTGATACTGAAAGCACCCAGACGGACAGTAATTCTTCTTATATGTATGATGGAGGCAGTTCTGGAGATTCTGCGTCTAAGTATTCATTCTACGTTACTTTGGACAGTACAGATGGACTGATGTTAGGACAGCATTTATATATAGAGCCGGATTACGGACAGGGCGAGGTTGAAGAAAAGGAAGGAGTCTGGCTGTACGGCTATTATATTGTGCAGGATGATGGAGACCCATATGTATGGGCAGCAGACAAGAAGAACCGACTGGAAAAACGCAAAGTAGAATTAGGCGAGTATGATGAGAATCTCGATGAATATGAGATTAAATCCGGACTTTCCGAAGATGATCTGATTGCATTCCCAATGCAGGGACTGTATGAGGGTGTAACAGCAGTTACCAATATGGAAGAAGTAGATTATTCTTCTCCGTTATATAATCAGGAATCTACAGATGATTCCGGTATGGACGAAGGAATGTATGATGAAGCCGGAACTGAATTTACAGATAGCGGCGAGTCAGGTGCGACAGATTCGGAGGTGGTTGAATGATTCTGAATCTGCAGCATATCTATAAAGATTACAATCAGGATAAACTGGTAGTTCCGGTATTGAAGGATGTATCTTTACAGGTAGAAGAAGGAGAATATGTTGCTATCATGGGACCGTCCGGTTCCGGGAAGACAACATTGATGAATATTATCGGGTGTCTGGACAGACCGACTTCCGGAACCTATGAACTGGCAGGAAAGGATGTCTTAAACTTAAAAGACCGTGAGATGTCGGCTGTCCGACTGAACAGTATTGGATTTGTATTCCAGAGTTTTCAGCTGATGCCAAGGGAAAGTGCACTGGATAACGTATCACTTCCGCTGAGCTATGCCGGTGTAAAGAAGAAAGAACGGAAAGAAAGAGCACAGAAGGCATTGGAGCGTGTGGGATTAGGAGACCGTTCCGGATTCCGTCCGACACAGCTTTCCGGTGGACAGAAGCAGAGAGTGGCAATTGCCCGTGCCATGGTAAATAATCCGAAGATTTTACTGGCAGATGAGCCGACCGGAGCATTGGACCAGAAATCCGGTAAACAGATTATGGAATTGTTCCAGAGCCTGAATGATGAGGGCGTTACCATTGTCATGATTACCCACGATATTAACATTGCAAAACAGGCAAAGAGAATCCTCCATATAGTAGACGGAGAAATATTTACAGACGATGAGGAGGGCAAGGCATGAAAAAGAAAGTTGTAATTGCAATTCTAATCGTAGTTTTAGCCGGAGGTGGAATCACCGGAGGAGTAGTAGGATACCGGGCATACCAGAATAGTAAGCTGGTAGCAGAGGTACAGTCAGTATCCATGTTAAATAGTGGTTTCTGGGGTGGCAGCATGGAAAGTGACGGAACCGTGACCAACGGACAGCAGCAGGATGTTTATGTCAGCACAGAGCAGACCATTCAGAAAGTGTTTGTAACAGAAGGACAGGAAGTATCCGAAGGTGACCCACTGTTACAATATGATATGACCAATATTGACCTGGCAATTGAGATGAAGAAATTAGACATCCAGACCACAGAGAACAATATTGCAGTAGTCCAGAAGGAATTGGAAAAGCTGAAAAATACAAAACCAATCAGCACGACTGCAAGTACATCAGCAGCAGATAATACGGCACCATCAACACCGGTAACACCGTCTGCAGACACTTCGGTAACTACACCGGATACCGTAGAGGAAAAGACCGGAGATGCCTATAATTATATTTCCACAACAGCGCAGCCTTATATCGGAGACGGAAGTCAGGAAAATCCGTACCGCTTCTTATGTACAAAGGAAGCATATGTCTATGGAAGCTATCTGAATACACTGAAAAGTGAAGGAAAAATTGCAGTATTTGAAATCCATGACGGAAATACCGTAGACGGAGCTTTAATCAGTGCATGGACAAAAGTTGGTGCAGCCTTAGAGGAAGTGGACCCGGATGCAAAATGGTATGTCATTGATGGAAGTAAAGTAGTAGATGAGCCGGATATTCCAGACATCCCGGATGAACCGGTTGTGCCGGATACACCATCTGTACCGGATGATAACCAGCAGAGCGGGTATACCGCAGATGAGCTGGCAAAAGAGATTGCAGATAAAGAAAAAGAACTGACCAAACTTGACCTGGATAAGAGAAAAGCAGAGCTTGCGTTAAAACAGATGGAAAACCAGTCGGAAGATGGTATGGTTTATGCCGAGTTTAATGGTACCATAAAGAAAGTAGGAGATCCGGATAATCTTCCGAATGATGGAAGTGCATTTTTAACACTGTCCGGTTCTGACGGACTTTATGTAAAGGGTACTTTAAATGAACTTGCATTAGAGCAGGTGAAGGTAGGACAGAGCGTTACGGCAACCTCCTGGAGCACCGGTATGATGTTTGATGCAACGATAACAGAGATTAATGATTACCCGGAAGACGCAAATGGATACTATGGCAGTGGTAATCCAAATGCCTCCTATTATGGTTATACCGCATATATTGAGGACAGCACAGGACTCAGTAATGGAGATAATCTAAGCCTTTCCATTAATCTTGGTGGAGATGAAGATTCTTCCGATAAGATTTATCTGGATAAAGCATATGTGCGCAAAGAAGATGGCAAGAGTTATGTTATGAAGGATGATGGAACCGGTCATTTGGTAAAACAGTATGTAAAGACAGGAAAGACTATATATGGTTATGCAGTAGAGATTAAATCCGGAATTACTATGGATGATTATCTTGCTTTTCCATATGGTAAGACAGCAAAAGAAGGAGTCAAAACCGATAAGGGTGAAGATTCCGGAACTGCAATGTATTAGTAGGAGGGACAAACATGTTAGAAAATTTAAGATTATCTTTTCAGGGTATCTGGTCACATAAGATGCGTTCCTTCTTAACGATGTTGGGAATTATTATTGGTATTGCAGCAATTATTGCAATTGTATCCACAATTAAAGGAACCAATGAACAGATTGAGCAGAACCTGATTGGTGCAGGTGATAACAATGTAACAGTGCAGTTGTATCAGGGAGACTATTCCATGGATTTCTCCTATGACAGCATACCAAGTGGTGTTCCGGTGATTACGCAGGAAGCACTGGATCAGATTAAGGATCTGGATGAGGTAGAGGATGCATCTTTATTCCTTTCCAGACAGGATTATGATGGAGCATATTATAAAAATACTTCCCTTTCCGGCGGTTATATCATGGGAGTAGATAATGGCTACTTTAATACTGCAGGAATGATTATGAAAAGTGGACGTTGTTTCACAGACAAGGACTACAGCGAATTTGCCAAGGTTGCAATCTTAGATGAAGATTCTGCAGAAGCATTATTCCAGGGTGAGGATCCAATCGGAAAGACCATTGAGATTAAGCAGCAGCCATATATTGTTGTAGGAATTGCGACCAAGAGTGAACAGTTTGAGCCGGTCATCAATACTATCGATGATTATTATACTTATTCCCAGGACAGCAGTGGCAAGATTTATGTGCCGTCTGTAACCTGGCCAATTATCTATCGTTATGATGAACCACAGCAGGTGCTGATTAAAGCAAAGAGTACCAGTGATATGACCAGTGCAGGAAAGAAGAGTGCTGATATTTTAAACAATTATATCGCAACTTCTGATGATACCATTAAGTACAAATCCGAGGACTTGCTGGAACAGGCAAAACAGATTCAGCAGTTGAGTCAGTCTACCAATACCATGTTAATCTGGATTGCAGGAATTTCCCTTCTGGTTGGTGGTATCGGTGTAATGAATATTATGCTGGTATCCGTAACGGAGCGTACCAGTGAGATTGGTCTGAAGAAAGCAATCGGAGCAAGAAAGTCCGTTATCTTAGGACAGTTCTTAACCGAAGCAGCCGTACTGACCAGCTTAGGCGGATTGATTGGAGTTCTGGTGGGAATCATATTAGCGGAGATTATCTCGAAACTTAGTACCACACCGGTTGCCATCAGTGCACCGGCAGCCGTAGGCGGCGTGGTATTCTCCATGATTATCGGAATTATTTTCGGTCTCCTGCCATCTTATAAAGCCGCAAACTTAGACCCAATCGAGGCATTGCGTCACGAGTAAAAAATAGAAAAAGTGTAAAAAAGAGAGGAAAATTCAGATTTCGTTGAATTTTCCTCTTTTTAGGTTTTGTTGTTATGACGTAAATGAGATGTTTTTATATCAGACAGACCAAGAAAATAATCAGAAGAAACATGATAATAATGGCAAAGCTTCAGAAGATGGCGGATAGGAAGCTCATTAGCACCACGTTCGTAACGGGCATACATGGTCTGGGAAGTTCCGAGAACGTCGGCAATTTCCTGCTGGGTTTTGTCATGATCTTCGCGTAAATCGCGCATTCGCTGTATGTAATCCATAGAATCTCCAAATCTGAAAATAAATCCGGAATTTTTCAAAAATAAATTTCTATAATTCTCAAAAAATCCAGAATATATCCTAAAAATAATATGTCTTGCGGAGGACTTTTTTAATTTATCATAATAAAGATGTTTACTATTGATTTTAGTAAATATATGTACTAAAATAGAGAACAGTTCAAATGATAAAAGGAAGATAAACAGGAAAGGCGGACATTTATGAAAAACAGAAAGATTTCAACAACAATAGCGGAAAAAGTTATGACAGGAGTATTGACGATTCTTATGGCAATATCAGTTACAGCCTGCGGCAGCACGAAAGAGCAGACAAATCAGAGCAACACAGAAGTGACCGAAGCAGTTGTCACAACTGAGACAGAGAGCGAGACAGCAACGGAGGCAAAGGTAGAAAATGAGGTTGCCAGTGAGACCGAGGCTGTGACGGAGGCAGAAACGGAGGAGCCGGTGTTGTTTCGGGTGAAGGTTACGAATTCAAATGGAGCTATTGTGTCAACATATGCAAGTGATTGTCAACCGGGTGAGTTTTTCTCAGTTGAAAATGGAACAGAGTTTGATGTATTTGCTGTTGTGGAAAATGAATCAGAAGGATTTACCTTTTATAAGGTTAGATGGGAAGGAACGGAGAAATATATATGGGATAATAATGTCACAGTAATCGACTAGCCATACATTCATCATATTTTTCAGCAACACAGTATTTTAGTATGAAGAACTGCAAAAATTTTCTTGAAAAAATCGCTTAGACCGTGAGGTTTAGGCGATTTTTTACTATTATTAAGCATCCAGTGAATAATTGACAAAAAATAAAATACACTATAAAATGAAATGTAATTTTAAAAACGGAATAAAAAGCACCAAAATAGAAAAAAGAAATTGAATATATCGGGAGCTTATGATAGCATAGAGTTGTAATTTTGTGGTTATAGGAGGCAAATTATGAGTGAGAATGTTGTTCGTTTATCATCATTAACGTTAAAAAATATTAAAAATGTAAAAAATGGCACCATAGTAATGCCACTTACCAATGAACGAAAATTTGAATATGGAAGAGCTGAAGTTTTAGGTATTTACGGACAAAATGGTTCTGGAAAAACAGCAATTGTTGATGCCCTTTATTTTTTACAATCGATTATGATTGGAGAAACGTTAGATCAGAGAATTTTAGATTATATTGATACAGATTCGTTGAATGCAGAGATAAATGCAGAGTTTAATATATTTGGAGATAATGTTCTGTATGAAGTAGGTTACCATATTATTTTTTCGAAATCGGAAGATGGTATTACAATTGAAAGAGAATATTTAAACTGTGCTATAAATAGAGACGGATATAGAACGAACAAGAATATTTTTATGGATTATCAAAAAAATCAGACGGAGTTCACCTTTAAGCCGTTGAAAAGACTGAATGAACTGGTTGGAAAAGATAAAAATACACAAATGGATCTTATTGTTGCAAGAAAAATGGCAGAGAAAAGTAATTGTTCCTATATTTTTGGGAAAGATAGCAGGGAAATTTTTTTGAAAAAGAATGATAAATTTAAAGATTATGCGAGAGTTATTCATGCATTGTTTGTTTTTGCACTGAGAGACCTGTTTGTTATTAATAGTTCTCATTCGGGGGTGATTTCTGCAAATTTCCTGCTTCCAATGGCTTTTCGAATTGAAAAAGAAAAAACAGGAATGAAAGGAGATTTTGCAGTTCCGTTAATGGAACCGGTTATTTTAGATATTGAAAGAAAAAATATTCTTGATGAAATTGTAAATCAAATTAATACTGTTTTATATACGATAATCCCGGGAATGAGTATTGAAGTGAAAGATTACGGAAAGCAGGCGATGGATTCGGGCGAAGAAGGATGGAAAGTAGAACTAATGTCAAACAGAGACGGAAAAAGAACAATTCCAATTCGTATGGAATCGGAAGGAATTATCAAGATAGTATCCATTTTAAATGTTCTTATCCAGGCGTTTGGAAATCCTTCGATTTGTTTGGTTATTGATGAATTAGATGCTGGAATTTTTGAATATATGTTAGGAGAATTATTGGATATTTTTAATAAGAGTGCCAAGGGACAATTGATTTTTACTTCTCATAATCTTCGGGCGTTAGAGATGTTAGATAAAGACAGCATTATGTTTTCCACAGCGAATCCTGATAATAGATACATTCATATGAAAAATGTAAAAGAATCCAATAATCTCCGTAGTATGTACATCAGAAGTATTACGCTTGGTGGTCAGGAAGAAAATATATATGAAGAAACGGACAGCTTAAAAATTGCGAGGGCATTTAGAAAAGCGGGAAGGAGACTGCAAAATGAGTGAAAAGAAAGTCGTTGCAGTTATTGTTGAGGGACCCAGTGATGAAAATGCGATAGGTGGAATATTGAAAGAATTCTTTTCTTCCGAGGAAGTGCAGTTTGCAGTTGTTCATGGAGATATAACATCTGATTATGGAACAACAAAGGAAAATGTTGTGTCAAAAGTGGACGCTTTAATAAAAACAATCAAGAGAAAGTATGGATATAAACAGGATGATTTTATAAAAATTATTCACATAGCTGATACAGACGGAGCATTCACCAAAAACTGTATTGAAGAAGCAGAAGTTAAGAATATTCAATACTATGAGGATCATATAGAATACTTTGATATAGAAGCGGTCAGAAAAAGAAACGAACATAAATCAGAGATTATGTTTAAGCTGTATACAACTGGAAAAATTCATGAAATTCCATATCGATTGTATTTCAATTCATGCAATTTAGAACATGTTTTATATGGTGAACTGAAAGATTTTTCAGATGATGAAAAAGAAATTCTTGCAGATGAGTTTGCTGAAAAATATGAAGGAAAGGTTTTTGAGTTTATAGATTTTATTTCGAATCAGTCGATTGCAGTTGAGGGAACATACAGAGAGACCTGGAAATACATAGAAAAAGATAAAAATTCACTTCAACGTAATTCCAATATGCATTTGATTTTTGATGTAGGATAAGAAATTGTATATATAAATAGACGAAAAGAGCAGCTGGCATCCAGTTGCTCTTTTGCTTTACAGGAAATTGCTTTCCTGTAAAGCAAAAAACGCTCCGCGAGGATGCGCACTGCGGCGTATAAGGTAGATGTCGCAAGCGACCGCCGCAGGCGAGAGAATGTGCCAAGGCACATTCTTTTTGCAGGAATAAATATGGATATAGTAAAAAGTAACAAAAATCCCTTCCGAATTTTGTTGTGGGTTATGCGTTTAACCCTTGCAAATACAAGCTTTCCTGTTATACCATGATGTTAGAAAAACAAAGAGGAGACAGGATATGGAACAAAGCAGGGTTCGGATTGCGGATATTGCAGATGCATTAGGACTTAGCACAGCAACAGTATCCAAAGTGATTCATGGCAAAACCGGTAAGATTTCGGATGAAACGGTAAAAAGAGTACAACAGGAACTGGAAAGGACAGGGTACATCCCTAATATGGCAGGCATTTTGCTTGCCAGAAATAATTCAAGAATCATCGGGGTAGTGGTAAATGATGGTATAAAGTATGAAGGCAGGGTATTAGAGGATGGATTTGTGATGTCATCCTTAAATGCACTTTCCCATGAAGTAAATGAAAAGGGATATTTCCTGATGATAAAAACAACATCGGACATCAATGAGATTCCGGTTTTCGCTTCCATGTGGAATATGGACGGGTTAATTCTGATGGGTTTTTGTGAAGCAGATTATGAAATGCTCAGAAATCAGATGCGGATATCCTTTGTGGTGTATGATGGATACTTTGAAAGCTGTTCAAAGGTGGTTAATCTGGTAATTGACCACTACGACGGAGGCTGTCAGGCAGGAAAATATTTGAAAGAGCTGGGGCATAAAAAAGCATTGTGCATAGCGGATAATTTTATCTGTATGGACAAGGAACGTATTGAAGGATTTCGCAAAGCCTTTGAACCGGGCGAGACATTAATCTGGCAGATTCCAGACAGGGAAAAAGAAAGACTAGAATTCTATCAGGAAAAAATTTCTGAACTTTTAGGGAGTAAGATTACTGCAATTTTTGCAGTGTCTGATTATTATGCACTGGAATTTATGCGTTTTTTGCAGGGAAAAGGAATCCGGATTCCGGAAGATATGCAGATAATAGGATTTGATGACAATATGGCAAGCCGGGAAAGTAATCCGGCACTGACGACAATTCATCAGGATGCTGCACTCAGGGCAAAAACGGCAATTGAATGTATCGAAGCAATGCGTGATGGCAAAAACTGCGAAGCAGGAATTGTTCTTCCTGTAGAGCTTATAAAAAGGGAAAGTACGAGGAAATTATTATGTCAAAATTTATGAAATCATTATGTAAAATAGCAATCCCGGTAACCTTGCAAAGTATGCTGCAGGCATCCTTTTCCATCATTGACCAGATAATGATTGGTCAGTTGGGCGAGATAAATATCTCAGCAGTTGGATTGTGTGGAAATTATTCTCTGATTTTTTCTGTAGTGATTGGCGCAGTAAGTACAGTGGCAGGAATATTGATTGCGCAGTTTATCGGAGCAAAAGATGAGAAAGAAGCATGGTGCAGTTTTTGGGTAAGCCTGATTTGTGGAATTGCAATTGCAGCCCTGTTTCTATTTGCATCTGGAATTTTTCCGGCACAGATTCTTGGATTGTATACAAAAGATATAAATATTATAAATGCAGGAACAATATATTTCCGGATTGTTGCATTTTCCTATATTCCAATGGCAATCAGTATGGTTTTATCTGCCTGGCTGCGCTGCAAAGAGCATGCGACGATACCATTTTTGGCAAGTCTTGGCGCAGTAGCGGTAAATACAGGACTGAATTATATTCTGATATTTGGCAAAATAGGATTAACACCAATGGGAATAAAAGGTGCAGCAATCGCAACCTTTGTTTCACAGTTATTTAATTTGGTGCTTATCTTTCTTGGATTTCTCATTTGCATCAAAAAAGATGGAGATAAACCGGTATTATCATTGCACTTTAAGAAAATTACTGTTGGTGCCTACTTAATTATGATTATGCCAATCTTAATCAGTGAATTTTTATGGAGCCTTGGACAGAATGTGGAATCTGCGGTATATGGTCATCTTGGAACATCAAATCTCGCAGCTTATACGCTTACCTGTCCGATACAGGGACTTATTGTAGGCGCATTGAGTGGTTTGTCAGCGGCGGCTGGAGTCATGGTGGGGAAAAGACTGGGAAAGAAAGAGTATGAGGAAGCTTACACAGAATCAAAGAAAATCATGTATGCCGGGCTGATAGGCTCTGTTATTGTGGCAGCATTTCTCATCCTGTTCACAGGAGTATATACCGGATTGTATCGTGTGGATGATAATGTAAAGGAACTTGGAAAAATTCTTCTTATTGTCTTTGCTTTGTATGCACCAATCAAAGTGGAAAATATGATTCTTGGCGGAGGCATCATAAGAAGCGGCGGTAATACCAGAATTATAATGCTGATTGATATTATCGGCACCTGGTGTATCGGAATTCCACTTTGTTTTCTTGCGGCATATGTATTAAAATGGGGAATTGTAGGTGTATATGCATTGCTTACCACAGAAGAAATTTTCAGACTACTGGTGTCACTGGTTATTTTCAGAAGACGCAAATGGATGATTAGCTTATCTTAGCAAGGAGGTATTTGCATGGATGAGATAAAAGAAAAATCGTATCAGCAGCTGGCAATAGATTATTGCTGTCCGGTTTCAGAGATGAGGGACAGGGAAAATCATTTTACAGAATATAAGCTGCTGGAGGGAAGAAGGCAATTTGAAGAAGCAGATGACTGCATTTTAAAGGCAGTTGTGATAAATGGAAAAATCGTATTTACAGGGAAAAAACAGGTGATAGATAAATGCCGGCAGAAATTTTATCATAATTCAGGAAGCTGGTTTATGGATGTTGCAAATTTCCGGGAAATCGATAATCTTTTAAAGGAGGAAGGCTATCGGATTAAGACGGCTCACCCGTTTTTTATTCCCCGAAATGATGAGATTTGTAAAATGAATGGAATTGAAATTAGAAAATATAATCAGGAGGAAATCCTTGCCTTTAAAGGTGATGACAGATTTGACGAAGCATTTTGTTTTGATGAAAAATCTCCGGATATGCTGGCAGTTGCAGCAATTGTAAATCATGAGATAGTCGGGATGGCTGGTGCCAGTGCCGACAGCCCATCTTTCTGGCAGATTGGAATCAATGTGAATAAGAAATTTGAAGGACGGCAGATTGCTTCCGGACTTGTTTCTATATTGAAACATGATATTTTGCAAAATGGAATTGTACCATACTACGGAACGAGCTTTTCGAATCTTGCATCACAGCATGTTGCAGCAAATGCAGGCTTTGCGGTTGCATGGGTGGAACTGATTACAGAGAAAATAGGATGATAGGATGAAAGGAGTCCAAACATGAAAATTGCACTTGCACAGATGCAGATGGAAGAAAGTATAGAGAAAAATTTAGAAAAGAGCCTTGCCTTTTGTGACAAAGCAGCAGGCTGTGATTTACTCTTTTTCCCGGAAATACAGCTTTCTCCATTTTTCCCACAGTATGAAAAGAAAAATGCTGACAGATATTGTCTGAAAGAAGATGCAGCAGAAATCAAAAAGCTTTCCGAAAAAGCGAAGGAACATCATTATTATTTATCACCGAATGTGTATCTTGAAATGGCAGGAAAGCGGTATGATGCATCCCTTTTTATCGAGCCGGATGGAAAGCTGAAAGGTATATCGAAAATGGTGCATATCGCGCAGGCGAAGCAGTTCTATGAGCAGGATTATTACACACCGTCCGAGGATAGTTTTAAAGTGTTTGAAACTCCATATGGAAAGATTGGCATTGTCATCTGTTATGACAGGCATTTGCCGGAAAGCATAAGAACCTGTACTCTTTTGGGCGCAGATTTGATTATTGTGCCAACAGCTAATACCAAGGCAGAGCCAATGGAAATGTTTGAGTGGGAAATGCGGGTACAGGCGATGCAGAATCAGGTATTTCTTGAAATGTGCAACCGCACCGGCTTGGAAGGAGAAATGGATTTTGCCGGCGAATCCATCATAATACATCCGAGCGGTGAAGTGCTTGCCAAAGCAGATGATAAAGAGCAGTTGTTAGTATGTGATATTGACTTAAAAGAGGCGGCAGGGTGGAAAAAGAAAGTGCCGTATCTTTCTACTAGACGCCCGGAATGCTATATTAAACTTTCTGAGATTCTCACAGAAGCAGAAGATGATGTAAAGAATGACAGAGTAGCATCGGTTCGTGAAACATTTGATGATTTAAGAAAAAAGTTGACCACTACCAAGACGACCTGAATATTATCACAGATATTATCAGAGGATTGTAGAATCCCCTTGCGTAAATCCAATCCCCGCGCTATAATAGGAAACAGAGTAAAAACAGCGTTTGACGAAAGCTAAGATTGACGGAATAATTCAGAGAGCCGGCGGCTGGTGTGAGCCGGTATTAGGAAGCAATTGGTCCACTTTCGAAAGCTGGTGGTGAAAGCCACGGGTTCGTACCCCTTATGATACGCAATGAAGTGGTCGCAGGCGAAGAAGAGAAGACGTAAATGTGATGCGGCAAAATGGGTGGCAACGCGGAATGGCAGATAAGCCTTTCGTCCCATGTATGAAAATGCATGGGATGGAAGGCATTTTTTATTTACGCGAGTAGCGAGAAAAATCGCATGCTTACAAATCAATCCTATAAAATTTTCACAAAAAGCACATTATATAAAAGAAGGAGAACAAAGATGATTGATTTAAAATTCTTACGGGAAAATCCAGACATCGTAAAAGAGAACATTAAGAAGAAATTTCAGGATCACAAATTACCACTGGTAGATGAGGTAATCACATTAGATGAGCAGGCAAGAAGTGCACAGCAGGAAGCAGATGCATTGCGTGCAAACCGCAACAGCATTTCCAAACAGATTGGTGCATTGATGGGACAGGGCAAGAAAGACGAAGCCATGGCATTAAAAGAGCAGGTAAGCAAAGATGCAGCCCGTCTTGCAGAATTAGAAGAGCAGGAAAAGGATTTACAGGAAAAGATTACCAAAATTATGATGACAATTCCAAACATCATTGACCCATCTGTTCCGATTGGAAAAGATGATTCCTGTAACGTAGAAATCGAAAAATTTGGTGAGCCGGTTGTTCCGGATTTTGAAATTCCATATCATACCGATATCATGGACCGTTTCCATGGTATTGATCTGGACGCAGCAGGAAAAGTTGCAGGAAATGGCTTCTATTATCTGATGGGAGACATTGCAAGAGTACATTCTGCAGTTATTTCTTATGCAAGAGATTTCATGATTGACCGTGGATTCACATATTGTGTACCACCATTTATGATTCGAAGCAATGTTGTAACCGGTGTTATGAGTTTTGATGAAATGGATGCCATGATGTATAAAATCGAAGGCGAAGATTTGTATCTGATTGGTACTTCTGAGCATTCCATGATTGGTAAATTCATTGATACTATCAATGACGAAGAAAAACTTCCATATACCCTGACCAGCTACTCTCCATGTTTCCGTAAAGAAAAAGGAGCACATGGTATTGAAGAACGTGGTGTATATCGTATTCACCAGTTTGAGAAGCAGGAAATGATTGTTGTATGTAAGCCGGAAGAGTCCAAAGAGTGGTATGATAAACTTTGGAAGAACACGGTAGACTTATTCCGCAGCTTGGATATTCCGGTTCGTACCCTTGAGTGCTGTTCCGGAGATTTAGCAGATTTGAAAGTAAAATCCTGTGACGTAGAAGCATGGTCTCCACGTCAGAAGAAATACTTCGAAGTAGGAAGCTGCTCTAACTTAGGCGATGCACAGGCAAGAAGACTGAAAATCCGTGTCAAAGGCAAGGATGGAAATAAATATTTCGCACATACCTTAAATAATACTGTAGTTGCACCACCTCGTATGCTGATTGCGTTCTTAGAGAATAATCTCAATGCAGACGGAAGCGTAAATATTCCAAAGGCATTGCAGCCATATATGGGTGGAAAAGAAAAACTGATTCCGTTAGACTAATCCGGAAAATGTGAAAACAGGAAACTGATTTTGAAAAATAAGTTTCAAATAGCGAGAAATTAAGCATCAACAGGAAACTGCGTTTTGTGTATAAAATTCACAAGATGCAGTTTCTTTTTTACAAAGAGTTGTTGTGAAAAGTGTGATAATTATTGATAAAAATATCCGAATATTGTATAATATATACAAATACTGTGATGAATCACGGTGAAAATAACCTGTGAGGGGAGCAATACAGGTATCATACAAAGGAGGGGCACATGGCAGAACCAAGAGAATTGATTCTGAAGCTCGGTCAGAAGATTACAGACCGAATCGGAGTGAAAGTTACGGAAAATGACCCGGAATACTGGGGCTTGGCAAGTGTGGTGACGGATGAGATGGCAGAAGTTGCGCTGGCAATGAAAGTCAGAGTACCGGCTACCGCAGCAGAAGTAGCAAAGAAATGCAAGAAGAGTGTAGAACGAACCGAAGAACTCTTAGAAGAAATGAGTGTCATCGGAGTTATTGAGTACAACTGGGAGAACGAAGACCATCACAAACAGTATGTACTTCCAATGTTCGTACCGGGATGTGCAGAATTCATGGTGATGAACAAAGAGCAGGTGGAAGAACATACCGAAATCGCAGATTTCTTTGAACAGATGGCAAGACTTCCACTGGAGAAAGTAACACCAATGGTTCCGCTGGGCGGAGCAGGAATCGGAATGCATGTTATTCCGGTAGAGAAAGCAATCCCGGCAAACCAGCAGTCAGCAAGCGTGGAGCATATTTCCCACTGGCTCAATAAATACGATAAATATGCAGTAGGAGCCTGTTCCTGCAGACGGCAGCAGCGAATCCGTGGAGAGGGAACCGGAGACTTAGAGGATGATTTATGTATCGGTGTCGGTGATATGGCTGATTATCTGGTAGAAACCGGCAAAGGCCGTTACATTGATTATGATGAAGTAATGGAGATTTTGCAGCGTGCAGAGGATAATGGCTATGTCCATCAGATAACAAACATTGATGGTGAAGATAAAATCTTTGCAATCTGTAACTGTGCGGTCGGTGTATGTAATGCACTGCGTACATCCCAGCTTTTCAACACACCGAATATGTCACGCTCTGCATATCGTGCCAGCGTAGAGCCGGAGAAATGTGTAGCCTGCGGAAGATGTGTAGAGTACTGTCCGGCCGGAGCAGCAAAGCTTGGACAGAAATTATGTACCAAAGATGGCGGACATATTACTTATCCACAGCAGGAGCTTCCGGATACCACCAAGTGGGGACCGGAGAAATGGAATCCGAATTACAGGGATGATAACCAGATTAACTGTTATGACACCGGTACCGCACCGTGTAAGACAGCATGTCCGGCACATCTTCCGGTACAGGGATATATTAAAATGGCATCCCAGGGAAGATATCTGGATGCATTGAAGCTGATTAAGACAGAGAATCCATTCCCGGCAGTATGCGGAGCAATATGTAACCGCCGCTGCGAAGATGCATGTACAAGAGGAACCATCGACCAGGCAGTAGCCATCGACGAAATCAAGAAATTCATTGCGGAACAGGAGCTTCATGCAGAGAAGCGTTATATTCCGCCAATGTTAAATTATTCAGGAAAGCCTTTTGAGGAGAAGGTAGCAGTAATCGGAGCAGGGCCGGCAGGAATGTCAGCCGCATTCTATTTAAAGAAAATGGGTTACCCGGTTACTGTATTTGAAAAAGAAAAAAGACCGGGTGGTATGCTGATGAATGGTATTCCATCTTTCCGTCTGGAAAAAGATGTCATTAATGCAGAAATCGGTGTGCTGCGCGAGATGGGGGTAGAATTCAAGTGCGGCGTAGAAGTTGGCGAGGACATCACCATAGCACAGCTGCGTGAACAGGGGTATAAAGCATTTTACATAGCAATTGGTGCACAGGGAGGACGTATGACCGGAGTACCGGGAGAAGATGCAGTAGGAGTAGAAACCGGAGTAGACTTCTTACGTCGTGTCAACTTAAATGAAGAAGGCGTGAAGTTATCCGGCAAGACCGTAGTAATCGGTGGCGGAAATGTAGCAGTAGACGTTGCAAGAACCGCACTTCGTACCGGATCTTCCGATGTATCCATGTTCTGTCTGGAATCAAGAGACATTATGCCGGCAGCTGATGATGAAGTGGCAGAGGCAGAAGAAGAGGGCATTGCAGTAAACAATTCCTGGGGACCGAAGGAAATCCTTACCGAGAATGGCAAAGTGACCGCAGTGGTATTCAAGAAATGTATCTCTGTACTGGATGAGAATAAACGGTTTGCACCGAAATATGATGAAGAAGACCTGTTGACGGTTCCTTGTGACCAGGTATTATTATCCATCGGACAGTCAATCAAGTGGGGCGCTTTATTAGAAGGAACCAAAGTGGAATTTAATCCGAACGGAACCTTAAAGGCAGACCCGGTAACTTACCAGACTGCAGAGCCTGATATCTTTACCGGCGGAGATAACTATACCGGACCAAGATTTGCCATTGATGCCATTGCAGCAGGAAAAGAAGGCTGTGTATCCATTCACCGATTTGTCCATGAAGGACAGAGCCTTACTTTGGGACGTAACAGAAGACAGTTCATTGAGCTGGATAAAGACAATATTAAAGTTGAGACCTTTGACAATGCGAAACGTCAGGTGCCGGGACATAAGGCTGGAGATGCAAAGCATACCTTCCGTGATTTACGAAGCACCTTTACCGAGGAGCAGGTACAGAAGGAAGCAAACCGTTGCTTAGGCTGTGGTGCTACCGTAGTAGACCCGAATAAGTGTATCGGCTGCGGAATCTGTACAACGAAGTGCGAATTTGATGCCATCCACTTAAGCCGTGACCTGCCGGATGCAAGCCGCATGGTAAAATCAGAAGACAAGTTAAAGGCAATCTTCCCATATATGTTAAAGCGTGAGATTAAGATTAAATTCAAAGGCAGGAAGAAATAAAAAGCAGGATGTGAGTGTATGCATGAACTGGGAATTATCATTCATATTTCCAAAACATTAAAGGAAGTAGCAGAAGAAAATGAAGTGACGAAGATAGGTTCTGTTACTTTGGAAATTGGAGAAGTCAGCGGAATTGTCCCGGAATATCTTTTAGACTGCTGGGACTATTACCGGAAGAAATCGGACCTGTTATCGGAATCGGAATTGCGTATCGAGACGCTTCCGGCGGTAACCATGTGTGAGAATTGTAAAAAGACTTATCCAACTGTCCAATTCGGCAGACAATGTCCGTACTGTAAGAGTGACGATACGTATCTGCTGACGGGAAATGAATGCAGTATCAAAGAAATGGAGGCCTGCTGAGGCAGGCTTTCCGATAAATTATTTACCAAAGAAAGAAGGGGTTAAAATGTTGTTTCATGTTTATGGAGGAAATGCAGTATATCAATGGATTGCCATGCTGGCAGTCTTAGCCGGACTTATTTTATTAAATGAGTTCGCAAGAAGAACCAAGTTCGGTGGACTTATGATGTTTGGAATCATTCCACTGGCACTTACTGTTTACTTTATTGTAATTGCAGTATGCGCAGGACAGGGCGTAGAATGGGCAGTAAATAACCAGACACATCTTTATATGAATGGCTGGTTCCATTATGCAAAACTGTATGCAGCACTTGCCGGATGTATCGGCTTTATGATGATTAAGTATGAATGGGGCATTGGAAAGAAACAGTGGTTCCGGGCATTCCCATTTGTAATCGTAGCAATTAATATTTTAATTGCAGTAGCCAGTGATTTCGAATCAGCAATCAACGGCTGGTATTCCTGGTGGTTATCCTCAGAGGATGTATGGCTCTATGGTGGCTGGCACAACGTAATGAACGGAATTGCAGGAATCTTAAATATCCTTTGTATGACAGGCTGGTGGAAAGTATATTCCTCCAAGGACAAGAAGGATATGATCTGGCCGGATATGATCTGGGTTTATATCGTAGTATATGATATCTGGAACTTCGCTTATACTTACAACTGTCTGCCAACTCATTCCTGGTTCTGTGGTGTAGCACTGCTTTTAGCACCTACCATTGCAGCATTAATCTGGAACAAGGGTGGCTGGATTATGAACCGTGCGAATACGCTGGCAATCTGGTGTATGTTTGCTCAGATTTTCCCACTGTTCCAGGAGACTACCGCCGATGGAACAACCTATTATCCATGGGCAACCATTTCCAAACAGTATGCAGACGGAACTGTAAATGGCATTGTAGCAGGAACTTCTAATAATGCAGACCCAACCGCAATGACCATCGTCAGCGCACTGGCACTGATTGTAAATGCAATTGCATTAGGATATATCATTTACAAATCTGTAAAGAATAAGAAGAATCCGTATACTAACGAAGTATTTACAGACTTCAAGTATTACAAGGATGCACTGGCAAGAGCAGATGTGAAATAAGACATAATTGAGGAACTGGAAATGAAAGTAATTGAAGTAAAAAGAAGTATATTTGAAAATAATGACAAGGATGCTGCCAGTTTAAGAGAGCAGTTAAAAGGAGAGAAAACCTTTCTCTTAAATCTGATGTCCTCACCGGGAAGCGGCAAGACCTCTACGCTGGTGCCAACAGTCAATGAACTGTTAAAGGACTACCGGGTAGGTGTCATGGAAGCAGACATTGATTCCGATGTAGATGCATGGACGATTGCTGATAAGACCAAGGCAAAGGTTGTGCAGCTTCATACCGGTGGCATGTGCCATCTGGATGCAGATATGACCAGACAGGGCTTGAAGGAACTTGGCACCGAGGATGTAGACATTGCTATCCTTGAAAATGTAGGAAACCTTGTCTGCCCGGCAGAATTTGATACCGGAGCAGTGAAGAATGCAATGATTTTGTCCGTACCGGAAGGACACGACAAGCCATTGAAATATCCATTAATCTTTACCGTATGTGATGCCCTTATCATCAACAAGATTGACGTATTGCCATATTTTGATATTGTCAATATTGGTTTACACTTTTTTCACAAGGATGTTCGACCTATGCAGCTTCCTGTAAAGAAGTATAGTACTGTTGTCGCTTAACCATCGG
>ONAD01000028.1 GCA_900315735.1 uncultured Lachnospiraceae bacterium | reverse complement strand
TGTTTTTGTGTCAAGTATTTATTACAAAATAAAAAGACCCCAGTATTATTTCTGATACTGAGATCTTAATTCATCATCTTAACTTAATGACATTGGCCGGTGGGCAGCTTTTTTCTGGGTAAAGATATTGTCTTTTTGATTGACAGTTTCTTTCTTATATGTTAGTTTTCTACTAGAACCATTATTGGTTCTTTTTCTTTACATATTATGTGCATATCATTTTAAGTAGTTCTTTTAATCTTCCTATTTCAGATTATTCCATGCATTTTTATTATCTTTTTTGTTTTAGTTTATTCCACTCTTGACACACGTATTAACACGTATTAATATAATATTGATCAAAGGAGAATTGCGTATATGCCAATGACTTCCAGAGAAATGGTAAACTACCTTAAGAAACATGGTTTTATCATAACCATCCAAAGCGGTTCTCACATAAAATTATTTCATCCTATCACGAATAGAACCGTCATTGTTCCTTATCATAACAAAGACTTGAAGAAAGGATTAGAACAGGCAATTTTAAAAGAAGCCGGACTACGATAATCCAACTTCTATCGAAAGGAGGTTCTTATGAACAAATTATTTTATCCTTCCATTTTTCATATTGCAGAAGAAGGTGGATTTTGGGTTACTTTTCCAGATTTACCGGAATGTATGACCCAGGGAGATGATATGCAAAATGCTTATGAAATGGCTGTTGATGCCTTAGGTCTTGCCCTGATAAGCCGTAAGCAGGAACATCAGGAGATTCCGGTTCCTTCCCAGCCAAAAGATATTACCGTTTCCGAAAATGAATACTGCATTATCATCGAGTTCGATATGCTTGCTTATCAAAAACGCAATAACTCAAAAGCAGTAAAAAAGACCCTCACTATTCCGGAATGGTTAAATGAAGAGGCTATCTCGCTCAACATTAATTTTTCACAGGTACTGCAGGATGCTCTTATTCAAAAAATTGGAGCAAAGCTGTAACCCTTAAGCAGTTTTATCCGCTAGGTCACTTTTTGAAGTGAAAGATTTAACCTTTTTGTATTTATTGACATTTATCATTCTATTATGCTATATTTTTCGCAGAATGACACATTGGACTGAGGTTCGTCTTGGACGTACCGGCTCGGGTCATTTGACACAGCCACCCCAGGGAATGTGTCATTCATTCTATTTTTCTATTCTGTGTTATCTGCAATGCTTTTGCCAGTATCTGCTCCTCCGCTTCGCTCGGATTGTTCCAATACATTTCCTCTGGAATATCCAGTGAAAAACTTATTAGTTCTTTCATTTCCTCGTCCGTTTTCAGCATATTGCATATTCCCCATATTGTAGTCGAAGCTATCCCATATGCGTCTAACCAAATTATTAAATCTTTCTCTACTTTTGTAATTTCCTTTGAACCTGCCACTCTCAATTACCTCCACAACATTATTAAAGTTTCTATTGTATTCTTCTAATTTTGTGATATACTATTTCTAGAAGTAGTTTCATTATCGTTGTTAAACCCTTGGGAGTTTGATCGTGAAACTGCTTCTTTTATTATTATATCATTAGCATAATCCTCATCTATACCCATCTGGATTCCATAAAGTCAACTATATGTCAAAAAGTTGCAGGAATTACTCTTTAGAACCGTTTTTTACTCGATATTTGTTTTACCTCATTTGCACCTACTTGTACCTATTACCTACAGAACCTGCCACTGGCAGCTTCTTACAGATGCCTGCAACAAAAAAGGCTGTAACCCTTGATTTATCAAGGATTACAGCCTTTTTTCCAGTTAAGCTGGCAACGGGAATCGGACCCGTGACCTCCGCACTACCAATGCGACGCTCTACCGACTGAGCCATGCCAGCAATTCTGTCGGAACTAATCCCGACTTGTAATACTATACTATAGAGAGCTATGATTGTCAATACTTTTCTACAGCATAATGTCAGATTTTTCTTTGCTATGCTCAATCTTCATATTTAACTTCCGAAACGGAATTGCAATTACAAGTCCAATCAGAAGTGAGATTATAATATAGATACCAAGGATGCCGAGGCATTTCCAATAAGTCATTCCATACATACCGCCGATGGTCTCCCGGAGTGCATCCATTCCATAAGGGAATGGGAAGAAACGGTAAATCCGCTGATAGATTGCCGGCAATACTTCGATTGGGAAGGAACCACCTGCTCCTGCTACCTGGATAACCATAATGACTACCGCCAAAGCCTCTCCGACATTTTCAAAAGCTACCGTTAATGCGTACATAAATAAGGTAAATACAAAGCTGCAGCATGCGCAGGCAAGCCAGAATAAGAACGGATTATGGCATTGTATCTTAATATAAAATAAATCTCCCAGCGCAGTAATCAATGCCTGCACCTGTCCAATCAGGAAGAATGTAATATATCTTCCAAAGAATTTCTGGTAAGGTTTTGCATCCGGTATTTTCTCATCCGGAAGTACCTTTACATGAATGATTGCCACCAGAATCAACGCGCCTACCCACAATGCCAGTACCGTATAGAACGGTGACATTGCCGAACCATAATTGGAAATCGGATAAATCTCTTTTGTCTCCATATTGACCGGAGAAGATAAGAAATCTCCTAACAAAGTCGGGTCGGTCTCTAAGATTTTCATCAAAGCCTGATACTGGTCACTGATTTCCAGCGCACTGAGACTTGTAATCACACTGTCAAGCCCGGTTTTCATTTCCTGTGCTGCTGCCAGTGAATCACTTAAGCTTTCATTTCCCTTATCGAGGGTTTCACTATAAGCATCCAATACTTCCGATACTTCATCAAAATCTCCATCGACACCATTTAAAATTGCCTGTGTCTGATTCAGTGACCCCTGCATGGACTGAATGGTTGTCTCCAGCTGACCTTTTACCGAATAGTCAAAGGTATCTTTTAAAGCTTTTATTTTGGTCTTACAGGAAGTTATTTCGGTAGATATTTCAGTATTTAAAGTATCCTTTGCAGTATTTAAATCTGTGACATTATTCTGGACACTGTTTAAATCTGCTTCAATTTTATCTAACTGCGCTTCGATTTCTGCAATCTGACCGGAAACACTTTCATCATCTTTCCAGTCTGCCACGCTGTTTTCAAATAACTGGCGGATCAGCGGCATCATATTAATTGCACTCTGCAGTCCGCCGGAAGATAAATCTCCATAGTTATCCAACTGGTCTAAGGCATTCTGTATCAGCGTATTGATGTTGTCAAGGCTGTCGGCTGCTGTATTAAGATTTGCTGAAATAACCTCAGCCAAAGCACTGGCATTAAGGCTGCCGGAATTCAATGCTCCCTGCATGGTATTTACCGTATTCGAACCATCATCTACCATCGTATTCAGATTCGGCAGCATAACCTGTGTCGTATCAATCAGACTGGATGCCGAATTGGTAATGCTGACAAATGAATTCAGCAATGCGATATAGCCGTCCAAATCTCCGCTTAAATCATCAAGCTGTGTCAGAAAAAGATTCATCATGGAGCCGGAATCCATTCCATTTTCTACCATGACATCATTTACCTTTAACATGACTTCTGCCAGTGTGCTGACAAAGGTTGCATTTACCTGTTCCTGCACTGCCGTTTTTGCCTTGGATGTAATCTTTGGTGCAATGGCATTTTTCTTCTCATTTTCATAATAAATAATCTGCGGATTCTGTACTTCTCCGTTAAGGAAGCTTATCATTTTCTCGGAGAAATCCTCCGGAATAATCAGTGCCGCATAATATTCGCTGCTGTATACACCATCTGTTGCTTCATCCATGGTATCAGTAAACTGCCAGCCCATAGTCTGATTGGCTTTCAGGGCATCAATGACGCTGTCTCCGATATTTAAAGACAGACCTCCCATGTCAATTCCCTCATCTGCGGAATATACTGCTATCTTAAGATTTGATGTAGATTCCGGTCCATACGGGTCCCAGTTGGACAATATATTAAACCATGCGTACAGTGACGGAATAATGGAAAGACCTATTACAATAACCACTGCTACCACATTGGTGCTGACTCTCTTAAAATCCCGGTAAAAGATTCTAAAAATATTTTTCATGTGTTATCCCTCTGCTACTCCTTTGTGCTATCCGTTAAAAGTTCCTGCTCTGCCGTCTGAAGTACGGTACGAATCCGTTCCTCTACCTGGGCAATTCCATCGCCAATCAGTGCATCTCTCTCCTGCTGCTCCCGGTTGGAAATCTCATTTAATTTTTCCTGTAATTTATAATCTGAATATTCTACAAAGATTAAATATCCTGCCAGAATAAACAGCGATACAATCCACAGAATCAAAAATACGATTTTTGAGCTTTCTGTCCAGAATAACAATGCCAGGAAAATCAGTGGAATAATGATAAGACACCGCAATCCGATGCGGATACGTTTCTGGTTCTTCTTATGAATCTCCTGCTCATAGCCTAAAAGCATGTCATAAAGCTTTTCATAATCTTCTTTCTTTTCCATCTGCTCTTCACCTGCTCTCTTACATCATCTTCGTATCTTTCATTCGCTTTTCTACGAAATGATTGATACCCATAAATGGTACGCGAATCAGCAGTCCGATTAACAATGCTGCTGCTGCGAAGATCAGAAGCTCTGCCAGATTCTTCTCATAGGCTCCGCCATACATGCCGCCAATGGTTTCACGCATGGCATTAATAGCATATGGAAATGGGAAGAAAATATATACCCGCCGGTAAAATTCCGGCAATATCTCTATCGGATACGTTCCACCGGAACCTGCAATCTGGATAACGACCATTACAACGACCAGTGCTTTTCCAATATCTCCAAAGGAAAGTGTCAGTGCATAGATTAATAAGGTAAAGGTAAAGCTCGTCAGCGACGCCGCAAACCAGAACAATACCGGATTCTTCACCTGACAATGCAGCAGATAAATATTACCCAGCACAATAATCAATGCCTGTATCTGTCCCATCACAAAGAAAATCAAATATCTTCCAAGGAAAAGCTGATAACGCTTCGGATTCGTCAACTCCTTTTCAGATGCCTTTACCTTAATCAGTGCCACCAGTACAATACCGCCTACCCAGAGTGCCAGTGTTGTATAAAATGGTGCAACCGCAGAACCATAATTTTTAATCTCATAAACCTGCTTTGTCTCCACTTTTACCGGCTGTGCAAAGAATTTACCATAGGATTCCGGATCGCCGCCCAAAAGTTCCATGATAATCTGCATCTGTTCATCTTCCGATGCTTCATCCAGCTTGCTGATTGCCTCTTCTATCTTTGTATCACAGGTCTGCAGCAATGTCTGAATCTGTGTAAAGCTTTCATCGGTAGCATCTACCATATCTAAGGTTCCATCGAAAATCGTTCCCATGTCACCTAATGTATTATTCAGATTATTCAAAAGATTGGTTACATTGACCAGTATCTGGGATGCCGTATCCAATATTCCGGATACTCCCGGCACCAGATTATTGGTGTATACATTCTTCATATTTTCAATGGTCTTGCTGCAGGTAGACAATGCTGTATTCATTCCGCCTGTCACGGTATCTACCGTATCTTTTACTGCATCTGACGCATTGTCCGGCATCAGTGTCTCTAAAAGCTTCTGCATTTCTTCTGCATCCTGCTTCAACGCATCAATCTGTGACATCACATCATCCATATCCGATTTCTGCTCGTCCGTAAAGCTCTCATCTGTCTTGAGTCCGCTGATTGCTCCATAAAGCGACTGTAACTGGTTATTTAACGTCTTGATATCATCCGTTGTTGTCTCAATGCTCTCAGTTGTCTTCTTGGCAGAATCTCCCAGTCCGGCATTGGTAATATCCGTTGAAATCTTATTCAATGAATTCTCAATATCCGTTAAGGTTGTCTCTACATTCTTTGAAAAATCAGAAAGCGTAGTATCTGTACTGTCTAATTGTGTCTTTGTTCCATTCAGGGAATTTACTGCAGAATCAATCTTATCTTCCACCTTTGCCACACTATCATTGGCTTCATCAATCCCTGCGCTCAGTTCTTCATTTCCGGACAGGAAGCTGTCTATCATGGCATCATAGTCCTTTAAATTCTGGCTGAGCTGCTCTAATTTCTGGCGGAAGTCATCCACACCGCCATCTTCACTTATTTTCTCAGAAAGATTGTCCATCTGGGCAAACATGGCACTTGCCGCTGTCTCAAGAAATGTCTCATTGATACTGGACTTTAATGTATCCACTGCTGTATCGGTAATTTTCGTTGCAATGGCATTTTTCTTCTCATTCTCATAATATGTAATGGTCGGATTCTCCAGCCCTTCGAAAAAGATGCTGAACATGCTCTCTGAGAAACGGTCTCCAATAACTACTGCCGCATAATATTTTCCACTTTCTACTCCGCTGATTGCTTCATCAGAGCTGTCCACAAACTGCCATCCAATGGACTTATTCTCCTTCAACTGCTCAATCACCTGAACACCCATGTTGACGGTTGTGCCATCCTCTAATTTCATTCCTTCATCTTCAGATGCCACTGCAATATAGATATTTCCGGTGTTGGCATAAGGATCCTCGTTGGAATAAATATTAAACCATGCATACAAAGATGGAATAAAACACAATCCGATTGCAATGACCAGTGCGAAAAAATTCCTGCAAAGTCCTCTTACGTCCTTACGAAAAATGTGAATGATATTTTTCATGCTGTTACTTCCCTTTCAACTTCTTCTTTAAACGCTGCAACGCATTATCCACAGCCTTCGGCTCTTTTCCCATAGCTTCTGCAATCTGATCATAGCGAAAGCCCTGCAGATAATACGACAACACTTCCTGTTCCATTTTGCTTAAAGTTTCATTTACTTTCCGCTTGAAATCTTCCCGGTCTTCCTGACTGATAAATAAATTCTCCGGATTCGCCTCATCTATAGTCTCTAACACATCCGCCAGATTCCTGCCTTCCGAATCCTCACTATCTGCATAAAGTGGTACATACGAATTGAGCGGTGCATGCTTTTTCCGATTGGAAGCCTCCACCGCTGTATACATCTGCCTTGCAATACAAAGGTCTGCGAAATGAAAAAAGCTGCTGTCTTTATCCGGCTGATAATCCCGGACAGCTTTAAACAGACCAATCATTCCCTCCTGAATCAAATCGTCCGTCTCACCACCAATGAGATAAAGTGCTTTTGCTTTTTTCTTAACCAGACTCTTGTATTTGTCCATCAGATAATCTGTAATTTCTTTTTCACCACTACGAAGTGCTGCAATTAATTCCTCATCACTCATGTTCTGATAAGATTGCATCTCTCTCTCCTGTTAACTTAATCTCTGTCTTACAATTTCATAAGCTAAAACACCTGTTGCTACCGATGCATTTAAGGAGTCAATATCTCCCTTCATTGGAATCGATGCCACAAAGTCACAGTTTTCTTTTACTAATTTGCTGACACCTTCTCCTTCATTTCCGATAACCAGTCCGATAGAACCTTTTAAATCCAGATCATACATGGTTGTGCCACCCATATCTGCACAGACAAACCACATGCCCTGCTCCTTTAATTCCCGGATGGTATTGGTAAGATTGGTTACCTTTGCTACCGGTGTATAATAAATGGCTCCTGCAGAAGCCTTTGCTACGGTAGCGGTCAGTCCCACTGCACGGCGCTTTGGAATAATGACGCCATGGGCACCTGCCAGATTGGCAGTACGGATAATTGCGCCCAAATTGTGCGGATCTTCAATATTATCCAGCAAAATGACAAATGGTGCTTCATTTTTCTTTCTGGCATTTTCTAAAATATCTTCTACCGTTGCATAAGAAAATGCTGCTGCCATGGCAATGACACCCTGATGCTTCTTCGTCTCTGACAACTGCTCTAAACGCTCTTTTGCCACAAACTGTACCAGCGTATCATGCTTTTTCGCTTCTCTTAAAATGGTCTGAATGGGACCGTCTTTACAGCCATCTAATACAAACAGCTTGTCTATGGTTTTTCCGGAACGAAATGCTTCTAAAACTGCATTTCTTCCTTCTATCTTCGTGCTTTCCGCCTGTGTGTTTTCCATCTGCATTTCTTCCATTCTACTTTCCTCCTGCCAGATCATTCTTTCCGGTCTTCACATTATAGTGTCTGATTGCTTCTTTCGACAATTCCAAAATCCGCTCAAACTGATCCGTCAGATATAAATAGCCCATCAATGCTTCAAAGCCGGTGGCACGGCGATAATCTGACATAGTTGCGTTTTTTGCCATGGTCGGAGACTTGGCATTTCTGCCTCTGCGGTAAATTTCCGTTTCGTCTTCCGTAAGCATCGGAGTCAGTGTCTCCATCATCGTTGCCTGCGCATGTGCTTTCACCAGATGGCTGGTGGTCTGATGCAGACGGGATGCCTTGGTATTGCCTTTTCCAACTACAATGCTTCTTATGACAAGGTCATAAATGCCATCTCCTATGTAGGCAAGTGCCAAAGGGGAGTAGGTTGCTACATCCACCTTTGGCAGGTCAAAATATTCTTTGATATGGGAATCTATGCCTTTTTCCATTTTACACCCTCTCTGGTATCCTCTAAGACAATTCCTTTTTCCAAAAGTTCATTACGAACTGCGTCTGCTTTGGCAAAATCTTTTTCCTTCTTTGCAGCCTTACGCTCTTCGATTTTTTCTAATACATATGCTTCTAAATCTGCATCGATCTCATCGGCAGGATTTGCTACTTCTCCCGCTGCTAAATCAAGAGATAATACATAATCAAAATCTTTTACCAGTGCAAGCTTGGTTGCATCGGTCATATCGGCTTTCAATACTTCATATACTACAGTCAGTGCCATGGAAGTATTTAAATCATCCTCTAATGCCTGCAGGAATTTCTCTTTGTATGCATCAAATTTATCCTGCTCTACTTCTGTAGACGCATCCAGTTTTGCAATGGTCTTACGAAGCTTTACATAGGAATTTTCCATATTATCCATTACTTCATAAGAGAATTCCAATGGCTTTCTGTAATGGGACTGCAGACAGAACATACGATATACCAGCGGCAGATAACCTTTTTCTTCCAATAAGGAAACGGTCAGGAAATCTCCCTTGGATTTACTCATTTTTCCTGATTTATCATTCAGATGATGCACATGGAACCAGTAATTACACCATTTGTGTCCAAGATATGCTTCACTCTGTGCAATCTCATTGGTATGATGTGGGAAAATATTATCCACACCACCACAGTGAATATCCATATATTCGCCTAAATGCTTCATGCTGATGCAGGAGCACTCGATATGCCAGCCCGGATAACCAACGCCCCATGGACTATCCCATTTCAGTTCCTGGTTATCGAATTTGGACTTGGTAAACCACAATACGAAATCACTCTTATTGCGCTTATTTTCATCCTCGGATACATCATCCCGGACACCTACCATCAGCTCTTTTTCACTCTGGCTGGAAAATACATAATAATCATCTAATTTTGATGTATCAAAATATACATTTTCTCCGGCAATATATGCATAGCCTTTCTCTAAAAGTACCTCTATCATATGAATAAATTCCGGGATACAATTGGTTGCCGGCTCTACCACATCCGGACGTTTGATATTTAATTTGGAGCAATCGGAAAAGAATGCATCGGTATAATACTTTGCAATCTCCATAACGGTCTTGTGCTCACGCTTTGCGCCCTTTAACATTTTATCCTCACCGGTATCTGCATCACTGGAAAGATGTCCTACGTCTGTTATATTCATGACACGCTTTACATCATAACCTGCATAGCGAAGTGTTTTCTCTAATACATCTTCCATAATATAGCTGCGCAGATTTCCGATATGTGCAAAATGATATACGGTTGGTCCGCAGGTATACATTTTCACTTTGCCATCTTCGTTTGGCACAAAGGTCTCTACTTTTCTTGTAAGGGTATTAAAAATCTTTACGTTGTTCTCCATGTTATCCTCCATCGTTCCTGGAATTACTTATTTAATTCTTTTCTACTTCCTGCTTTAATGCTTTTATCTCTTTTTCCATATCAATGATACGGTTGCATAATTCTGAATTTTCCCGCTGCAATACATTGATGTCTTCCTGTACCGGGTCCGGCAGATTGCACTGATCCATATCACTGCGCGGAATTTTTACATTGTTACGTTTTACGATTCGTCCCGGAACACCTACTACGGTACAATTTGGCGGCACCTCTTCAATTACCACACTTCCGGCACCGATTTTCGAATTCTCGCCTACCGTAAAGGAACCGATGATTTTTGCTCCGGCACTTACCATTACATTATCCTCTAAGGTCGGATGACGCTTTCCGGTCTCCTTACCGGTTCCGCCCAAAGTTACACCCTGATATAAGGTTACGTTATCTCCGATAATTGATGTCTCTCCGATGATAACGCCGGTACCATGGTCGATAAAGAATCCTTTTCCAATTACTGCGCCCGGATGTATCTCAATTCCGGTTTTTCTTGCTGCTTTCTGTGAAATATATCTCGCCCGGAAGAAATGTCCTTTCAGGTAATGTTTATGTGCACGTCTATAACTAAGCATAACACGAAATGACGGATAAAGCAAAACCTCCATTGGAGATTTTAATGCCGGATCACGCTCCTTGATAATCTCAAATTCCTCTTTTAATTCTTTTATAAAACCCATGATTACAGCCTCCTGTTCACTGTATAGATTCTTTCCCTTTTCTCATAGTTGCACCGGCAGCTACTTACGCATGCATGGCAACTACGAGAAACGCACTTTGCGAGTTTCTCACATAAATTAAAAAATCGTCTCTATATAAATATAGAGACGAAGTTATTCCGCGGTTCCACTCTAAGTAAAGCATTGTTGCTTTCCCTCAATACACGTAACGTGTGCTATTCGTTCCTGGCTACTTGCTTTCACCGGGACTGCTTCCGGAGGCACTTCATATACTTTGGAATCAAGACTGCTTTCAGCCGATGACAGTCTCTCTCTTTTATTCACGCATGTATACTACTCTTTCCGTTCACTGCATTTATCAATTCATTTCTGAATTTTTAAAATTCTTTTTACGCTACTAGTTTATGCACGAATTGCCATTTTGTCAATAGAAAAGTTATTTTCCACATCCCGGACAGCCTGCACAATTTCGTTCACTGCCTCCCACTGCTATGCTGTTTTCATAGATACTTGAGATAGCACAGATTGCCTGGGAGCTGATTCCATCTTCGCTTCCGGTAAAGCCAAGCCCTTCCTCTGTGGTTGCCTTTACATTTACCTGACTGACGTCTATCTTCAATGCCTGTGCAATATTTTCTTCCATCTTCTCAATGTGTGGACGCATCTTTGGCTTCTGGGCAATAATCGTAGCATCGATATTATCAATGACATAATTCTCTTTCTCTAAAAGCTGTCCCACTTCTTCCAATAATTTTATACTGGAAATTCCCTCATATGCCGGGTCTGTATCCGGGAAATGCTTTCCGATATCTCCTAAAGCCGCTGCTCCCAGCAATGCATCCATGATGGCATGTAACAATACATCTGCATCCGAATGTCCCAGCAAACCAAGACTGTGGGGTATCTCCACTCCACCTATGATTAATTTTCGTCCTTCTACTAATTTATGAACATCATATCCCATTCCAACTCGCATGTGATTACCTGCTTTCTTTTTTCTTTTCAACTTTCCGGCTCTCTGCCTCCGCAGTGCACTTCTTCTCTCGCAGTGCCACGCGGGAAGCTGCTTCGCACCTTCCTGCTCCCGGGCTTTCGCCCTATCTCGGTCCAACTTCGCAGTGCACGCTGGAAGCTGCTTCGCACCTTCCTGCTCTCGGGCTTTCGCCCTATCAAAAACAAGAAAAATCCAGTTTTGTCTGCAAGCAGCCAATCTGGATTTTCCCTGTTTTTGGCACTGCTCAATGCTTACGGACATTATACCACACTGTCGGTATATTCTGATAGCTGTTTATAGATTTCTTTTTTTCATATTATTTCCTGTTTTGCATCATACTATAGTATCAGGAGGTATTTTTATGAATTCTAAAAAACTTTTTATCTGGGGTTTTCTCTTTGTGTCTGTGATTGGAACCCTATTGCATTTTGTCTACGAATGGTCCGGCAACAATTCTATTGTGCGGCTTTTTGCACCATGGAATGAGTCCACCTGGGAACACATGAAGCTTCTGTTCTTTCCGATGCTGGTTCTTGTGCTGTTTCTCTTTTTCAAGCTTCCGGAACAAAGTCCGATTCCTGTGGCACTCTCCATTGGGACACTGGTCGGATTGGCATTGATTCCAATTCTCTTTTACACATACACCGGTGTGCTGGGCTTCTCTGTCATGGCAATTGATATTGCCATTTTCTACATCAGTGTTCTGGGCGCCTTTCTTACCGGATGGTTTCTGAAAGATAACCGCGAACTTGCCAATCGCAGGGGACTGCTTCTTACCTGCCTGGTGATTCTTGCAATCCTGTTTTTTATCTTCAGCTACTATCCGCCTGGGATTGGGCTTTTTCAGGAACCATAAGCTATTTTTAAATATAGAAGCAGGTAGGTAAGGGATTTACAAGGAATTGGGTAAGAAACACTCTGTTTGCAGTGTTTCTTACCCAATTTACTGCTCTACTGCGCTTCTGACTTCTTGAAATTGCGACTTTACTGAGTCAGATTGGGTAAAATAACGGCTTTTTCCAGACTTCTTACCCAATTTGCCACTCTACTGCGCTTCCTGCTTCTGGAAATTGCGACTTTACTGAGTCTGTTTGGGTAAAATAGCGGCTGTTTCTAGTTTTCTTACCCAATCATATCAATTTCATATGGAGACTTAACTTCCACCATGAATATGCTTCGCCAATCTCCTAACCAACTCTCCCGGGCAACACCTTTCTATCTTCCAAACTATCCTACACCTGCCAGACACACTCTTTCCCCTTCTCCCGCTACCCACGCACCACCAAAATCCACCACTGGCAGATTCCACACACCAACAGAATCCATCACCAACAGCTCTTTACGGATGCCAGACTTTTTCTCACTACTCGCATAAAAAAAGAATCTTGCATCTGCAAGATTCTTTTTCAGTAGCGGAAGGGAGATTTGAACTCTCGACACCACGGGTATGAACCGTGTGCTCTAGCCAACTGAGCTATTCCGCCATATTCAATTATTTGTTTTGGAATGGGACCTACAGGGCTCGAACCTGTGACCCTCTGCTTGTAAGGCAGATGCTCTCCCAGCTGAGCTAAGATCCCATATTCCTGCGGGTTACTCACCTGCAACCCGCTTTGCTAGTATACTATATAGATTTGGTGAAGTCAAGCACTTTTTCAAAAATATTTTCAAAATTTTTAAAAATATTGAAAGATTCGAAATTACTCCAATAATTCGGTCAAGCTACCGGATACTCACCTTATGAGATACCTTTGCAAATCATATATCTCCCCGTACTCCATACTCCCTGCCTCCTGCTTTCTTAATTTCTACTTTCTTAATTTCTACTTTCTTCTTTTCTGATTCTTTCTTTTTACCCTTTGCTCCTTCTTCTTTCTCCCTACTCTTTCGCAATAAATAAGACGCCCAGTGTTCCCGGTCCACAGTGGCTGGATACTACACCACCCGCTCTGGTCTCTAAAATTTCATGAAAGACATGCAGGTCATTGAGATAAGCCCGTACCTTATCTACGATTTCCGGGGCACTGCCGGAATGAGTGATAAATACACGTTCCGGCCGGGCATTCTTCATTGCTTCTTCCATGTCTTTCACATAAGAGAGAACAACCTTTTCCATATTGCCACGGTATTTCTTGCCCGGTCCCATCTTACCATCCTCAACACCAATCCGCGGATGAAGCTTTAATGCACCACCGGCTAAGGCAGCCAGTCCACTGCATCTGCCACCACGATAAAGATAGGTTAAGGTGTCTACCACAAAGCTTGCCCGAACCAGAGGCTTTAATTCTCCAATGCGGGCGGTAATCTCTGCTGCACCCTTTCCCTGCTGTGCCATTTCGGCTGCTTCTATGACAAGAAGTCCGATACCGGTAGAAAGGTTTGCTGAATCGATTACAGTCACCAGATTTTCCGCATTCAGTTCTTCCGCTGCAAGACGCATCACATTCATGGAAGAAGACATCCCGGATGCAATGGCAAAACAGATAACTTCCTGACCTTTTTCTACATAAGGCTTTAGCAATTCCACTGCCTGCTCTGCAGATGGTGCTGAAGTCTTTGGAGTGGTCTTGTGTTCATCCGACCAGTCAAAAATCTCCTGCGGAGTAATATTTACTCCATCCAGATATTCTTCGTCACCTAATAAAATGTGAAGCGGAAGAATGGTAATATCATAACGTTTTACCAGTTCTTCAGATAAATCACAGGTACTATCTGAAATTATCTTTACCATATCAAAAACCTCCCAAAATAAAAATTTACATTTCTTCCAGTAGACGCTCTACCAGTTTTACACAATCAGCTGCATCCGGGGAATAGCCATCTGCACCGATTTCATCTGCAAAGCTCTGTGTAATTGCTGCGCCACCGACGATAATCTTGCTATTGCAGCCGCGCTCTTTTGCCAGTTCTACCACATCCTTCATACGCATCATAGTAGTGGTCATCAGGGCGGAAAGTCCGATAATCTGGGCATTTTCTTTTAACGCTGTATCCACAATAATATCTGCCGCTACATCTTTGCCTAAATCTAAAACACGATAACCATAGTTACGGAGCATCAGTGCTACCAGATTCTTACCGATATCGTGTATGTCACCTTCTACGGTTGCAATAATAATGGTTGCCTTTGGCTCTGCGTCCTTATCTTTGGAAAGCATTGGCTCCAAGTATTCAATGGCATGCTGCATGGTCTGCGCACTGGAAATCAGCTGCGGCAGGAAATAAATCTGTTTGTCAAAAAGAACACCTACTTCATTAATGGCAGGAATCAACTGTCCATTAATAATCGCTCCCGGTTCTTCTCCTGCTGCCAAAGCTTTATCTACTTCTTTTAAAATATTGCCCTTATTTCCCTTTAATACACAATCAAATACCGGATTTGCCGGCTCTAAAGCGCCTGCCGAAGCTGCGTTAACGGTTGCCGGAGCTTCCTTCTGTGCCCGTTGGTTCATCCGATTGATATAGCGGATATCGGAACCTTCTTTATGTAAAAGCATATCCGAAGCCACTGCCGCATTCATTAATAAATCCTGGGATGGATTTGCAATTGCCATCGTAAGTCCTTTTGCAATTGCCATGGTAAGAAATGCACTGTTTACATAAATACGTTCCGGCAGACCGAAGGAAATATTGGAAAGTCCACAGGCTGTGGCAAGGCTCAATTCATCCTTACAATACTGGATGGTATCAAAACATTCCAATGCTGCCAGCGGATTTGCACCTACCGTTGCTACCAGTCCGTCCACGATAATATCTTCTTTATGAAGACCGATTTTTAAGGCGGCATCTAAAATGGTACGGACAATCTGCCGCTTCTCTTCTGCGTCTTTTGGAAGTCCCTCGTCAGAAAGCGGAAGCAAAATAAACATTGCTCCATATTTCTTTGCAATCGGAAGCAATTTTTCGAATTTCTCTTTTTCTAAGGAAATAGAGTTAATCAAAGCTCGTCCCGGATAAATACGAAGTGCTGCTTCAATAATATCCACATGGGATGAATCGATACAAAGCGGACAATCCACTGTATAAGTAACCTCATGAATGGTATTTAACATCATCTGTTTCTCATCAATTCCATTCATACCCATATTGACATCCAGAATGGCTGCACCATTTTCTTCCTGCGCCCGTGCCATATCACGAACCATATTAAGGCTGCCTTCCCGAAGCTCTGCCTGCAATTTCTTCTTTCCGGTCGGATTAATCCGCTCACCAATTACCATAAATGGTCCGTCCAAATCAATTTCTACCGTCTTACGCTCGGAAGTAAGCACTCTTCGTCTTGGTGCTTCCGCATGATGGATTCCCATTGGTTTTACTTTATCTGCCAATGCTTTGATATGTGCCGGGGTCGTTCCACAGCATCCACCAATAATCGAAACGCCTTCTTCGACTAATTTTGCACCAACTTCCGCAAATTCTTCCGGTGTGGTCTTGTATACCGTTACACCATCCTCTAATTCCGGTAATCCGGCATTTGGCTTTGCCAAAACAGGAACATAGGCATATTCTACGGTCTGGCGAATCGGCTCTAACATTTCCTCTGGTCCTGTGGAGCAGTTCATTCCCACTGCATCAGCACCCAGGCTCTGCAACGTAACTACCGCAGTTACCGGATCTGTTCCATACAAACTTCTGCCATCCTCGTTATAAGTCATACTTGCCATAATCGGCAGATCACAGGTTTCACGGATTGCCAGTACCGCTGCCCTTGTTTCCTGCAGACTCATCATGGTCTCAATGATAAATAAGTCCACGCCGGCATCCGCAACAACTTTCACCTGCTCTTTATAAATGTCTACCAGTTCTTCAAACTGTAATTCGCCCATCGGATAAAGCTGCTGACCGGTCATGGTAATATCTCCGGCTACCAGAGCTTTTCCATCTGCTGCTTCTTTGGAGATGGCAACTAATTGCTGATTCATCTCCACTAACTTATCTGCCAGTCCATATTCTTCTAATTTAATGCGGTTTGCAGTAAAGGTCGGTGCCAAAAGAATCTGTGTACCAGCCTCCACATAAGCCCGCTGCAAATCTATCATAGTCTGTGGATGCTCTAAAATCCACTGCTCCGGGCAGACTCCTACCGGCATTCCTGCATTCTGAAGATTACTTCCGGTTGCACCATCTAAGATAACCGGTCCATTTTTTACTAATTCCTTAAATTCCTCTCTTGTCATCTGTGCTCTCCCTCCTGCCGGATTGCCTCAATAATTCTCGCAATTAAGCCCGTCCGGTTAAATGGTGTCATAAAATAAAATCCGTCTGCAATATCATATAATTTTGCTGCGATTTCAACAGATAATTCAATTGCCACTTCTTCTGCCTCTTCTCTTGTCATATCTTCCCGATACCGGTTTACAATTTCATCGGAAACATGGATACCCGGCATCTCATTTTTCACAAACATTGCATTCTTATAGCTTACCAGCGGCATAATACCGCACATGATTTTGGTATCAATGCGTTCTTTGATATAAGTCAGTCTTTCCACATCTTCCTCGGTATATACCGGCTGCGTCAGGAAATAACCACACCCTGCCTCTGTTTTACGCTTCATACGCGCAATAATAGCATCCGGGTTGACGCCATGATAATTCAGCGCGCCACCATAATAAACCGGCTCCTGTGCAAAAACTTCTAAATTCATTTCCTTAACATACTGCATCAGTTTAATGGAATTAAAGTCAAAAACAGAAGTCACTCTTTCCCGGTCTGCCCTTGAAACCGGATCTCCGGTCACAATCAGGAAATGGCGGATGTCATTCATATGCATGCCTAAAAGACCGGCACGCAGTGCAATCACGTTGCGGTCACGGCAGCAGATATGCGGCATTACAGCCACTCCGCTCTTCTGCTGGATTTTCACAGCCAGTTGTCCGGCATCCATTCTCGCCCGCGCCATCGGGGAATCGGAAAGTGTAATCAGATCCACATTACATTTTCTTAAATCTTCTGCACCCTTCATGACTTTGGATGCATCCTCGGAAAATGGCGGGTCTAATTCTACAATATAAGTTTTCTCTCCACGGGAAAGCTTCTCTTCAAAAATAGACGGAGTTTTGATAACCTCCTGCGTTACTACATTCTCAATTTTCTTTGCTGCCTTCGGCACATCCTCTAACTCCGTAGAAAGCAAAGCAATATACTCCGGTGTAGTTCCACAGCAGCCGCCCAAAATGTCGGTACCAAGGGCTGCAATATCTTTCATTTTTTCTGCATAATAGGATGCATTGTTAGAATAAATCGTCTTTCCCCGCAAAGTATATGGATAGCCTGCATTCGGAAGTGCTGATACAAACTTGTCACTACAGAATTTCAGATTTTTCATAAACTGATACATATGGGTACTGTCCAGTTCACAGTTAAATCCATAGGCATCTACATTTTTCATTTCGGAAACTTCTCCTGCCACACGCTGCATGGAAAGCCCGGAACGGGTGTAGCCACTCTTGTCAAAGGCAAATTGCACCAGAATAAACGCATCTGATTTTTCTTTGATATATGCCGTCACCGGCTCAATATAGGTAAAGTCACTCTGTGTTTCAAATACAAAACAGTCTGCGCCACAGGAAAGAAAGGTATCACAAATTTCCTTGTACTCCTGTAACACATTGTCATAGTCCTGATGATCAAGGTCATAAATCGGGCCTAAATCTGCTCCGATAAATACCGGAATCTCTTCTTTCTTTTCTGCCCGAAATGCCGCAACCGCCTCTTTTGCAATCTCATAGCCTGCCCGGACATTCTCTTTTACTTCCTGCATATCCGCAAGAAACATGGTATTTGATGCAAATGTATTGGTGCGAATCAACCTTGCACCTGCCCGCAGATATTCTAAATGAATCTCTTTAATCCGCTCCGGATTCTTAAGATTCTCCTTTTCTGCAATCACGGTATCTTCGCTGTATTTTTCCTCATAATAAGTGCCCATGGCACCATCAGTTATCAGTCTCTGTTCTTTGATATATTCTTTTATATTCATCCTATGCTCCAGTTTATCTTTCATTTTGAATTCCTACTAATTATATATGTAAGCTCCTTTTCCTGCAACTTAAAAATGCAAATTTGATTCCGTGATTTGCTTTTTTCATTTTCTGTGCTACACTGTTATGCATTGACAATGATATTTTTATATACAAAGGAGTACACCTGATGAATTCAGTAAAATTAATTGCCTTAGATATCGACGGCACCCTCTATAACAAAGACGGTGTCATCACTGCACATAATAAAGAAATGATTCGAAAAGCCGTAGAAAGTGGAATTACCGTTATTATCTCCACCGGACGGCCTTACATCGGTCTTCCTGTGGAAGAAATGAAGGAGCTCGGCATCCGCTATGCCATTACTGCCAACGGTTCTGCGGTATACCGCGTCCCGGAAAAAGAACTGCTCTTAGATGAAAGCATGGATACCAATTTAAGTGTTCGACTGTTGCGGAAGCTTTATACACAGTCCCTTCATATCGATGCCTTTATCAACGGTGACGGCTATACTCAGTTTTCCACCAGCGAGCTTACTGACCTTTTAGATATTCCGGCTTCCTTAAAGAAATACATCCAGACCACCCGGAAGCCGATTACTGACTTAGCTGCTTATATCGAAGAACATAAACTTCGTGTTTCAAAGCTGACTTTAAACTTTGCACCGGATGCAGATGGCAGTTATAGCACCAGAGATAAAGTAAAAGAAATCTTAGACACCTTCCCGGAAGTCACTTATGTATCCGGCGGTTTTCATAACTTAGAAGTTACAAGATGCGGCATTGCCAAATCCAAAGGACTTAAATTTCTCTGTGATTACCTCCACATTTCCATGGAAGATACCATGGCGGTAGGTGACAGCGAAAATGATCTCGATATCGTCAAAGCTGCCGGCATTGGCGTTGCCATGGGAAATGCACAGCAGCTCTTAAAAGATTCGGCTGATTTCATTTCCCTTTCCAATGAAGAAGATGGTGTTGCATACGCAATCGAGCGGTTCTGCTTTTAACAGAACCGCTCGGTTTTTTATTTAAAGTATGCTACTCCACTTTCGAACAGCTTCATATCCTGCTCGCCGTAAATGTTGACTGCAACAGACTCTCCACGACGCTCTGCGTGTGCCATCTTACCAAGGACACGTCCGTCCGGACTGGTGATACCTTCAATTGCCATGTAAGAACCGTTTACGTTCCACTCTTCATCCATGGTTGGAACACCGGCTTCGTTTACATACTGGGTTGCCACCTGACCATTCTCGAAAAGCTTGTCTAACCACTCCTTCGGAGCAACGAAACGACCTTCTCCATGAGATGCCGGGTTACAGTATACGCCGCCAAGCTCAGCCTGTGCTAACCATGGGGACTTGTTGGTCACTACCTTGGTATATACCATCTTGGAAATATGACGTCCGATGGTATTGTAGGTCAGAGTCGGTGAATCCGGTCTCTGGTGTGTAATCTTGCCGTAAGGAACCAGACCTAATTTAATCAGTGCCTGGAATCCGTTACAGATACCAAGTGCAAGACCGTCACGCTCATTTAAAAGCTTGTTTACAGCTTCTTTCATCTTCTCATTACGGAATGCTGTTGCAAAGAATTTTGCTGAGCCTTCCGGTTCATCTCCTGCGGAGAATCCACCAGGGAACATGATAATCTGTGCTTCATCAATTGCTTTTACAAATACATCAACAGAATCACGGATGTCTTCTGCATTTAAGTTCTTAAATACCTTTACGGTTACATCTGCACCTGCATTTTCAAATGCTTTCGCACTGTCGTACTCACAGTTGGTTCCCGGGAATACCGGAATAAATACATGTGGGCGGGCAACTTTGTGCTTGCAGACATAAATGTCTTTTGTATCGTAAAGTCCGCTCTTCACTTCTTCTGTTCCGGTGGTTGCTCTGGTTGGGAATACTTTCTCTAAAGTCTGTCCCCATGCTTCGATTGCTTCATCCATGGAAATGCTCATATCACCATAGATAAAGTTCTTGCTGTCATTTACTGCACCCACAACTGCTCCGTTTGCTGCAAGACCTGCTGCTGCAAGGATTTCCTGTGCTTTTGCAACTTTATTTTCCGGAACTTCTGCTACAATATTTCCAAAGCCCGGTGCAAATAATGTTTCTTTTGTTACATCTGCATTTACAGTAACGCCAAGTTTATTACCAAATGCCATCTTGCTGACTGCTGCTGCAAGACCTTTTCCGTCTAATGCATAAGCTGCTACGATAACGCCTGTCTCAGTCATCTCATGAATTGCATCATAAAGCTTCATAACCTGTGCGTAATCCGGCATATCATAAGCATCTTTTTCGATGGTAAATAACATCAGCTTATCATTTTCTTTCTTAAGCTCCGGTGTGATAACATCTTTTTCTTTTGCTACATCAACTGCAAAGGATACCAGTGTTGGCGGTACATCAATTTCATTGAAGGAACCGGACATGGAGTCCTTTCCACCGATGGATGGAAGTCCGAAACCAATCTGCGCATTATAAGCACCAAGCAGTGCTGCAAATGGCTGGCTCCAACGACTTGGCTCCTCCGACATTCTGCGGAAGTATTCCTGGAATGTGAAACGAATCTTGTGGAAATCACCACCGGCTGTTACGATACGGGAAACAGACTCTAATACTGCATAAGCTGCTCCATGGTATGGGCTCCATGAAGATAAATATGGATCAAATCCGTAACTCATCATGGTTACTGTATCGCATTTTCCATTCATAACCGGAAGTTTTGCAACCATACTCTGTGTCTCGGTCAACTGATATTTTCCACCATATGGCATGTATACACTGCCTGCTCCGATGGAACCGTCAAACATTTCCACGAGACCCTTCTGGGAACATACGTTAAGGTCTTTTAATTCATTTAACCATGCTGCTTTCATATCGCCTGCTGCAACTGCTTCTTCTACAGCCTTTGTGCTGATTTTATTTAAATAATTCTCTTCTTTTACCGGAAGCTCTACCTTTACATCAGTCTCCTGATGTGCTCCGTTGGTATCTAAGAATGCTCTGGAAAGATTTACAATCTCTTTTCCTCTCCAGGATAATACTAATCTTGGCTCTTCGGTTACAACGGCAACTTTCACAGCCTCTAAGTTTTCTTCTTTTGCATAATCTAAGAACTGCTGTGCATCTTCCGGTGCAACAACAACTGCCATACGCTCCTGAGACTCGGAAATAGCAAGTTCTGTTCCGTCCAGTCCGGCATATTTCTTAGGTACTTTATCCAAATCAACCTGTAATCCGTCTGCAAGCTCTCCGATTGCTACTGACACTCCACCGGCACCAAAGTCATTACATTTCTTAATAATGTGGGCAACTTCTTCTCTGCGGAAAAGTCTCTGAATCTTACGCTCGGTAGGTGGGTTACCTTTCTGAACCTCTGCTCCACAGGTATCAATGGATTCTGTATTGTGTGCTTTGGAGGAACCGGTTGCTCCACCACAGCCATCACGTCCGGTACGTCCGCCTAAGAGGATAATAATATCTCCCGGATCAGAAGTCAGTCTCTGAACGGCACGACGAGGTGCTGCTCCCATAACGGCTCCGATTTCCATTCTCTTAGCAACATAATCCGGATGATATACTTCTTTGACATATCCGGTAGCAAGTCCAATCTGGTTACCATAGGAACTGTATCCCTGTGCTGCGCCGCGAACCAGTTTCTTCTGAGGAAGCTTTCCTTCCATGGTATCTTTTACAGATACGGTAGGGTCAGCAGCTCCGGTTACACGCATTGCCTGATATACATAGGTACGTCCTGACAACGGATCACGGATTGCTCCACCAAGACAGGTTGCAGCTCCACCAAACGGCTCGATTTCGGTTGGGTGGTTGTGGGTCTCATTTTTAAAGTTTACAAGCCATTCTTCTGTCTTGCCATCTACTTCAACAGGCACTACGATAGAGCAGGCATTAATCTCATCGGACTCTTCCTGATCCTGTAATTTTCCTTCTTTTTTCAGCCGCTTCATTGCCATTAATGCAATATCCATTAAGCAGACAAATTTGTCATCTCTGCCTTCATATATTTTCTTATGTGTATCAAGGTAATCCTCGTAAGTCTTTTCCATTGGCTCTTTGTAGAAACCATCTTCAAATGCAACATTTTTCAGCTCGGTAGAAAATGTGGTATGACGGCAATGGTCTGACCAGTAGGTATCCAGCACACGAATCTCGGTCATGGATGGGTCTCTATCTTCTTCTCCATGGAAATAGTTCTGAATATGTAAGAAATCCTTGAATGTCATAGCCAGTCCAAGGGAATCATAGAGTGCTTTTAATTCCTGCTCCGGCATATCCTTAAATCCGGTCATAATCTTAACATCTGCAGGCTCCGGGAACTCTGTTACCAAAGTCTCAGGCTTCTCCATGCCGGTCTCTCTGGAATCTACCGGGTTGATGCAGTGATGCTTGATTGCCTCTAACTGCTCAGCGTTGATATCTCCGTAAATAACATACGTTGTTGCGGTACGGATAACCGGCTCTTCATCCTCTTTTAAAAGCTTCACACACTGCTCTGCAGAATCTGCTCTCTGGTCGAACTGTCCCGGAAGGAATTCAACGGAAAATACTTTTCCATCCCCCATTTCAAAATTCTCTTCATAGACATCATCTACCGGCGGCTCTGAAAATACAGTCTGAACTGCTCTTTTATATACATCATCGGAAATGTTTTCAATATCATAACGAATCAGGACACGTACCTTATCTACTGCGCTGATTCCAAGATAACTCTTAATCTCTGCTTGTAACTCTTTAGCGCGTACTGCGTAAGCGTCTTTTTTCTCTACATACACTCTTCTTACCTTACTCATCTTCTACCTCCTGAATGTTTACTTTCTTATGCTCATTATAGCACGGCATTATGAATAAGAACAATTAATATATTTAATTTTATTTATAAGAGTTACTAATGTTGACACAGTTATAAGCGTCACTTATAATAAAGGAAAATATGTAAGATATGCATTCTGATATGATAAAGGAGCCATTATGGATATTAATTACGAATTATATAAAGTATTCTACCACGTTGCTACTTCCTTAAGCTTCTCGGAAGCCAGCAAGCAGCTTTACATTTCCCAGTCTGCAGTAAGCCAGTCCATCAAGACCTTAGAAAAGAAATTAGAGCAGCCGCTTTTTATCCGTAGCACCAAGAAAGTCCAGCTTACTCCGGCAGGACAGGTTCTGTTAAAACACATTGAGCCTGCCATGAATCTCATCGCCCGCGGAGAAAACCAGCTCTTAGAATCCAATACTCTTGGGTTGGGGCAGCTTCATATTGCTGCCAGCGATACTATCTGCCGCTATTTTTTAGTACCTTATTTAAAAGAATTTCATAAAAAATTTCCCAGCGTTCCCATCAAGGTTACCAATGCAACCTCTCTTGGCTGCGTTGACCTCTTAGAGCAGGGAAAAGTCGATATTGCCGTTACCAACTGCCCGAATGTACGATTAAATCAATCCTACATCCGCAAAATGGTACTGGATTTTACGGATGTATTTATTGCGAATCCATCCTACTTTAATTTAAAACAACAGGAATTAAGTTTCCGGGATTTAACAAAATATCCTCTGCTGATGCTCGATAACAAGAGTACCACCAGCGAATTCATGCACAATCTCTTCCTTTCCCATCAGTTGGAGCTGATTCCGGAAATTGAACTGAGCAGTAATGACCTTCTGATTGACCTTGCCCGTATCGGTCTTGGTATCGCCTGCATTCCGGACTATTGCTTGAAACATGAATCTAAGGATTTGTTTATCTTAAAAACTTTAGAACCTCTTCCACGAAGACAGCTTGCTGTCTCCGTAAATCCGAATCTTCCGATTCTTACTTCTACGGAAGAATTCTTAAACCTGCTGCCGACATTATAAATGCATTTCCTCCCAGAAGGCAGCCAGCTTCTCTTCCAGATTGGAAAGTTGGCACACGCTCCGCTGTTCCCACTCTCTTGGGAACAGCCGCTGATAATCATTCTGCAGAAAGCGTTCATCCAAAAGTTCAATAATTCCCACATCTTCTGCAGTCCGGATAACACGTCCCGCTGCCTGAAGTACCTTATTCATTCCCGGATACCGATAGGCATAGTCGAATCCCATGCCCTCTTTTTTGTCATAATACTCTTTTAAAATTTCCCGCTCATTGCTAATCTGCGGCAGACCGGTTCCTACGATAATTGCGCCAATCAACTGCTCCCTCTTTAAGTCAATTCCTTCTCCAAAGATTCCGCCCATGACACAAAATGCCACCAGTGACTCCTCTTTTTCTCCCTGAAATGCTTCTAAAAAAGCTTCTCTTTCTTCTTCCCGCATGCCGGATTCCTGACAGATGCAGGTAATTGTTTCATCCGTCCGTAACTCAAATGCCTCATGCACTTTTTTCAGGAAAAGATAGGATGGGAAAAACACCATATAATTTCCCTTTTTCTTCTTTATTGTACGATAAATATAATCTGCAATCCTTCCGTATTCTTCCGGTGTTCTTCTGGTATATTTACTGCTGACATCATTTCCGATTAACAAAAGTCTCTTATCCTGAGAAAATGTTGTCCTGGCATAAACTGCATAATTATCCGTTTTATTCGTCAAAAGCTCCTTATAATACTGAACCGGCAGCAGCGTTGCCGAGAAGAAAATCGTAGCATTTCCCTTATCCAGACACTCCTGCAGATTAAAGGACGGATCCACGCAAAAAAGCTTTATGACAAATCTGCCCTCTTCATCATGCTGTCCGTAAATCACATAATGCTCATCCACACGCTCATAGATATTCAAGAAATTTCTCAATTCAAAATAAAAATCAAGAACCACATCCCGCCCCGGGAACTCCGGATTCTTCTGCATATATTCTTCGATTTTTGCTGCAAGACGCATACAGGAGAAAATGAGATTCGGAATGCTTTCGTAAATCTGATAATTTTCGCATTCTCTCTTATATTCCAACATCAGCTTATTGCATTTACCCAGTTCTTTCTCAATGGCAGAGCTTCTTGGCTTCATAATTTTCCGCACCGCAAGAATATCCTCTTTGACAAGGGCGGCACTATACATCTCCCGTCCACGTTCCACAAGATTGTGTGCCTCATCCACCAGAAATATATAATCACCCTTGATGCCATCTGCGAAAAAACGCTTTAGATACACATTCGGGTCAAAGACATAATTATAATCGCAGATAATATTATCCGCCCAGGTTGCCGTGTCCAGACACATTTCAAACGGGCAGACCTGATATTCTTTTGCATGTGCCAGCAAAACTTCTCTTGTCATATTATTTTCTTTCTGTAATAAATCGTAAACCGCATCATTTACCCGGTCAAAATGCCCCTTTGCATAAGGGCAGCTTACGGGATTACAGTCCACTTCCTCACAAGGGCATAATTTTTCTTTCGCTGTAATCTGCACACTCTTTGCCCGATAACCCTTTTCACATAAAATGCCAAGGGTCTCTTTTGCCACATTTGCGGTAACAGTCTTGGCAGTTAAGTAAAAAATCTTATCACCTAATCCTTCTCCCACCGCTTTGATTGCCGGATATAATGTAGAAATGGTCTTGCCTACTCCGGTGGGTGCCTGAATAAACAGATTCTTTTTTCTGGCTATCGTACGGTAAACCCCGGCAGCCAACTCTTTCTGTCCCTCCCGGTACGGAAACGGAAATGCCAGTTCTTTAATGGATGCCTGCCGTTTCTTCCGCCACTCATACTGAAAATCCGCCCATTTCTTATATTTTAAAATCAAATCTGAAAACCATTCCTGCAGCTGCTGTATGCTATATTCATAAGAAAAATATTTTAAATCTCCGGTATCGAGATTTCCATATGTCATCTGAACATTGATTTTCTGTAAATCATTCTGGATTCCATATATGTACGCATAGCACTTTGCCTGTGCCAGATGTACCTTTACGGGTTCTTCCAATAAGTCAAGGCTTAAATATACGCCTTTTATCTCATCAATGGTAACTGTTTCTTCTATTATAATGCCGTCTGCCCGTCCCCAGATTCCAAGCTCATAATTTTCTTCCTCAATGATAATATTTAAAGGAACCTCGGCATGGTAAGTGCTTCCCATCTTCTTTTGAATCTTCCGATGGAGTCTGCTGCCCGCCTGCATGGCTTCCATCGTATCAAGACTGGCTCTACGGTTATCAATGTCTCCGGAACGCAAGATAAACTCCACCAGATTTCGTACCGATATTCTTATCTGCTCACGTTCCATTCCGCTGTCACCTCATTTCATCCCATCTTATACTTATTTCTATTTATGCTATTCACTATTTTTTCTATTTATCAATTTTTGAAAAATCTCATTTTTCTAGCAGACTTCAAAGGAATTGAAACGTATTCTCATTTCATAATAACAAAAAAATACCAGATAGAAAAGACAATATCCAAATTGTCCGCTACCCGGTATTTCTTCTTACCTTATGAACCTGTATTTTCTGGCTGCCAGAAAACCTGTGCCATCATTTAAGCAGTTGCATACTTGCTTAATACATTCTCAAAGTTCATATCATGTCCGCCATACTTAACAGTAAGCTCTCGATTCAGATCAAGACTTAATACTCCAAGAAAAGACTTTGCGTCAATTATTACTCTATTGTATGAAATATCAATGTCAAAATCACATTTTCCTGCCTCACGTACAAAGTCTCTAACCTCTTCTGTGCCAGCTAATTTGATTTTCTTTTCATTCATTTTTTTCACCATCCTCAAAAAAATAAACTGATTTACTTTTGATTCTTGAGCATTATGACACCATTTCTTTTTTTTGTCAATTTTCGCTTACCATCTTAGTATATGAATTTTATGAGCATTTTACACAATAAATTTTTCTGTTTTTCTCCATTTTGGTCTTACCAAAATCAGTTTGCCTGTCACATTTTGTCGTTTTTTATGGTACTTTAGTCACATTTACAAGTTTTTTTTTACTCAGTCAATATTTTTTATCATTTTTCACAAATTTTTGTGTCAAAAAATAAGGTAATAAGCCTCGCATTCCTTCAAAAGTCTTCAAAAAAGCTCCAAATTCCATCATTATTCCTAAACTTCTTTCTACACATAACCTTTACATAATACTTACTATTGCACTTTTTTCCGTACATTCAGCGGTTTTCCATATAAGTGGACATTTTGTGTATTATAACGTGATTGTATCACCCATTAATTTCGCCGATTGTCAATCATGCAAGTATCTTGACTCGCTTGCGCTCATTATATTACGTCTTTCGAAGATATCCAGATCCGCTTTTTCTTGAAATATACTATCTCTATAATAATAAGAAGAACGGACACTCCGATTACTGCCAGATAACCATATTTCCATTGAAATTCCGGCATTCCCGGAAAATTCATTCCATACCAGCCTGTAATTAGTGTCAATGGCAAAAAGAGAGTTGTTACAATGGTCAGAATACTCATAATCCGGTTCTGGTGAATATCAATCTGCGTCTGATACATTTCACGGATTTGCTGTAAATACTCGCGGATTGTCTCTACGTAATTATGCAGCCGCTCCACACGATTCATATAGCGTTCCCAGCCCTGTTCCTCTTCTACTAAAGACTCCCGGTTCATATACATCTGCATGAAATCTCCCATATTCATCAACTGTTCATAATATGCCCGGCTCTCTGAAAGCTGCTTCCGATAACGCATAATTACTTCATTAAAATGCTCCGGTATCCTCTTAATTACAACATCCTCTACCTTCTCCAAATTTTCCTCTATCTTTTGCAGATAAAGAATATCATTGTCAATTAATGCATTACAAATAAAGAGCAACACCATATGAAGTGTGCAGCCATCAAACATATCATTTTTGACCTTTGCCAATATTTCCTGTAATTCCTCATCTTCTTCTATTAAAAAAAGTCTATTTTCAAAGAGATAAAAGCCAAAGGAAAACTCTTTTTCCTTTTTACTTCCCTGTTTTGGTACATGTATAATCCCCTGTACACATTCATGAAATGCCTCTACTTTGCTATAGCGGATAAAACGCATGCTGCTAATCAGATTCTTTCGATGCGGATAATTTCCTTCTAATTGCTGAAATTCTTCCATATTTAATAGTATTATCTGCGGTTCTGATTCCTTTTCTATATTTTTCCCATTATCCCTTGCTAAAGAAAGTTCTCCTGATGCCGCATGCAACCAATACCTGTTCATTTCTCTTACAGCTCCCTTCCTCATAATCCTGTTTTCATTCATCATATATTTTCTTCTATGTCATTAGACTGCCCTTTATAAAACTTCTCTTTCATTACTATCTCTTAGATTTTAACACTCTTTGTCCCTTTTATACCACTTTTCTTTTTTATACAAAATTTACTGCTAATAGCTGTTTGTGAATTCATGCTAAGTCTGCCGGTAGCTTCTTACGAATACTTGACACAACTACGAGAAACATGCTTTGCGAGTTTCTCGCTACTCGCAATAAAAAAAGAAAGTATAAAATATACTTTCTGTTTAAGAACAGGGGTGGAAGGAATCGAACCCTCCTCTGGAGTTTTGGAGACTCTTATTCTACCGATGAACTACACCCCTATATGCTAAAATGACGTACAAGTACGTCACAATAGGTTTGTTTTGTAACATACCTTCAAAACTTCATACAGATTGTTTTCCGAGTTGCTTTGGTCAAGCCCTCGACCGATTAGTAACAGTCAGCTCCACACGTTACCGTGCTTCCA
>ONAD01000014.1 GCA_900315735.1 uncultured Lachnospiraceae bacterium | reverse complement strand
CAACTTTTTTTATTTTTTTAATTCTTATTTTCCGCCGCATCAGGTGTTCCCTGCGCGGTGGAGTTTTATAATAGCACGTCATTTTCGGGATGTCAACACGATTTTTCCATATTTATTAAAGTAGGTCATTTGTCGTTTTTTATCTAAATTGTTTGAATTGTGTGTTCAATTCATTTTTCTTGGGATAGAATATAGCGGATGGCATCCTGTACGTTACTGACGCCCACTACGTTTATATTTGGGTTCTTCTTTAATCCTGCCTTGCAAACCTCTGGAAGAATACAGGTCGTAAAGCCCAGCTTCTCTGCTTCCTGCACACGCTGTGCCGCCATACTGACCGCACGTACTTCACCACTTAATCCCACTTCCCCGAAGCAGATAGTCTTCTCATCGATTGGTACATCCTTGTAACTGGATACAATTGCCAGCACAATTCCCAAATCGATTGCGGGTTCATTCATACGGATACCACCGGCAATATTTACATAGGCATCACAGGAACTTAAAGACAGTCCCAGTCTCTTTTCCAATACAGCCATCAAAAGATTGACTCTGTTATAATCTGTTCCTGCTGCTGTTCTTCTTGGCATTCCAAAATTACTGTGGCATACCAGCGCCTGTATTTCCAGAAGAATCGGACGGGTTCCTTCCATGGAGCATGCCACTACAGAACCGGATGCCCCTTCCGGCTTTCCGCTCAACATATATTCCGAAGGATTCTCCACTTCCCTTAACCCTTCATTACACATTTCAAATACACCTATCTCATTGGTGGAACCGAAGCGGTTCTTCACCCCACGCAAAATACGATACGCCGCATGACGGTCACCTTCAAAATATAATACCGTATCTACCATGTGCTCTAAAACACGGGGACCTGCCACGACCCCCTCTTTGGTCACATGACCGACAATAAAAATAGAAATGCCCAGTCCCTTTGCAATCTGCATCAGAACTCCGGTTGCTTCCCGGACCTGGGAAACGCTGCCCGGTGCTGATGTAACATTTTCATTATACATGGTCTGGATGGAGTCAATCACCACGATTTCCGGTCTGGTTCTGCTAATCACTTCTTTGATGGTATCGAGATTTGTCTCGCAAAGAAGGGATAAAGTATCTCCAAACTCTCCGATACGCTCCGCACGAATCTTTATCTGCTGCAGGGATTCCTCTCCGGAAATATACAATACTTCCGTCTTCTGCTTCGAAAGATTCCGGCACACCTGTAAAAGCAGTGTGGATTTTCCAATTCCCGGATCACCGCCTACTAAAACAAGGGAACCTTTTACGATTCCACCGCCCAAAACCCGGTCTAACTCTTTTAATCCGGTAGTCAGCCGCTCTTCCTGTCCTGTTTTAATATCTGCAATTTTTACAACTTCTGCTTTTGCGGCTTCCTTCCGCACTTTTGCAGGTGCTGATTTATCTATCACTTCTTCTACAAATGTATTCCACTCGCCACATCCCGGGCACTGTCCCATCCATTTGGATGATTCATAGCCACAGTCCTGGCAGAAAAATACGGTTGCTTTTCCCTTTGCCATCCATTTTCCCCCTTGTTCTTGCAATAACTGTCTTTCTTATTACCTAACTACCTTTCTTATTACCGGCAACTACGAGAAACACGCTTTGCGAGCCACTCGCGTAAATTAGTAAAAAGAGAACCCAATCCGCTGGAATTGGATTCTCTTTCTTATCATCTTATTGGTGTATCCGATTTATACCCTGGATACTTTTACTGCAACCGGAGTCTCCGGGTCTAATTCTACACTAAGTGTTAATTTGCCACCTAAATTGGTCTTCATCTGACCAATTGATTTTCCTGCTACAAATACATCATACTCTGTCTCTTCCATTAAGCCAAGTGTAATCTCTGCATCTTCCGGTCCTTCTACTTCAAATTCCACACCGTTTTCAGATGCTGCCATATTTGTAACTGCAGTTCCCGGAACAGATTCATATACAAACATTCCATTTCTCTCTAATTTGGTAATCTCACGAAATGTCTTAACTTTGTACAAATCTCCCGCATGTTCAAAATTGTCCAGTTTGGATTTTGCTCCCAGTGTATAATCTCCAAAACTGATTGTTCCATTTGCTTCTGAACGAATTAATTCTGCAACTACAGCCATTTTTTATCCTCCTATAAGCCATTATCCCAAGATGGCTTTTTCGTAAATTTTATGAAAATATTATAGCTTATCTCGACACATTTTTCCAGTTATTTTGATGAATTCACAACGGTTTTTATTTCCTTTTTTACCATGCGGATTTCCACATCATCTCCCGGCTTGATTTTGCCGGATAAAATCTCTTCTGCCAGCATATCTTCTATCTGTGTCTGTATCATACGACGCAATGGTCTTGCTCCGTATTTCGGATTATATGCTTTCTCGGCAATGTATCCTTTCACGCTACCGGTTATGGTCAGATGGATACCCATCTGTTTTTCGCACCGGTCGATTAAGGATTTGCTCAAAATGGTGACAATCTTCTTCATGTCCTCTTTATTCAGAGCTCTGAATACAATAGTCTCATCAATTCGGTTTAAGAACTCCGGCTTAAAGATTCTCTGAACTTCTTCCATTACACCATTTTTCATGTATTCATAATTCTTCTTTTCATCTTCGCTTGCAGCAAACCCAAGCTTCTTCGGTGCAATAATAGACTGCGCCCCTGCATTGGATGTCATAATGATAATGGTATTCTTAAAATCTACCCGTCTTCCCTGGGCATCTGTAATCTGTCCATCATCCAGCACCTGAAGCAAGACATTAAATACATCCGGATGTGCCTTTTCAATTTCATCAAAGAGAATAACGGAATATGGTTTTCTTCTGACCTTCTCACTGAGCTGGCCACCTTCTTCATAGCCTACATATCCTGGCGGTGAACCAATCATTTTAGAAACACTGTGTTTCTCCATATACTCTGACATGTCAACACGAATCATTGCCTGCTCATCGCCAAAGACAGCCTCTGCCAGTGCCTTTGTTATCTCAGTCTTACCAACTCCGGTAGGTCCTAAGAAAAGGAAAGAGCCAATCGGACGATGTGGGTCTTTTAATCCTACCCGTCCTCTTCTGACTGCTCTTGCCACTGCACTGACTGCCTCTTCCTGTCCCACTACGCGCTTATGCAGTGTCTTTTCCAGACGATTGAGACGTGCAGCCTCGCCTTCTGCCAGTCTCTTCACCGGTATCTTCGTCCAGTCGGATACAATTTCTGCAATTTCATTTTCTCCGACAACCAGTTTCTTCTTGTCTGCATCCCGATGGTATTTTTCCACCTGCTTTTCATATTTCTTCCGGGCAGCTTCCTTTTCCTTGCGGATTGCTCCGGCATCTTCAAAACGCTGCTCCATCAGAGCCGTCTCCATATCGTCCTCTAACTGGGCAATCTTACGCTCCAATTCACTGATTTTCTCCGGCATTTTAAATCCGCCAAGACGAACTTTAGAGGAAGCTTCATCCATCAAATCAATTGCCTTATCCGGCAGATAGCGGTCTGCAATATAACGGGCAGAAAGCTTCACTGCTGCTTCAATTCCGGCATCTGTAATCTCTACATGATGATGCTTCTCATAGCGTTCTCTTAATCCTTTTAATATCTCTATTGCCTGCTCTTCCGTCGGTTCTTCCACCGTTACCGGCTGGAAACGACGTTCCAGGGCTGCATCTTTTTCAATATATTTCCGGTATTCTTCTAATGTGGTTGCTCCGATTAACTGGATTTCTCCGCGGGCAAGGGATGGTTTTAAAATATTGGATGCATCAATAGCACCTTCTGCTCCTCCTGCTCCGATAATCGTATGAAGTTCGTCTATGAAAAGAAGCACATTTCCTGCTTCTGTCACTTCACGAATGACTTTCTTAATCCGCTCTTCAAATTCTCCACGGTACTTAGAGCCTGCTACCATTCCGGATAAATCCAGTGTTACCACCCGTTTTCCCCGGACTGTATCCGGAACCAGTCCGGATGCAATACGCTGTGCAAGTCCCTCTGCAATGGCTGTCTTTCCAACTCCCGGTTCTCCAATCAGACATGGATTATTCTTCGTTCTGCGGCTTAGAATCTGAATCACGCGGGCAATTTCTGCCTCTCTGCCAATCACCGGATCTATCTCACCATAGGCTGCCATAGCAGTCAAATCTCTGGAATACTGGTCTAAGGTCGGCGTTGCTTCTACCGCTTTCTTCTTTCCGGATTTACTTGCAGCAATCTCCTCTTTATAGCGGTTTGCATCTTCTCCCATGGCTACCAGAGTCTCAATATAAATCTTCTGGATATTCACACCAAGTGTATTCAACAGACGCACTCCGGCACAGTCTGCCTCTTTTAATAAGGCAATTAAAAGGTGTTCTGTTCCAATATTCTCATTGTCAAAACGCTCTGCCTCCTGATCAGCGGTCTCAATGATATGCTGAATCCTCGGAGAATAGCCTTTCCGGTCCAATACTGCTACATCCGAAGATGGAGCAATCAAATCTTCTATCAGTTCTACCAGACGTGCTTCTTCTACTCCTGCATCCATCAGAACGCAGGCAGCTACTCCGCTGCCCTCTTTTAATAAGCCCAGTAAAAGGTGCTCTGTTCCAATATAATTATGATGCATACTTCTGGCTGCTTTTGTCGTCAGTTCTATTACTTTCTGCGCTTGTTTTGTATATGGTTTATGCATAAAATCCTCCTGTCACTACGCGCTGACTCTCTTATAAATCATTCAAATCCATTACTTCGATATCATCATCTGATGATTCTTTTTCTATAAAGTCATCATGGCTTGCAAAGAGTCCATTATCGTCATCATCATCGTCAAAAATATCTTTGCTCCGACGTCTCTTCTCTTTTTTCTCTTTCTTTTCCTTTTCACGTTTCTTTCTGCCGGACATAAATTCCGGTTCCTCTTCAAATTCATCCATGAAGTCAGCTTCGCCTAACCGCTCCACCACTTCTTCCGGTAAATGAGCTTCGGAATCTGCCTCTGCTTTTTCTTCTGCGTCTTTCGGTTCTGCTTTCTCCGGTGCTTCTGATACAGCCTTAGTCTCTTTCTCTTTGACCGGCTCTTCTTCAACTTTACCGGTATCTTCTACAAACTTCTGTTTCTTCTTTGCTTTTCTTCGCTTTTCTTCTTCAAAAATATCTGCTGCTTCTTCAATTTCTTCCTCGTCATCTTCTTCCTCATATCCTCTTCTTCCGCGAAGCAAAAGATTGATAATGATAAATATGAGAATTACGATTACTACGATTAATCCAGCAATAATCTTTAAATCCCGGTCTTTTCTTGCAGTATATTTGTCATTCAAATCATTTAATGCATTCTGAAGATAAGTAGTATCCGTATCTTCTGTTGTGGTATCACTGTACTGATATTCGCTGAATGTTCCATCCCCGGTATTGTAATTATACCAGCCTTCCTGTCCGTCATTGGTCATTCCATATACGGTATAGACATTCTCTGTTTCTGTTGCATATGCATCTTCAAATGTGCTGTCACCCACCTGAATAGGCGTGGTTACTTCGCCCGGTACAAAAGAAGTCACTGCGGAAGGAGTCATTAAAATCAGATAATTATCTCCATTATCAATCCGAATATATGGACACACACTATTATCAGTACTGTTTACCACATAAAAGCCTGCATTTCCTGCTGCATCTGTCATATATAAAAGTGATAAATTCCCATTGTTAAAAGCAGCTCCACGATACTCACTTCCCTGATAAGTTACCTGTGCTTCCGTAAAGTCTGCCGGAATCTGTTCTGCTGTAAAATCCTCTGACACCTTATATGTGGATGCAGCATCATCCGGTGCGGTTGTATCTGTGCCATTATCTGCTCCGGCATTATCGTCCGTTGGAGTATTATTAGTTGTGTCTGTGCTGGTTGTGGTATCTGAATTTGCTGTAGTATCTGCTCCAGTGTTATCTGTTGTACCTGCTGCAGATTTGGTTATGGTCAGATGATAAGTAGCAAGGTTTCCATTCTCTGCCTGCACTACTACGTCAATCTTAGTATCTCCATCGGTTTTTAAGGTAGTGGTTCCGACTCCGGACTGAATCGTTGCCGCCGGATTTACCGTCTTGGCACTTACCGTCACGCTGCTTACATCCTGTCCCACCTGTACGGTATAGTACATGCGGCTTCCTTCAAATGCCGGTGACAATGAACCCTCAGCCACAGTCAGTGTCTCTAATGAATTATCCGCTGAACCGGCGTATACCTGCATGGTCATTCCTGACATAGTAAGAACACAAATCAATGTCATAAAAAGTATCTCTATCTTACGAATTGTTTTCTTCATTTTCCGTCTCCTTCAATTCCCTTTTTCTCCAAAACAATAAGAAAATCTTCTTTTGATTTTCCTGCACAATATAATCAGTTTTATTATAGAAAACTATCGGGAATGCGTCAACCTCAATTCGTAAAACGATACCGCCCTGCCCAACTTGAAATTATGACAAACGGTTCGCCCAGATTAACCATCCCCATACAATTCCTGCAAGTGAAAGTCCTGCTGTGATTGCTGCTCTGTGATTCCATTCCGCAATATCCTGTCCCAGCAAAGCTGCCAGCAATAATAAAACGCCTCCACTTACCATAAGTGCCGCCAATGCTGCCAGCACAATAATCTCCAGTTTTGTTGGATGCTTCTTTCCTTTTCTTACATGTACTGTATTATCACGCATAATTGTGACCTCCCTGTGTCTTTTTTCTTATCTTTTCTTTCGCTTTTCTGCCACATTTCTTATATTTTCTGTGGTTCTGCTCTCTGATAAGACTATGTTATAACAGGATGTGTCCCATATTTTGTACCTATATTATGTAAACTATATCTTCTGTAAATTTTAGAAATATGAATGACAACATACAGTACATGCCACCGGCAACTTCTTACAGATGTCTGGCAACGCAAAAAGAGTTCTGCCGGCCCAACACCTGCAAAACTCTTTTTCCATATTGTTTATACTACTTTATTATTAACTTTGTGTTTAATTTGTTGTACTGCTTCATAGAGCAATACGATTGCAATTACCAGCAGACATCCCCACTGGTTGGCACTGAAAAGCCTTCTGGTTTCATAATATCGCAGATAATCCAGTGCAAATTTTAATATCGCATACAGCAGCAGACTCTTTGGAATTATACCATTCCTTTTTCGTTCTGCCATCCTGTGAAGCAACAAAAATGCCAGCAGAAATAAGATTGTCTCTGCCAGCTGAACTGGAAAAAGGTATTCCCCCGCTGCTCCATTATCAAGATAGCGGATACTGCCAGGTCCCTGATATCTCATGCCAATACAACAGCCCGCAAAGAAACAGCCCAGCTTTGAAACTGCATACATCAGTCCCAATGCCAGCACATATACAGTCCATAGCTCCGTCTTATGTTCCTTACTGATTTTTGTAAAAATCCACACGCCAAGCATGATTCCCGCCATGCCTCCAAGACTGGAAAAGCCGAATGTTTCTAGCTTGCCATGTTCTACCAATTGCACGACAAACGTATAGAATGCCCCAAAATACAGGGCAAGAACTGTGCTTAGCAGCTCCGAATAAAAGATATATGCCGGCTTAATACCTGCCTTTCTTAAGGAGCGGGCAATGTAAATATATGCCAGCACAAAGCTTAAGAGAAAACAGATAAAATACGGCGAAATCCTCCAGTGTAAAATCGTAATATCTATCATTTATTTTCCTGCCTTATCAGCCCGGACAGCTGCGGACACAGCTTGCAAATGCCAGCCCACAGGCAATAATTGTCACTGCAATAAATACTACTACAAGAATGGCAAGTACAATATAAAGCCACATCAATACTTTACCAAATACACTCTGCGGATATTTTACACGGACTAATATCATAAGTACCAGTGCTGCAATCCCACAGCCAATTAAAAGGAATGTCAATGTTGATTCCAAAACATAACTGCCTGCAATATTATAAAGAAATTCTTCTGTTCCAGTATCATACATTACTCCCAGAATGATATCTTTAATAAAAATTATTACAATCGGAGCAAACATCAAAATCATGGAAATAATACATAATTTGTCTGCCTGCTTCTTATCTTCCGGAGAGAGCTCCGGCCGTGGCATTTTTCCCTGTCGTGGCGGCATATTCGTTGGCATCGGCGGTCTCTGCTGCATCTGCATGTTTGGTGGCATCGGTCTGCCCTGCTGCATCTGCATATTCGGCGGCATTGGTCCACCTTGCTGCGGCGGCATATTCGGTGGCATCGGCGGTCTCTGCTGTGGCGGCATGTTTGGTGGCATCTGGTTCCACTGATTATTCATAATTTATCCCTTACCCTTTCTCAATACATATTACATTTCCTGCAACTTTTATTAGAGTGCTTTCTTCTCTTTAATCGGCTGTTCCTCATCACAACTATAGGTCAGTTTCTCTCCATAGGTCTGCTCGTAAACAGCTTTCCACGCTTCATAATTCTTATCCCGCATCTCACAGGAATTCTGTGCACGCTTTTTATTCGGATCCGGATAAATCGGTTCACAGAAATGCACCGTATATTCCTGCACATAGAATCCGTCATCATCTAAAACATCACTGTCTTCCATGGTAATAAATACGGGAAGTACCGGCTTATTATTTCTGGCAGCGAAGGTAAATGCGCCCTTCTGCAGCGGTCTTGGTTTCCGGTAATTCCACCACATTCCCTGCTCCGGATAGACAAGTACAAACTGATTTTTCTCTAATACCCTGTCTACGGCAGCAATGAATTTCTCCATGGTCTTAAAATTAGAGCTTAACGGCAGTGTGTTGCAATGGCGCATTAACACTCCGTAAAATCCCGGAAATCCGGTATAATTGCCTTCCCGGATTACACGGTACATCTTTTTCTTTTTCAATTTAGCCTGTTCGAAGGCAAGCTGGATGGCAAAGCTGTCAAATGCATTGAAATGGTTACAGGTAATGACTGCTCCGTCTGCTACTTTTTCAAGATTTTCAATGCCTTTGTATTCTTTGATTATCAGCTGCTTTTTCTTTATCAGCATATTAACAAACCATCTTGCTACTTTAAATGCATATTTGGTCTGTGTCTTGCTCTTTAAACTTCTTGGAAGATAATTAATATCTTCCGGCATCAGAACCGGTGCCGGTGGATTTACTTCTGCATCTTCTGAAAATCTTCCTTCCCGCTCCAGTTCCTCTATGTGAGCAAGCAGCGCAAGCTTACTTTCTGATTTTCCGGCTTTTTCCATCTTGCGAAGATAATTATCTTCTCTGTTAATCTCAGATACCGCAAGCTGGATTAATTTCTCACCGGACACACTGTCATTGCGGCGCTGCTCATCGGTATAATTGGCAAGTCCTTCTTTTATGGCATCATAATCCGCTGTCATCTTCGCATATTTCCAGAAATACTCTGCCAGACGGCAGTCTTCATAATGCCATGGTTTTGCAGCCATATTAAAATGGAATAATCCTACCTCTTCTTCCGGGCAGGCAAGTTCTCCAAATACCTGTGCATTCCACTTCGGTTCCATATAAAGCACCTGATTCTTGCAAATCAGATTCAGGTAATCCTGATCCTGCGCTACCACAAAAAGATAGATGTGAAGCATCTCTAAGAATTCATCTAAAAGATGATTTTCACGGAACTGACTGCAGTTCATCAGCATTACTCCGGCGTTGAAATATCTGGTGCGCTTTACGCCTAATACCTTTTCTACATAATCACCTAAGATATCTGTCTGTGCTACCACACGGTCCGGACAGACTCCTGCATATAATTTACCAAGTTTATGATCATATAATTCTGCAATATTTCCCACTACAATCGTATCACTGTCAATATAAAGTGCCTTGCGGTACTGCGGAAACATATCCGGAATAAAAAGCCGGAAATATGTTGTGTTGGAATAATAGTCACGAATCGGAAGCTTATCTGCAATGCTCTTCATCTTGTCTGTAACATCCACAAAATCAATTGCAAATTCTTCATCTGCCATGGCAAGCACTTTTGCCTGGGTTGCTTCCGTAATTCCCATATGTAAAATGTAAATATGATATTTCCGACTGCGGTCTGCATTTTCCATGATGGACTTCATTGAAACCATCGTATATTTTACAAAGTCCTCATCGCAGGCAAAGAAAATGGGTATCTCCGCTTTCTTTCCATACTGTGATAAACTCTTCATTTCCATAAATTAACTCCTTACCTCTTAGTGTCCTGTTCAAATTTCTTTTTCAGATAAATATATTCGAACAGAATATCATCAAACGCTTCATACTTAAAAATTCTGTGAATTGCACTGACATTCCACTGCTTAATATTTGCCGTATGCGGATATGGCAGGTAAAAAAGCCGTTTGGAAAAATGTCTGATTATTGTACTCTTATGTAAGAACTTCTGGTCATTATATTTCTGCGGCAGCATTTTCTTTGCCGTGGTACTTCTGTATACTGCATCCTGATCCGCAAACAGTAATTTTTTTGTCTTAATCAGATGTCTTGCTTTTTCAAAAAGACCTGTTTTCTTAATCTCTGCCATATTAAAAAGCAATACTCCCGCATTGATATAGTTTGGATTGATTAAATATTTTCCATAGTGGTCTCTTGCTGCAGCATACTCATACCCTTTTACATCAATGTCATATAAAAGTTCCGGCTCCCGGTTAAATAAAATATCTGCATCCAGATAAAGAAGCTTATCCGGGATTTCCGGAATCTTATCTGCAAACAGACGAAGCAGGGTATATGGCGAACAATACGCACCCTCGTTCGGACAGCCTGCAAATTCTTCTTTATAAATATCTGTCACATCAATCTTGATTACAATATTTTCTTTGTTATAGGACTTTGCTACCTCATTTAAAAATGCAATCTGCTCATCACTCACCGGCAGAAAATCGTCTCTTAAATGTGATACATCCATTGTAAAAATGTAGATGCGGTATGGCTCTGTCGATTTCGTCCGCATAAAAATGGACAGCATCCCGGTCAGTATTCCATCAAATACTTTGACATTCCCCGAAAATAGAATATTTCTCATACATCACCTTTTTTGATATAAGTAGCAAGTACAAGGGTGTTTCTGCTGCTTCTTTCTTTCATCTGTTCATAAACCCTGTTTCTAAGGTCTGCTTTCTGCTCTTTTCCACGCAATTTCGCATCCGGATAAAACGGACCATCCACATAGGTTACTATCTGCGGCTTTTTACTATGCTTCCGTTTCTGATATGTATTGGTAAAACAGATTACCGGGCATTGATACTGCACCGGATAACGGAAGGAAGAATCCTTAAAAGGACGTATCTTCGTATAATAAGGCCAGATATGTGCCTCCGGATATATCATCACGCATTTTTTCGCAGTGATTTTCTTTCCGATTTCTTCTAAGAAATGTTTCATGGCATCCTTATCATCCGGTAACGGTAATGCGCCAAGATATGGTGTTACTTTTCCGAAAAAAGGCATAGAAACATTATTCGGATGCACAATTACATATACATCCGTCGGATGTGCCAGCATTGTGGGAATCAGTGCATCCGCTCCTGCATTGGTATGATTTCCATACAGGAAAAAGCCCTGTCCCTTTAACGCTTTTATTTTCTCCCGCCCCACTATCTTATGACGGTATTTTATCTTTAAAAAGCACCATGCCACCGGTTTTGCAATGAGATTATAACAGATAAAATGTAATAATTTCCTTCCAAAGCTGTCCTGGCTGTACTGATATGTTCCATCAATTTTCTTTGCAGTTATCTTTGCTTCCGAAAATTCATCCTCTAATTCATTTTCATAGTAGTATACTCGCATATCCCACAGTTTACTATTTCTTGTGATTTTTTGCAACTTTTCTGAACAGAGAATGTGCCTTGGCACATTCTCGCACCTGTGGCGGTCGCTTGCGACATCTACCTTATACGCCGCAGTGCGCATCCTCGCAGAGCGTTTTTACTTTACAGGAAAGCAATTTCCTGTAAAGTAAAAACGCTCCTGACAAAGTATGCCAGAAGCTGCTTTTTGCATTTTAATATTTTACATGGAAGCCCCGTTCCGTCTCATCCAGTGGAAGTTCTTTTCTGTCCATGCTGCGGATTTCGATGTAACGGTCCTGGCAGAGTCTTTGAATTATCATATCAATTTCTTCCGGCAGTCCCTGCAATTCTGCCTGTACCGAGCCGTCATATTCATTGCGCACCCAGCCAGTCACACCAAAATGCCCCGCCAGATGCGACATGCGATAGCGGAATCCCACACCCTGGACATATCCGTTAAACTGATAAAAAACACGAATTTTTCTATTTTCTGACATACGACCACCTCTCTTTATCATTCCAATGGTATCAATCTCTTCCATCCAGACTAACGTGCCCGTTGCCTTTTTAAGTTTCTGATCAACTGCGGCGTATGTAATGCCAGTATCCGGTTGACCTGATTGACAACATGTGAATTATTTAACACATATACGATTCCGGCACTTAATCCCAACAGGATAAAAAATGCTATCCAGCCCCAGTCACCCAGATAATCATAGATTCCGGCAAACATCAGAATATCCCGTAAAATCCGGTGCAGCATATATACCGGCATGGTATTCTGTCCGATTACTGACAACCTTGTCTTTCCTCTCGGAATGAAAAACATAATTGCCCAGGAAATAAGAAATGCTGCAATCATCAGGGAAAGGCGGACCATCGGTCCTTTCCACACTTCTTCCAGTTCATAATAGGATATATTTTCATATACCATTCCCAGGGAATCTTTCAACCTTGCTCCATATGCCAGAATAAAGATACAGATTGCCTCCGCGCATGGAACCACCAGTCTCTGAAGCTTTGGCTGCAATGCTTTTTCCAGTGTCTTCTGCTCCAGAAAATAGCCCAGATAGAAAAACGGTCCAAATACCAGAATTCGTGACAGACATAAAAAGTCCCCCACATTTTTAAAATAGCCAGCTGTTAATGCCAGCACTATCGTAAGCAAAAGAACCGGCACAGCTTTACATTTACGGACAAGTGGTATCGTCAGATACCATACAATCATTGCAAATAAATACCACGGTGCACCACTTTGGGAAAAGAAATCTATCTCCGTAAATTTTTCAAATCCCGCAATGGCATATACTATCTGAATTGCCACAACGAACACAACATATGCTTTCAGCAGATACAATATTTTCTTAAAATTATATTGTCCATTTTTATAAATTTTCTTGGCAAAATAGCCGGAGATAAATACAAAAAGCGGCATATGAAATACATAGATGAGCCGTTTCACTACCACCAGTGGATTGTCTCCACGGATTGGGAGCAGGAAATGTCCCAGCACAACTAAGAATATCAATACCGCTTTTAAATTATCAAAAAAATAGTCTCTTTCTTTATTCATCTTTCTACATCCTCGCATTACCGAAAATGTATTATAGAACTTTTGCGGGAGATGTCAAGATTTTTTATCATTTAGGGCGAATTTAGGGTGAATTTGCCCGACGAAAAAGGAGCATCCAGTTTCCCGAATGCTCCTTCCAAATATACCTAAAATACGCTTGTATCACCAATTCCCATATTAACCTAAAGATGATATCATCTTGTAATATAATATTATTCTAAAATTTCTACTTTTCTTCCTCGGGGAAAAAGATGTACAAAATATTTTCGTCATCCCCTGCCACTTCAAAACATACACTATTTCCATCTGACCGAATACTATCATCCGTTATCTCAGAATCTCCAAACATTCCATATTCTCCGTTCCATGTAATTGTTCCATAATCTACAAGCATCTGTCCCTTTTCATTTATAAGACAAATCTGATTATCTTCATTCAGCAGGAAAAAGCAGTCTTCTTTATGCCAGCACTCAAAATAACGCTGGTCATATAACGGCCGTCCATTGGTATCTTCCAATTTCCATGTATCATTTGTTTGATATAATCTATACTCTCCATTTTTTCCCAATGTATAGTCATTAGAATTCTCACTACTTGCACTTTCTTCATTTACCTGAAGTTGTCCTGTACTTGATAAACTATACTTACTCTGAGACTCCAAATCTCCTAAATCCGTCAGATTGCCATTTTCATCTATCGAATATAATTCATACTGATAACCTTCTGCCCAATAGTCAACTGTTGCAAAGATAAAACTATTGTCATCTTCTACTGTCATGCCACTTGGAGTAGCCAGCTCATTCCATTCCTGTAATCTTTCTCCCTTCAAATTGTATAATGATACATTGTAATATGCTTCTAAGCCGCTTGACTCATCTTTTGGTTTCAATGCACCACCTATACAAACCAATATCCTGTCATTAAAAATAAGTTCTGTATTTAATACCGTTAAATCTACTGTATCATACATTGCACGGTCAATATCCTCTATCTCAAGAAGATTAATATCACATAGCATATCCCCTTTTATATCATAATATCTAAGCGAAATATCCTGATTCATATAATCTGTAGAATATGTATAATTCAGTTCATAGAAAAAAGGCGAATCGGCACTAATCTCTCCTAAATGAGGTGTAACTCTCTCTACTTTTCCATCCAGAATCTTCTGTCCATTGCTATCTAAAACTTCCTCTTCCCCTTCATATTCACACACAAAATATACTTCATCCGTATCACTTTCCTCCTCTTCTCCCCTGACAAGCTGGATGTTGTCATATTCAACCGGAATAACTTCATTGCCATCTTTGTCAATTACTCCGTATAATAATCCATCATTTTTAGAAACAATAACATATCCTGATGCATAATCTTCCAAATCATATTCCGTTGTTATTTTATAATTTTTCCCTTCTGATATACCCTCTGTTTCCGTTTCTAACTCACTGTCATTTTCTGATTTGCTTATTTCGGTTTCAGTTTTCTTTTGTGGCACATATGTTTTTTCTTCTTTTCCGCAGCCTGAAAAAATCATCCCTGATATTGCCAGTAACATCATAGTTTTTTTAACTATTTCTCTTTTCATTTTCTCTTCCTCTCTCCAAATCTATTCATCACTTTTTCTTAATCATTTATATTTTAAAACATTTTGTTTTAAAAATCAATATAACAAATTGTTTTATGTATATTAAATTCAAGAGAGGTAACTAAATGGCAACTACAATTCATCGTTACAAGCATATACGTGATTTACGTGAAGATTCAGATATAACGCAAGAGCAGATGGCTCAGGTTCTTAGCTGTAGTCAAGTAGCGTATTCTTATTACGAATTGGGGAAACGTGATATTCCAACCGATATTCTTATAAAACTTGCGGACTATTATAATGTATCAATAGACTATTTGCTTGATCAAACTAATAATAAACTTCGGAATTTCTAAGCATCACACATATTGACTATGCGATTTTTCTCGCCACTTGCACCTACAGGACCTGCCACCGGCAGCTTCTTACGAATGAATGGCAAGTAAAAAAGGGTACTTGAAAAGCCAAGTACCCTAGTGTATAATTTACTTAGAAAGGTAATCGGATATGCTCCGATTTGCCCTCAGTGAAAACTATTTTTGAAATAGCATCTACTTTTGGACGAGTGGGATGCTATTTCTTTTTATTATTATGATTATCTATGTAAGATAGCGCCGCAAATATTACTAGCAACAAAGTAAGAACTTCTATTGTGTTCATAGGGCATCACCCTCCTTTACCAACTAGAGGGCATCTAATAATCGGAAAACACATCCTGCTTTCTTTTTCAATTATACATTAATATTATACCATGTGTAGAACATATGTTCAATAAGTTTGTTTTTAATTATCTATCTTCATCTTTCCGTACAATCCCTTCTCCATCAAACTCTGGGATAAAGCTCTCCTCTGCCACATCTCCTTCCTGGATGAAGCCATTTTCAATGCCAAGTTCAATCGCATAATCCACCACCGCATCATATTCCGCTTCCGTTACCCGGCGGCTTAATTCCGGATACTCCCTGCACTGTGGCAGCGGCGTATACTGATTCATAATGCTGATAAAAATCTGACCGCCATAGGTCTTAAGAAGATAAGATATCACACGCTTGGAATCTTCCACACAGTCCGGCATAACAAGATGGCGCACAATGACGCCTTTTCTCATCAGAAGAGACTCCCCGGCTTCGCTGCGCTCCTGATATTCTGCTGCGTCAAATATCATATTATTCTGCTGTTCCGAAATTTTCTTTTTCTCATCTGCCAGAAATTCTACACTGCTGCCTTCTTTGCCTGCTGTCCGTTCGAAAACAAATTCCGGTTTGCCTACCTGCCGCACCATTTCTGCAATCGCTGCACTGGCACAAGTAAAATAGTCCGCTGCATGGGAATACCTGCTGCTGATTGCGCTGTCAACATATTTTAAATCAGGAAGATAAATATCCACATAACCCTCTAACAGGCGAAGTGTTTCCACCTTTTCATAGGAGCTGGTATTATAAACAATCGGAAGATAAAGTCCCTGCTGCTTTGCCAGCTTCAGTGCTTCAACCACCTGTGGTACAAAATGTCCTGCCGTTACCAGATTGATATTATTTGCACCCTTTTCCTGCAATTCCAGGAAAATTTCTGCCAGCCGCTCTATACTTATTTCAATTCCAGCTTTTCCTGTGGCAATATTGTGATTCTGGCAGAAGATACAGCCTAAATTACAGCCGCTGAAAAATACCGTTCCGGAGCCATTCTGCCCGGAAATGCACGGTTCTTCCCACATATGAAGTGCCGCTCTTGCAGCCTTTATAGCTGCTGTCTGACCACAGACTCCCATTTCACCTTTTTTACGATTTACACCACATTCTCTTGGACAGAGCATACAATTTTCCATCTCTTTTGCCTTTCCTCTATTTTCTTTTCCGGTTCTTCCCACTCCCGCCGGATTAGTCTTGCCTTTTCCGATTCTATCATATATAGTTATTCTTGTAGGATATTTTCTTATCGTAACTATAACTTTTTTATATATCCTAACACAAATCTTTGAAATCACAAAGGAGTCTGACTATGAATACATCGATTCAAAACTGCATGGTTGCCCAGTCCGGCGGACCAACCGTTGCAATAAATGCAAGCCTTGCCGGTGTCATTAAAGGTGCTGCCGGCTGCTATGGCACTGTTTACGGTTCCGTAAATGGAATCTTAGGTATTTTAAATGAACATTATCTTAACCTTTCCGAAATTATGGAAGCAGACGAAAATGCATTAGAGCGTCTGATTCACACACCGGCAATGTACCTTGGTTCCTGCCGTTTTAAGCTGCCGGATTTTATGGATGATGATTCTTCTTATAACTATATTTTCAAGCAGTTTGAAAAACTGAATATCGGCGCATTCTTCTATATCGGCGGAAATGATTCCATGGATACCGTATTAAAGCTTTCCGAATATGCCGAGCGCATCGGAAGCAATGTCCGCATTATTGGTATTCCAAAGACTATTGATAATGACCTGATGGTAACAGACCACACACCGGGATTTGGCTCCGCTGCCAAATATATTGCATCTTCTTTACTTGAGATTGCACACGATACATTTATCTATGCCGTAAAGAGTGTAACAATCGTAGAAATTATGGGACGTGATGCCGGCTGGCTGACCGCTGCCTCCGCCCTTGCCAGAAATGAATACAGTGATGCACCACATCTTATTTATCTTCCGGAATGCAATTTTGACAAAGAAGAATTCTTAGCAGATGTGCGTGCTCTCTTAGAGGAACACAACAATATTATCATTGCGGTATCTGAGGGAATTCATGATGCAGAAGGCAATTATATCTGTGCCGGAGAAAGCATGGAAGACACCTTCGGCCACAGCCAGTTAAGCGGTGCCGGAAAAGCATTGGAATATCTGATTAAAGACAATATTAACGTAAAAGTCCGTTCTGTAGAAGTAAATGTATTACAGCGTTGTGCTGCTCATCTTTCTTCTGCTACCGATTTAAATGAAGCTGTTGCTTCCGGCGAACATGCCGTTGCGTTTGCAAAACAGGGAATTACCGCTTCCATGGTAACCATGAACCGTACTTCCAATGCACCATATACCATCGAATATGGTTATGCAGAAATCAAGAATATTGCGAACGAAGCAAAATCCGTTCCAAGAACATGGATTAACGAGCGTGGAAATGACGTTACCGAAGAAATGGTCGCATATCTTCTCCCTCTGATTCAGGGTGAAACTTCCATTTCCTACGAAAATGGACTGCCAAATTATATGAACGTATCACACCTGACTAACAAACGTTAGCTACTCGCGTAAACAAAATCCGCTGTGCCGGTTGAGACATTTTAATCTGTCTTTTCCGATACAGCGGATTTTTTATTCCGAAATCATCTCTATGAATTTGCCGACTTCAGCCCATGCCCGCTTGGATTCCGGCATCATAAGCATTGCCATCTGGAACACATGAAACATTCCTTCGTAAATGCTTAAGCGGACTTTTACACCCTGCTTCTTTGCCTTTTCTGCTACGGACGTGGAATCACTTAAAAGCATCTCATAAGAACCTACCTGAATCAGCATTGGGGGAAATCCTTCGAAATCACCAAACAGTGGTGAAATATAGGGATTCGTTTCGTCTGCGTCTCCTACATAATCCTTATTATAAATGAGACTGTCTCTTGTATTTCCAAATAACGGATCCCGCTCATAATTCGTATCATAAGATTCACCACTGGCAGTCAGATCCGTCCAGGGAGACATGGCAATCAGTCCGCATGGAAGCTCTTTTCCATGATCTTTTAGGTACATGCAAAGTGCCAATGCCAGTCCACCTCCGGCAGAATCACCTGCCACAATAATCTGTTCCGGCTTGAATCCACAATGCAGCAGCCATTCATAGGCTTCCACTGTATCTTCCAATGCTGCCGGAAAAGGATGTTCCGGTGCCACGCGGTAATCTATGGTCAGCACACTGATTCCTTTTCCCACCTCGCTGTAAAGTCCGGCAAAGGTACGGTAGGCATTTCGCATTTTTCCAATATAACCGCCACCATGTAACTGCAGAACCACCTTATCTTCCCTTGGATTCTGCATGGAAGTTAAAAGTTCCATTTCAAACTGCGGCATCTTAATTTTCTGCATCAGAAAACAGTCCGGGCATTTCCATGCCGGTTCCACCATTTTCTTGCGGAGCTCTCCGGTCTTTAATTTTCTTCCAATCAAGTTATCACTTGCAAAACGGGCAATCAAATCACGGATGACTCTGCCCTGTACACTTGTCTTACTTTCTTCCATAATCACCTTACATGAAATCTTCTCTTTAACTCTAACCTGGCTCTTCGGTCACCGATAATCAGTGTTCCAAGGAATAAAAATACCGATATTCCAAATGCCAGTTCACTTAAACCCGGATGGGTCACGATGTGAAGTGCAATCAAAAGCAGCGGTATCAGGCTGCATACAATTCCAAATAACTGGAACATCAGATAACTCTGCCAGTTTCTGGAATTGATAATCATAAGCAATACAATACCTGCATCTAACAGCATAATGCCTGCCGGAAGCACATAATTAACCGACCAGCCATGGAATCCTACTACCCAGTCAATCAGAATCACATATAAAATTCCGGATAATGTGGTTGCTATGATTTTCGTCCGGTATCCACTGTTGCTTAAAATATCCAGCCGGAAAATCAGGAACAGATACCAAAGGCCTGCAATTGCAATCAGGCTCCAGAGTTTTCCCTGATACCAGATATAATTGAGATAACCTGCTGCCACACTGCCTAATAACACCAGAAAAAATATAATATTTGTCACAAATTTTAATCTTCGGGTAGGAATCCATGCATCCGGATAAGTATTGCGTCCTTCTTTTCCCTCTTCTAATACACTGTGGCACAGCGGACAAATCTGGCTGTCATCTAAGATTTCCACATTACAGTTTTTACATTTACTCATAATACACACCATTACTTTCTATTTCCACATTCAGCCCATCCTCTGACAGTTTCCGGAAAAATCCACGCTGAAGGGATGTATCTTTTAAAACAGAACTAAAGGTAAATGCCAACGTATCCTGATAGGAACAAATGGTTCCTTTGATATTCTGTCCCTTTGACATGGCAAGGAATGCATAGAACATCTTAATATACGGCTGGTAATCCTCTTCTACCTTCACATTTCCGATGTTGGTTACGGTTGATGTATTTGCCAGTGCTGCTGATGTATACACATAACGCATGGCAATATTTTTCAAAAACAGCGGCACTGCTCTTGCAATCAATAATTTTTCATTGGAAACATTATAGGAAAACAGTTCCTCTAAATGCTCTTTATTAATCTGCTGATGAAGGCTCTCTGTCGTAAGCTTTAATACTTCTTCAAACGTATAGGATTCCTTTACCGGCTCAAACTCTGCGGATACTACCGTAAAAAAGTTCTTGGTGGTAATGGAATTAAAATACGGTCTTAAATTCACCGGAACCGCCACACGAATCGGACGTTTGCCCGGCATGCCATGCAGATATTCCTGATATACGCTGTAAGCAAATGCCGCAACCAGATACTCATTGATGCTGACACCATAGCGATGGCATACCTCTTTCAATGCCGGAATCTTTACAAATCCATGAATCACTCCAAATTCATCGGTTCGCAATTTTTCCCCTTTGATAAGATATGCTTTCTTGGTTTTATATCCCTTAGCATGGCTGTGCTTATAATTCTTAAGAAAGCTGTCCTCACGGTTCATGGATGTATCACTGCTTAACTTATCTCCCAGCTTCTCCTTAAGCTCCGGATGCACCAGTCTTAAATACTGATACGTCAGTTCCTTTAAGAAATTGATTCCACCCATACCATCCGTCAGTACATGAAAAACCTCAAGATTAATCCGGTATTTATAATAGGTCACACGGAAAAGATAACTATGATTCTTATTCTGTCTGATAAAACGGCATGGGAAATGTCTTTCCTCCTGTACTCTTGGAGCACTCTTGCCATTCTCTTCAAAATAATACCAGAAAATTCCCTGGCGCAGTCTTAAGTTAAAGCCCGGAAATTTCGGAAGCACAATATCCAGTGCCTGCTGCAGATACTCCGGCTGCACCTCTTCATTTAAGGTAACTGCAATCCGGTACACATTGCTCATTGCTTCTCCTGCAATTACCGGAAAAAGATGTGCCGTATTATCCAGCCGGTCCCATTTGATATCGGTATGACGGCGCTTGTTATCTTCTGCTTTCTGCTGCAGCTTCTCCTGCTTTTCCAGTTCCTTCGAAACAGCTTTCTGCTGCCGGCTCTGCTCTTTGGCAGTCTGCTTTTCCTGCTTGCTCTCTGCCTTGGCAGTCTGCTTTTCCTGTTTGCTTTCTGCTTTGGCAGCGGCTTTCTGCTGCTTGCTTTCTGCTTTAGCAGCAGCCTTCTCCTGCTTTATCTTCTCTTTATTTTGTTGTCTTAGCTTTTTTTCTTCTTTACTCATAACGAATATTATAAAATAATACGCATGAAAATACAACCGGAGTTTCTATTCCGGCAGTCTGTATCTTCATCTGCAATCTTACCTTTTATCAACGGCTAACTATTTGCTGTCGGCATTTTCCGTCTCGGCAGGCAGACCTTAAATGTCGTCCAGCCGTTTTCACTCATTACGCGGATGCTTCCTCCATGCAAATCCACCAGTTCTTTTGCTATGGCAAGTCCCAGTCCGGCTCCTCCGCTGTTGGTCTGTCTCGCTTCATCCCGCCGATAGAATTTATCAAAAATACGCTGCTGTTCTTCCGGTGATATGGTCTGCCCCTGATTACTGAATAGGATAACCGTTCCCGGTGGCTCCTCCCATGCGGAAATGACAATGGTACTGTCCGGATTGCTGTAAGCAATGGCATTTTTCAATATGTTATTAAAAATACGTGCCAGCTTATCCGCATCACCATATACTTTGCAATTTTCATCAGCCCTTATTTCCACTTTCTTATGTTCCGGTGCAAGAAGCGGGTACACTTCATCCGACAGCTGCATCAGCATATAATAAAGGTCTATCTCTGTCGTTGCCAGTTCAATATCCTGCCGGTTAAAGCGGGTAATGTCAAAAAATTCATTCACCAGAACTTCCAGTCTCAGTGCTTTTTCCAGAGTGACATGGATAAATTTATCCTGCTGCTCTTTTGAAATATCCGGCATCTCCTCTAATAATTTCAGATACCCAATCACAGAGGTAAGCGGTGTCCGGATATCGTGGGCAAGATACAATACCAGCTCATCCTTCTTCTTCTCTGCCATCTGAATATCATAAAGCTGCCGGTTTAAAGTTGCATTCACGCTGTTTAACTTTTCTTCCATGGCAGCCATTTCCTTTGACATGCGGATCTGTCTGCCATCATGATGCACCAATACATTGATTCCGTCATCGATTTCCTGAAAATATTTTGTAAATGAATTTAAAAAGAAATAAAACATCAGACAGAATACCAGTGCAATTGCCCCAAAGAAAATCAGTTCGAAGTGATTTCCGATATTATGCCAATAGAAATCTCTCGCATCTTCATAAGTCATGCTGGTAAAATCATAAAGAAACCTTACAATTCCATCCGCAAATCTGCCCTGCAGCACATACTGGTAGAGAAACCAGATGCCAAAGAAAGCTCCTGCCATCAGTAATACAATCCGGGAAAATATTTTTCGTCTTACCGGTGCAAAATCCAGTTTTTTCTTATTATTGTCATCCTTCAATCTTATATCCCACTCCCCACACTGTCTTAATGTATTTTGGACGTTCACCGGTATCCTTAAGTTTCTCCCGCAGATGCCGGATGTGAACGGTTATGGTATTATTGCTTTTGCTATAATATTCGTCTTTCCAGATAATATGAAACAGCTCTTCCGCACTGAGTACCCTGCCTTTTGCTTCACACAACGCCTGCAAAATCGTAAATTCTGTCGGTGTAAGTGAAATTCCATCTCCATCCAGATAGCATTCATGTGCACATTTCTTTAACAAAATTCCACGGCATATAATAGTATCATCCGATTCCGTTCCTGCATGATTTGATGCATAAGTTCCATCTGCCGCATCATATGAACCATTTGCAGATGTATTTTCTATTATATTACCGTCGAAAGACATATTCTCTGCCGGCTGGTCCGTCCTTGCTCCATAGTGCTCATAACGGCGTAACTGTGCCTTCACTCTTGCAACCAGTTCCAGCGGAAGAAACGGTTTTGTCACATAATCATCTGCTCCTATGGTAAGTCCGGTTACTTTATCCACTTCGGAATCTTTTGCAGTTAACATAATAACCGGATAATTCTCTTTTTTTCGAATCCGGCGGCACAGCTCCAGTCCACTAATCCCCGGCAGCATAATATCCAAAATTGCAAGGTCAATTTTCTCATGCTCTATTGCATCTATTGCTGTATCTCCATCGTAACACTTGATTACGTCAAACTTCTCACTTACCAGATATATCTCTACTAAGTCTGCAATCTCCTTCTCATCATCCACCACAAGAATACGGTTTTTCATAAAAATCCCTCCTGCCTGTCTGCTATTCCAAACACATTATAGCATACAGACAAAGGAGGGATTCCTTATTATTTATTAAGATTTACTGAACTTTGCCAACATGGCGGTGAGGATGAATCCGCCATAAACCCGGTGCAAAAATCACTAACATCGGGTATAATTCCAATCGACCAACCAGCATGTCAAACATCAATACCAGCTTGGATAAAACACTGAACCCACCAAAGTTACCGGTCGGTCCTACCCTGTTAAGTCCCGGTCCGACATTATTAAAGGTTGCCATAACTGCTGTAAAGTTCGTTGTCATATCAAAATTATCAAGACTGATTAACAACACTGATACGATAAGAATAACAACATAGCCTGCCAGATAGCATAACACAGTCTTTACCACATTATCCGGTATTCGTCTTCCGTCCATATGTACCTTCTGCACACTTCTCGGATGGGTCACAGACATAATTTCATTGCGGACAGATTTTACCATAATAATGAGACGGGAAACCTTAAATCCACCGCCGGTACTTCCGGCACAGGCTCCGACAAACATTAAAAGCACCAGAATCATTCTTGAAAATTCCGGCCAGAGATTAAAATCTGCCGTGGCAAATCCTGTAGTACTGATAACAGATGCCACCTGAAAGATTGCCTGCTGGAATGCTTTTCCAAAAGAAGCAAAGCAGGCTCTGATATTAAATGCAATAAGCAGTGCCGAACCGAATACTATCAAAAGATAGTAACGCATTTCCTCACACATCAGTGCTTCCTTCGGCCGCTTAATCAAAAACATATAATATACAGTAAAATTAATGGAACAGATAATCATAAATACCGTAATGATAATCTGCACCGCTGTACTATAAGATGCTATACTACTGTTTAATAGTCCAAATCCACCGGTTCCCACGGTACCAAAGGTCAATGTCATGGAATCAAAGAGTGGCATTCCTGCTATTAACAGCGCAATAATCTCAATCACCGTAAAGACTACATAGATTCCATAGAGAATCATTGCAGTAGTCTTTACCTTTGGAACCAGTTTTCCAACAGCTGGTCCCGGGCTTTCTGCACGCATCAGATGCATGCTGGAGCTGTCGGAAAGGGGCATGACTGCCATAATAAATACCAGCACACCCATACCACCGATCCAGTGGGTAAAGCAACGCCAGAAAGCTGTTCCACGGGAAAGTTTCTCTACATCACTTAAGATACTTGAACCTGTTGTCGTAAAGCCGGAAATTGTCTCAAATAACGCATCAATATAAGATGGAAATTCTCCGGTTAAATACATTGGCAATGCGCCAATCAGACTGAGGATTATCCAGCTTAATGCAACTGCTGCAAATCCTTCTTTTGAATAAAATACACTGCTCTTCGGTTTTCTTCTTCTGCCCCAAAACCCAATCAGCATACAGGCAAGTCCGGTAATCAGATATAAAAAGCCTTCCTTTTCCTGATAAATACCTGCTGTTGCTGCCGGAAGCAGAAGAAAGATTCCCACGAAGCATATAACACTGCTTAATATGTATCGAATCATGGAATAATTCATGACAAGCCTCCTACCTTAATGCATCCCAGATATCATGTAACCCTGTCGTCGTGGTAACAAGAATTACCGTATCTCCCACTTCAATTACACTCTGTCCTTTTGGAATGGTCACTTTTCCTTTATGGGTGATACATCCAATCAGCATCTTAGGTTTCAAGCGAAGATCCTGCAATGGAATTCCAACCACCGGAGAACCCTCTTTAATTAAAAATTCCAGTGCTTCTACCCGGTTATCATTCAGCCGGTACAATGTCTCAATATTGCTTCCCATGGAGTTTTTCATAGCACGTACATACTTGATAATACTCTCGGAAGTAATAAATTTCGGATAAATAATACTTCCTACATCTAACTGGTCAATAATATCATCATAAGAAATACGATGAACTTTAGTAATCAGTTTTGCAGAAGATAAACTCTTTGCAAACAATGCCAGCATGATATTCTCTTCATCAAAATTAGTGGTTGCCACAAAGGCTTCTGTCTCTAACAATCCCTCTTCGATTAAAAGGTCTTTATCTGTTGCATCACCACAGATAATCATCGCCTTTGGAACCATTTCATTTAATTCTTCGCAGCGTTCTTCGTCACGCTCTACAATTTTGACACGGATACCCATTTCCAAAAGCTGCTTTGCAAGATAAACAGAAGTTCTTCCGCCACCGACAATCAGTGCATCTCTCGCAGAAGAAGTAGGCACACCCAGTTTCTTAAAGAATTCAATAGTTTTAGCCGGTGTCCCTACAATAGAAATCTCATCCCTGGCTTTCAACTCAAAATTACCATCCGGAATATATACTTCATCTCCACGCTCAACCACTGCTATCAGTACGTCACAATGCAGTCTGCTTCCCATATCCTTAAGCTGCATATTACAAAGAGGGTTGTCCTCCTCAATCCGGTAGTTGACTAATTCCACCCGGCTCTTGGCAAATGAATCCACTTTGAGCGCGGAAGGGAATTTCAGCAGTCTCGCCATTTCGCGTGCTGCTGCAAGCTGTGGATTGATAATCATGGACAACCCTAATTCCTCTTTAATAAAACCTATTTCTCTACTGTATACAGGATTGCTGACTCTTGCAATCGTATGGCAGCCTCCTGCTTTTTTTGCGATCAGACAGCATAAAAGATTCAGTTCATCTGAACCTGTCACTGCAATCATAAGGTCTGCATCTGCAATCCCTGCATCTGTCTGTGCATTAAAACTTGCACCATTTCCAATAATTCCCATTACATCACATACATTGGTCACTGCCTCTACAGCCTGCTGTCTGCAATCAATTACTGTAATATCATGTTTTTCTTTACTAAGCTGTTCTGCAAGTGTTGCACCTACATTACCACAGCCCACTATAATTATCTTCATAGCTTCTCCTATGCTTGTTCTCATACATATTTATTGGTCGTTGAAGCAAATACCTATGACGAATTATAGCAGACTTTATAAATAATGCAATCCCGGTTTTACCCAATCCTAATTCTGGGCAAATCTTGCCAGGAACTGCTTTGTTCTCTCTTCTTTCGGATGCTCGATTACTTCCTTCGGGTCACCCTGTTCAATAATATAACCGCCATCCATAAAAATGACACGGTCAGCCACATCTCTGGCAAATGCCATCTCATGGGTTACAATTACCATGGTCATATGCTCACTTGCCAGCTGACGGATTACTTTTAAGATTTCTCCGGTAAGCTCCGGATCTAATGCAGAGGTTGGCTCATCGAAGAATAAAATCTGTGGATGAAGTGCTAACGCTCTTGCAATGGCAACTCTCTGCTGCTGTCCACCAGAAAGCTGGCATAGATAGCAGTCTGCCTTATCGGATAACCCCATTTTTTCAAGAAGCTCCATTGCTTCTTTCTTTACTTCTTCTTTATTCCGCTTCTGCACATGTACCGGTGCATCCATCAGATTCTTTAACACGGAATAATGTGGAAACAGATTAAAGTTCTGAAATACCAGTCCGAAATACCCCTGAATCTTTTTCAATTCTGCGTTTCCTGCATACTGGGATTTGCCATCCGCACCGGTTGACACTGCATGCTCGCCAAGATAAACCAGTTCTCCTTCATCCATCGTCTCAAGGAGTGTGGCACAGCGCAGCAGTGTTGATTTACCGGAACCGGAAGGACCGATAATTGCTACAACCTCGCCCTGTTCTACGGAGAGTGAAATGTCATGAAGTACATCTACAGCCCCAAAGCTTTTCTTTACGTTCTTTATCTCTAACAGCTTCATTCTTTTCCTCTCCTTACTTATAATAACTCAGTTTCTTTTCAATTCGTTCCATGATAAATGCCACTACAAAGTTAAAAATGTAGTAGAAAAGTCCTGCTACGAACAGTGGCATAATGCTGCTGACACGGGCAGCAATCTGTTTTGCAATGGTAAACATTTCTGCATAAGCCAGTACAAATGCCATGGAAGTATCTTTTACCAGAGTAATAACTTCATTGGTTACCGGCGGCACCACACGTTTTACCATCTGTGGGAAAATAATCTTACAGAAGGTCTGTGCCTTAGAGTAGCCTAATACCTTGGCTGCTTCATACTGTCCTACCGGGATTCCCTCGATTCCTGCACGGTAAATCTCTGCGAAATATGCCGCATAGTTAATGGAGAAACCAATGATTGTTGCATAAAAGCTATACTCTTTGGAGATTCGGATGCCAAATAAATAATATGGTCCGAAGTACACAACCAGAAGCTGAAGCATCAGCGGAGTTCCACGCATAATGGATATGTATAATTTTACAAGCCACTGCACCGGCTTAATCCGTGACTTTCTTCCAAATGCCACAAGAAGTCCTAACGGCAGTGAAAATACCAATGTTAATACAAATATAGAAAGTGATGCCAGCATACCGGAACCCAGCTGCTGTGCTACAGCAATAAATGACATATCTATTCTCCTAAGCAAACCATTTCTGGTAAATTATAATCTTTGTAGTTATTTACGATGGTAGTAAATGTTCCATCTTTTACCATCTCATCTAAGGTCTTCTGAACCTGATCTCTTAACTCTGTGTTACCCTTTTTAAATCCGATTGCATACTGCTCGCTGGATACCTGCTCATCTAACATACGGAATGAATCTCCTCTGGATGACATCTGGTATTTTGCCACTCCGATATCTAAGACTACAGCATCTACAGCTCCGGACTCTAAGTTCATAAATGCTGTATTGTAATCAGCTACCTGCTGAAGTTCAGCAAAGGATGCTGTCAGCTCTTTATTTTCATCGGTTGCATCATCTCCCTGTAATGCTGCAAGTCCTGAAGAATCAGCCTGAACGTCTACTACTTTTCCTGCCAGATCTGATAATTTATTGATATCAGAATCTTTTGCAACTACTACAACGATACTGTTGTCTACATATGGATCTGAGAATGTATAATCATCTTCTCTTCCATTCATGGTAAATCCGTTCCAGATACAGCTAATGGAACCGGACTCTAACTCCATATCCTTAGAATCCCAGTTAATCGGTTTCTTTACCAGTTCCCATCCGTTACGGTCACATACTTCCTGTGCCAGTTCAAGGTCAAATCCGGTATAATCTCCATTCTCATCCATATAACCATATGGTGGAAATTCTGCGTCAAATCCTACAACAAACTCTTTCCGGTCTGAACCATTATCGCTCTGTGCATTTTCAGTATTCTGGACAGATGCATTGTCTTTCTTATCTGCATCCTTACTTCCACAGCCAACCAGTGAAACGGTCATAGCGGCTGCCAGTAAAACAGTCAACATTTTCTTCTTCATAATAGAGTTCCTCCTCTTTTTGCAACTTCTTTTATTAAGTTCTTTTTCTATCACTTTAGTATACTACCATGATAAATCAGTAATGTAAATCATTTTCTAAATTTATTTTGGGTTGTCAGCGGATATATTTTGGACTAAAATTGGCATAGACCTGAGTAATCCATAGGTGATTGCGAATGGGGAGAGATTTCTGGTGAAAAATATTATGCGATTCTCAGGGGAATTTCTCTTTATCCGATACAAAATGCCAACAGTTCTTAGAATGCGTCTTTTGTTTGGTTGTAAACTGTCTTTCCAGTTGCTTTGGCTGAATAGCTGCGCTGTCCGTCAAAAGCGGATGCCACATAATGTCTGCAAGGGGCACTGGGAATTTCGGCATAATTCTGATTTCATCTGGCAACCGGCACATATTCACATCCATGTTCAAATGTGCCTCGCTGGTACATCCCTGTACCAGCGTTGCCTGTTGCCAGACGAAATTCCAAGTGCCCCTAACAGCCCTTAAAAGGCATCCGTACTTTGACGGACAGTACCAATATTCTGTTAAACATGGAAAAGACTGTTTTTATCTGAAAAAGAAAAATGGACTACTTAGAACTGTGGCATTTCATCATCTTAAAATCAAATGTGCAGCGAATGCCTTAAAACTTTTTTATCAGAAAATCCTCTCCTCCCTTTCGCAATCACCTATGCAATCAATGATAAAAGGAGATATTACACCATGAATATACCAAATGACCCAGTCATGTTATTAAGTTACATCAATACGCAGCTTCGTGACTTCTATCCTACCCTGGATGAACTATGTTCTGCCTTAAATCTTTCGAAGGACGAGCTTTGCAATAAGCTTTCTGCCATCGACTACGAATATGACGAGAAGGCAAACCAGTTTGTATAAATATGGTCTGTTGTTGTGAGGGAGGAAGGACATTTTCTAAGGAGCTGCGTGCAGATATATTTTTTTCATCTGTTAGGGGCACTTGGAATTCCTTCTTGTAGCAGGCAACGCCGGTACAGGATGTACCGGCGAGGCACAAGTGGAACATGGATGTGACTTTGTGCCGGTTGCCGGAAGAAAATGCTTGTATACAGGAATTCTTAGTGCCCCTTACGGAGGGAAAGGCATATCTGCTGCAGCTACTTGGAAAACGCCTTTTTCCTTCCATCGCCAAACCCAACCATATTGATACCAACCGTTTTGACTCATGAAAGGAGTATCCCATGTCACTTTACGAAGACCTCTTACAAAAACAGTTTCTGCCCCATGCCTACGAAGACTGGGCGGAGTATCGCAATGCCATCAGCAACTATCTGATTGCATCTACTGCTGCTGACAGCACTCTTGCTATCTTTGGTGCTGGCTGCTGTAACGACTGGAATTTGTCACTCCTTGCCGGACACTTTTCATCGATTACTTTAATTGACAATAATCTTCCTTCCATGAAGCAGGCGTTAAAACGTTATCAACTGGAATCTTATCCTACGATTCACCTTGACGAATGTAATCTTACTGGTTTATACGGCAGTGACTACGAGAAATTCTGTGATACACTCTTTGAGCAGAAAAAGCTATTTGGTGCTTCCATCGATACGGAGCTTCCGGTCAGTACAGCGCTGGCTTTTCTGCATCAGACTTATGAGAAAGCCAAAAAGCATATCATCCGCTATGGCAGTCATGCTTTTGATTATTCTGTGGCTTTTGGACTTCACAGCCAGCTTAATAATATGGCTGCCTGGATCTGGGATACTATTGCAGAAGCCTGTCACTGGCAGGACGAACGGGTAACGGAATATATTGCCTCCCAGACCGCTGAAATTGTAAAACGAGTTAATGATACGATTTTACTTTCCACCGGGAAAGACGCTTTCTTTGGAAATGAACGGACCTCTTCCCTTAATGATTCTCCCGTAAGTGGCGCCATGGAATGTATTTTAGACATCAAAAAACGTTACCCCGGCTGCCAGGCAGCTCTCGTTCCATGGAATTTTAATCCGGAACTTGGGGTAACGTATGAAATGCTGTTACAACATGTAACACTATAAATCAATTCTATGACTGTACGAACTGGCTGTTATAAAGGGCTGCATAGAAGCCATTCTTCTGAAGCAGTTCTTCATGATTGCCCTGTTCGATAATATGGCCATCTTTCATAACCAGAATGATATCCGCCTCTTCAATGGTAGACAGACGATGGGCAACGATAAAACTGGTTCTTCCTTTCATCATTCTGCCAAAGGCTTCCTGAATCTTCATCTCGGTTCGTGTATCAATAGAAGAAGTTGCTTCATCCAATATCAGCATTGGCGGCAGGCAAAGCATAACTCTGGCAATGCAAAGAAGCTGTTTCTGTCCCTGGGACAGATTGCCTCCGTCTTCTGCAATAACCGTATCATAGCCATTCGGCAGACGCTTGATAAAGTTATGGGCATGGGACGCTTTTGCGGCTTCCATCATCTCTTCATCGGTAGCATCCGGTTTTCCCATACAGATATTCTCACGGATGGTTCCCTCTTTTAACCAGGTTTCCTGCAATACCATACCATAACTGCTGCGCAGGCTGCTTCTGGTCATATCTTTAACCGGCACTCCGCTGACACGGATAGTTCCGCTGTTGACATCATAGAAACGCATCAGAAGATTAATTAATGTTGTCTTACCACATCCGGTCGGTCCGACAATTGCCACACGCTCACCCGGATTGACATGAAGATTAAAGTCCTCAATCAGTTTCTGTCCCGGCTCATAAGAGAAGTAAACATGCTCTAAATCCACATCTCCCTTTACTTCCTCTAATACTACTGCATCCTCTGCGTCCGGTACCTGTGCCTCTTCATCAATCAGCTCAAATACTCTTGCCGCACAGGCCAGTGCATTCTGCAACTCCGTTACGACACCGGAAATCTCGTTGAATGGCTTCGTATACTGGTTTGCATAACTTAAGAAACAGGAAAGCTGTCCGACACTGATTCCGCCATGGATGGCTGAAATTGCGCCAAACACGCCAACACCTGCATAAACTAACGCATTGATAAAACGGGTACTCGGATTGGTAATGCTGGAAAAGAATAAGGCACGAAGGGAATATTTTTCCAGCCTTTCATTGATTTCATCAAAATTTTCCAGGGCTTCATCCTCATGGGAAAATGCCTGAACAATTTTCTGATTTCCAATCATTTCATCAATTAAAGCGGTCTGTTCTCCTCTGGTCTCAGACTGCAGCTTAAACATGGAGAATGTTTTCTTTGCAATAAAGCCTGCTACCACAAAGGACAGCGGTGTTAAAAATACTACCACTGCGGTGATTTTTACATTTACACTTAACATAAAGCCTAAAGTTCCAACAATTGTTACCACACCCGTAAACAGCTGGGTAAAGCCCATCAGAAGACCGTCTGCAAACTGGTCTACATCTGCAATCACACGGCTGACTACTTCACCATAGGAATGTGCATCTAAATATTTCAGTGGAAGAATCTCTATTTTACGAATAGCATCCTTACGGATATCCCGGACAATGTTATAAGTCATCTTGTTGTTGCAGATGTTCATAATCCACTGGGCAACTGCCGTAATCAGAATAACTACCACCATTTTCTTAAGAATCGGTGTAATATAAGTAAAATCTACTTTTCCTTTATCTACGATATAATCAATGGCATCTCCGGTAAGAATCGGAATGTATAAGGTTAAAATTACACTGATTGCTGCCAATGCGATTGACAAACCTAAGAAAAGCCAGTACTTTTTCATATACTTAAGAATTCTTCCCAGAGTTTCCTTCTGTCTTGATTCCTTCTTCATATCAGTGTCCTCCTTCCGTCTTCTTAAACTGCGAATAATAGATTTCCTGATATACGCTGCAGTCCTTTAACAGTTCTTCATGAGTGCCGATTCCTGCAACAGCTCCATCATCTAATACGACAATCTTATCCGCATACATAATGGATGCGGCACGCTGTGATACGATAAATACGGTCGGACGGTTTGGCATATTATGAATTGCCTGACGCAGCTTTGCATCCGTAGCATAATCCAGTGCAGATGAGCTGTCGTCCATGATAAGGATTTCCGGCTGTTTTACCAGTGCTCTTGCAATGGTAAGACGCTGCTTCTGTCCACCGGAGAAATTCTTTCCACCCTGTTCGACTTCTGCATCCAGCTTACCCTCTTTCTTATCTACAACTTCTGCTGCCTGTGCAACAGCAAGTGCCTGCTGCATCTCTTCTTCCGTCGCATCCTCTTTGCCCCAGGCAAGATTGCTTCGGATGGTTCCGGCAAACAGCACTGCCTTCTGCGGCACAATACCAATTTTATCTCTTAAATCCGTAATCTTATAATCCCGGACATCCATGCCATCTACCATAACCTGTCCTTCCGTAACATCATAGAAACGAGGAATCAGATTGACCACAGAGGACTTTCCGGAACCGGTTCCACCGATAATACCAATGGTATCTCCCGGCTTCGCTTTAAAATCAATGTCAGTTAAGGTATCTGCCCCGGCGCCCTTATAACGCATGGAAACATTGCGGAACTCTACGGTATATCCGGTATCTTCCTTTTCGCTTCCATTTCCGTCTACCATGGAAGTCTCCATTTCGAAAATGCTCTGTACACGGTTTCCACAGGCAATTGCCTTGGTTACTGTGATAATCAGGTTGGCAAGCTTTACTAATTCTACCAGAATCTGGGACATATAGTTTACCAGTGCTACTACTTCACCCTGAGAAATATTTCCGATATTTACCTGAATTGCACCGGTCCAGATAAGAATAACCAGTGCCACATTGATGATGATATAAGTCAGTGGATTCATCAGTGCAGAAATTCTTCCTACGAAAAGCTGTACATCCGTCAGTCTCTCGTTGCTCTCATCAAAATCTGCAATTTCTTCCTGCTCTTTATTAAAGGCACGGATGACACGGCTTCCGGTGAGATTCTCTCTGGTTACTCCAAGAACCTTGTCCAAAGATGCCTGCACCCGGCGGAACAACGGAATTGTGATTATCATAATTCCAAATACCACAACGGATAAAACAGGAATCGTTACCACAAAGATAAGCGCTGCTTTTACATCAATGGTAAATGCCATAATCATGGCGCCAAATACAATAAACGGAGAACGTAAGAACAGACGAAGCACCATATTGACACCGGACTGTGCCTGATTGATGTCACTGGTCATTCGGGTAATCATGGTATCCGTTCCTGCGGTATCCATCTCCGTATAGGATAATTTCTGAATATGGTCAAATAATGCATGACGTACCTTGGTTGCAAAACCAACTGCTGCTTTTGCTGCAAAATACTGTGCGGTTATGGAACAGGTCAGTCCCACTAATGCCAGCGAAATCAAGATTCCACACATTTTCAAGATGAATCCGCCATCTTTATTGCCAATACCGGTATCAATGATTGCCGCCATAACCAAAGGCACAAACAATTCAAAGGATGCCTCTAATAATTTAAATAACGGACTTAAAATACTTTCTTTCTTATAATCCTTTAAAAAACGCAATAACTTTCTCACTGCAATTTGCTCCTAATTAACGATAATCTAATATCCCCATTTTTTTATCTTTTTATGGCTGAATCTTATCTTTTTTTAATCCATCCATATAAACCTTTGTCTCAGCTACAACCACGCCGCTCAGTGCAGTAACTGCAATCAGGTTCGGCAGAGCCATCAGTCCGTTGAAAATATCTGCAATGGTCCATACAGCAGATACTGTCATAAATGGTCCGATAAATACAGCTAAGATATATAACCAACGGTATGCTTTTACAACGGCTTTCTTATGTCCGGTCAGATACTCAAGACAACGCTCACTGTAATAATCCCATCCTAAGATTGTGGTAAATGCGAAGAATACCAAGCAGACCATCAGGATAAAGGATGCGACCTGATCCGGGAATGGAAGTCCGAGCTGGAATGCCTTGGTTGTAACGGCAACACCTTCCAAGCCCATGTCCCATGCACCTGTAAGTACGATTGCAAGACCTGTCATGGTACAGATAATCAGTGTATCAATTACAGTTCCAAGCATGGAAACCAGTCCCTGTTTTACCGGATAATCGGTCTGGGCTGCTGCAGCCGCGATTGGTGCACTACCAAGTCCTGCTTCATTTGAGAAAATACCACGGGCAATACCTTTCTGCATTGCTACAATAATACTTCCCATTGCACCACCGGCTACTGCCTTAAATCCGAAGGCACTCTTAATAATGGTTGCAAATGCTGCCGGAACCTCTGTAATATGTGTCACAATAATAATTAATACAACAACCACATAAGTCAGTGCCATAAATGGAACTACAATCTGTGATACAGTAGAAATTCTCTTAATTCCACCGATAATAACAAGTGCCACGCAGATTGTAAGAATAATACCCGCAATAATTACCGTCCAGGAATAAGTTCTTCCAAAGAGGTCAACGGTCCAGGTGGTATCCGGGTCAAAGAAGCCCTTTACCGCACTGGTAATACCATTAATCTGTGTGAAAGTTCCGATTCCGAATAAACCTACGCCTACACCAAAGAAAGCAAATAATTTTCCAAGCCATTTCCACTTTGGTCCCATTCCTTTTTCAATATAATAAAATGGTCCGCCGATGATATGACCATCGTCTGCAACTACACGATATTTGATTGCCAGAAGACACTCGCTGTATTTTGTAGCAGTTCCTACCAGTGCTGCCATCCACATCCAGAACAACGCACCCGGTCCACCTTCTACCAGCGCAGTTGCTACTCCGACGATATTTCCGGTTCCAATGGTTGCTGACAATGCAGTACAAAGTGCTGCAAAGCTGGATACCTCTCCGGATTCACCGCTCTTTTCATTTTCAAACAAATATTTTACTGCTAAAGGCAGCTTTGTAATCTGAAGTCCCTTCAGGCGGAAGGTAAGAAAAATTCCCACCAAAAGAATCAGTACAATAAGTGGTACACCCCAGACAAAATCATCAATTTTGCCAAGAATGCTGTCGATCTGGTCTAACATTTTCGTTCGCTCCTATTCTCTTTTGATTCCAATTTAATTGGTTAAATACGCTTTAGCATAGCACAGTTATCAAGTGTAATCAATAATTCTGTCTCTTTTTCCTTAATATTTGTATAAAAATACTCCTTTCAGGTTATATTACTGACGAGGTGATGACAAAATGATTTTAACTGAACAAGAGACCATGCTGTTAAACGATTTAAAGCAGCAGGAAGAGCTTTGCCGTGACAAATATGCCTTTTACAGCAGCGAAGCAAAAGACCCTGAATTAAAGCAGTTATTCGAAGACATTCAGAAAGAGGAAGCGGAACACTACGACACAATCTGCAGCCTGCTTTCCGGTGATACTCCTGATGTTGGTACGGCTGCCCCGAAAAACTATCAGCCAAAAGCTACCTACCATGCATCCAGCGAAAATGCCGACAAAAAGCACGATGCATTACTGTGCAGTGATTCCATTTCCAGTGAAAAGTATGTATCTTCTGCATACAACAATGATTTATTCAGCTTTGCTTCTCCAAAGGTACGTCAGATTTTAAACCACATCCAGACCGAGGAGCAGCAGCACGCAGAAATGATTTACAGTTATAAAACTGCAAACCAGATGGCTTAACCGTAAGAGCCTGCTGCAAAAAAAGGCATTCGAACAGGAATTTTTTTCTGCTCCAATGCCTTTTCATGTTTTTATTCTTATTACTTATTTCCGCTGCTCGCGGTTCTTACACTTAATCTCATACATGCGTTCATCTGCCCAGTTAATATACTGTTCCATGGACGCTTCGGTATCCGGCTCCTTCTGGTAATAACCGATACTCATTGACAGACGATATGGCAGCTTTTCATCCCTCTGCCACTGCTTTAACAAGGCTGTTATCTGAGCCTTCTTTTCTTCTGCCTGCTCCCAGCTTAAAACATCGGAAACAACTAAAAATTCATCTCCTCCATAGCGGATAATCAGTTCATTTTCCCGGAAGGCTTCCTGCAGGGACTCTGCCGCAAGACAGATTGCCTGGTCACCGGCTTCGTGACCAAACTCGTCATTGATTTTCTTTAAGCCGTCCATATCCGCAAAAATAAATAGTAGTCTCCGTTTGTTGGCATTTGCCTGTTTTACCATGTCTACCACAAAGCGGCTGATTCCCATCCGGTTATAGACTCCGGTCAGGCTGTCGCGGACTGCCATATTATCAATGTTACGGGCAGCATTCCGAAGTTCTGATACATTCTTTAACTTTTCCAATGCATTACTGATATTACGAATCCAGACATAATAATTCGGAATATGTTTTGTATCCAATGTACCGGTCAGTATCATATATCCCAGGCAATTATTCCTGAAATGAACCGGCATATAGAGATATTCCCCTGAGCCTCTGCCATTCCACATTGCCGGGAACATCTGCTCACTGGTAAAAGAATAAAATTCCGGCATGCCGTCCTCATTATTTAATTTGGTTATGTATATCTTGTTTTCATAATCACAGGTAATTGTGCGGTTGCGTAAAATGCTGTTACCACGGCCGGTCATCTCATAATAAACACTCTTATTCAGGCACAGATATGCATCCTCTGTCGTAAACTTTCCAATATTCTGACGGATACAGAAGATTAATTCTTCCAATGATTCGCACTCCATCATCTCATCTTCCATATTGCGTATCTGATAAGTATATTTTTCATTTTCTTTTTTTTCAAGGTATAACGTCTCTATCGCAGATACCACACGCTTTTTATCCTCTAAAACACAGCCACAGCTTTCATGCACTGCAACACGGGAAGCTAAAATCAGCTCCTGTTTCTTCCCTGTCTCAATTTCCTGCAAAAGTAACTGCATAGCGGTATATCCCAGTGTCTCCTTTGGTCTGTCTACCGTAGTAATTCCCGGAATATAGCGCTGGGTATCATAAGAGCCATCAAATCCTGTTACTGCTATGTCCTGTGGCACCTGATATCCCAACTGTTTCAAACGGTTGCAGGCACCTAATGCCATCTCATCATTGGCACAGCAAAGTGCCCGTGGTATCTTTCCAGCCTTTTCCATGGCATCCACTACCTGTACACCACTGTCAAAGGAAAAATCCCCATGCCATACCGCATAATCTTCTGTTGAATAGTTCTTTTCTTCCACAAAATCTTCAAATGCTTTCTGGCGGATATTACTCTCTTCATTTGTTGCATTTGCAGCTACAAAATGAATCGGATGATAGCCATGACTGTCAACATGCTCTATCATCTCCCGCATTGCCTTATAATTATCTATTCCAATCAGGCTTAAGCCTTCTACCTTTTCTTCAAAGCTTACTGCAGGAATGCCGGCGTGATGTATTCTTCGAATAATTTCCTCTTTTGTTGGTTTCTCCCAAATTGTATTGGTCGCCAAAATTACGCCATCAAAACGCGAAAGATTTGCCAGCGAATATATTTTATTTTCTCCAAGCACATGCTTGTCCGAAATCTCACTCCCTGCCTGACAGGTAAAAATAGAGATTGCATAGTTTGCTTCCTTTGCCTTACGAATAATACCATTGATTAATCTGGTCTGATATTCACTATTCCATCCAGCTAAAAAGACTGCAATATTACCCAGTTCTTCCATTATGTTCCCTCCAGCATATTTCTTTTATTTTACCATTTTTTTATTTGTTTCACCAGAACAAAATCAAATTATTTCGTTTGTTTCGTTTGTGATTATTTCGTTTGTTAAAGCCTTGTTAAAGACCGCCTGGAACAGGTAACCAACTTTCTTTCAGCGCTGTTACTGTTTCAAAACTTCTTGCAAAGAATTTATCGCCCAGTTTTTGCATAAACCAATATTCGTCATTACCTCCTTCCAGATACATATCCAAGTACGAAATTGCCTCATCGATATCTCCATTCGTTGAATCCATTTCCAAGTTACTAAATCATTATAAAGATTTGATTTCTTCGCCCCCCTTTCTCTATCGGAAAAGCAATCATCTTTATGACGATTGACACCTGAGATCAATATAAATTATCTTCATCTTTCCTGTTGTTCAATCCAAAACAGTTTTCCTTGTAATATTGCTCCACTTCTGCTTTATGATATATACATGGAACTACTGGAGAAAATAACACTACACCGTTTTTCTGTAAAAGCTGAACGTTTTCATAGGATTCCACACCGATTGCTCTACCATCTTCTTGCATTTCCGCCCTTCCATAAAAAGGTATTGAGGAAACGGACCAATCACGTCGTATCCATCTCTATATACACGTGATGACTGAAATGCACTTTCCACAGTGGTAATTCCCGATGTCGTTTTTTTACTCAGATTCATAGCACTCAATTTTGCACCTAAAGAAACTAGCGAAGACGAAGATATTTCCAACACTTTGCGTTCTGGATAATTAACGAGAAAATTTTGATGGAGACCAATCTGGCATTTTCTTTTTTGGCTAAGGGCAAAGCCACCAAACCAATCGATAGAAACACGTATTTCCTCAAAGTACGGATAAATTGATTTACTAATAAACACACTTCTTTCAGCCATACCTCAATCCTCCCGTTTATCATTTTTCTTTAATCTTTTCTGATTGCATTATCATTCTACATCCGTGCTGTCAGGTCCTCCTCTCAGAATCAGAAAGAAAAGTTACAATTAATCATCGTTATCATCTATCGGTGCGAAAAGCTCCTCAAGCTTTGCAAAAAGTTCCTGCAGGCTTTGTGTTTCCTCATCGTATTCCTCATCGTATTCCTCATCGTATTCCTCATCACTCTTTCTCTGTGTCTCCAATTGCTTCTTCTCCTCAGTTCTCATAATATTCCTCAAAGATTCTGCAAACTCGTTGTGCTTGTTATTCACTGATCTCATCCACTCCTTCCTGAATACTCCGCAATAGAGTCACCAATTCACTTTGATACTTCATAACACCCGGATTACAACCGGAGTCACTTCCTTTAACAACAGCTTTAAGATCATTCAAAGCCACTTCAAGAGACCGATTTACAATAAAACTGTCATACGCTGAAGCCGCTGCCACCTCATCATACGAAGCTGTTAATCTATCAATTATATTGCTCAGAGGCTCTCCTGCCAACGCCAGATGCTCCAGACACAATAATCATATTCATACAAAATCCTCTCCCTTCGCTTTAATCACATGAGTTAATCCTTTATTGTCTTGTGCCATGAACATTAGATTATTCATAGTGAAATCATCTCTAATAAATTCATAATCAAAATCAGCAGACTGCCATCTTTCTTGATGTATCCACATAGCCCGTTATCTCCTATGTATCACGCAGTGGTATCCCAAGAATGATAAAAATCATAAGCATATAGATATGGAAAAGAACCCGCATCGACACCTGAAGGCGAGTGGTAAACTGTTCCTACAGACGTATATTCAAAACGTCTATCCTCGGATTCTTCTTCGTTTTTTACCTGATCCTCTGTTTCGCTCTTAGCAATACTATTGATCCTCTCCACACTTCCTATAGCCTTGACTAATGTATATTTCCACGCCATCCAGCCGGCTGCAATCAAGATAATAATCAGAAAAAGTGTAAAGATCACATTACTTCCCAAAAACTTCTTTACTTTGTTAATCATTCAACCACCTCCATACAATCAGGCTTGTTATTGCGGCTGTAGGTTAATAGCAGCTCTGCTCTAACCTCTGCATCTTCTGCATCATGCCATTTACCTGACTCTTTGTCTCTTTCCACAATAAACACCCAGTTCTCATCACTGTTAACAGGCTCTAATACAAGGATCTTTCCCTCTTCGAATTTCTCAGCAAAGCATCTCTGGGAATAATCTCCGGATGTCAGCGTAACCATTTCCAATACTTCAAACGCAACTTCGTCATCGTCTTCCTCCTCTTCGATCTGAACCTCATTCTCACCAACAACATCAGCCATCAGCCGGTCTTTATAGAAACTCTTATCAATTTTCTTCGCTTCATAGGCCGACCAAATTAACAGACCAAGTGCTATCGTGTCCATGTATAGACCGATTTTACCTGCGAAAGGCAGTGCTATCGGCATTGCAACAATACCCAGACTATATGGAATCCCTAGAATTACTCGTAATGCTAACGTCAACCAGGCTGCGGTATATACCAGATGATTTCTGTTATCCTTAGCATGATTTCCCAGCATCCTGCGTGTTGCAAAAAGAAAGACTACCAGCACAGCGATAACAATTACAGCTGCCACCCATCCGCCATAATATAAGCTAGCAAGAAAGTAGTTGTTTCTATTGATAAGGAAGTCCAATACAGCCTGGTTTGAAGACAGTGCCGCAGACCTTCCAAACGCAGTCGCTCCACTTAAGACAGAGCTTATATTTGCCTGGTATTCACTCCAGTCATTCCCGTATGTGTACTGGCTGATTGTCATCCCCGAACGGAAGAAAAGGGCTAACATATAACACCAGAACAGCTCATATGCGCACATCAAAGCAATAGTGTTACCCTTTTTCTTAGAGCATTGTTTCCAGACATACTTTTTGATGGCACTGATGATAACGATGCTCTCAATCATAGCCAACTCAATCAGCCATATATTAGGAAGCTTCATGAAAAGCAGAAACGAAATCAGTGAAAGCGCGATCAGCTGGATAGACGCAGAAAACACACTTTTAACTTTATAACCTTCTTCACGAATACCTCTGAAAATGCACTGTGTCCAGATAGGGAACACAAGAAAGAGCAGTGGATCAAACATATACTTCTTATTAATGGTAAAAATTCCGATATTTATGTAGGTTGCATCAGTGAAGACTGTAATATCTGTCCACATCTCAAAAGCAAATCCCAGCAAGCATAACAGGGATAATACACACACAACCAGCATGGACTTACGCAAGAGGCTCCATCGCTTCCCTTTCCCATCACCACACTCTTCGAAAAGCTCTTCCAATTCATCATCATCGACATCAAAAAGAATGGATATTACTGTTGAGCAATCATCATCTGGATAAAAACACCGCCAATAAAACAAAGTTAATCCAAGCGTTACAGATCCAATTATCAAAAAACTATATGGACCAGTTGACATCTCATAATTTGTCATATAATTGAACGTCCTCAGCCAGATAAAAGCCAGCCAGCATACAATTGCGGTTAACGTTGCTTTCATATAACCACTTCTTTTCTTTACCATTACACACCTATCCTTTCTATACAGGTGGTCAGAGGGCATCTAACCACCTGTGTCATATATCATCTACATTGCTTTATGCGATTTCTGCATGCGCTCCGATTTCCAGAAGCTCTTTGCATAACCATCTGGCATACCGTCTGCTACTTGCCACAATCATTGCATCAGGAGCGGTTTCAACAAGCTCTTTTGACTCCTTCAGCCCCAGGCCTGTAATCCGGCAAACCAGTTTTATCACGCTTACCTTTCTATCACCATAATCTACCAGTCGAACCTTACAGGTCTCATCAGATAAAACTTATCGTAAATGCCACTGTGATAATCCATGTACCACATCTTCCTGCTGACGAATGATTTATATTTAACCAGAGAAAAATCTCCGTGCCTATCCTGGTGTAGAACGTGGCTCGCAGGAATGGGAAGATACTTACAAGATCCGTGTAAATGTTGAAAAGTCAATCAACCATTTCAAAGATAGTTTCTGCATTGCGAATCGTAAGATTCAGAATGAGAAAACGCTTCATGCTGATTTACTTCTTGCTGGAATCACACAGCTTGATCAGTTTATAATCTACTGCATCTGCTCCTGCACCTACTACAATTACCTCGCTGCAATCAGAATACAAAATATGATTCGTATCACACAGCAATGTGGTGGAAATATTGTATTTTTCTGCTATTGTCTCGACAATATCTACTACCGGACACGCATCTGCATCTACAAATATCTGCATTTTCTCCTTAAATCCATTTCATATCAGTTGCCAGATTTTTTTGCCAATGAAATCTCCTCCTCATATGCATACAGTCATGTACCTTAATTGGAACTATCAGAGTTTTCGGTAAAGTGAGCAGCGAGTTTTTCTAAGACAGCCTCTGCTTCTGCACGCGATGCTTGTGGGGCATCATTATTAGCACTGCTTCGCATGTTTCCTTCTGATTTAGCGATGGCGGCTTGTGCTGTTGAATTATTAAAAATAATCTCAGCAATGCCAGTCCCATATCTTTCAAACATAACGGCCGGGAAATAAATGCTTGTCCTGACAACCTCAATCGAGGGAAGGGTGTTTTCGCAATCTGCATAGCATTTGTAACGAATCTCACCATCTCTCATATCTAATTCAAAATTTCCGTTCTTTAGTCCATAATTAGCTCTACAAACGAAATCTGACATCCGGTGCATCATCTCTGTATTGTCTGTGTCTGCACCAATGGGGCAATAAGCATATACGATAAATGAATCTTCATCTACATCCACCAGGTATTTGATGTTTTTAATTTTGGCCGAGATGTTGAGTCCAAATTGAAATGTCCCGTTTCGGTCATCAAAGGAATAGTGCCAGTCGTCCATGCTTAAGAATTCCTTGATTAGATTAGAAATTTTAACGGAATATGTATGTTCTCTCATTTTTTATTCTTCTCTCATATCAATGTGCGATTACTGGTCCCTCTGGCATCTGCATTTGGAGCAAAAACTGCTTTAATACATTCCCACAAGCATCACCAAGGGTAAAAGAGTGATCCTCCAACTCTGCTTCAGTCGTTTTTCTTAAATATTCACGTTGTTCTCTATAATCCCCATTTAAAATCGGAATCAGAAGTTCTGCGGTAATTTTTGCATCATACAATGCAGAATGCGCTTTCCGTTCGTCCATGATAATGCCGAACTGTTCTGCTGCCTTGTGTAACGAGAGCTGACGACAAGTCGAATCAATATCCATCACTTTGTAGTATTCTGATTGGAAGTCAATCCAATGTGCCATATTTGGCGGTATGTGAATACCTTTATATTCGCACTCTTTGGTCATCTGCTGAAGATCAGCGCTACTCCAGCTATAAACTAAAGTCTCGCAATCATACTCTATCCAGCGTTCCAATTGATCCAAAGCCTTTTCAAGCGAAACGGCGGAAACGACATCACAGTACGATATACCGGTCAAATTTGTTATAAACGGGACAATGCAGGTATTAAAATCTGGCTTCACAAAGCAGTGAAATTCGTCTACTATTTTGTTCTGTTCATCAATCATGCTTGCGCCTATTTCAATTATCTCTCTTGAAAGGTTAGCTCTTACAGTTTTAAGCCCCTTGGAAACAGGATTCATTTCTAAATCAATTACTATTCTTCTCGCCTTCTGCATTTTTCTTCTCCTTTCGTTCTTTTCATTTATTAAGTCGGAAAGGAGAAGTTTTTCCCGAATACTAATTAAAAATTTTTATGACCATTCGTTATCTATGAAATCCATGTCAGATAAAGGAGCAACCAATTCATTTTCATTCTTTTTTTCCGGAATTAGGGTACCGAGCACAATTGGATACTCAAATATAAGCGGTATGTTCTCAACTAAAATGGGATAACAACGATCATGAAATATCAATGTTTCATTTTTACTTAACCTTTGCAGGCGTGAAGTGGATAACAATGGTCTCCCGTATTCGTTATGTCCGGCAAGATCACTTATATAGCGTAAAAACTGCATCTCACGGCTGTGTAAGTATATTAAGTTCCCACAATTGTCAAGAATGGCTTTAGCGGCGTTTTCACCATATTTCTCTACTAATTGCCCATACGACTGAATCACCAAATGGAGCCTTATGTTACGACTTCGTGCAGCTGTAATCATCGGTAACAAATCCGAAAACGTCGGCAAGTTACAGAATTCTTCAAGGACAAAGTTGACCCGTAGTGGGAGTGTTCCGTTATGTTTCTCAGCCACACCAAGCAAAGAAGAATAACATTGACTGACAAAAAGAGTGGCTAGAAAATGAAAGGTAGTATTCTCGTCCGGAACAATGAGAAAAACCGCTGTTTTTGTTTCACCGATTTTTTCAAGATCAAAGGACGTTGTTGATAACATTTCTGTTAAGGCTGGCGATGATTTGAAAACTCTTACAAGTTGGTCAAAGGATGACTTGATACATGATTTAGTGTTTTCTGCGGTTAAATCCATATATCCTGCGAGGTTCTGATATATATCGCTATCTTTAGGGAGTGATTCAAAGCATTTTTGTAAAGTGCCATCGTCCATTTTCTCATAGCGCCATTTCAAGAGGTTTCCCATGTTGAGATCCTCTTCTAATGCTAACATTAGCAATGCCAGTCCCAGCGCAAGCTGTCCTGCAGACTCATTCCAATATGGATCTTTCGCATCTGTGCGTTTGAAGAAAACTTCATTGAAAAGATCATTAAGTTGTAATACTGCGGCGTGTTTACCATCTGCGCCTGCATAATAAGCCTTTTCTACCCGCTCCAGAGGGTTCCACCTATCAGGTGATTTTTGCGGAGTCCGTAGATTCAACACAACGTTTTTGTATCCTTCCTTTGACAGAAAAGGAGACATCTTTCTTGACAACTCGCCCTTCGGATCAATTACAATCATCGATTCACCAGCCTTGGCACATGTAAAGATCAATGGCAAGACAAAGCGGAGAGTCTTCATTGATCCCGTATTGCCCAATATCAGAGAATGGCTGTCGCTCGAATCAATGTATAGCTGATTTGTATCCCTAAAAAGCACCGGTCCTCCTCGTAAGATATGTGGTGCTTCGCCAATGTAAAAAGAGTCGAGATCACTAGTTAATTCAGCATCTGATGCCATCCTTGACTCCTGATACCTTAATCCATCATTAAACATATCCATCCTCCTATGCCTTGTATGGAGCGAATCCGATTTTTGTTTTTTCAGGTACACGTTCACTTCTTCCCGGAAGATTTATTAAATCCAGTTCGTCAATAACACAGTTGTCTTCGGAGAGCTTTTTAGCAATGTCAATCTGGAATAAAGTTTGCATTACTAACCGCTTCACATCTTTAGTTACCCATCGCATTTCCGAAAGATAATGCTTCATTTGATTTTTTGCTGCATCTGTCACGGAATACCCCATATCTAATGCGGCACTTACAAAGAGATTAGAAAAAAACTGAAGATCAAACTCCGGGATTGCTGCGTCAATTAAGATACATGATTCACTCAATTGACTTTTGATGCTTTTCATCTTATTTGTATTTTCTTTCCCAGCGGCAACTACGATATAACAATTTTTCGGGAAGGAATTAAACACCTGGTTTACACAGGAGAAGTGTTCGTTCGCTCCAGAAGCATTCCATAGTTGATCAAGTTCAATGATGATGATTCCTCTGAACTCATTGTAGCAATCTCTAGCAATACTGATACTCTCTAGAACCTTTTCAGTAAAAGAGTTTTGTTCCTCGGATGAGTTAATGTGCGGCATTTTCACCGCAAAGTATTTCACAATACCCTTGAAGAACACTAGATTGCTTTCTAATTCACCCACAAGTTCTAGTGCATAATTTTCTAGCAAACCCAACTCGGATGAACCATTTATAAAAAAACATGGTGTTTGTCCATTATCAAGCAGGTTTTTAGAACATCCAACTAATGATTTAATACGTTCGTCTACCAAATCGATCTCCACCTTTCATTCTTTGCTACCTTATAAGTCGGTCTAGATTAAATTTTCCCAACAAAAAAAGCCATTCTCTCGAATGACTTTTTTATGAGCTGTTTGGTGGTATGCTCTACTGCGTAATAATGATTTCAAAATCAGTATCCATGATATTATTAAGTTCACCCTTTAATATATACCCATCACGAGTCAGTGGGATTTCCTTCTTTTTCTTGTTGGGAAAGTTCAAATATACTGATATAGCATCTGATGTCAAATCTCGAATATCTAATTGTACATACATTGATCCAAGAGCCGGATCAAATAGAATAAAAGTTTTCTCGTTTTCAATGTCCTCAAGTCTGGAAATTTTAGGGGGTGTGTCAGGCTCGACATTTCGAGCAGCCATCGCAAGCGGAGCCTCAAAACACAATCCACTAAAATCGCTTTGTAGCTGCTCCATGATAACACTAATTTGTTCTTTTATCACTTTCGCTCTAACAGAGATGACAGCGAGTATTTTTTGAACAACACTATCCTCAGAAGAGTCCAGCTTATCGCTTAATATTTTTCTGACAGCAATCATCCCGGATTCGTTTGTTACCTCAAGAATAGCCATAATACTGCAGAATTCATCATAGCAATCTTTACAATCAGCAATATGATTCATTTGCTCGATTTGAAGTTCATCTAATGGAGCATCATCTATCGTCAGAGTGGCAAGATTATACAGATTATTAAAGTCAATATGTTTCATCTCGAATGCCCTCCTTTTACAAGCTTATATAATACATCGTTTTCCTCAAGGTATGATTTGGCAGTTTCCAGAAGCTCCGAATTTTCTATAACAAGTTTCATCGCAACCTTTGTGCAAACTTTATGCATATATTCTGCCCAATCTTCGATTTTTCCCTTATTAAAATGCTGCGTATAAATAACATCACCCAGTCGTTTGCTATTATCTATGCTCTCGTCTACGCTTTCTATCTGATTTAAAAATGAAACACACCAGGTGAGCTGTTTGCTAACATTCGTTTGTAGATATCTCTCTGAATCATTCTTAAGATAAAATAATGTTCTATCGGTCATGTAGTCAAATGCCCATTTTGCAGATGACGCTTTATTATCTGGGATTACTGCTAACAAGTGTGGTAATACTCTAGCATAATATAACGCTAAACTCCTAGGCGGATAGGCAGTAGCTTCGGTGAAGGCACGACAATAAAGAATAAACAATTCCTCGTACAATTTTCTTTTTTCTTCGCCATCTATTTCGTCTTCAATTGTGGCTGATGAAATTTTTTCTGCATAAGCATGGCCAGAGTCATCAATCGGTTCATCGAGTGATACGGTTTCATATTGTTTTCTGGCAGTAGAAAACTTCCTTATCTCGTCTAACACTTTATGTTTGTAGACGCCAAAAACATAGTATGTAAAGTCTTGCCTGACAGTTTTCTCTTTCTTATCCTGCTCTATAACTTTCCAAGCCGCCAGTCGGCTTTCCTGCATCGCAGTGTGTTCATTTTCTTCAGAATAACAGCCTGTTTTCCAAAGTTGTCGCCTCACCCAAGCAACACAATACTCATCGAGTTCGCTAATGATCAACTCCATTTCCGCATTGGATCCGCTATTAATATAGTTTTCGTATGCTCTTTGAATGGACTCCGACTTTTTCTTTTGAGAAGATGCCTTGTCCAGCAAATTATTTATGTGCTTTTTCTGTTCCATCAATGTACCTCCTAGTTGCAGCGAAAGCAAGTAAAGCCTGACCAATAAATCTCGTTTTTGAAAGGGCGGAATCTTTCATTTTTATTGGCATAAGAGGAAACCCTCATCTTCATACTGGCATTCAGAATATTACCCTGCAAAATATATTCAAACCAATTTCTTCTCTTCAGATCGCCTATTGTAACTGTTTTTAAATACTGCTTTGCTCTCTTTAGTGCCACTGGAGGCGCGACTTGTTTAACACAGTATTGATAATAAAATGCGTCCATTAATATCTCTGTTGCCATATCATCGGCATTCCATATGTTCGATATAACATATTTAACTCCAGAAGCTGAAAACCCACCTATTAAACCTTGGAATCCTTTTGAAACTACAGTATCATTCATCCCGCCCAGGCATGATGATAAGACAACAAGTTCTACATTATGATAATCATACCTACTAATCTCATCAGCAGTGAGGATACCATTGCCACAATTACTATCCCATTCTTTTTTTCTAAGCCAATTACATACCCCAGAGAACAGGAGACATGAGGAATACATTGAGTCAGTATCCCCAAGCAAATCAAAATAACCATGTGTCGCTAAATGAATGTTACGTTTTCCAATGCCATTTTGAAGTTGGTATCTGGTTGCTTGCTTTCCAACAAAAAAATTGGATTTACAGTATTTACCAACCGTTCTTGCCTCAAATTCACTAAAAGGCAACTGAAGAATTGCATCAGGCTTTAATTCAACAAATCTTGATTTATCCTGAGCTTTTGTATCGGCTCTATGAATTTGTTTTTCGGGAACATCAAATTGAGGATTTCCAACAATCAAACTTCCGCTTCCAAAATCATTAGAATCTGAATATAAAAAGTCTCTACCACTTTCCATTACAACAATGTTAAACCGATCCCCAAATAATTCTCCATTTCCATCTGTCAAAACGTCAAATGGGAGATTCAGAATATCGGCATCTGGAGCTATAAAAATTTTTTTATTGCCGGCAATTAATGAGTAAATAGGAGAAATCAGGGCGGAATGCAACTTTCTTTTAAAGTGTTCTTTTTCCTCCATTTGTTCTATCGATATCTCACCTCTCGATTCATTTACTATTAATTGAACCAGTTCTGATGCTTCGTCTATGATTGACTTTGCATTGTGAAGAATACATCTGTTAATGGTGCATTGACCACCATTTTTGACAACTACAAACGCATCAAGTTCCAGTATGTCATCTACAATATCTCTTGATTTTCCTCCGTAATCTTTCGGACACAAGATATACTCGATAAGCACAGAATTGTCAGGCAATTTATTCTTCAATTCTCTTACTGTAATATCTTGGGTTTTAAACCTTTCCGGAAATCTTGCTGCGAACTCGGCTTCCAATACTCTAAGGTTCTCTTTCTCTATGTCATATTCATTGCTGTCAGGCAAAAAAATACCTTCGGTTTCTATCGCAGCCAAACGATCTTGAATGGATTTAATCTTTCCGATTAACCCTGCATCAACATATCCTGAATTTAATATTCGATTGCGTTCTTTTCCTGCCAAAGAAGCAAGTGCCTTATAGTTTATAACCCTCTCATATAATTTCCAGGTATTCTTTTCAATTGTCCGCATAATTGCATAGTTGCAGGTAAACAGTAACTGCGTAGGTGAGAGAATCTGCAACAACCTGTTGTCGTTTGAATAGCACAAGTATGAATGCCAAACTTCACGTATTTGCGCAAGCGCATGATTTAAATATTGAAGTGCCTCTTGCTCCTTTCCGCACTTTCCCAAAATACTGGCGGTTGTCTGAAAAACAGATGCCTTTGTGCTTAATGGAATTACCGAATTCCAGCATTCTCTTGCTGATTTAAGAATAGTGTATTCCGCCAAATCGGATCGATTTGCTTCCCATGCCAATATGGAAAGGCTCAGCCATAAAACTATCCTTTGCCCCTGTTCCAGTTGCTCAATCCCAGTGTTATCAACAATCGCCAAAGCATCACAATAATCATTACATTGTTTTGAGGTCAGCTCATCATTCTGAAGAAGCAATTGTACTCCTGTGACAAAGAAAATCACTTTTTCGGGGTAAGCGTTCTTGCAGTTGTCATTAGGTGTTTTTATTTGGCATCCGATCTCATCCAATTCAGAGATAAGAAAATCTACTTCCTCCTTGTCAATTTCAAGAAATGCCTGGCTTACCAGGCTGTTATACATAGTAAGTATTCTATATTGGTCTTTTTCCTCAATTCCGCCGCCATCCTGCTCAATCAGCTCCAACAGTTCTAAAATAAGAGGTGCTGCCTTTGGCATGTCATTCTCTACGTAATAAACCATGAGAAGATTGCTCTTCACCTGCGCTATTGAAAGGATTTCATCTACATTGGCTGGAAACGGCGCATTAACTGCGCTTACAAAAGCCTGTTCAGCGCGAATGTATTTTCCCTTCTTTAAGTAAAAGCCCCCAATGAGGTTATAACTCAAACGGAGTTTTATCAACGGCTCTGAAGATTTTTCATTATATTCCTCGCAGATTTTATAATAAAGCGAGTGAAGATATTCATAAGAATGGAAGTTCTCATGGTTCAGCTTATGTAAAAGCACAATATACAGAGTTTTTCCCTCAACAATTTTCAGGGTATCCCTGTCTATACCAGAGTAACTTTCTTCTTCTACACAATTGATAAATCTATATAGAAAAGACATCTCTTCTGCATTATCTTCGTTGCCAGCAAGAGCTAAATGCATTACCGCATATTCTCGTCTTGCTAAAGCAGTGTACCAGTCTTGTTCTCCGTATAGTTCCAGTCGAATATTGTAGCAGTTTTTGAATACTACTAATGCGGCTTTGGTGTTGTTTTTTCTTTGAAGAAGGTATCCGGAAAACCATAAGAAGTTTGATGTGAACTCATCATGAATGCCCTTAAAATATGCTTTTTCTTTATTGCATATTGCATAACTTTGATCAGGACAAACTTCCACAATTTTCGATAACGCTTTTACAACGATCTCTCGATGTTTCAGGACATTTCCTTTGTTTCTCTCTTCGCTAATACTTACAAGATACATTATTATACGGCCAACCATATCATTATCTTGGTGGCTTTCAAAATAGCTGGCCATATTTGTAAGCATGAAAAATAAATCTTCAGAAATTTCGGTATTTAGATTTATTTCCCCATATTCTTCGCTAATGAGTATCTTCAGAGCTTCAGTGTAGTCTCCACCCTCAATCATCGAAAGAACACAGTCGCATGCATCCGATAGGGTGTCAGGAGTTAATTCCAAACCATACTCTAGTCGCTTCACACTATTAAGTAGCAAATCAATTTCTTCTATGGCCTTACTTTGCTGCCCAGATTCTAGACATAAACATATTTTTCTACCTCTGAGACATACCATAGCTATTTCGTGATCAGTCCAATCAGTGTGAGTTTGCTGAGAATCGCTCACCAATAAAGAAATCAACTCCGCATCATAGCGGTCGATTTCCTCTTGCATTGCTTTTTCAACTTCAATTAAGTCATCGCGATCTTCTCTCATAATTTGCACCTTCTTTACGTTTCGAAATCAGCTATTCATTCCGTTGCCTTTGCTATTGCTTTTGACGCTACTTTTTTGATTCGTATGAGTACCTTTCGGTGAACTGCTGCCGTTTGCTCGACTGACAAACAAATTTCTGCATTTGAGCCAGTCTTTGAAACTGCTTTATTTTTTTCGTATTTTGTGTTTGCAATCTTCTTTGATCGATCACTGAGCGGATCTGAAAGTTTTCGATAATTAATTCCTGGTAGCTCCCCATCTAATGAATCAACTTTTTTTGTCTTTAGGTTAAAGCGACCGTTAGCATCGTTTTTCCAGTTTCCGCCATGTGCTTGAAAATGCACCTCATGTGTTAAGAATTGAATGTTCTTTTCGTTTCCCGCATGCTCAGGATGCGATTTAACGGAGAGCATATGTTGTCCTTCATACCCATGACACTTACCGGTTGCTATAATCTCTCTTTGTTCTTTCTGAGACCAATTACGACTTCCTCGTGACTGCAAAACTTGCTTCCGTTCCTTTGACCAGGCTTTACTTACCGCACATCTTCTTTGGTAGCTGATATTATTCTCCATCCTGCTCCTCCGTTTTCATAGGAACAGGCTCCAGGGCGTCATCTTCCACCATCTGTACAGCAGTATTGTATTCATCAGCAAGAAAATCAGTAAAGCTTTCCCATACAGTTGTGAAGGTCATTTCAGACATATCCCAAAGGTATATCCTAGAATCTGACGGAGAGATACATATAGGATCTCCGTAATTCAATATGGCAATTATTAAATAGCCATCCGGAAGTCCCAGAAGTTCGTGCTTCTGTTTTGTGTTCCACTCCTGCAAAGTGGAAAATGAAATCTCTAGTTCCTTATCATAATCGTCATAACCCAGTAGGGTAGTGGAGAACAGCAGGCCACCATCACAAACAGAAAGCCAGGTTTTAATTTCTTCGGCTGTGTTCGGAAGACTAAAAGGAGTCTTATTCACACTTGTGCTGCGTAATAAATGATACTGGTCCATATCTTCAAGACCATCTATCACTTGAACCATTATCTTGTTATTTCTGTATTTATTTCGTGCCCGCGCATAATCGAAAAAGCTCATAGTTTCACCTCACATTGTATCTGCAAACGCCTTTATTAGATCCCCTAACGAATCCTTATAGTATTGGCATTTAGTTTTCCTAAACACCTTCTGATCCATCAGTTCACAATAACAGAACTCTTCTGAATTATACATCTCTTCGGCTTTACTCATATTCGCATATGTGCAAAAATTCTCGCACCCACCTTTACACACAGGAGAATCGGAGGGAGGAGGCAGTTGCTCTGGTGCAGGAACTTTCCCAAAGAGACCACGTTTAGTCCAAATTCCGTTCTTCTCTTTAAACCCTTTCTGCAAATAAGAAAGTGCGGCTTGATTTCCTGCTTCCAGCGCCGCCGTGAGATAATGCAATGCTGCATCGAGGTTTCTCTGTGTTCCCCAGCCTTCAAAATAGCAAACACCTGCATTGAGCATAGCATCAGCATAACCCATATCCGCTGCTTTTTTTACCATTGCAAATGCACGTTCAGTGTCTCTTGGCACACCATCACCATTCATCAGAATAGTTCCATAATTGTCCAAGGCATACATATCGTCCTGTGCAACTGCTTTTTCAAACCACTCGACAGCTGCTTGGTAATCGAGGTCAACAATTTCGCCTTTAAGATAATCACAGGCAACATTGTTTTGAGCCGTAGCCTGTCCAAGCTCCGCCGCTAACAAATACCATTTAAAAGCAGTGCATCGGTCAATCTCAACTCCCATTAATCCCTGTGAATAGCAGTTTCCAACTACCCACGCGGCGAAAGGGTGATCTCCAACTTCGGCCGCCTTCAAATACCATTCAAAAGCGCTTTCAAGATCTGGCTCTCCGTCAGAAATACCTTTTTCTGTGTAAAATCCCAACGCAACCATAGCTTTACTGCTCCCATGTGAAGCCGCCAAGGTGAACCATTTCTTAGCTTCAGCCTTGTCTTCTTGAACTCCTTGACCTTCGTCATAGGCAAGTCCCGTGTTTAATTCACCCGCAAAATTACCAGCGTAGGCAGCATCTAAGAATAGCTCGAATGCCCTTTTGTAATCTTGTTGAACACCGGTCCCGTTTTTATAACACATTCCCAACGCATTCAGACAGTACATATTTCCAGCATTTGCACCCGCCTGGAAGTATTCTACCGCCTTTCTGTCATCTTTTGAGACACCTATGCCAGCTTGGTAAAAGGCTCCTATATTTAAAAAAGCAATCTCAACACCATTCTCTGCTGCCAGCTTATAATATTTAATTGCATTTTCATAGCTCTGTTCAACACCACATCCGAGTTCATACATTGTTCCGAGAAGATTGTAGGCATTTTCATCTCCCATTTCAGCGGCTCTTTTTGCGTACAGGAAAGCTTTACCTTCATCCCTCACGTCCTCGTCTTCAGATTCTTTAAGAACCATTGCCAAAACGACGTATGCATCCGAATCATCCAGTTTTTTAGCTGCCTTTGAAATCAAATAAAAAGCTTCCTGGTCGTTCTTCTCGCAATCTTGCCCATAATAATACATCTGCCCAAGGGCATACTCTGCAGGCGGGTACTCTTTATCTGCTGCCTTTTTATAGTATTCAAAAGCTAAAGTTCCATCATGAGGGACGGACTGACCTTCATCATATAGCTTACCAAGTATAAACTCGGCGACTGAATAGCCCATATCAGCTGCCTGTGTGAAGTATGCAATAGCGGTTTCTATATCTTTTTCAGTGCTGGTGCCGGAATAATATCTCTCTCCCAGTTCAGTACAAGCAACAGCGTCGCCCTCAAGTGCCAAATTTAATAAATCATCCATAGACTTCGAGGAGTATTCGTCCTCCAAGTCCTGATCATAGGAAACAGCAACATCCTCCATATTGAACTTAGATACTTCTTTTAACTCAGATAAGGGGAATAATTCTGTTGAATCCACGCCTAATGGCATAGCGAAAATGAACAGTGATGCAGCACACCATTCTTTGCTTAAGCCACCGTTTTCAAGTAACGCATAACATTCTTTAAGGGCAATTTTCTTATCTTCCAATTCTGTAACGATTCTAGCTACAACGGTCGGAGCCCCAAGTGTAATAGCGGTTTTAAGAATGCCCTTTTCGGTAGCTGTGTTTGGAAGGAGGTCATTCACCAAACCGTATAGTCTTTTATCCTCAAAATAAATGTCGACACCAAATCGATCTAAAATGATCTTAAATGCCTCAATAGCCTGTTGATGCGGAACAACGCCCATCAGGGGTTCTCCACAAAAAGGGCAAGCAGTAACTGCATTCGAAATGTTTGCTGTCCACTCTGCTCCACATTTTGCACACTTCATATATTGTCACCTCAAATCAAAAAATGAATTTCTTTAGTTCAGCTACGGCATCTTCATCGCCTTTTTCTGCGGCTTCTTTAAGAAGTGCTTTGGCTTTTGAACGATTTTTCTTTACACCAATTCCGTTTTTATAACACAGTCCGAGAAGACGTGTTGCTTCGACAGAACCATCTTCATGCGCCTTTTCTAAAACAGAATATCCTTTATCATAAAGTTTTCGCTCATTTACATAGTAGAGCGCCAGTTCACATGCTGCAGTAAGAGATCCTTTATCAATCGCCTTCAAGTACCATTGCTCGGCAGCTGCCTTGTTCTCATAAATTTTATACCCATTGAAATAAACAAGTCCTAAAAGGTAGGCCAAACTAGATGATTTACTATCTTTCTCTGTCTCAACGATCTTTTGTAGCAGCTCATCCGGAGACAGCTTGAAGAAATCATTGGTATACCCGTTGACAAAGTACATCCATCCAAGGTCATATAATGCACTTTTTCGGCCAGCCAGAAAGGCTTTGCAATAATGATCAAATGATTTTTGGCGTACGACCTTATCGTCAGAAGATTTATAGAGCAAATCCGCAAGCGATTCGTGTTCCTCTCCAAAGAAGTATCCATTTTTTTCTTTCTCTACCATCAGCTGTTCAGCATGATCAGCGTAATAAGAGAATTTTTTTGTATCCTTGTAGCCATCCACAGTGGAATAGACTTCAGCCAAGAGAACAGACGCCCTTACGTCACCATTTCCGCAGGCTTTTTCCAGCCATTCAATTGCGTCCGGATAGCTTTTCGGTAGAGCTTCTTCATTCTCCAATTCAATGTATGCTTCGCCTAGTATCCTTTGAGCTTCAGCGTCGTTTTGTTCAGCTGCTTTTCGCATCCAAAAAGCAAATTTTACATCATCTTCAACGAAATCAAACGAACCTATATAGCACTTTGCCAAAAGCTTCTGAGCAAACACGTCTCCTTGTTCTGCGGACCTTTGAAGATATTGTCTCCCAAGTTCATAGTTTTTGAATTGCTCGTCCCGCAGATAGAAATAATGCAACATATACTGCGCACGGGCATTTCCCTTGTCAGCTGATTTCTTGAAGTATTTAAATGCTTTTTGTTTATCCTTTGCGACATCTTCTCCAAAAAAATAAATAAACCCAAGATTTAAGGCAGCATCCTTATTGCCCTGGTTTTCGGCTAGTTCATACCATCTTCTCGCCTCTACATAATCAATAGGGACGCCTTCGCCATAGTAATATATATCACCAACATAAGCCTGTGAACTTGCATGTCCTCGTTCTGCCGCCTTTTTAAAGTGATACAAGGCTTTTTTATAATCCTGCTCTTTCAGCCTACCATAATAGTAAATTTTACCGAGCTCAAAGTGCGCATTATTATTCGTTGTATTAGCATAACCTTCTAATATAGCTATGCCCGCTTGTTCATCTTTTTCCTGCCCCCATCCGTTGATTAGGATTTTGGCAACTTGTACACCCGCGCCGACATTTCCTGACTTCATTGCCTTCTCTAGCCAGTAATACGCCTTATTCTCATTTTCAGCCGAAAAATTGCCATATAATAAATCAAAACCTAAAGCATATTGTGCGTCTGCACAACCAAATGCACACATATCCTCCAACGCTTCAACGCAAGCACTGTAGATTTCTTTTGCTTTATCAACGTCTTTCGGCACTCCCTTGCCTACTCTATATGCTTCAGCAAGCCACTCTGCCCCAAGTGGACAGCCCCTATGCATTCCATCCACAAATAAGGGGATGGCTTTGTCGTAATCACGTTCACAGCCATTTCCAGAATAGTATCTTTCACCAAGGTGAACGCCTGCTAGGACATTCCCTTGACCGTAAGCCTTGCTAAACAGGAGTCTGGCTTCGTCAAACCTCTCTTCTTCAACAGCTCTCTTTCCCCAAAGGAAGTCTCTATCCTGTGACTCCTTCATGTACCTCTCCGAATCGAACTTTATCTTCTCTTCAGTAGTTTCCTTGGGAATTTCAACTTCAATTGACCAGCCGAAGACTTCTGCCATTACGCTAATATAAGACGCGGCGATTGCAGGTCGAATAAACTCAGATTGCGTCAGCTGAGTCATGGATTTAGAAACTATTCTTTTTTGCACTGCCTCATTTTCATATGTATTCTCTACAAAGTCATCAAGAATACCCAAACGAGACAGCCTCTCTAACATAATCCGATCATTCTTCAACCCCGGTGCCAAATCACTTAACAGTGCCGGCACACGACCAGGCTTAGTGAACACATCCAGACCAAACCTATCCTTTATATAAGCAAGCGTACTTTTCAGATTGCTTGAGTCATACGCAGTCATTCCTTTGCCTCCTTGTTAAATATCTCCACCCGATAGATTAAACTTTGCTGTGGCAGTAACAATATTGTTCATATCGTTTCCACACCATGGACACTCCAACCGAGACTCTCCATTCCAGCAAGATATCTTATGACATTTATTACACATCACCAAATTCTTTGTGCCACAGAACGGGCATCCAGGATATTCCTCGGTATAGAAAAGGTTTCCCTGAACAACAGTAAGATCGTATCTTTCACTTTCTGCTCGGTGCTCATCAATTGGAAATGCCCAAGTTCGCCACCAATCCCCGTCACTCATCTTCTGAGTCCTTATTCCGTATATTCGATTTCTTTTGCCACATTTGGCAAGTAGTACAGCTGCCTCCATTATTTTCACTCTTTTAAATTATATTTTAATCTTTCAGAGAAAGAGAGTTTCCCATACAGAACTCTTAAATCAGTTAAGGCATGAGCGTGTCCCTCGGCAACAGCTTTTTTCAACAAATCAATCGCTTTTCCAATATCTGCATCAATACCGATTCCCTCTACGTAACAATTTGCTAGATAATATTGTGCATCAGAACTTCCTGCCTTTGCTGCAGCATCAAGAATATCAACAGCTATTTTTTCCTCTTTAGGAAGTTCTCCTCCTTTGAGGAATTTTCTTGCAACATCTACCATTTGTTCAAAATTTCCAGTAGCCACAGCACTTGTATAACACCCTATCGCTGATAGCGTACTTTGCTCAACCACTCCATAACCTTTTTGATAGAAATAGCCCATCATACAGAGTCCTTCCGCATTATTTGCAGCCGCAGACTTTTGATACCATTTTGAAGCACTATCAGATTCTCTTCTTTTCATAAAAATACGACCTAGATAGTTATAAGCAGGAACATACTGATGATAATTTGCAGACTGTCTAAATAGCTTAATGGCCGCTCTTTCATCTTTTTTATAACCAGGAGCACCATTGTAGTATTTTAACGCTAGCTCACACAAACCCTCCGGATCGCCTGTTGTTGTATAATGTACATTTGGTGGTGTTGTGTTATCACTGCTAGTATTTTTTCTTGTCTTAGACGCAATCTTGGGTTTATGACTTGCTTTTACATCCTCGACGTGCCGCTCTGTTACTGTAATACTTCTATCTGTACTCCTCGTGGATGGTTCAAAATCACCAATCTCTACATTGATTAATCTCGTACACCCAATCCCTTTATTGTAAAGCAATGCGCCGTGCAAGCTTTCACAGATCATATCCGCCCATGATTCAGACAGTCCTTCTTCTTCAATAAAAAGTTGTCGTAGCTTTCGGATAGTTGTTTCTGCTTCACAAACATCCTGGTCAAATAATATTTTTATATAAGATACATATTCATCTGTAACGGTCTTACTGAAAATACGTATTTCCTTCCTTAAGTTCGGTGCTGTATCCATCATAAATCCCGATAACTGACGGAGATTCTGGAGCACACTATCTCCCATTTTTGTAATGGCACCATATATAGCCTTGTCAAGCGAGTCGTAAGTTTCAAATTCAACTTTTCCTTGAATTGAAGATGCACAGCAGGGACAAACCCTTTGCTTTTCTAAATCATTATCTTCTACAATCCATGTGCCATCGCACATTTGACATCTTATTTTTTTCATGTTGCTCTATCTCCTTGATCACATGGATTGGCCACTGGTATTGTTGTTCCCATTGTTATGTCTTGACATTCTATCATCTGCCGATGTTTCTACTGCATGACTCTTTTTATATGCCTGCGACCTTTTTTGAAAGTCCGAACTCGCGGGCACCGGATATTTTGGATCTCTATTGATAACAGCACCGGTATTATAACCACCATCTGTGATAACCTGTTCTCCACCTCCAGATCGCGGTGCCTGATTCGGATCCATTTTTGAGAACTTGCTTTGCGGGGCAATTTTCCCATATACAAGATTTTGATCTCTGGAGAGTTCAACAGTTGTCTCATATTCAGCCGAATTTGAATGAGGAAGAGCACCCTTATCTATCCGCTCACTCGGTGTATTCCCAAGAGATTTCTCTGAAACAAACACCCCCGAACTGCGTTCGGTTCCATGAGTTGTTACAAACTTCTCGCCCGCTTTTGCATGGCGAACTTCCATTGATGTACCTGGTTGGTTTGATGCTTTGAGACTCGCAGTGTCTTCTTTTGAGAGACCTCTTTCTGCCATCAACTTGTCAAAATTTTTTGAACTAAGCTTCGCCCTTTTATCCGATAGACCACTCTGCATATATCTGCTTGATTTGGATGCCTCGTGGCTTGCCTGTATATTCTTTTCAATTGTTCTTTTTCGAGACATATGCGGACCTCCTGATTAACCTTTTTCGCTTTTTAATATTTATTCCCAGTCGTCCCAGCCTGAATCATACCAATCGTCACTTACACAGCTAAGAATAGCAAAACCCTCAGAACAGTTTAACCTAGGTACAATGCAATCTCCTGCTTTCAAATTATATCTTTCGCCAATGCGGAAGGGTAGATACACCTTGCAATCCTCGTATGCGGAAATACCTATTCTCAAAACAGACTTAGTTTCCTGAAAAGAAATCTTTGTATTATAATGGCTTATTTCTGTTTCAACATTTGCACTTCCAGATATTCTAAAATTAACATTTTCTATTAATTCAAATGTTAGATTCTGGCCTTTTTGAAGGGTTTTCACTACTGCCGCATCACCAAAACCCATATTTTCTACGATTAAATGCGGTGAGAATTTTTCCTTCCTGGTTATCTTAAAACAATCCTCTAATGCCGACTGAGGCTCACATGCACATATTTGGCAACGTTTAAGAATTACAGGTTCTTCTTTAATATCTACATCTCCCATAATCGTTGATATTATTAGTGGTTTTGAAACACTATAATCATTATTGGACATATCAACATTATTTTCCATAATATACCTCCAAACGCATAATTTGAGAGAAATTATCACCATTCATTATCAGGATCCCACTCTTCCAAAATCCATCCATCCGGAGTGCTTATGCTCAGTATAAGTTCCCCCTCACTGTTAACCAATGCGGAATCTAGGCCTACAGATATCTTTTCTCCTTTATGGATGGGTCTAATTATCTCAGCAGCACTTTTGGATATGTTTTTAATATAAGTATCTGTACCTATCATATTGATTTGAAATACAGCTTCACCATCTATTTTATGAATTAATTTTGACCCATCAACTGCAATGGCAGTTGATTCAGGTGCAATTCGCTGTCTTGAGTAAATATCATCCAAACCAATATTTTTCACATCAAGCACAGGTCCCCAACTATTCCAGAGAAAAATTTCAAGAGCTGGATCAGTGCTTGTATTTGTATCTATGGTTTCATGTAATTCAAAAAACTTTAGCGGAATCATTGTTTTTTCGTCGTGATAGTTTACATATATAGTTAATTCACCATTTGGCATATGTATTAGAACATGATTTTCTTCTTCGGTTTCTGTCGGATACTCATCGTTGTTATCATATATTTTTTCTGACTCATCGAATAAATGACTCAAATCCCAGGACATATCATTTGGATCATATTCACTATTATCATTATTTGCCATTTCCCTAAGCCAAAATTCTCTTTCTTCTTCGCTATCGCACCAATAATTAACATTAAGTAGGGCTAAGAGAACCATTGTTTCTCTTTGCAAATTCTGTTCTGTCAATGGTCTATCTACATCTATTTGAGGAATGTAGTCTTTTAGGCGTTCCTCCTCAAAAAAGTTTTTTACCTGTTGCGGTACTCGTGATGCATATGAATTTTCTAACAAATTTAGGATTGTCCATATTTCGGAATAGGCCATCATATTCTTTAGAACACGATCATCATCCTCAACCGCTGAATCAACTTTGATAACGGAGGGATGTGACATTATGACATTTACGTCGTCGGCATTCTGAGTAAATCCATCAATCACGTCCTGTATGATATCTCGAGGGTTTTTAGCCTTATCAAAATAAGTATAGTGAATGCTGCATCTGTTAAACGTATCTACTACTATATCCGTGAATGCTTTGCTAAAGGCTGCATATTCATATACTTGGATAATCGCACCTGATTCGCCCAAAATTTCAGATAGGGCTTCGATATCCGCATCTTCACCAAGTGCAAATCCCAATTTAATAGATCTTTGATACCATTTATTTTTTAATAGTGAACCATAAAGTGAGGATCTCCAGTCATCTGTTATTTGCCCACATACAACATAGATGATAATTGGTGCACCCTTTCCTATCGGAAAGTCGAGAAACGCTTTACGTGATAGTTTCTCGTTAAGTTCAACTAATGCAGAACCCATATCTCTGAGTCCTGCTGCATCTAGTGGCTGGTAATCAAGCCTTTCTGCTAACTCTAGCTCATTAGGATTTACCCAACTAGAGCCAGTATGAACTTGTAAAATTCCAATTTTAGGTATCACATCGCAACAGAATTTTCTATTTTCACCTATGTTTTGTATTGTTTCTTCTAAGCATGTATTAAGAACGCTTATAGATTGTCCACTCATTGCCCCAGAGGTATCTACCACAAATATAATAGGGAGCATGCACCTTGCAAAAAGTTCAGGTTTTTCTGTTTTTCTTGTCATATTGTCACCTTATTCAAATAAACCAAATATCTTATTAATACATCAGAAAAGTCTTTTTCTGTAGGTCGATGGAGTGGCTGTCTAATAGCTTCTTTATCAAAGGCTCTCCAAAATATTTCTTTCACAAAGGTTGGGGTTATCTTCCATAACAGTATTGTGTTTTTCTGTAAACTCGGATCGGGCATATTGCATTGATCGTTTCTGTCAAAAATAAACACAGGGTCTTCAGCATATAGTTTTATTTGCATGTTTGTAGTCATTGGCACAAAGCTTCTAACCCCTTCAAATGGATGAGCCAAAAACAGTAACTGGAATAGCAACTTTGCAAGAATGAAACGCATGCTATAACAATCCAAAGGGGCTCCCAAAGTGACTTCCGGTGCTGTGTATCTTGGATTATCAAACCAAGAAAGTTTTGTTCCATACGGTACAATTGCTTCATCATTATCTGGAATTATAATTCTTCCATCATTAACGTTTACATAGAACGAAGTGAAACCGTACTTAACAAGTCCGTTTTGGCTAAGAGATTCGATTGCTTTACACAGTTGAATTGCGGCTGTCACAATCACCCTATAGTCCGGACGATACTTTAAGTAAAGAATATCTGTGTGTGGCACAAATCCATCCGGAATAATCGGCACAATATAACCGAAGCCACTATCATCCAACTCAGAGATATCCTCAGGCCAAATATAACTTTCATCTATACAACCCATCTGCACCAGTTTTAGTGTGTTTGAATATATACTACTTGCTTCCTTACTCTTTGGTATCCACACAAGCATTTTATCCGTTCCATCGTATATAACACGATAGATTTGTTTTCCAGCAGAGTAGACCACGTTTTTTATAACAGCCTCCCCGCTTTTCAATCGAATTACTGTTTCTTGAGATAAAGTTTCCATACTATTTAACCTCTATACATTTCAAAATAAAATCTGAATGGAGGAGCAAATGGGAGACCCACTATAGCCTCTCCAACTTTGAGGTTATTCAGATCCCAATCTTCGACGGTTGATCCTATGCGTTTCTCCTCGACCATTGTGTTATTGAGCATTCGATACTGCTCAAGAACCATATTTTTTCCGTGCAAACTAGATATATATTCTCTTGTAGTAACATCGTTTGCCCTGAATGCGATAATGGACGAGAATCCCGCTGCGAGATTCTTTCCCCTGCTTTGACCATAGATTTCATAAAGCTGTTCTATACTCTGAAGTCCGGCGAAAACTTTTACTCCAAGGCTTCGCCCGAAGTTTACGCCATCATCTATATGCTGCAGGTTTGGCAGGAGCTTAAACTCATCGCATATAAAGTACACATTTCCCTGCGATTTTGTCCTTCCTAAAGCCTCCTTCAAGGCCAAATCAAAAAGCATTTTATACACTGGAGTGAGTACACTACCAATAGAGAGATCATATTCAATAAATAAAGTACGACCACCTTTTTGGCGCACAAAATTTCGCATTGAAAATTTGCCCTTTTCGCAGAAAACACCCATAAAAACATCACGAACGACCGAAAACATCTCCGCCAATACGCCCTGTGACTGCGCACTGTCTCCTTCAATGTAACTCATCACCGAACGCATATCTCCGAACCCGTCAAGGTAGTCGCAAATATCCGGTCCTGAACAAGAGTCCAGGAATTCCTTGATTCTGTTGTTGTAGAAATTCTCTACTACAAATTGTTTTTCTCCTTCGCCTAATCGAATAGTTGTCACCAGAATAGCAGCTAGTAAGTCTCTTGCTGCATTAGGGAAAAATGGATTGCTTGAATTGTTCTTTGTTCTTTCCTCAAACAGAGCCTTGCAGATTTCTGTTGCATTCATCATTACCTGTCGCTCATCCCAACCATCTGCAAGGATCTCTTTGAAGATATTCCATCGCTCCGACTGCTGAATATATTGAGGCGAGTTACCAATGACACAATCTTTCTTACTGTAAAACTTCGAGTAAAAATCTCCTTTGCTGTCAAAGATAATCATTACGTCATCAGCAGTCATTTTTTTCTTCAGCTGTTCAATGATATGATAAAATAATGTGCTCTTACCGCATCCGGTTCCGCCAACAAGCATCATATGCTTGCTGATTACATCTTCACCCAAACCGAAAGATGCGGGTTTTCCATTGAACTCGCCTTTCAGCAGGAGAGAAGGTGTACCAGTAGTAGAGGGTAGACCGTTCTTAGAAACAGCTGTTCCCTGAATAACGTTCTTGCCTACTGCCATATCGAATCCCTCCTATAAAATTAAATATGGGTGTTGGTGTTTCCACGCAACACCCGTCTCTACGTTCTTACATTCTGGACATCACACCCAGGAACTTGAGAATCAAGTAAATAAGGTAGAAGGCAGCAATAACATAACCAGCGACTATGCTTAACACAATCTTCACAATTATATTAAGCGGTGCCCTCCTATCAAGCCACTCGGAACGACCTGACAAAACCTTATAACCGGAATAAATAGCCCATGCTGTATAGGCAAGTATCAACACTGTATCCATAAAGGTCCTCCTCTAATTAATCATTACCTTTCGTTTCCGCGACCACCGCCAAGTGCCTTGCCTCTTGCAGGTGCACTAGTCTTGTTACTGCTACTGCTGGAATTGCTGCTGCTTTTGTTATTAGACGAAAACTGACTCTGCTTCGCACTCTTGTTCTGACTGGGGTTCACCTTAATACGCTGCATAAATGCCGCTCTCTTGTCATTAGCACTATTAGCCATAATGAATTCTCCTTTCGCGTTATTTCTTGATTCCTAGTCCGATGTTGTTTGCCTTTGATCTTTCAATGGGTCTATCGAGAGGCTCCATGTTTTTTCGGTATACAGCACTCTGCATGAAGACCCAGTTAGAAAGTGCCTGATGAAGTCGTTCCACTTCGCGTTTGTACCTGGCCCTGCGTTCATCAATATAATCGTTCCAGTCTGTGTTCTGGATTTCTGATTCGGACTGTGTTTTTTCTTGAGAAGACGGAATAATTTTAGGTAAGACCTCTAGCAACTCATAGACATCATCATTATCCAAACATCCATTTAGAAGAGCTCGGTCTATAATATCAACCAGCCTTACTGCATCCTCATCACTGTAGTGAAGAGGAATTTGTCCTCTCAATGTTTGGAGTTGATTCACATCCGTTTTACTGAGCTGATACGCCATTACCCTTACATCCCTTCCTTCAAGGCTTTGATTTGATCTGCAATTTTTCCACGCTCAACATCTATAGCTTGGTACTTTGTATCGTATTCCTCAAATGCACTCTGAGCTTCGTCTCGTTTCGTTTCCAATTCAAGGAGATTTTTCTTGCCACACTCGATTTGTTCTTCAATCTGTTTTATTTTACCATCAAATTGTACAAGCTGTTCCAGCATTTTGCTATAGGCCGCTTCCTTTTGAGAATAGCCCGTTGAAATATCCTCGATAAAACGTTGCATGGCGGTGGCAAACCTAGTGACGTATCTTCCTTCAAACTGCCCCGTTGCAGATTCAGCATCCTGCCGATAAGCTTCCAGTTCCTCTTTAGCAGCTTCTATTTTTCTGGCGAATTCAATTCGACAATTCTGCAACTGTGCAAGGCTTTCCGTTAGAGTATTCTGAGTTACTGAGGCATTTTCAAAATCAAGTTTCGCATCGTCGAATCTCTTTTTCAAGATTCCATGTTTTCTTGTTTTTCCGCCTAGCTCGTTTTCTTTCCAAAAGAGATCCTCTTCTAAGGCATAGAGTTTGACGTCATACGCATAACCTTCTGTATAAGAACTAATCTTGCTCAGATCAACGATACCGGAAACCGAAACATCATCACCGCTTCCACTTCTACTGAAAATTCCATCAGCGCTGAATTTAGCGAGAAAATCTGGGAGCCAGGACTTAAATGTCTCATTCCCCATTTGAACGATTTGACACGTAAGGTACTTATAGAAAGCATGGACTCCGCCCATAAGCACATGAGATCCACCGAGCCCCTCATATGTATCTCTATAAGCATCCTCGACTCCATCACATCCTACATAGCAAGCAATAACAGGCTTTTCAGCGAGATTGAGCACACAACTTCTAAATCTTTCAGCAGCATCTTCATCACAGAGACTTGTCGTTGCCGTATCTTCACATCTTGAATCCCAAGGGATTGGTTGATCGACAGAGCCATCCTCGTAGAAAACGTCGCAGCGTCCGTCTCCTTGATGAAGCAGTATCATACACTGCGGAAGTTTAAGTGCTGCGATCAAGGTTGTTCCATAAATATGTGCCGGGTTCTTCCCGTTCTGATACTCAGTCGCACTTTCTCCCATTTCTTCAAGAGTGGGGGGATTATTCTTATATTCTTCTAAAACACGATCATGCCATTCCGCAAGAATGGTATCAGTCAATCGCCTTACTGTCATATGGCGATAGCGAGGATTAGAAAAGATATCCTTGTAGAATCTTTTCTCGAGTTCCTCTGATGCCAAAGTTGCTTCAGCAAATTGCTGCAGGCATTCCAGTGCCACTTCTGTGGCAACCTTGGAACCATAGTCGCTTCTGAAACATGATTCTGAACCATGTCCATCAGCGACGATTGCTATATGATACCTACCATTTTCTGCTGAGAATGATGAGGACGAGTCTTCACATGGAAACTCGTTCATAACATGAAGGTGTCCTCTTACTGTTTCGTGAAAAGTAAACACCTGATCCATGTTAATTTACTCCTTTCATTGATTACCAGTCACCATCATCCCATCCGATATCAGTAGTATCTTCGGGCGGATCAGGCTCCTTGTCATACTCATCATCATCAAGATGCACTGTAGATTCAGCAGGAACATCGAGCTCGTCTTTTGCCTGCTTCATAATATCTTCACCACTACTAGCGGTTTCTGTTGTAGACTGAGATACCAACATTGAGGCTGTTACAGATACGAACTTCATCAATCTCTTGAAAAGATCAAGATCTGTAGTCTTAATAACAGCTTCGCTGTTTCCCACGATGGAGGAAAGCATTTTCACATCGGGATCATCACCGAGCGCAAAACCGATCTTCGTTCCTCTCGCAAACCAGCGGTTCTTTCGGATTTCTTCGAGTGCTTTTGCGTAATCGTCGGTTGCATATCCGTCAGTCATAAAAATGATAACGGGCATCAGTGCTCCAGTCATCGAGTTCAGAAAAGCGTGGCGCGAAAGTTTACTGTTGAGTTCTTTCAGGGCTGCACCAATGTCTGTCAGTCCTCCTGCCTCAAGGTACTCATACTCGAAATCTTCTTCGAGATCTTCAGGACCATTGGAGGTAATCCATTTGCAACCGGAATTAAACTCCATGACTGCAACTTTAAGTTTTGCGTCACCATTATTCTTTGCTAAAGTTTTCAATGCCTCTGTGCATTCTTCCATCGCGTGATTTAAGGCACTGATTTTTGCACCCTCCATGCTTCCAGATGTGTCAAGAACATAAAAGACGTGAAGTTCTTTGCGCGGGCTTTCTGTTAAACTGTTCGTACTAGGCATAATTATTTCTCCTTTTCTTAATTTGCTTTGATGGCAATTGACTCGTCTCCGATATTGAAGACGATACCGTCCTTAAGTGGAATCACTTCATCCGGTGCGACTTTACGTGCTGTTCCTTTTGTGGTTACGGCATCCCAACGCTTACCGCTCTTGTTTCTGATACCTAATGCACCGGAATCCTTTTTCTCAACAACATGAGCCACAGGTGTCAAAGCGTCTTTTTCATCGCACACCCCCAATTGACAACGATAGATTCTGCTGTCCTTAATTGCTGGAATGCTGTAACCACTCAACACAAGTTTGAAAGGGATGTTTGCCTTACGTCCACATTCTTCACACTTACAAGGCTCACCTTGCTGAGTAAAAATTTCGTTTCCACATTGGCAGGCCACGATTTCACTTCTGAACCGAGTCAAGACATTCAACCAGTCAACTTCCCTCGGTCTCGCAGAAGGCTTTTGAAAAGCTTTCTGGCTAAAGGCAGTCAGAAAAATCTTCTGCATATAGTCAGGAAGGCAAGGCCAAACGACTATCGAATTCTTGTGAACAACCGGGTGCGGTCCATTACTCTTATCATCCGGATCCATAATGAAGAGAGGCTCACTTCCATATAACTTCTCTTGCAATGCCGGAGTCAATCCCGACACGAGATATCTTTTGCCCTCAAGCGGATGGTTCAAGCAGAACAGGATGTAGAGAATGACAGACATGGAAAATCTATCGCTCAAACTGTTAGGCTTGTTCTTATGAAGGACAATTTCCGGTGCCATATACCTTGGCTTACCGATAATACCAGTTTCAGTTCCATCTGGAGCAACATTGTCGTTGTCGCAGATGAGAACCTTTCCATTCTGTGGATTGATGAAAAAGTTTCCATCATTCAGATCCTGGTAGCTATAACCGGCATTGTGAAGTATTCTGAATGCGGATACGATTTTCATCGCGGCATCAATTATGGTACGGTACGACTTGAACCTTACATGACAAAGCATGAATTCAGTCACTTCATAATAACCTTCCGGTCTTAAGTCCATGATATATCCAAAGGTCCCATCTACCCATTCGGTTATATCCAACGGCCACAGGAACTCAGGACTCGAAATCCCACGCATAACATTCTGCTTTATGTTTTCATAAAAAGCATTAGGATTTGCACCCAGGCTTCCCTTCTTGTACCATTTTAAAGCCTTTTTTTGCCCGTTATAGTCGGCAATATAGACCCCACCTTGTCCACCTTCAGCAAGGAATTTTTCGACTCTTACGGTTCCGCCAAAAAGAGTTTTGACTCGGAAACCATTTTCAAGTACTTCGCTCATGACATATTCTCCTTTTAATTGTTAATAATTTCTTGCTCATACGCGAGCTGTTATCCAGTAAGAATGAGATGTGCTAGTTGACCTAGCGCTGCTGAAAGAATAAACGCTTCACCTTTCTCCAATCTTGTAATGACTTCCGGCTTAACAATGTATTCTCTGTTTTTGCTAACGTTAACCGTTCTATTGTAGTTGGGGCTAGATAGTATGGAGAACGGCGTCCTACGGCTTCCTCCGCGCGATGTCGAGTAGGATTCCTCAAACTTATCATACTGTCCAAATACCTCCGCCCACTTTGTGGCACTGTGTCCTGACGAATGATTCATAACAATCAGTGTCTGAGTATTTCCCACAACAGCCGAGAATACTTTTTCATCGCCGCCAACCATGGCATAAAAGTCATCTGTTGCAATTGTCTTGCAAACCTTATCAGACGGGGCTCTGATATATGCCGCATAAGATTCATTTGAATCAATGGGTATAGAGTCTATTACAATCTGATATTGCAGTCCTCGTGTGAGTGCCAACTTTAACTGATAAATAACGGTATTTAGCAGCAACTTATTAGTGACAGATGACAAATCAAAACAAAGTACTGCATTGTGTTTTAAAGCCGTTACAATATTAAGCGGATGTTGCCCTCGCTTTGAAACATACATTAGCGGTTCAATTTCCATTCTCAGGCTTGCTAAGAATGAATCCAGTTTGTAATTCTCACTTTGCCCCATCATAAGTTTAGATTTAATTTCCTGGGCTTCATGATCGCTTATTTTCCCCTGCATTTCCAAGTCATCAACCTTATCAAAGATCATTGAATGGGGACAGGTCGAAAACAGCTTAAAGGATAAATTCTTCCCGCTTGCTTTCAGGTAAGCACTGATTCCTTCAATGTAGTAGCGTGCATTATACTTGATGTCATAGTCCTTCGGAGCGGTTTCTAAAATCTGGTTAGATATTTCAAGCTCACTAAGCCCGTAAAAGGGTTCGAAGCAAGGATTCCCACTGCTAATCTCCTTGTATCTACCGCTTCCAGAAAAGTTGGCTCTAAGTTGCTGTTCAAGAAGATGGTTCCCTTCGTGGATAATAACTACCGGGAATCCATTACTAGCAGCACAAAGCGTTTGTGAGACAATGGCGCTCGTTCTCAACCTTGGGTCTCCGCCCGAAATAAGAGCATTGTAAACACCTCTTGACGGCTCAAAAAACGCATCAACATCACACGGCTTATATTCGACAACGCTACGGTTCATCGAGTTCGCTCGATCAGTATTTGTCATGGTCATAGCTTTAAGAAAACCCGTGAACCCTTTGTCGGCCCTTTCCAGTTCATTGCCCAAAGTTCCTCACCTCCAATCACTGTTTAATCCTGAAGAAAAAGCACATTTGTTTAGCATTTGGTGCCATCTCTAGGAAGTATGATGAATTCATGCTTTCCGTAATACTTCTGCTTACCTGGTCTTGAATTTTAGTCTGTATTGAAGAAAAATCATCACTTGCCACATTAACCTTAAAATACAATGTGGATGAACGTCTTTTCATCTCAGCATCTAAGTAGACTTTTAGTTCTTTTCCCTTAGTGAAGAATCGATTTCTCTTTGAAAAATAGCTGTAATCATCTGTTTTACACTCAGGAAACGAACTGTACACGTGATCGACTGTCATCCATCTATCTGAAATACAGAAATAGTCATATCGAGTAAACTGACTGCTCTCACTCATTCCTATATCCCAAGTGACATCAACATGCGTGTATTCACTATCGAAATTGACTATGTTCCATGCGTGAGGGATGTCCACTCCAAAGTTTTTCTGGGAGGATGTCCCAAAAGCAATCATCGCATCCACTCCAAGCCTATCGCATAACAACTTGAATGCCTTTGAAATGCCTTCACATACTGCCATACCATCTAAAATTGCCCCTTTTGCATTAAATGAATCAGGGTAGTCATCTGGTCTTCTCAAAGCCTCATAGTTGTATTTAGTGTTTCTAACGAGATAGTTGTGAATCCATCTACATTTTTCATAGTCGCCTTGCAAATTGCTTTTGACCGCAACATCTAATATTTCCGAAATCTTTCTCTCGACCTGCTCACTAACAGCCGATCTAATGGCTGTTCTTACGGTATAGTTGACCTGATATATAACGCCCATCGGTGTCCCCCAAAAATTCAAGTGGCGAAAATCAACACAAAACAATTCAGGGTGATCATAGTTAACAGCTGTAGCTATTTTTGTTATTTGTTCACTGCCTATGAAGGGCGAGGGTTTAACACTAGAGCTGCCGCTAGTTACAGCATCGATTATTTTTTTGTAATATGACTGTTCTTTACGATCCAGTTGTAAAAAATGATACTCATTCATCTGATAACACCGCCAAATTTACTAAGTACGCTCTTTTCAGTTTGCTCATCGACCTGTTCAATTTCGAATCCCTCTACGGTGTCCGTTTCCATGTATTTTACAGGAATACGCTCTTTCGTTTCGGGATCCGCAATAACAAGATAATCAACCTCGTGCAGAGTTACTATTCCAAGGACTTGGCATGTCAACTCGGAATCATCCTCAAATATGAGCGTGAGCGTCTTTAATATGCATTTCGGACTCTTATAGCTAACCTTTGCTTTCGCATATGAAGAACCATTGTATGCAGCGATTTTGTACCAGTAGACAGCGCTGTCTAAATCCTGCCCCACTAGTTTCCCAACCTCGTATATTTCACCTAATCGAAGCTGTGCGTCAAGTTCTCCAGTCTCTGCTGCCATACGATACCAGTACAAGGCAGTCAGCATATCATTTTCTGTTTCTGCCTGATCTTCATATCTTCGCGCTAACGACAAACAAGCAATAGCATTTCCTTCGGCCGCAATGTCTTTAGTTATCTTGAGCTCCATCGCGTTGCTTTCGTGCGTGCCATTCTTTTTCAACAAGCTAACATAATGTTGCCATGCAACCTTGGGATCTTTATCGTATGCTAATTGCGCAAGCTCTATCGCTTGAGCTAAATCATCATCTTCAAGATACACGCTTAACTGAACAAGCTGGTTTGACGACATCTCATTTTTTCTTTCTAATAAGTATTGTGCCATCTCCGTATAATTAAACGCACTCAAGTTTTGAAGATCACCATGAGAAAGAACAAAGCACATTGCGTCTGTGTTATTACCTTTTGCAGCTCGATCTAAATACAAGATAGCGGAGTTCAGATTTCTTTCACAATTGCGACCATGGTATAACTCTTTACCAAGAAGAAATTGTGCTTCGGTATAATCACTCTCCGCCGCATTCCGCAGCCAATAAATATATTGCTCCAGGTTCTTTTCTACGCCTTGACCAGATTGATAGCGAATAGCTAGTTTGACTTGCGCCGCAGGATTCCCACGTTCAGCCGACTGCCTTATCCCAATGATAGATTCATCAGCATTATTGGTCACCCCTAGAGCCTTGCAAACACAGCCAACCACATATTCCGACCACTCCCTCGAAGTACCATACTTTTCGGTCAGTTGTCTTTCAACCTGTTTTGTGGCACTTTTTTGGATTGCAACGGGAGCATTTTGAAGTCTGAACAAAATGTCCATCAACCCAGATGCATATAGGTTATTCAAAAAAGTATGCTCTCGCTTCCCGATTCCAAAAAACGTCTCAAGAAACTGTAGTGTATTTTGCTTATTTTTCAAAACATCGGTTCCAAATTTCAAAACGAAATAGGATAAAACTGTCTCCAGATTATCGAATTCCTCCCGAACCTCAATGAGAGGAGCATGACAAAAAGGACAAAACAAGGATTGCATGTTTCTCGGCGGTTGCCATTCCGAATTACATTTTTCGCATCTCACTTTGCTCACTCCTCTACTAATTTTCTTCTTTCATCTACATAGTCGTAAAAATCATTATTTTCCCGAAAACTTTGTCGTATTTTTTATATTCGTTCAGTCTGTTCTCGCACAGACATAACATTTCCTATTTTTCTTTCAAAGCCCTCAATAGAGTTAAGCATGCGTCTTGTTTCTTGATTGTTCTGAAAGACAGCAACCAGAGCAACAAATATAGTCCAATTCATTTCTCTTTTTTGGGTTTCAATGCTGTTATATGTTTGTCTAGATATTCCAATCCTTTCTGCAATATCAGCCTGCGAGGCGCCTAACCTCACTCTAAGAACCGGCAATTCATGAGTTAATTTCTGTATCAAGTCTTTTCTGATTTCATCATCATTGCTGATTGCACTCATATACTATTCTCCTTCCATATAAAATCTTGAGTGTTGAGCAATATACGCAATCTACAAACTCCTTCATCAATACTAATTCACTCCTTAAAATGAAAACAACCATTTCTGTCACTCGGTTTATTATATCCGCCATATCCGCCGCGACAGTAAACGCGCCCATACTGATCCTTGTCACTCCAATCCGCGTACCGACAATCGTAACAGTTACCCTCAAAGCAACCTTCTGGAATTTTGACAACTGTTTTTTGCTTTTCGTTCTTCATAGCGTTTTCCTCCTTGTACTAAATTAGAACTAGGTTATCATTATATATTTCTATACTGTTCAACTTCTTTATAGCCTTAAAGCAAACCATTGTGCGACTTGGAAATACAACTAATGGAAAATAGAGTGAATCTATTCCATCTGGCATACCAAGTAAGATATTTCGTATGTAGCGAATATCCCCCTCGGACAATGTCCGCACCTCAAAAAAATGCGTATGATAAATCCCCATGAATTGAATTCCTTCAGTAGACCATTCGGATATTATACCATTTAGCAAGGAAACATTAGGAGTATAGCTACACGTTTTCGCCGAGGATATCCCCATATCCATGTAGTAGGCTTTGACAACATTATTTTCTCCGCCAATGATGCCACCGATCTCTGGTGGGGCATCTATTGCAACGTTTACGATCTCGTCAAAAATCTCTCTACATATACGCATTCTTATCTACCAACCATCCTCATTGTTTTCTTAGAGTGCTTTACTCTACGAACCCGACATCAATCTATAGTACTTATTGTACATATTGTCGCGCAGTTTGTCAAGATGTCAGTTATTTCGACTTTGTAAATTTTTTCATAGGTCTTTTGTATAATGTTACTAAATGCTGCCTTTCTTCCGTCATTATGGTGCTCGGAAGGAGGTGAGAACCATGCCAAAGCAAGGCAAAAATATCTATCTGAGAAAAGACGGAAGATGGGAAGGCAGATACATCAAAGGCCGCGTCGACGGGAAAGCGCGATACGGTTACGTTTTTGGCAAATCCTACGAGGAGGCTTTGGACAATCTACTACAGGCAACTTCACAGATCACAGATGCCCAGAATCAGACCGCTATAACATTCGGAGCCGTTTCATCCGAGTGGCTTACCGTCCAAACCCCGGAACTGAAAGCATCAAGCGTAGCCCGATATAGGAATCTACTGAATTCGTACATACTCCCACGGTTTTCTGCAAACGCAATCCAGGAAATTCAACGCAGCGAGGTAGTCGTATTCAGCCGGGATCTGCTGACATCTGGCGGAGCAAGTTCCCAGGGATTAGCCCCCAAAACCGTAAATAGCATACTTTCCGTTCTGAAAAACATCTTTACCTACGCATCCAATGAAAAGAGCATGCTGGTGGCCGATATCAAGGACATTTCCGTAAAACAGCCACAAAAACCCATGCGCATTCTCAGTAAAGGGGAGCAGAAGGCACTGAGTACTTATCTGTGTTCAGACCCCACACCGTGCCATTTGGGAATACTGCTATCTCTTTACACTGGCTTGCGTATAGGAGAAGTCTGCGCACTTCGCTGGCAGGACATCTGTGTGGAGGAGCAGTATCTCCATGTCCATCAGACGATGCAACGGATTCAAGTCAAGAGTGACGGAAGGAAGCGTACCAAGGTGGTCATACTGCCGCCTAAAAGCGACTGCTCCATACGTAGGATTCCAATTCCGGACGAAGTAATGCGTCTGTTGAAAGCTGCACGTAAACAGGATGATGCATTTCTACTGACGGGATTGGTTCACAGCTATATTGAGCCCCGATGCTTGGAAAACCGGTTTAAGGCGGTTTCCAAAGAGTGCGGATTGACAGATGTAAACTATCATGCCCTCCGTCATACTTTTGCGACAAGATGTGTTGAATTGGGATTTGACATCAAGAGTCTCAGCGAAATTCTGGGACACGCAAGCGTAAACATCACTCTCAATCGTTACGTTCATCCATCTATGGATCTCAAGCAGCGGAATATGAACTTGCTCTCTGAGCTCCTGACCACAAAATAAGCCGTCAATTTCAGCCGTCAAAAAACCGCCAAAGCCTTAGATTTACCGAGGTTCTGGCGGTCTTTTCGTAGAGTAAAGCACTCTACGAAATTTTTTACACTTTTTGTCCGAAAGCCTATCTGCACGTCTATCTATAAATCACTCTGAAAGGCTGAAAAGTCAAGTCATACTCACAGACTGCCGAAAATAAAAAAATCGCCCGGAGCCAGCCTCAATGAAGAGGTCGGTTCCGGGCTTCTTGCTGTTGTCACCTCCGCCGACGCTGTTGCCGTAGAATTGCTGTTATCTAGGCATAAAGAAAGAGCCGCCGGAGAGTCCCTAATCTCCGAAAGCCCTTGATTTCAAGCCATTCTGCCGTTCTGACAACGACATTTCCTTGTATCAATTCTTTGGTTTACATTTCAATGTATTCGTCCACCACGGTCAGCCCATGCTCGGTGGCGTACTGCCGGAACATCATGCGCTGGTTCTGGATGCTGCCGCTTTCGCCCTGTAATTCATCGTCACGGCTCAGTCTCAAATAAAGTGCTGTATTATAAATCGTTGTATTGTATGGTTGTTTCACGGTTAAAAATCCTCCTTATAAAATAAAAGAAACAACCCATGCTTATACAATACTCGCTGTTACAAGTATATCATAAGCGTGGGCTGATTGACAGTCACTATTCCGGATATGTCCACAGCTCTCCACTCAGGCAAAGGTCATCAAAGCGGATTGGATTGTGTTCTCTCAGATATTCTCTGTGCATCCTAAAAAGAAAGCCATACCTGATTATCAAACCAAGTATAGCTTTCTTTCGTTTAGCCAACCCTGTCTGACAGATGCCGTAAATAGTTAAATTGTTCATTTAACTGTTTTACGAACACCCGGCAAAATAACAGGTCTCTTTTTCTACATCTTCTTTATATATTTTCTTATAACTGTGTTGTTACGAAGATATCGTAAATTGCCTTGATAGCATTTTCAAAATCAGAATTACTTACTCCGATGATAATATTTAACTCGGATGAACCCTGGTCAATCATCTTAACATTGACATTTGCATGTGCCAGTGCGGAGAAGATTCTTCCGGAAGTTCCTCTGGTGGAACGCATGCCGCGTCCTACCACTGCAATCAGAGCAATGTTAGACTCTAATTCTACACTGTCCGGTTTTGCAAGGCGGTGAATTGCAGATACAACTGCCTGTTCCTTACCTTCAAATTCCGGCTGATGTACAAATACGGTCATGGTATCAATACCAGATGGCATATGTTCAAAGTTAATACCGTTTTCTTCAAATGCAGAAAGCACTTTACGTCCAAAACCAACTTCTGAATTCATCATATCTTTATCAATATTTACAGATACGAAGCCTTTCTTTCCGGCAATACCGGTAATGGTATATTTGGACTGGTGACAGGTTGTTTCCACAATCCATGTTCCCTCATCTTCCGGTGCATTGGTATTACGGATGTTGATTGGAATACCGGCTTTACGGACCGGGAATACTGCATCTTCATGTAATACGCTTGCTCCCATGTAGGAAAGCTCTCTTAACTCACGGTATGTAATTACTTTAATTGGTTCCGGATTGTCAATAATTCTTGGGTCTGCAATCAGGAAACCGGAAACATCAGTCCAGTTCTCATATGCTGTAGCATGAACAGCCTTTGCAACAATAGATCCTGTAATGTCAGAGCCGCCTCTGGAGAAGGTCTTAACACTTCCGTCCGGCATGGAACCATAAAATCCAGGAACTACAGCACGCTCAATCTTAGAAAGACGTTTGCTCAATACTTTATCTGTCTTTTCTGCATCAAAGTTACCATCTTTATCAAAGAAAATCACTTCTGCCGCATCCACAAATTCATAGCCTAAATAATTTGCCATTACGATACCATTTAAGTATTCGCCTCTGGAAGCTGCATAGTCAGAACCTGCTTTTGCTGCAAAGTTCTTTGCAATTACTTCAAACTCATCTTTCAGAGAAAGCTTTAAGTTCAGTCCGTTAATGATAGAATCATAACGTTCTGCAATCTTTTTTAATTCCTTATCGAAATCCTCATCATTTTCCGCCAGAGCATAACATGCATATAACATATCTGTTACCTTGGTGTCTTTGGAATTTCGTTTTCCCGGTGCACTTGGTACGACATAGCGACGTTCCGGGTCTGATGTAATAATCTTGCCTACTTTTGCAAACTGTGTTGCACTTGCAAGTGAACTTCCACCAAATTTAACTACCTTAATCATCGTCATTTGCTCCTTTACTATCTCATAACTCAAGATTGTATCTTATTTTTCCCCATTTGAAAAGAAGTAAATGTAATTTCCATTTAAAAATTTCGATTTAATTTCTATTCAATTTATGCTTCTTCCTGTTTCTTGGTCTTAAACAGTTTGGTAAAGCAGCTTGCTGCTACCATAACACCTAATACCATCAGAAGAACTGCAACGATAAGCTGTAAACCATCTACCAAGAATACTGCGGTTCCGTTCATTACATTGCTTACCAGTGCAATGAATTTCTGAACCAGTGCGGTAAAGGTTACTGCCAACATGATTACCATTGGTGCATACAGTGTCCAGCCGGTACGTCCGGTAGTCTTTAAGAATACAGCCAGTGCAATCAGAACAAGTGCTGCAAGCAACTGGTTTGCGGAACCAAACAGCGGCCATACATTGTTGTATCCGCCCAGTGTTAATAAGTATCCAAAGAATAAGGTTACGATTGTTGCAAAATATTTATTGGTTAATACTTTGCGGACACCACCCATTTTTGCAGGGTCTGTTGTATCTTCATAGAATAATTCCTGGAAGGACATTCTTCCGATACGTGCTACAGAATCCAGTGAAGTAAGTGCTAATGCAGATACACACATGGTCATAAATACAGTTGCTACATCGTTTGGTACACCTAACATCTCAAGGAAGCCGGCAACACCGGACGAGAAGATTGCAAATGGTGTTCCATCTGGTTTTGTACCATTTACAGCTACTGCACCAACAACGACCAATACGATAATTCCAAGTAATGACTCTACTACCATTGCGCCATAACCAACCATAGGCATATCTTTTTCATTGCGGATGGTCTTAGATGATGTCTCAGAAGATACCAGACTGTGGAATCCGGAAACAGCACCGCAGGCAATGGTTACAAATAAGGTTGGGAACAGATAAGATTTGCTTCCGTCTGCTCCGGTTAAAACGAATCCGTTAAATGCATTTAACTGCATTGCAGGATGTGCAACTACAACACCAACAACTGCGCCGATAATCATACCAAGAAGCATAAATGTTGTCATATAATCTCTTGGCTGCATCAAAAGCCACATTGGAAGTACAGATGCTAAGAATAAGTAAATCATGATAATGTAGATCCACATGGTCTTATTGGTATAGATAGGAAGTTTCATACCTACTGCAAACATTACTACGATTAATGCGATTGCAACGATACCTTTTACAATTTCGTTCATCTTTGGTGCTTTCTTTAAGATAATACCAAGGATAACTGCAACCCCGATAAATAACATGGAAACGGTTGCTGCTGCACCGTTGGCATATACAGCATTACCATCACCTGCCGGATATGCATTGAAAGTTCCAGCAACCATATCTGTAAATGCTGCGATTACCAAAAGGGTAAATAACCAGCAGAATAACATGAAAAGTTTTCTTCCCATCTTACCGATGTACTTTTCAATAATCATACCCATGGATTTTCCTTCGTTCTTAACTGATGCGTACAGAGCACCGAAGTCCTGTACTGCTCCGAAGAACAATCCACCAACTACTATCCATAAGAATACAGGTACCCATCCGAATACACTGGCAAGGATTGGTCCCGTTACAGGGCCTGCACCAGCAATAGATGAGAACTGATGTGAGAATACGGTAAATTTGGATGATGGAACAAAGTCCTCTCCGTCTTCATATTTTACTGCAGGGGTCTCAGCTTTCGGGTCGATTCCCCATTTCTTAGCCAGCCAGCGTCCATAAAGTAAATAGCCGGCAGCTAATAATACGATGGCTATTAATACAATAACTAAACCATTCATTTTCAAATTCCTCCTCATATGAATTATTTAATTATTGTTTTTACTCCCTTTTAAATTTAATGTCAAGGTCTAAATTTAATCAATTTTATATTACTTTTTTAATCTACAGTTCCATTAGTGGGCGATTTTTCTCAATATCAGAGTAAAATAATTGTACCATACGTTGGCGCTGGAGGTCACATAACAACAGCAAGAGGGACTTGGAATTTCGAAGTATATCCTGCTTTTCCGGCAACCGGCGCATATTCACATCCATGCTCAAATGCGCCTTGCCGGCACTTCCATGTGCCGGCATTGCCAGATAGTAAACGAAATTCCATGTCCCTCTTACTGTTCTTAAAAGACATCCATCCACAACGGACGGTGCAATTTATTTTCTTCTGTAATTAAGAAATATCTACTCTCTTGTGCAATCATCTGTCCACCACAATTAATCGTTACTCTGTAATGCATCATAGCCCGTCTCGCCGGTACGGATTTTCTGGGCGGAACGAATCTCATAGCTGAAGATTTTGCCATCGCCGACTTCTCCGGTAAAAGCTGCCTTCTGAATAGCTTCGATGGTCTTTTGTTCCCATTCTTCGGAAGATACCACAATTTCAAATTTAATTTTCGGAAGCATCTGCACTGCCACTTCCATGCCTCGGACAATTTCTTTATATCCTCTCTGCACACCGCAGCCCATAACCTGTGATACCGTAATACCGTTGACTCCGATGGCATTTAATGCTGCTTTTACATCCTCGAATTTTTCTTCCCGCACAATTGCATCTATTTTAATCATCATATCTGATTATCTCCTTTTCTATCCTACTGGTCTAATCCATTGAAGCTTGGGTAAGCATTTTCGCCATGCTGGGTTACATCCAGTCCAAGCTGTTCTTCTTTTAAACTTACACGAAGCGGTGTAAAGATTCTTACCACTGCTACACAAAGCAAAGTACCAACTACTGCAATTACAATCGTAATTAATATTCCTTCAATCTGTGCTAAGAAAAGACGGTAAGCTCCAAATACCAGTCCATCCCATTTTGCAGTACTGTTAATGGATTTCTGTGCAAAAATTCCGGTAGCAATTCCGCCCCAGATACCGCCAATTCCATGGCATCCGAAAGCATCCAGTGCATCATCGATTTTCAGTTTCTTCTTAATAAGTGCAACTCCGAAGTAACAAATCGGGCTGACCAAAGCTCCGATAATAAATGCTGACCAGATTGGAACAAATCCTGCCCCCGGTGTAATTGCCACAAGTCCTACTACAAGTCCGGTGGATGCACCTACCAGAGTTGGCTTTCCTTCTTTCATAACGTCTATAAACATCCAGGATAATAAAGCTGATGCTGCAGAAATTGCAGATGTCATAAAGGCATGTGCTGCCAGTCCGTCAGCTGCCAGTGCACTTCCTGCATTGAAGCCGAACCAGCCAAACCATAAAAGGGATGCTCCCAATACAACAAACGGAATATTGTGAATCCGGTAAGTCACCTGTTCATAACCTCGTCTTCTTCCAAGTATCATTGCAAGAACCAGTGCGCTGATTCCGGAACTGATATGTACCACATCTCCTCCTGCGAAATCAACAGAGTCAATGGCTGCTAAAAGTCCGCCTTCTCCCCAGACCATATGCGCCAGTGGATAATATACAACAAAGGACCACAATGCTACAAAGAGAAACAGTGCTTTAAACTTCATTCTTCCTACCAAGGAACCGGTAATCAGTGCCGGTGTAATCATAGCAAACATCATCTGGAATGCGCAGAATACAAGATGTGGAATGGTATCTGCATAAGGTCCTGCTTCCCAGCCTACACCATTTAAGGCTATCCAACGGAAATCTCCGATAATTCCTCCGTGGTTTCCTCCAAAGGCAAGAGAATAACCAAACAGAGTCCAAAGCACCACCGACAATCCCATAATTGCCACGCATGCCATCATCGTGTTACATACATTCTTTCTTCGTACAAGACCTCCATAAAAAAATGCAAGTCCCGGTGTCATAAAAAACACAAGTGCTGTTGCAATCAGCATAAAAGCTGTGTCTCCAGTATTCATATCTAATCCTCCTTCTTTTCTCGCTACTCGCATAAAAAAAGATGCCAAAAACACGTTTTCGTGTTTTTGACATCTTCGCCTACAGCTAGGACTATAGCACTTTTTCATCCCTATTGCAAGGGCATTTTTTAATCAATTAATTACTTTTCAGTTCTTTTGTTAGATTTTTTGCGATATTTCCGGCTGTTTTCTCACCCAAAAGGATGCTTTATTTTATCCATTTATCTGCTTCTTCTTTCAGCCAGGAGTACCACTCTTCCATTCCTTCTCCGGTCTTTGCGGAGATTGGAAATATTTTAAGATTCGGATTCCGTTTCCATGCGTACTCCTTTACCTTGTCCATATCAAAATCAAAATGGTGTTGTACAATAAAAATTGACAGCTTATTCTCAAGGATTTTGATATAATCATAATCATTACGAGAACAGGAGAAAAACACTATGGCACGAAATCA
>ONAD01000006.1 GCA_900315735.1 uncultured Lachnospiraceae bacterium | reverse complement strand
AAAAATAAAAAGATTATAATGATAGAAACATCTTTAGTTCTAAAACAGATCTTGGGGATACTCTGTCTATTAATTTCCTACAGTAAATTTACACTACCTTAAAGTTGTAACACATTGACATCTTTTGGGCAAAAAACTATAATTATTGTAGGGTATTGAAAGCAGGAGGGACTGGCAGAATGAGCAAAGAAATATCACAGGCAGTAATTCGTAGAATGCCAAGATATTACCGATATCTGGGGGAACTTTTAGATGAAGGGGTAGAACGTATTTCATCGAATGAACTGAGTGCAAGAATGAAAGTGACAGCGTCACAGATCAGACAGGATTTAAATAATTTCGGTGGCTTTGGACAGCAGGGATATGGATACAATGTACAATTCCTGTATGAAGAAATCGGAAAGATTATGGGATTAAATGAACAGCATAATATTATTATCATCGGAGTCGGTAATTTAGGACAGGCGCTTGCTAATTATGTGAAGTTTGAAAAACTCGGCTTTGTTATCGTAGGATTATTTGATGTAAATCCGGATTTGTGTGGAAAATCCATTCGTGGCAATAAAATCGAAATGATTGATAAACTGGAAGAATTTGTAAAGACACATAAGGTGGATATTGCTACACTGACTATGCCAAAAGAGAAGGCAGATGCAGTGGCGAACCAGCTGGTGAGCCTTGGAGTGCATGCAATCTGGAATTTCGCCCATGTGGATCTGGAAGTACTGGATGAAAATGTTGTAGTGGAAAATGTACATTTATCAGACAGCCTGATGCAGTTGTCCTATAATATGACAAAGAATAAAGGAAAAAAGGAAACGCTGGAATAGAGGTGTTTTTACATGAAAGATGACAAAGAATTTCTGGAAGCATTAGAGAGCAGAAAAGTGCCGATACTGGTATTGGACCAGAAGTGGCACAGACTTTTTGCATTAAGCGGAAAAACCAGTGAAATCACTCAGCTGGAAGAAAAAGTAAATCAGCTGTTAGAGCGGCAGGGAAAGCTTAACAATGATTTAAAGGAACTGAAAAAGACCAAGAATCAGTTGATGAAAAGCATTGTTGCCAACATGGAGGGAACCCATGAGGAAAACGAGGGAGATCTTTCTTCCAGAAAACTAGATGAAGATAAGCGGCTGATTGATGAAGTCAATGCCAAGATGGAAAAAATCGAAGATGAATTAATTGAACTTCCGCGTAATATTAACAGTGCAAATCAGGAACTGATGTTAGAGAGCATGCGTTACTGCTATGAGAGACTGCGTCAGAACAGCAAAGAAGCAGATGAAATTACTGCATGGATTGACAAAGTAAGGGTAGAACTTAAGAAAAATATCATCAAAAAGCAGAATCGTGAAATCAATAACCGGCAGATTTATTCTTATATGCATGATATTTTTGGCGTAGATATCTTAAATGTATTTGATTTGCGGCAGGAAGATGAAGACCGCCTGCAGGGAAAGAAGGCGGCAGAAAATGCAAACGAAAAGGATAAGAATAAAGAATCTGAGAATAAAGAAACTCAGAATAAGGATGCTCAGAATAAGACAGAAAATGAGAACTTAGGAGCAAAAGAAGAATCATAATTCTGCATGCATGTGAAAGGAATTAATTTATGGAATATCTTGTAAATTCCCGGGAAATGAAAACATGTGATACCAATACAATCGAACATTTTAAAGTGCCGTCCATGGTTCTTATGGAGCGCGCAGCACTTTCTGTGATAGAAGTAATACAGGAAAAAGAAATTTCCTGTAACCGCGTACTGGTGGTATGCGGAACCGGAAATAACGGTGGGGATGGCATGGCAATTGCAAGAATGTTATACTTATCCCACATTCCGGTTGAAGTATATCTCTATGGAAACAAAACACATTTTTCCAAACAGGCAAAAGAACAGTATGAAATATTAGCATCATATGGTGTTCCGTTTGTTGATGAAATTGTGGATGCAAATGATTACAGCCTGATTATTGATGCATTGTTTGGCATAGGGTTATCACGAAAATTAGATGATGAACTGGTGCGTTTGATGGAACGCTTAAACCAGAGCAGTGCCCACCGGCTGGCGGTGGATATACCATCTGGTGTATCAGCAGATAATGGAGCTGTGTTAGGTGGAGCTTTTAAGGCGGATGATACGGTAACCTTTGCTTACTGCAAAACCGGAATGGTACTATTTCCGGGGGCAGAGTACTGCGGCAATATTACCGTTCGGGATATCGGTATCGGAGAGGAAAGCTGGCTGGATAAGAAGCCTGCTGCCTATGCGGTTACAAAAGAAGATTTAAATCTTTTAAACAACCGTTCTGCTGATTCCAATAAAGGAACCTTTGGCAAGGTACTTCTGGTAGCCGGAAGTGTAAATATGGCAGGTGCGGCGGTTCTTGCAGCAAAGGCAGCTTATCGCAGTGGCTGCGGACTGGTGAGAGTGTATACACCGGAAGAAAACCGCATTATTTTACAGTCAGCAGTGCCGGAGGCAATTCTTACTACCTATTCTGCAAAGAAGGCAGACACACAGCAGCTGTTAGAATGTCTTTCCTGGGCGGACGTTATTATTTTAGGACCGGGAATTGGAAAAAGTGATGTGGCGCACAGTATCGTAAAGACAGTACTTAAGAATGCGGCAGTGCCAATGGTGGTAGATGCCGATGCATTAAATATTATTGCGGAGCAGACAGAGCAGCTGCTTCGTCCACATACGGAACTGGTATTAACTCCACATCTGGGAGAAATGTCGCGGTTAAAACAGCTTGCCATTTCCTATATCAAAGAAAATATTGAGCAGGTTGCAGAAGATTTTGCAAGGGAATATAATGTAATCTGTGTTTTAAAAGACAGCAGAACGGTAACGGCAATTCCTTATGGAAAAACATTTATTAACCGGAACGGTAACAGCGGAATGGCTACTGCAGGAAGCGGAGACGTATTGAGCGGAATTATCGGAAGTCTGATGGCGCAGGGGTTATCTGCAGAGCAGGCGGCACCGCTTGGGGTATATGTACATGCGGCGGCAGCAGATGAGCGGAGTAAAACAGTCTCACAGCATGGACTGACCGCAGGTGAAATTATAAACGGTTTATCCGATGTGTTGTCATAATAATAATTTGAGGTGAATGAAATGAAAAGATATAGCAGGGTATATGCCAGCGTGAATCTGGATGCTGCCATTGAAAATATGGAGGCAATGCACCGGCTTTTAAAGAAAGATACCAGCATGTTTGCGGTAATTAAAACAGATGGATACGGACATGGTGCAACGGAAATTGCCCGTGTATTAGAACCGCTTCCATATCTCCATGGATTCTGCGTGGCCACAGTGGAAGAAGGTGTAATTTTAAGAAATCATGGAATTAAAAAACCGATTCTGATTCTCGGTTTTGCATTTCCGGATGAATATGAGATTATTGTAGAGCAGAAATTAGAGCCTGCCGTATTTACGTATGATATGGCAGTTGCACTTTCGGAAGCAGCAACAAAGAAAAATCAGGATGTGGCAATTCACATTGCAGTGGATACCGGAATGAGCCGGATTGGTTATCAGGTGGAAAAAGAAAATGCAGGAGAAATAGCGCAAATCAGTAAGCTGCCACATATAATAATGGAGGGTATCTTTACCCACTTTGCAAGGGCAGATGAAAAAGATAAAACAGGCGCCCATAAGCAGCTTGACCTGTTTCAGAAAATGATTGCAATGTGCAAAGAAGAAGGCGTTACCTTCCATCATGCACACTGTTCAAACAGTGCAGGAATTATCGATTTGCCGGAAGCAAATATGGACATTGTAAGAGCGGGAATTACATTATACGGACTGTGGCCGTCGGATGAAGTACAAAAAGACAGACTGCCAATGCATCCGTTAATGGAATTAAAGAGTCATGTATCTTATGTAAAGACACTGCCGGCAGGAAGAGAAATCAGCTATGGCGGAACCTATACCACAACCAGAGAGACGAAGGTGGCAACGATTCCGGTAGGATATGGAGACGGTTATCCGAGAACCTTATCCAATAAAGGCTCTGTGCTGATTCAGGGAAAGAGAGTGCCGATTCTTGGCAGGGTCTGCATGGATCAGTTTATGGTAGACGTTACGGATGTACCGGATGTTACCGTTGGAACAGAGGTAACACTTCTTGGAAAAGATGGCAATGAAATGATTACAGCGGAAGAAATCGGGGATTTATCCGGCAGATTTAATTATGAATTTGTCTGCTGCCTTGGCAAGCGTATTCCAAGAATCTATTTCGAAAACAACAAAGAAGTAGAACATAAAGATTATTTTCAGGATTAGAACAGTATACACTCGATAAAATTGGTAATACTTTCAGTAAAACCTATTCTATGGAGTGTATATTATGATTATCAGACGAGGAGATATCTATTATGCGGATTTAAGACCGGTAGTAGGCTCGGAACAGGGCGGAATCAGACCGGTTCTGATTATACAGAATGATGTAGGAAACCGACACAGTCCTACGGTTATCTGTGCCGCAATCACATCACAGATGAATAAGGCGAAGCTGCCGACCCATGTGGAGCTGTCCTGTCATGAATATGACATTGTAAAAGATTCGGTTATTTTACTGGAACAGCTTCGTACCATTGATAAGACGCGATTAAAAGATAAAGTGTGCCATCTGGATGGAAGGATTCTGTCGAAAATCGACAAAGCACTGAAGATTAGTCTGGAATTATATACATAACTTGACTATTTTTGCCTAAAATGTTATATTTTTCAGAAATATGTATAAAAAGGAGAGTATTCAAAAATGGATGACGGCGGGAGTCCGAATACAGGATTTTTAAAGAAATTTTTTCATAAACTTCCATTCAAAGATTCCGAGGATGTAACAGAGGAAGAAATTATTTCCATGGTAAATGAAGGCCATGAGCAGGGAGTCCTTCGGGAAAATGAAGCGGAGATGATACATAATATCTTTGAATTTGGCGATAAAGAAGCCGGTGATATTATGACACACCGCAAAAATATTTCTGCACTGGATGGAAATGACATTTTTGAAGATGTAATCACCCTGGTGATAGAAAGCCATTATTCGAGAATGCCGGTATACTCTGATACCATAGACAATATTATCGGAGTATTACATATCAAAGAGACTTTATCCTACAGCAGACAGCCGGAGCTTTTAAAGAAGCCGATTAAGGAAATTGATGGGTTGATCCGTCCGGTGGATTTCATACCGGAAACACGCAATATCAATGCATTGTTTCAGGAGATGCAGTCGGCAAAGGAGCATATGGTAATTGTTGTGGATGAATATGGTCAGACAGCCGGACTGGTCACCATGGAAGATATTTTAGAGGAAATCGTCGGAAATATTTTAGATGAGCACGACGAGGAAGATACCTTTATCGAGAAGAAACCGGACGGAACATTTGTAATGAATGGAATGACTCCGTTAGAGGATGTAGGCGAAGCACTGAATCTTGATTTTGAAGATGAGGATTATGATACTTTAAATGGTCTTCTGATTTCTCTTATTGATAAAATTCCATCGGAGCACGAAGTCTTTGAAGTAAAATACAAAGGCTATATTTTCGAAGTACTTTCCGTGGAAGATAAGATGATAAAATATGTACATGTTGTTCCGGAAACGGAAGAATCTGCCGAGTCTGACACTGCGACTTGTCAGCAGGATGAAAAAATGGTAGAATAATACACGAAATACGGATAGAAAAGAGGATTTATTATGTCAGGACATTCCAAGTTTGCCAATATCAAACATAAGAAAGAGAAAAATGATGCGGCAAAAGGAAAAATATTTACAATTATAGGACGTGAAATTGCAATTGCGGTAAAAGAGGGTGGAGCAGACCCTGCTAACAACAGCAAATTAAGAGATGTAATTGCAAAAGCAAAGGCGAATAACATGCCAAATGATACCATCGAGCGTGGTATTAAAAAAGCAGCCGGAGACGGTGATTCCGTAAATTATGTACAGGTTACTTATGAAGGATACGGTCCAAGCGGAACTGCAATTATCGTAGACGCATTAACCGATAACAAGAACCGTACTGCTGCAAATGTAAGAAATGCATTTACAAAGGGACAGGGAAATATCGGAACACAGGGCTGTGTATCTTATCTTTTTGACCAGAAGGGGCAGATTATTATTGCCAAAGAAGACTGCGATATGGATGCAGACGATCTGATGATGATGGCATTGGATGCCGGAGCAGAGGATTTCTCAGAAGAGGAAGACAGCTTTGAAGTAATCACAGCACCGGATGATTTCAGTGCAGTACGTGAAGCTTTGGAAGCAGAAAATATTCCAATGGCAAGTGCTGAGGTTACCATGATTCCTCAGACCTATGTTTCCTTAACCGATGAGAAGGATATTACTAATATCCAGAGAATCTTGGATCTTCTGGATGAAGATGATGATGTACAGGAAGTATATCACAACTGGGAGGAATAAAACTGATACCTGCATTTATCAGAGACAAGGATAGATAGATGCAGGTATTTTCTAATAATATATTACATATGGTATAAAGGAGAAGGGAAGATGGAAGAGAATTATCAGATTGAGACAAAATGTATTCAGTCTGGCTGGAAACCAACCAAGGGGGAACCGAGAGTATTACCGATTTACCAGAGTACTACATTTAAATATGATACCAGTGACCAGATGGGACGGTTATTTGATTTAGAGGAAGCCGGATATTTTTATACGAGACTTCAGAATCCGACCAATGATGCGGTAGCAGCAAAGATTGCGGATTTAGAGGGCGGTATTGCAGCAATGCTGACTTCATCCGGACAGGCAGCCAACTATTTTGCGGTATTTAATATCTGTGAAGCAGGAGACCATATTGTGGCATCCAGCTCCTTATATGGTGGAACTTTTAATCTGCTGGGAACGACACTTAAGAAGCAGGGAATTTCCTGTACCTTTGTGGATCCGGATGCATCGGAAGAAGAACTTGCAGCAGCATTTTTACCAAATACCAAGGCAGTGGTTGCAGAGACCTTATCCAATCCATCTCTTGTGGTGCTTGATATTGAGAAGTTTGCACGGGTTGCCCATGAACATGGAGTACCGCTTATTGTAGATAATACATTTGCCACACCGATTAACTGCAGACCGTTTGAATGGGGAGCAGATATCGTAACACATTCTACCACTAAGTATATGGATGGACATGCCATGGCAGTAGGTGGATGTATTGTAGACAGTGGTAATTTTGACTGGGAGAAATATAAGGATAAATATCCGGGACTGACACAGCCGGATGAATCCTATCATGGAATTATATATACACAGAAGTTCGGAAAGCTTGCATATATTGAAAAAGCAACAGCACAGCTTATGCGTGATCTGGGCTCCATTCCGTCTCCGATGAATTCCTTCTTACTGAATGTCGGACTGGAAACCTTACATTTAAGAGTGCCAAGACATTGTGAAAATGCACAGAAGGTAGCAGAATACTTAAATGCAAATGATAAAGTGGCATGGGTAGAGTACCCGGGCTTAAAGGATAATAAATATCATGCACTGGCAGAAAAATATATGCCAAATGGCACCTGTGGCGTTATCTCATTTGGTTTAAAAGGCGGAAGAGAAGTATCCGTATCCTTTATGGATCATTTGAAACTGGCGGCAATTGTAACACATGTGGCAGATTCCAGAACCTGTGTCCTGCATCCTGCCAGCCATACCCATCGTCAGATGACAGATGAGCAGTTAATTGAAGCCGGTGTTGCACCGGATTTGATTCGGCTTTCCGTCGGAACAGAAAATGTAAACGATATCATTGCAGATTTGGAGCAGGCATTGGAAAATGTATAAGCAGAAAGGGGTATCAAAATGAAGAAAATTCTATTTGCAGCATCAGAGTGTGTACCATTTATTAAAACCGGAGGGCTTGCGGACGTGTGTGGTGCACTGCCAAAAGAATTTGACCCTCAGTATTGGGATATTCGTGTGGTAATTCCAAACTATAGTTGTATACCGGAACATTTCCGGAGTCAGTTTGAATATGTAACACATTTTTACATGGGAACAGGTTCTTATATTCCAAGCAAATATGTAGGTGTATTAAAATATGAATTAGATGGAATTACATATTATTTTATCGATAATAAAGAGTATTTTGACTGTTTCTCACCTTATGGAAATATCAGACAGGACATCGAAAAATTCTGTTTCTTTGATAAGGCAGTATTATCCATGCTTCCGGTAATCGGATTCCAGCCGGATATCATCCACTGTCATGACTGGGAAACAGGTCTTATTCCGGTATATCTGAAAAATGAGTTCCAGGGAGATATGTTCTTCTGGGGCATGAAGTCTGTTATGACCATTCATAACTTAAAATTCCAGGGTGTATGGGATATTAAGACCATGCAGGGATTGACCGGACTTCCGGCATCACTTTTCACACCGGATAAGCTGGAATACAAGAAAGATGCCAATATGTTAAAGGGTGGTCTGGTTTATGCAGACTACATTACGACAGTCAGTGATTCTTATGCCAATGAGATTCAGACAGAATATTACGGTGAAGGCTTAAATGGTCTGCTTTCTGCCCGTCATTATGATATGCAGGGAATTGTAAATGGTATTGATTATCAGGTTTACAATCCGGCAACGGATAATAAGATTTACTGTAACTATGATGCAGAATCTTTCCGTAAGAAGAAAGTCAATAATAAGCTGAAATTACAGGAAGACTTAGGACTGACCGTAGATAAGAAGAAATATATGATTGGTCTTATTTCCCGTCTGACAGACCAGAAGGGCTTAGATTTGATTAACTTTGTGATTGACCGTATCGTAGATGACTTCACACAGCTTGTGGTAATCGGAACCGGTGAAGGCCAGTATGAGAATATGTTCCGCTATTATGCATGGAAATATCCGGATCGAGTATCTGCAAATATCTGTTATTCCGATGATCTGGCACATAAGTTATATGCATCTGCCGATGCCTTCTTAATGCCATCCCGGTTTGAACCATGCGGACTGACACAGCTTATTTCCTTCCGCTACGGAACGGTACCAATCGTCCGTGAGACCGGTGGATTAAAAGATACCGTTGTACCATATAATGAATATGACAATACCGGAGACGGATTCTCCTTCAGTAATTACAATGGTGAGGAAATGCTTTCCGTTATCAATTATTCCAAACACATTTTCTTCGATAAGAAGAAACAGTGGAATCAGATTATTGACCGCGGCATGGCAAAAGACTTCTCCTGGAAGAGCTCCAAGTGCCGTTATGAGAACCTTTACAATTATTTAAAGGGCTGGCCGGTATAAAAAAAGAATATCATGTAGATAATAAGACAGACAGTGTAAACTGCCTGTCTTATTTTTTACGCGGGTAGCGAGAAAAATCGCATGCTTGCATGCAGATTTGGCGAGCACCGCGATAACTCGAGAAACTCGCAAAGCGTGTTTCTCGTAGTTGCCGCCGGGCGGTAAAGAAGGGAGCATACGATATGGAGCAGAAAGAAAAATTACAGGAAGAGAATCAGCATGCAGAAAGAGCAACAGATGCGATTAAAAATAAAACAGTGGAAAATAAAGTGATGAAAAACAAAGAATTACAAAATACAGAATCAAAAATTGAAAAAGCAGAAAACAAAGAACGGAAAAAAGATGAATCAAAAAAGGAACAGTTAGACGAACAGGAACTGATCAGGGAATCCGGCCAGCTTTCTTTAGCAGAAAGCCGATGGCATCAGAAGATTCATTTATTATCGGTGATTGGTGAGATTGAAGGTCATGAATGTCTTTCTTCCAATACCAAGACAACGAAATATGAGCATGTACTGCCGAAGCTTGCAGAAATAGAAGATTCTGACCAGGTGGATGGTGTTCTTGTGCTTTTGAATACGGTAGGCGGTGATGTGGAATCCGGACTTGCCATTGCAGAAATGATATCTTCCTTAAGTAAACCGACAGTGTCCCTTGTCTTAGGCGGAAGTCATTCCATTGGTGTTCCGCTGGCGGTTTCAACGGACTATTCTTTTATTGTGCCATCGGGAACTATGGTCATCCATCCGGTGCGTATGAGCGGAACGGTAATCGGAGCACCGCCAACTTATGATTATTTCCAGCAGATGCAGAATCGGATTATTCATTTTATAGCATCTCACAGCAGAGCGGATGAAAAAAGATTAGAGCAGCTCATGATGAATACCACCATGCTGACAAAGGATTTGGGAACAATTCTTGTAGGAGCGGATGCAGTAAAAGAAGGATTGATTGACGAAGTGGGGGGAATCGACCAGGCACTTCATAAATTGCATGAGATTATAAGAGAACAGAAAAACGAATGCCTGTAATGACAAACGCATCAAAATATGGTATACTAATGCACAGTGTTGATAATTTTATACACGTAACTGTAGTGAGAGATACCAAGGAGGCAGCTATGTCATTATTACAGTCTGTTTTATTAGGTCTGATACAGGGGTTAACCGAGTTTCTGCCGGTAAGCAGTTCCGGTCATCTGGCAATATTTAAACAGTTTTTTCAAATAGAAACCGGCGGAATGTTTTTCGATATTCTGCTTCACATCGGAACACTGATTGCCGTATTTATTGTATACTACAAAGATATTTTCCGCATGATGAAAGAAGGCTTTGCCATTATTGGCGATTTTTTTGTAAATGTGGCAACTTTTTTTAAACGTGTGATAACAAAAGAAGATTTACCATACCGTAAAATCGTGCATAACAGTTACCGGAAATTTGTGATGCTTGTCATTGTTTCCACGATTCCAACCGGAATCATTGGAATAGCAGCGAAAGATTTGGTATCTGCGGCAGAGCAGATTTTACTGGTTCCTGGAATCTGCCTGATTATTACGGCAGTGCTTTTATTTATTGCAGACCGGATTCCGGATGGCGGAAAGACACCAAAGCAGGTAACTTATACCAATGCATTTTTAATTGGTATCAGTCAGGGAATCGCAACCATGCCGGGCTTATCTCGGTCAGGAACCACAATCACAGCATGTCTTTCTACCGGAATGACCCGCAAATTTGCGGTAAAATATTCTTTTATCATGTCTATTCCGGCAATACTGGGAGCACTGGTAGTAGAGATTAAGGATGTTGAATTTGCAGCATTACAGTCTGCAGATATTTTGAATTACATAGTTGGAACGCTGGTGGCAGCGGTAGTCGGTTATATCTGCATTAAGACCATGCTGGTAGTAGTGCGCAAAAAGAAATTCATGATATTTTCCATCTACTGTCTCATAATGGGACTGGTATCAATAGGAGGATATTTTTATATGTAAACGGGAGATTGAAATGGCAACTGGAACTAGAAAAAAGACAACTCAGAAGAAGAAAACAACAGGAACAACAGCATCAAAGGCAAGAAAACAGCGGGAACAGCAGCAATCCTTCCGGAATGAAGTGATTCTTTGGATTACACTGGCAGTCTGTATTGTTTTGCTGCTTGCTAATTTTGGAATCGGCGGAAAAATCGGAAGCGGAGTCAGTTCCTTTTTCTTTGGAATATTTGGATTAATGGCATATGTGTTCCCAATCTGTCTCTTTTTGGCAGTGGTGTTCGCAGTGTCTAACCGGGAAAATAAAGTAGCAGCAGTCAAAATTGTGGCGGCGGTATTATTTGTATCCTTTTTATGCCTGTTTGTGCAGATGGTAACAGATAGCAGCAAGGAAGCCGGAGCAATATCTGCTTTCCAATATGGCTTTGACAGTAAAGCCGGTGGAGGAATTATCGGCGGATTATTAGAACAGCTTCTGTGTCCGAATTTCGGTGTGCCGGGTACTTATGTTATTGACATTATTGTATTGATTATTTCACTGGTGCTGATTACGGAACGCTCTATTATGAAGGGTATGCAAAAAGGCGGAAAAGTCATTTACGATTCAGCAAAGGATGATGCAATCCGTCGTATGGATGCTGCCAAGGAACGCCGGGAAGAGAGGGAGAAAGAAAGAGAAAAAGAGCAGGCAAGACGACGGATGGAAAAGAAGGTAAGCGGTGTGGCATTGGATACCAAATTACCATCCCCGGATAAAAAGAAATATAAATCAGATGATATTAATGAAATTACTTTGAGTGATATCGAAGATATGCCGGTGGTACAGGAAGAAAATAAAGTTGCACTTACGGCAACCAACGGCAGCCAGGAAATGGAGCAGCCGGTATGGCAGGAACCGATAATACATACACTGAATGAACCGGTGGCAACGATACACAGAGCAGAGGTAAAACCGGTAGAACCGGTAATGGAACCTGCAGTTGAGCCAGCGTATGAGCCGGAACCGATTACAGGGGCAAAGGCAGAAAGCAATATGCAACCGGCACATTCTGTAATGGAAGAAGAAAAGCCAAGGAAAAACAAGAAACAGGATAAGATGGAAATCGAAGATGAAGTAGCAGCAGTAGAAGAATCCATCGTAAAACAGGAAAGCGCTGGCGGCAAATATGAATTTCCACCGGTAGATTTACTGAAAAAAGGAAATGCAGGTGCTTCCGGTGATACCAGAGATTATCTGAATCAAACAGCAGCAAAATTAAAAGAGACTTTAAAGAACTTCGGAATTAATATTACGATTACAGCTATTAACTGCGGACCGGCAGTAACAAGATATGAATTCCAGCCGGAAATGGGTGTCAAGGTCAGCAAAATTGTAAATTTAGCCGACGATATCAAGATGAACCTTGCAGCGGCAGATATCCGAATCGAAGCACCAATTCCGGGCAAAGCAGCCATCGGTATTGAGGTGCCGAATAAAGAAAGCATTCCGGTTATGTTCCGCGATCTGGTAGAATCCGAAGAGTTTCATGCCAATAAATCACCGATTGCTTTTGCAGCCGGAAAAGATATTGCCGGAAAAGTCATGATTGCGGATATCGCAAAGATGCCGCATCTTCTGATTGCAGGTGCTACCGGTTCCGGTAAATCTGTCTGTATCAATACGATTATTATGAGTATTTTGTACCGGGCAGATCCGGAGGATGTAAAGCTTATCATGATTGACCCGAAGGTGGTTGAGTTAAGTGTATACAATGGAATCCCACATCTGTTTATTCCGGTTGTAACAGACCCGAAGAAGGCAGCAGGTGCATTGCACTGGGCGGTAGCTGAAATGACAGACCGTTATCAGAAATTTGCAGAATATGGTGTCCGTGATTTGAAGGGCTATAACCAGAAGGTGGAAGGAATCAAAGATATTGATGACCCGGATAAGCCAAAGAAGATGCCGCAGATTGTAATTATCGTGGACGAGCTGGCAGATTTGATGATGGTTGCACCAGGGGATGTGGAAGATGCTATCTGCCGGTTGGCACAGCTTGCCAGAGCGGCAGGAATCCATCTTGTTATTGCAACGCAGCGTCCTTCTGTAAATGTCATTACCGGACTGATTAAGGCAAATATGCCATCCCGAATCGCATTTTCGGTAACATCCGGTGTAGATTCAAGAACTATTCTTGATATGAATGGTGCGGAAAAGCTTTTAGGAAAAGGTGATATGCTTTATTATCCGCAGGGCTTACAGAAACCGCTTCGTGTACAGGGAGCGTTTGTATCCGATAAAGAAGTGTCGGATGTAGTTGAATTCTTAAAAGAACACAACGAGGGCGAAGGCTACAGCAGTGATATCGAAGAGCGGATGAACAATATTTCCGTATCTGCAAGCACTGGTGCTGATGCGGCATCTGGTGGCGGAGATGACAGAGACGCTTATTTCTTAGATGCAGCAAAGCTTTTGATTGATAAAGACAAAGGTTCCATCGGAATGATTCAGCGTTATTTTAAAGTTGGTTTTAACCGGGCAGCAAGAATTATGGATCAGTTAGAAGAAGCTGGCGTAGTAGGACCGGACGAAGGAACCAAGCCACGACAGGTGTTAATGTCTCCGGAACAACTGGATGCATTTATTGAAGAGGGTAATTAAGAAAAATTTATATAATACAATCCATGAGGAGGAAATGAAGATGAAGTCAGATATTGAAATTGCACAGGAAGCAGAACTGGTACATATTAAGAAAGTGGCAGAGAAGCTCGGAATAAACGAGGATGAACTGGAATTTTACGGAAAATACAAAGCAAAGATTTCCGATGAATTATGGGAGTCTGTAAAAGACAGAGAAGATGGTAAACTTGTTCTTGTAACAGCTATTAACCCGACACCTGCCGGTGAAGGAAAGACAACAACAAGTATCGGACTTGGTGAGGCAATGGCTTTACTTGGTAAAAAAGCGGTACTTGCACTGCGTGAGCCGTCTTTAGGACCGTGCTTTGGAATCAAAGGTGGAGCTGCAGGTGGTGGATATGCACAGGTTGTTCCTATGGAAGATTTGAATCTTCATTTTACTGGGGATTTCCATGCGATTACATCCGCAAATAACCTGCTGGCAGCATTACTGGATAATCATATCCAGCAGGGCAATCAGCTTGGCATTGACCCACGTCAGGTAGTGTGGAAACGTTGTATGGATATGAATGACCGTGTACTTAGAAATATTGTAATCGGTCTTGGAAGCAAGATGGATGGTATGGTACGTGAAGACCATTTCATCATTACAGTTGCATCTGAAATTATGGCTGTTTTATGTCTGGCAGACAATATGGAAGATTTGAAACGCCGTCTGGGCAGAATCATCGTGGCTTATTCTTTTGACGGAAATCCGATTACTGCAGATGATTTACATGCAACAGGTTCTATGGCAGCACTTTTAAAAGATGCCATCAAACCAAATCTGATTCAGACCTTAGAGCACAATCCGGCTATCGTTCATGGTGGACCATTTGCAAATATTGCTCATGGATGTAACAGTGTCCGTGCTACAAAGACAGCTTTAAAATTAGGTGACATTGCAATTACAGAGGCTGGTTTTGGTGCAGACCTTGGTGCAGAAAAATTCTTTGATATCAAGTGCCGTAAGGCAGGACTTAAACCGGATGCAGTAGTACTGGTAGCAACTATCCGTGCATTAAAATATAACGGTGGGGTTCCAAAGGCAGACCTTGCAAAAGAAGATTTGGAAAGCTTAAAGAAAGGTATTGTAAACTTAGAGAAACATATCGAGAACCTGCAGAAATTCGGTGTACCGGTTGTTGTTACCTTAAACTCCTTTGTAACAGATACCAAAGAAGAAATTGCATTTGTAGAGAACTTCTGCAAGGAAAGAAACTGTGAATTCGCATTATCTGAAGTATGGGAAAAAGGTGGCGAAGGCGGAATCGAACTTGCCAAGAAAGTACTGGATACTTTAGAGCATAAAGAAGCACATTTCAAACCGCTGTATGAGGATGAGATGTCTCTTATGGATAAGATTAAGACCATTGCAACTGAGATTTATGGAGCAGATGATGTTACTTACAGTAAGGCTGCCTTAAAAGAATTAAAACATATTGAAGAAATGGGAATGGGCAATTTCCCTGTATGTATGGCAAAGACCCAGTATTCTCTTTCCGATGATGCATCAAAGCTTGGCAGACCGACCGGCTTTACCGTAAATGTCCGTGAAGTATATGTATCTGCAGGAGCAGGCTTTGTAGTAGCTATTACCGGCTCTATTATGACCATGCCTGGACTTCCGAAAGTTCCAGCTGCAAATAATATTGATGTAACCAATGATGGCGTAATTACAGGATTGTTCTAGGAGGGTATCATGGCATTATTAATTGATGGAAAAAGAATTTCCGCTGAAATAAAAGACGAATTAAAAGAAGAAGTAGTACAGTTAAAGGAACAGGGAATCACAGGCGCACTTGCTGTAATCCAGGTGGGAAATGACCCTGCATCCAGTGTATATGTCAGAAACAAAAAACGTGCCTGTGAATATATTGGGATAGATTCTCTTTCTTATGAACTTCCGGAAGAGACTTCCCAGGATGAATTACTGGCTTTAATCGATAAATTGAATAAAGAAGAACATGTAAAAGGCATTTTGGTACAGCTTCCATTGCCAGAGGGCATTGATGAGGATGCGGTAATCCGTGCCATTTCTCCGAAGAAGGATGTAGATGGTTTCCATCCGGAAAATGTCGGCGCATTGATGATTGGACAGAAAGGATATATTTCCTGCACACCTGCCGGAATCATCCAGCTTCTGAAGCGTTCTGACATTGATATTGAGGGAAAACACTGTGTTATCGTTGGAAGAAGCAATATTGTTGGAAAACCGATGGCAATCTTAATGCTGCGTGAGAATGCAACTGTTACAGTAACGCATTCAAAAACCCGTAATTTAAAGGAAATCTGTAAAGAGGCAGATATTCTGATTGTTGCAATTGGGAAAAAAGAATTTATTGATGCATCCTATGTAAAAGATGGTGCAGTTGTCATTGATGTGGGAATTCATCGCGATGAGAACAATAAACTTTCCGGTGATGTAAAATTTGATGAAGTAGAGCTGCTTTGTAGTGCGATTACACCGGTTCCGGGTGGAGTCGGACCAATGACCATTGCAATGTTAATGAACAATTGTGTGGAAGCTATGAGACATGAATAGGAGAAGGCTATGAAGTGTGCAAATTGTGGAGCAGAAATAAAATTAGGCTGTGTGTACTGTTCTGTATGTGGAAAAGAAGCACAGATTGTTCCGGATTATAATGTGGAAGAGGATATTTTAAAAGAATTATTAGAAGAAGACGATAAACCGAATAAGAATGCCTCTTCCAACGGAAAGAAGAAAAAATCTTTGAAAAACAGCCAAAAGAAAAAGAAAGAGGCAGAACAGAAAAAGAAACAGAAAAGACTTCTGATTACAGTATCAGTTCTGATTGCTATTGCAATCATTGGTGTTATCATTGTTCTTCTGGTGCAGAACAGCCATAAGAAATCCTTTGATTATCAGTATCAGAAGGGAATCAGTTATACCGAAGAGAAGAATTATACCAAGGCATTGACCTATTTTGAACAGGCTGAGAAATTGCAGCCGGATAATGTGGATGTATTACTCCGGATGGCTGATTTGTACCGGCTCCGGAAGGATGAAACATCGGAAGAAGCGTATCTGTTGCAGGTGCTTACCCTTGATAAGAATAATGAAACCGCATATCAGATGCTGATTGCATTGTATGATAAGCAAAAGGAATATGATAAACTGCAGGATTTATATGAGCAGGCTGACTCAGATAAAATAAAAGCTCTGTTTGATGATTATGAAGTAAAAGCTCCGGAGTTTTCAGAAGAGGCAGGGGAATACAATGATGCAATTGAAATTGAGCTGACAGCAGACTCAGACTGTACCATTTATTATACGTTAAACGGTGATTCTCCGATTGAGAAAGGAATGGAATACACAGAACCGATTTCTTTAGAAGATGAGAAGGAATATACCATCAAAGCAGTAGCAAAGGACGCAAGAGGCTTTTATAGTGAGATTGCGGAAGCGGATTATGAAATCGCTTTTGAAGCTCCGGATTCTGCCAGCGTGACGCCTGCTGCCGGAACATATTATGATGCACAGAGCATCAGTATACAGGTTCCTGCCGGTGCAACTGCTTATTACACCTGGGATGGTTCAACACCGACCCAAAGCTCCGATGTTTACAGCGGACCACTAGAAATGCCACAGGGCAATAATGTGTTGTCTGTTCTTGTGGTAGATGCCCATGGACTGGCAAGCCCGGTAGTAAGATATAATTACATTTATCTGCCGGAATAAGTTATAGAAGATAAAAAAATACCCCGGAATGAAAACGGATAAGAAAAGTTCTTATTTGTTTTCGCTCCGGGGATTTTTAATTAGTCTTCTTTTACGAATTCAATGACACCCTTGTCCAGTTTGGATACTCTTGCTAAAGAATAAACATCAATGCCCTGTTCCTCTAATTTCTCACGGCCAGGCTGGAATGCTTTTTCGATTAAGACGCTGACACCTGCAATGGTAGCATGTGCTTTACGGATTAAACGGATAGCACCGGTAGCAGCTTCACCGTTGGCAAGAAAATCATCCACGATAAGAATGTGGTCATTTTCACTGATATATTTTGCAGAAATGGTTAATTCATAGCTGGTTCCTTTGGTATAAGAAGTTACAACAGTCTGATATAAATCATGATTTAAAATTTTAGAAGGCTGTTTCTTTAAGATAACAAGTGGAACGCCCAATGCTTCTGCAGCCATAAGAGCCGGAGCAATACCGGAGCTTTCGATGGTAGCAATACGTGTGATTCCTTTTCCTTTATAATGTTCTGCGATATCTTCGCCCATTTTCTTCATTAATTCAGGGTCTACCTGATGATTGATAAAGCTGTCAACCTTTAAAATATTTTCGCTTTCTGCGATTCCTTCTGCAAGAATTTTCTCTTCTAATAATTTCATTTTGTTACTCCTTTGATTGTATTATATTTAAACAGAAACCTGCTGTTTATTCATTGTTGTCTGAATAGTAAGTGGCATAAATCTTTTCTAAGATATGTTCTTCATAATCCTCCGGCAGACCGGCAAATTTAGCATGAAGAAGTGCGGCAATTTTGTCGGAACGGATAAAGTAACGCTGCTCCATGGAAGGCTCGCTGTCAGCACCACTGACATGGTCGATTTCTTCTGCTGTATAGTTTGAAGAGAACCATTCCATAATTTTGCTGGTGCGTCTGCTTTCCATATCTGCATCCGCAGACATCTGGTTGATTTTACGGAAATGTGTAATTCCGATTCCAAGAAAAATAACAAACAGAACAGACATTACAACAATCATAATAACACGCATATAATCAGCCATTGGTAATTTGATGATGTCCAGAGCAAAAAGAATGACAAAAATCAGACCGGCAATTCCAACTCCAAGGAATGTATAAGCGGTAGAACGATTATCTTCCAGCTGGGCATCTTTCTCCTTGTATACCATGTTATGTACCTGACCTTTCGTTATAATAATACTATTATAAGTGATTTCATCCGACGATACAATAACCTTGTCTGTATTTCTGAAATAAGGTATACTGCAAGTATGAAGATAACAATATTATGCGTAGGAAAAATCAAAGAAAAATATTTCAGGGATGCCATTGCCGAGTACGAAAAAAGACTGGGCAGATACTGTAAGCTTGAAATTGTGGAAGTGGCAGATGAGAAAACACCGGATGGAGCATCCGAGGCAGAGGAACAGCAGATTCGTCATAAAGAGGGGGAACGTCTTTTAAAATATTTAGAGGGAAAGAACTGCTACGTCATTGCCCTTGCAATCAACGGAAAAATGCTGGATTCTGTTGCTTTATCGGAAAAAGTCAGTGACTTGATGGTAAAGGGCAACAGCCATATCGTTCTTGTGATCGGAGGCTCCCTTGGAATTGCGGATGAAGTATTAAAACGTGCAGATGAAAAAATAAGCTTTTCGAAGATGACATTTCCGCACCAGCTGATGCGTGTTATTTTATTGGAGCAGTTATACCGGAGCTATCGGATTATCAATCATGAACCGTATCACAAATAAGCAACCGTATCATAAATAGAAGAAACGGATAAAAGGAGGAGATTTTATGAGGATGTACGACCTCATTTTAAAGAAAAAGGAAGGAGCTGCTTTAAGCAAAGAAGAAATCCAGTGGATGATAAATGCATTTACAACCGGTGAAATTCCGGATTATCAGATGTCAGCCATGCTGATGGCAATCTGTTTTCAGGGAATGAATCACGATGAGACACTGGCATTAACACTTGCTATGCGGGATAGCGGCGATGTACTTGATTTATCCGGTATTAAAGGTGTAAAAGTGGATAAACACAGTACCGGTGGTGTAGGAGATAAGACCTCCCTGATTCTGACACCGATAATTGCTGCACTGGGTGTTCCGGTAGCAAAAATGTCCGGAAGAGGATTGGGTCATACCGGTGGAACCATTGATAAATTGGAATGCTTTGACGGATTCAGTACTTCCATATCAGAAGAAGCTTTTTTGAAACAGGTATCAGAGGTTGGCGTTGCAATTGCAGGGCAGACTGCAAATCTTGCACCGGCAGATAAGAAACTGTATGCACTCCGTGATGTGACGGCAACGGTGGCAGAAAAGTCCTTAATTGCCAGCAGTATCATGAGTAAGAAATTAGCCAGTGGTTCGGATGCCATTGTCCTTGATGTTAAGACAGGAAATGGTGCATTTATGCAGACCTTGGAGAAAGCCGAAGAGCTTGCCCGGATTATGGTGGCCATCGGAAATGGTGCTGGAAAGAAAACTTATGCGGTCATTACAGATATGTCACAGCCTCTTGGTAATACAGTCGGCAATATTGTGGAAGTGCAGGAAGCCATTGAAGCATTGAACGGAAAAGGACCAAAGGATTTAATGGATGTTGTCTATGCATTAGGGTATCTGATGCTGAAGGCTGCCGGTGTGGCAGAAGCTGAAGAAGAAGCAAAAGCAATGATGGAAGAAGTTATTACAAATGGAAAAGCACTGGATAAATTTGCAGATTTTGTAGAGGCACAGGGTGGCAGAAAAGAACAGGTTTACCATCCGGAATTGTTGAAAAAAGCGGCAATTACAGAGACGATTACGGCACCGGAAGATGGATATGTGAAATCATTAAATGCCATGGCAATTGGAACTGCCTGCATGAGTCTTGGCGGCGGCAGAGAGACCAAGGAGAGTCAGATTGATTTAACCGCAGGAATCCGTCTTAAGAAAAAAGTGGGAGACAGAGTAGAAAAGGGTGAATGTCTGGCTGAATTATATGGCAATGATGCAGCAAAATGCAGCCATGCAAAGAAGCTGGTTCAAAAAGCATTCCTTTTAAGCAAAGAGCCGCTGGATGTGCCGGAAACGGTTTTAAAATATATTACCGCATAGAAAAGAAAAAAACTCATATAGTTATATATGAGGAAAATCAATAAAAAAGAGTCAAAAAAAGATTTTAAAAATCATATGGTGGAGTCCTTAGAGCTGCCAAAAGACTTAGTCTACCGGGCGGCAATTGTAACTGTTATGGGAAACCGGGAACTGCTGTTGGAAAATTATAAGGGAATTTTAGAATACGAGAAAGAATATATCAGGATTCAGGCGAAAAGCTGCCGGATTCTTGTCCATGGGAAAAATCTCAACATTTCCTATTATACGAATGAAGAGATGAAAATAACAGGAATCATCCAAAGTATTGAGTATGAATAGAGGTTTTCTATGACGACACTTTCCCTGCTTAAATATTTAGGCGGTTACCTTGAGGTAGTCTTAAGCGGTTATGCACCGGAGCGATTTTTAAATCTGTGCGGCAATCATAATATTTTAATCTGGAATCTTCGAAAAGAGGAGGATGTTTATCGTTTTTTTATCAGCGTTCGTGCATTTCGGCGTATCCGTCCGTTAGCAAGCAAGACCGGATGCCGGATTCGTATTCTGCGCAAAATAGGATTTCCATTCTGGATGAACCGTTACCGGAAACGAAAATGTTTCCTGATAGGAGTAGTTCTTGCGGTCTGTCTGGTATGGTTTCTATCCAGATTTCTCTGGAATGTGGAGGTGGATGGTAACTCGTCTGTTACAACAGAAACGGTTTTAACATATCTTTCGGAAAAGGATTGCGGTTACGGAGACCGGATTCGTACGATTGACTGCGAACAGTTAGAACGTGACCTGCGTGCACAGTTTCCGGAAATAATCTGGGCGTCCGTACAGATTTATGGAACGAAAATGACGGTATTAATCAAGGAAAATCTGGTACAGCAGGAAGCAATGGAAAAATTGCCTTATGAAGCTTCAGATTTGGTAGCAGAAGAGGATGCGACGGTGGAATCCATTATTACAAGAAATGGAACTCCGCTTGTAAAGGACGGCGATGCAGTAAAGGCAGGAGATATTCTAGTAAGTGGCAGAATTGATTTAACCAATGACAGCGGAGAACAGTATGCCTACGAATATTGCAATGCGGATGCGGATATTTATCTGCTGACGGAATATCCCTATCAGGATAAATTTTCCCTTGCCCACGAAGAAAAAAGAATGACCGGCGCAGAAAAGAAACGGTATGCCGTTGATTTCTTTGGAAAAGTAATAACACTTCCGGCATTAGGCAGTGGGTTTACGTGTGCAGATAAGACAACAGATTATAAGCAGCTTCGCCTCCATGGGGACTTTTATCTGCCCCTTGGAATCTATTGCAGCACCTTAAAAGAGTACCGGATGGAGCAGGAAATTTATACGAAAGAACAGGCAGAAGCGGTTGCTACAGAAAAATTTAATATTTATTTGTCACATTTAGAAGAAAAAAATATTCAAATTTTAGAAAAAAATGTTATTATAGATATGGATGATAAAAACTGTATCATGGAGGGAAGCGTCAAAGTACGCAAAAAAGCGGCTTTAAGACAGGAAACGGAGCAGCTTATTGTCCCGGATACAGAAGACACAGAGGAAGGGCTAGTATTAAATGAGTTTGAATGAAACGAGAATTGATATACCGGCAGAACATGTTTCCAATATTTTTGGACAATTCGACCATAATATAAAGCTGATTGAACGCACTTTAAATGTTACGGTAGTACCCCGCAATGAGGGCATCAAAGTCATTGGAGATACTGCAAATGTAGAGGGTGCATGTAAGGTATTTGCAGAACTTTTGCAGCTGGCAGAGCGTGGCAATATGATAGATGAGCAGAAGGTCGCATATACGCTTTCTCTTTTGGGAGAACATAAAGAAGGCTCCTTGGTGGAGATTGATAAGGACTGCATCTGCCATACGATAAACGGCAAACCGGTGAAACCAAAGACTTTAGGCCAGAAGGCTTATGTAGATGCAATCCGTAAACAGATGATTGTATTTGGAATCGGCCCTGCCGGAACCGGAAAGACTTATCTTGCCATGGCAATGGCAATTACTGCATTTAAGAATGAAGAAGTAAACCGTATTATTTTAACCCGTCCGGCAATTGAAGCCGGTGAGAAGTTAGGATTTCTGCCGGGAGATTTACAGAGCAAGGTAGACCCGTATCTTCGCCCGCTGTATGATGCACTGTACCAGATTATGGGAGCAGAAAGCTTTCAGCGGAATATGGAAAAGGGACTTATTGAGGTCGCACCGTTGGCTTATATGAGAGGCCGTACCTTAGATAATGCATTTATTATCTTAGATGAGGCACAGAATACCACACCGGCACAGATGAAGATGTTTTTGACACGTATCGGATTCGGCTCCAAGGTTGTGGTGACCGGAGATGCTACCCAGAAGGATCTGGCTCCGGGAACGAAGTCGGGACTGGATGTTGCATTACGTGTACTTCGTAATGTGGATGAGATATCCGTCTGTAAATTGACCAGTGCGGACGTAGTAAGACATCCGCTGGTACAAAAGATTGTAAAAGCCTATGACGATTATGAGTCCAAGGCAAATAAAAGAACGAAAAGAGTAACGAAAAATGAAGGAAGATAGATTTTCACCCAGAAGAATGATTCGTATGCTGGGAATCCTTGTTTCCGTTGCGCTTTATTCTGTTTTTCTGGCAATTATCTGTAAGTTTACCATAGACCGTGTACTGGTGCTTGTTTTTGTCAATGCTTTATATCTGCCATTGCTGATTGCAGTGATTGAAATGGAACGTATCAGAGGACATCTTAACCGGAATGAAAGAAGTGATTTTCAACAGCTGTTTCTTTGTTTTCTTGCAGCGGCAGCCTGTTATGGGGGATTCTTTTTTATGCCGGCATATATGGCTCCGGTCATGATTCCGGTTATGATTCTTTCCTGTGGTGGAAATGAGCTGATTGGCATTTTAGGCGGAATTTATTTTAATACACTTTTGTGTATGTGCTCCAGTGGCAGTTTTTATGAATATGCGGCATATACTATGCTGACAGTACTTTCCGGAATCCTGCTTATGGTAATCAGCCAGAAAAAATATAAAATTTGTGGCTGCATCATGACAATTGCATTGTCGTTCTCAGTTCCGTGTATATTCTATTATATCAGCAGCTTTGAAATTAATTATCATCAGTACTTATCCGCAGGATGTGGCATGATACTGACGGCAGTTTTTGTGTGCTTTTTTGCAGACAGGCTGTATCATTATACAAAGCATGAGAAAGAACGGGCTTTGGCTGAAATCATTGCAGAAGATTTTCCACTGGTGCAGGAGATTAAAAACTATTCGGAAATTGATTATGCACATGCCCGCAAAGTTTCAAGTGTAGCAGAAGAATGCGCAAAGGAGCTGGGAGCAGATGATAAGACGGTAGCTGCGGCAGGCTTTTACTACCGGATTGGAAAACTTGAGGGTGAGCCGTTTGTGGAAAATGGAGTTCATCTTGCAGAAATCAACTGTTTTCCGAAAAAGGTGGTTGAGATTTTAAGTGAATACAATGGTGAATTAAATGCCATCAGCTCCATAGAGTCTGCAATCGTACATATTGTGGACAGCATTGTTACCAAATTTGAACTTTTGGACAAGGAAACCGTAAAGAACAGCTGGAATCATGATATTATTATTTATCAGACATTAAACGAAAAATCAGCTGCCGGATTATATGATGAAGCGAATCTTGGCATGAACCAGTTTATTAAAATCAGAGAGTTTTTAACGAAAGGAGCGGATTTGTTTTGAGCCTTGCAATAGAGAAAGAAACGGAGGTTACCTTCGATTTTGATTATGAAACACTTGCAAAAGATGTAATATCGTTTACAATGGAACATGAGCATTTTCCTTTTGAAGCAGAAATCAGCCTTACGCTGACAGATAATGATGGTATCTGGAAGATAAATAAGGAGTTCCGGGAGATAGACCGCCCGACGGACGTTTTATCCTTTCCGATGTTAGAATATGATGCACCGGGAGATTTTTCCCAGATAGAGAATCAGACAGAGGACTGCTTTAATCCGGATACAGGGGAGATTCTGCTGGGAGATATTATTATTTCTGTGGACAAGGTCAGGGAACAGGCAGAGGAATATGGTCACAGTATGCAAAGAGAATTTGCATTTCTGATTGTACATAGTATGTTGCATCTGTTTGGTTATGACCACATGGAAGAACAGGAAGCTGCAGTGATGGAAGGAAAGCAGCGTGAGATTTTAGACTGCTTAAATATTTTAAGATAAAAATGGAGGAACATCATGAAAAAGAGATTAAGTATTGTTTTATGCATGACACTGATGGCAACCAGTCTTTTAGCTGGCTGTAAGAAAAAAGAGGAAGCTCCGGAACCGACAGAAGCCGTTTCTGAAGCAGAACCGGAAACAGAAACCGAAACCGGCAAAGATGGTATGGCAAGAAGTTATCTGACCGGTGAATGGATTGATGCAGATTTAGCAAAGAAGAAACCGGTTGCAATCATGATTGGAAATACCAATGATGCATTGCCGCAGTATGGACTGTCACAGGCAGACGTACTTTACGAAGCTCCTGCTGAAGGCGGAATTACCCGTCTGATGCCGATTTTCCAGGATTACTCCGGATTAGACAAGATTGGTTCTGTAAGAAGCTGTCGTCATTACTATGCATATTATGCAATGGAATTTGATGCAATTTATGTTCATTACGGACAGGCAATTTACGCAACCGAGCTGTTAGAGAGTGGCAAAGTTGAGGACTTAAACGGCTTAGAGGGCGCAATTGATTCTGCTACTTTCTATCGTGACAAGTCAAGAAAGGCTCCACACAATGCATTTGTAAGCACAGATGGTATTGATGCCGGAATTGAATTAAAGGGTTATGATACCGAACTGCCTTCCGATTATGAAGGACATTATCAGTTCAATGAAGATGATGAAAAAGAAATCGAACTTACCGACGGAGCAGATGCAGCAGTTGTTCAGCCGGGATATTATGTAAACAATCCTTGGTTTGTATACAACAGTGAGGACGGTTTATACTATCGTTTCCAGTACAAGAAAGAGCATATGGATGAAAATACAGGAACACAGCTTGCATTCAAGAACATTCTGCTTCAGTACTGCGATTATACCAAATTAGATGATGCACATGGTTATCTGGATGTTGAGAGCACCGGAGAAGGAACCGGAAAATATATTACCAACGGTAAAGTAATCGATGTAACATGGAAGAAAGCAAATGAAAATGAACCAACCAGATACTATGATGCTTCCGGAAATGAAATTACATTAAACCAGGGCAAAACCATGGTATGTGTATTGTTAAATGACATGGAGAAGAAATTAAATATCTATGCAACAGAAGATGAGTTTACACCACCTTCCGCAAAATAATTATTTCGAAAATTACTTGAGGTAAATTTATGAGTTCAGGAAAAAAGAGTGAATCCAACTTTTTAGTACAGGGTTCCATTCTTGCAATTGCCTCTATAGTCAGCAGGATAATTGGTCTGCTCTATCGAATCCCGATGACCAATATCATCGGAGATACCGGTAACAGTTATTACAGTGCAGCCTTTGAAATTTATAATATCCTGCTGATTATTTCTGCATACAGCCTGCCGCTGGCGGTATCCAAGCTGGTATCTGCCCGTGTCTCGAAGGGGCAAAGAAAAAATGCATATCGAATTGTAAAAGGTGCCCTGCTTTTAGCAACCGGTACCGGACTTACTGCAAGTTTGATTCTTTTCTTTGGAGCGTCATTCTTTACAAATATGTTGAATACGCCCCTCAGTATTTTTGCGTTGAAGGTTCTGGCACCGACCATACTGGTAGTTGCCGTGTTGGGTGTCTTACGTGGATTTTTCCAGGGACTTGGTACCATGATGCCGAGTGCCATTTCACAGATTATCGAACAGATTGTCAATGCGATTGTCAGTATTGCAGCAGCATATATTCTTTATGGATATGGTGCAAGAATCGGAGCAGTGCTTGGAAATAAAGAAAAGTATGGCTCTGCTTACGGTGCTGCAGGTGGAACACTGGGTACCAATATGGGAGCAGTGTTTGCACTTTTATTCCTTGGAATGCTGTTTCTGGCGTACAAACGTATTTTTAAACGGCAGATGCGCCGGGATACCAGCAGCAAAACGGAATCCTATCAGAATGTTTTTCGTGTACTGATTATGACTATCGTTCCGGTACTTTTAAGTACCACAATTTATAATATCAGTGCAATTTTAGATCAGGGTATCTATAAGAACGTAGCGGAATTACAGGGCTATAAGCCGGATGATATTGATGTCTGGTGGGGAATCTTCTCCGGAAAATATAAGACCATTATCAATATTCCGATTTCCATTGCTTCTGCGATGGCGGCTTCCTGTGTACCAAATCTTACAGGTGCGTATGCAAGAAAGGACAGAGAGTCCGTACGAAGCCAGATTAATATTGCAATCCGCTTTATCATGGTAATTGCATTCCCTTGTACCATTGGAATCGCAGTGTTGTCAGGACCGATATTAAAGCTGCTGCATCTTTATGGCAGTACCGGAACTACCGCAGCAACCATGTTGACAACGGGAGCAGTTGCAATTTTATTCTATTCCCTTTCTACATTGTCCAATGGACTGTTACAGGGAATTAACCGGATGAGAGAGCCGGTAAAAAATGCGGCTATCGCATTGGGACTGCATCTGATTGCACTGTTAATGATGATGTTTGGATTACATCTTGGTATCTATGCGGTGGTATATTCCAATGCATTATTTGCATTCTTTATGTGTCTCTTTAATGCAATGTCCTTACGGAAATACAGTGGCTATCGTCAGGAAGTAGTGAGAACTTTCTTAATCCCGGTGGCAGCTTCTGCCATTATGGGTGTCGTAGTATTTGGCGTTTACAAAGGAATTTTTGCAGTTATTAAAGTAAATGCCATTGCAGCCGTACTTGCAATTGTAATCGGAGCCGTTGTATACGGTGCAATGCTTTTATTATTAAAAGGCTTAAGTGAGGAAGAATTAAAGAAATTCCCGAAGGGATATCTTTTAGTCCGTATTGCCAAGAAATTACATTTGTTATAAGCATGTAATAAAGAGGCGGAACGTAAAAATCTCAGAAAAATTGTATAAAAAGAAGAAGACATGCGCATACTGTTTGTGGTGATGAATATGAAAAACACAAAACGTATGCGCACTTTTTTTCTTGGAGCGCTGGTATTATCTACCTTTGCATGGATTGGCGGAAGGCAGTATTATCTGAAACTGAATGAAAAAGAACAGGATAAAATAGCACAGGTTCAGGAAGCTGAGACAGAGCAATTCGAGGAAAGTGTGGAAAGTGTAAACATTCAGAATAAAAAAGCATTTGTTGTCCGGGAAGAGGATGGTTATCTGAATGTCTATTTTGGTGAAGAGGATGCCTTATATATGTATACAGGAATTGCTTATCAGGGACTGCCGGAGGAATTGAAAAAAGAAATCAGCAATGGAAAAACCTTTGATACATTGGAAGATTTGTACCGTTTCTTAGAAAGCTATTCCAGTTAAAAAGTTGATTGTTTCAGACTGTTATGATACAATCTAAAAGGCTAAATGGGTTCAAAGATTGCAGAACCCAAAAGAAATAGAGAGAAGAGAAAATAACCGGCATGAGTAAGCATACAGAACGCATAGATATCGCAGTGGTCGGCGGTGGCGCTGCCGGACTGGTAGCAGCCATTATGGCAGCACGGGCCGGTGCAAAAGTTCTTATTTTAGAGCACAATGAAGTGCTTGGTAAGAAGATTTTGGCAACCGGAAACGGAAAATGTAATTATACAAATAAAATGCAGGGTGTGGACAAATATTACGGACAGAACCCTGCTTTTGTTGCGCCTGTATTTGAGCAGTTTGGACTGGAAGAGACGCTGCAGTTCTTTATGGGACTTGGCATATATCCGAAGGAGCGTAACGGTGGGTATTATCCCCAGAGCGAGCAGGCAGCAGCTATAAGGGATGTGCTGCTGATGGAATTACAGAAGCAGCACGTTGGAGTGGTCTGCAGCTGTGGCATAAGAGGCATAGAAAAGACAAAAAAAGGCTTCGTTTTTCATACCAAGGGCGGTGATTTTTATGCAACAAAATGCATAATGGCAACCGGTGGTAAGACCTTAAAGAAAAGTGGCAGTGATGGAAGCGGTTTCCTATATCTTGAAAGCCTGGGACATCATATCATAGATTTAGTGCCGGGGCTTGTCGGATTGAAGGGAAAACAGTCATTTTTTGCTGATATTGCAGGAATTCGTGCAGATGCAAAGATTGATTTATACATAGAAAATGCGTATGTATGCAGTGAACGCGGAGAATTGCAGCTTACGAATTATGGAATATCCGGCATTCCGGTATTTCAGATTTCAAGAGTTGCCACAAGAGCGTTATCAGAGCAGAAAAAAGTCTATGCGACACTTAATTTTGTGCCATTCTGGGAGAAAGAACAGTGCTTAACCTATTTTAAGGAAAGATTTAAGGAGGCAGATGAAAAACGCATCAGTGAAGCCTTAATCGGCTTTTTCCCGGAAAAATTAATTCCGGTATTATTAGAAGAGTCACATATAAAAGCTGCAAAATATGCGAACCGGCTGCAGGAAGAAGAAATAAAGAGATTTGTAGATACGGCACAGGGACTCCGGGTGGATATTACTGACTGGAATACCTTTGATACGGCACAGGTGACTGCCGGCGGCGTAGACACTGATGAAATAAATGCAGAAACCATGGAGTCAAAGCTTTGTCCGGGACTTTATTTTGCCGGAGAAATGGTGGATATTGACGGAATTTGCGGCGGCTATAATTTGCAATGGGCATGGAGCAGCGGCGCAGTAGCCGGGATGCATGCGGCAAGGGAGTTATCATGATACGAGTAAATCAGTTAAAGCTTCCGATTGAACATTCGGAAGAGATGTTAAGAAGACAGATTATCAAAACGCTTCGTCTGAAAAATGAAAAGGATCTGATTCGTTATCAGATTCGAAAGCAATCCATTGACGCAAGAAGAAAAAATGAACTTTCTTTTGTATACACAGTGGATGTGGAAGTGAAGCAGGAAGATACGATTTTACATAAGAATAAAAATGCCAATATCAGTAAAGCAAAGGTTGTGCATTATCATTTCCCGGATGCCGGAGAGGGACAGCTGTCACACAGACCGGTTATTGTGGGAAGCGGTCCTGCCGGAATGTTCTGTGCCTATGAACTGGCAAAGCATGGCTATTGTCCAATTATTTTGGAACGAGGAAGCAGTGTGGAAGAGCGAACCGCTGAAGTAGAACGGTTCTGGAAGGACGGCAGCTTAAATCCAAAGACCAATGTGCAGTTTGGAGAAGGCGGAGCCGGTACTTTTTCTGATGGCAAATTAAATACACTGGTGAAAGATGTGGCAGGAAGGAACCGGGAAGTATTGGAAATCTTTGTAAAGATGGGTGCTCCGGAAGAAATTTTATATATAAATAAGCCGCATATCGGAACCGATATTTTAAAAACAGTCGTAAAAAACATCCGGCTGGAAATCGAAAGAATGGGCGGAACTTACTGCTTTTTCAGTCAGCTCACAGACATTACACTGAATGAGAAGAAAGATAAAGTAGAAGCCATCCGGATTAACGGAGAAAAGGAAGTTGCAACAGATGTTCTGGTGCTGGCAATCGGCCATTCCGCAAGAGACACTTTTCCGATGTTACAGGAAACGGGACTTAAGATGGAAGCCAAGGCATTTGCGGTGGGACTTCGTGTGGAGCATCCCCAGGCTATGATTGATGCGTGTCAGTACAATGGACATAAAAATGCCCTGCTGCCTGCTGCATCTTATAAGCTGACCGCTAATCTTGAGAATCACCGAGGGGTATATTCCTTCTGTATGTGCCCGGGCGGTTATGTAGTAAATGCTTCTTCGGAAGAAGGCATGCTGGCAGTCAATGGAATGAGCTATCATGCAAGAGCCGGACAAAATGCCAACAGTGCCATTATCGTTTCGGTTCGACCGGAAGATTTTGACGGGGATGGACCGTTAGCTGGGATTGAGTTTCAGCGGAAATTGGAAAAAAACGCCTATCGCATTGGAAACGGCGCAATTCCACAGCAGCTTTACGTAGATTTTAAAGAGAATCGCATATCCACAGGATATGGAGCTTTTGAAAGTACCACAAAGGGTGCACACACATTTGCCAATCTTCGGGAAATCCTTCCGAAGGAACTGGCAGACTCTTTTCAGGCAGGAATGGAGCTCTTTCCAAGATACATTCCGGACTACAACAGAGAAGATGCAATTTTATCCGGCGTAGAGAGCAGAACTTCCTCTCCGGTGCGGATTACAAGGGATGAATCTTTTGAAAGTAATATTGCGGGCATTTACCCTTGCGGAGAAGGTGCAGGTTATGCCGGCGGTATTATGTCAGCAGCCATGGACGGCTTAAAAGTAGCGGAAGCAATTGCAGGAAAATATGCAAGACTTAAGATAGATTAAAACAACAGGTGTTTTGAAACAGAAAAGGAGATACAGAACATTGACGGAATATACACCAATGATGCAGCATTATTTAAAAACCCATGAAGAATACAAGGATTGTATTTTATTTTACCGTCTGGGTGACTTTTATGAAATGTTTTTTGATGATGCAAAGGTTGTATCAAAAGAATTAGAGCTTACCTTAACCGGAAAGAGCTGTGGTGCAGAGGAACGGGCACCGATGTGCGGAATCCCATATCATGCAGCAGAAACTTATCTGACCAGACTGGTGAAAAAAGGTTATAAGGTTGCTATCTGTGAGCAGGTGGAAGACCCGAAGCTTGCCAAGGGAATGGTAAAGCGTGAAGTAACAAGAGTTGTTACACCGGGAACCACATTAAATGCACAGGCACTGGATGAAACGAAAAATAATTATATCATGTGTATCGCATATATCGGTGACCATTATGGCATTTCTTCTGCGGATATTACTACCGGTGATTATTATGTGACAGAAGTGGACTCCGAACGGAAATTATTAGACGAGGTCAATAAATACCAGCCGACAGAAATTATCTGCAATGAAGCATTTTATATCAGTGGAATTGATATCGATGATATGAAAAACCGTATGGGAATCGTAATTTATTCTCTGGATGCATGGTATTTTTCTGATGAGACAGCACAGATGACTTTAAAGGATCATTTTAAAGTCAGGGATTTAGAAGGACTTGGTCTTGCAGATTATGACAGCGGCGTCGTTGCAGCCGGTGCATTATTAAAATACCTTTACGAGACACAGAAAACAACCCTTTCTAATCTGGTGGCAATTCATCCGTATACCACCGGAAAATTCATGATTATTGACAGTTCTACCAGACGAAACTTAGAGCTGGTTGAAACCCTCCGGGAAAAGCAAAAGCGTGGTTCTCTCCTTTGGGTATTGGATAAGACCAGGACAGCCATGGGAGCAAGAACCTTAAGAAGCTTTGTGGAACAGCCATTAATTGAGCGTACGGAAATAGAAGAACGTTATGATGCCATTGACGAATTTAATACCAATGCCATCACAAGAGAAGAAATCCGGGAATATTTAAATCCGGTCTATGATCTGGAACGGTTGATTACCCGTGTTACTTATCAGACCGCAAATCCAAGGGATTTGATTGCATTTCGCAATTCCATACATATGCTGCCACCGATTAAGACACTGATGAGTGATTTTCAGTCACCACTTTTAAAACGTTTATATGAGCAGCTGGATACGTTGGATGAATTATACGAATTAATTGAACGCTCCATTACGGAAGAACCGCCACTTACCCTTCATGACGGCGGCATCTTAAAAGAGGGCTATAACGAAGAGGTGGACCGCCTGCGGAAAGCCAAGACAGATGGAAAGAGCTGGCTTGCTGATTTGGAGGCAAAAGAACGGGAGAAAACCGGAATCAAGAATCTGAAAATCAAATATAACAAAGTATTTGGCTATTATCTTGAAGTAACCAATTCCTTTAAAGACATGGTGCCGGACTATTTCACCAGAAAGCAGACTCTGGCAAATGCTGAGCGTTTTATTACACCGGAATTAAAAGAATTAGAGGATGTTATCCTAGGTGCGGAAGACAAGCTGATTGTCTTAGAATATGAACTGTTCCGGGAAGTCCGCCAGAAGGTGGCGGATGAAGTGGTGCGTATCCAGAAGACCGCCAAAGCAGTGGCGCAGATTGATGTATTTGCATCTCTTGCAACGGTAGCGGAACAGAATAATTACTGCCGTCCGAAATTAAACGAAAAAGGTCTTATTGACATCAAAGACGGCAGACATCCGGTAGTAGAACGGATGATTCAGAATGAAATGTTTGTGGCAAATGATACTTATCTTGATAATGGCAGCAACCGTGTGTCCATTATTACCGGTCCAAATATGGCAGGAAAGTCCACCTATATGCGACAGAGTGCGTTGATTGTACTGATGGCTCAAATCGGAAGCTTTGTTCCGGCAAAATCAGCCAAAATTGGAATTGTAGACCGTATTTTTACCAGAGTAGGGGCTTCTGATGACCTCGCCAGCGGACAGAGTACCTTTATGGTTGAAATGTCAGAAGTGGCAAACATATTACGGAATGCCACTTCCAACAGTCTTTTGATTTTAGATGAAATCGGACGTGGAACCAGTACCTTTGATGGCTTGAGTATTGCCTGGGCAGTGGTAGAGCATATCAGTAATCCAAGGCTTCTTGGCGCAAAGACATTATTTGCAACCCATTATCATGAACTGACGGAGCTGGAAGGCAAATTAAACAGCGTAAATAACTACTGCATTGCAGTAAAAGAAAAGGGTGATGATATCGTTTTCCTGCGCAAGATTGTAAAAGGCGGAGCTGATAAGAGTTACGGTATCCAGGTAGCAAAGCTTGCGGGAGTGCCGGATAATGTCATTGAGCGTGCCAAAGAAATTGTAGAAGAATTAAGTAATAATGATATTACGGAAATCGTTCAGAATATCAGTGCGGAGGGAAGCAGTAAACGCAGCAAACCGAAGTTAGACGAGGTGGATTTAGAACAGATATCACTGCTTGATACCATGGACAACGATACGATATTAAACGAATTAAAAGAACTGGATTTGGGTCAGATGACACCAATCGAAGCAATGAATAAGTTATACGAATTACAGAATAAAGTGAAAAACAGATGGTAAAGGAGGTGGATGGCGTTATGCCACAGATTGCACTGTTAAGTCAGGAAACAATTGATAAAATTGCGGCAGGAGAAGTCATCGAACGACCAAGCTCGGTGGTAAAGGAGTTAGTGGAAAATGCGATAGATGCAGGTTCCAGTGCAGTAACGGTTGAAATCAAAGAAGGTGGAATATCCTTTATCCGTATTTCGGACAATGGTTGCGGAATCGAAAGGGAACAGATTCCTTTGGCATTTTTGCGTCATTCCACCAGTAAGATTAAATCCGTAGAAGATTTGTTTACCGTTACATCCTTAGGGTTCCGAGGTGAAGCATTATCAAGTATCGCAGCAGTAAGTCAGGTGGAACTCATTACAAAGACGAACGGTGATTTTACCGGATCCCGTTATCTCATTGAAGGCTCAAAGGAAGTTTCTTTGGAAGAAATCGGTGCGCCGGATGGAACCACTTTTATTATACGGAATCTTTTTTATAATACACCGGCAAGAAAGAAATTCTTAAAATCCGCCCAGACAGAAGGCACCTATATTCATGAACTGATGCAGCGGATGATTTTATCCCATCCAGACGTAGCTTTCAAATTTATTATGAATAATCAGGTGAAGCTTCAGTCCTCCGGAAATGGAAATATCAAAGATATAATTTACCATTTATATGGCAGGGATATTACGAAAGCATTGCTTCCGATTGCACATGAAAGTGAACTTTTTAAAGTCAGTGGATTTATCGGAAAGCCGATGATTTCCAGAGGAAACCGTGGCTACGAATTATATTTCGTCAATGGCAGATTTATCCGGAGCCAGATTTTATCCAAGGCTATAGAGGATGCCTTTAAACCGTTTCTGATGCAGCATCAGTATCCCTTTACGGTACTTTATTTTGAGATTGACAGCAGTCTTTTGGATGTAAATGTGCATCCCACCAAGATGGAACTTCGCTTTTCCAACCAGCAGGAGCTGTACCGGGAAGTGCAGAGTATTTTATCGGCAGCGCTAGTGCACCGTGATATTATACCGGAAGTTCCGGTGGATACACCAAAGAAAAACGAGATGGAAGTTCCAAAGATAGAAAAAGTAATGCCGGAGCCGTTTGAACAGAAGCGTTTAGAAGAAATCCGGAAGGCAGTGCGAAAAGACAGCCCTTACGAAGTGAAATATCCGGACAGACAGCCGGAACGGCGGGAAACCTGGCACGCACAAAGCCAGCCGGAACACAAGCTGCCGGTAAGAGAGCAGTTACATGCATCAGGAGTGACCGGAACCTCAACCAGCCGACCAGTGGGAACCGGAGCAGTCAGCTCTGCGGCGCAGGAAAAACTCCTTGATACGATAAAAGAGCCACTTCCGGAACAGTCGAAAAAAGAAATCGAAAAAGAACTGACAAAGGAAGCCTATGTCCTCCGGGAGGAAGAGACCTATGGAGCAAAGCCGGAAGGAAGCTATGAACAGGGCTCGTTCTTAAAAGAAGAGGAGATGGCAAAGCAGAAGATTATCGGACAGCTTTTCGATACCTACTGGCTGGTAGAATATAATGACAGACTCTTCATTGTAGACCAGCATGCAGCCCATGAGAAAGTAATGTATGAGAAACTGAAAAAGCAGTTTGAGAAGAAGGAGTTTACGTCCCAGGCAATCAGCCCGCCTATTGTCATAACATTATCCATGCGTGAGGCGGAAGCACTGGAGCGTTTCAAAGAACAGTTTACGAAGCTTGGCTTTGAAATCGAGCATTTTGGTGGTGCGGAATACAGTATCTGCGGAGTGCCGGGTAATCTTTACCGGCTGAATACCAGGGATGTGTTGATTGAAATGTTAGACGAGCTTACTGATGGCATATCCGAGCGGGCAACAGCTGATGTTATTTTGGATAAGATTGCATCCATGTCCTGTAAAGCTGCGGTAAAGGGAAGCCAGCGACTGAGCCTGCCGGAAATGGAACAGCTGATGAAGGATTTGATGAAGCTTGATAATCCATATAACTGTCCGCATGGAAGACCGACGATTATTGCCATGTCGAAATATGAAATTGAGAAAAAGTTCAAGCGAATTGTGTAGGAAAAGATGATGAAGAAACCAATTGTAGTATTGACAGGTCCTACTGCAGTAGGAAAAACAGAATTATCCATTCAGCTTGCAAAGGCCATTGGCGGAGAGATTATCTCCGCCGATTCCATGCAGGTGTATAAATATATTGATGTAGGCTCTGCAAAAATCACACCGGAAGAAATGGATGGCGTACGCCATTATCTGGTGGATGAATTGGAGCCTTTCGATGAATTCCATGTAGTAAAATTTCAGGAATATGCAAAAAAATATTTAAATGAAATTTATGCCCATGGAAAGATTCCGATTATTGCCGGCGGCACCGGATTTTATATCCAGGCACTGTTGAATGATATTGATTTTACTGAGCAGGAAAGTGACAGTGCATATCGAAAAGAATTAGAAGCACTGGCAGAAGAACATGGCAATCAGTATCTTCATGACCGGTTGAAGGAAGTGGATCCGGAATCTGCCGAAGCCATCCATCCGAATAACAGAAAGCGTGTCATCCGTGCCCTGGAATTCTATCAGGAAACCGGCGGAAAGATTTCTGAACACAATGCAAAGGAACAGATGCGGACTTCACCTTATAATTTTGCTTATTTTGTATTAAATGATGAGCGCAGCCACTTGTATAAAAGAATCGATGCCAGAGTAGATAAAATGATAGAAGATGGACTGGAAGCAGAAGTCCGCCGCTTAAAGGAAATGGGCTGCACCAAAGATATGGTGGCAATGCAGGGGATTGGCTATAAAGAAATGTTAGCATATCTTGACGGAGATTATTCTTTGGAAGAAGCTGTTTATATTATCAAACGGGAAACAAGGCATTTTGCAAAAAGGCAGATTACATGGTTTAAACGGGAACGGGATGTCATCTGGCTTAACAAAAATGAGTTTGATTATAAAAATGAGGCAATTCTTGCATACATGATAAAGATACTTAAGGAAAAAGCTATTATTTCTTAAGTTTTTATTCATACAAAAAGAAAGAGAACATTATATGATAGACTTGCTGTAATTTAGAAAGAAATTGCAGCCGGAAAGACGAGGAAAATGATGAGAGAAGAAATGATTGAACAGAAATACGAAGAAATGGGTATCAGCAAAGAGGTATACCGTTTTGGAAAAAAGATAGAGGATGAATTAAAAGACCGTTTTGCAGCAATTGATGCAACAGCAGAATATAATCAGATGAAAGTAATTGATGCAATGCAGAAAAACAGAGTTTCGGCAGAATGCTTTGCCATGTCCAACGGATATGGCTATAACGATCTGGGAAGAGATACACTGGAAAAAGTATACGCAAGCTGTTTCCATGGCGAAGATGCTCTGGTTCGTCCACAGATTACCTGCGGAACCCACGCACTGGCACTGGCTTTGATGTCTAATTTAAGACCGGGGGATGAATTATTATCACCGGTAGGAAAACCGTATGATACCTTAGAGGAAGTCATTGGTATCCGCCCATCCAAAGGCTCACTGGCAGAATATGGCATTACTTATCGTCAGGTAGATTTACTTTCCGATGGCAGCTTTGATTATGAGAATATCAAAAAAGCAATCAATGAGAAAACACATCTTGTGACCATTCAGCGTTCCAAGGGATATCAGACAAGACCTACCTTATCTGTAGAGCGGATTGGAGAACTGATTTCCTTTATCAAATCTATAAAACCGGACGTTATCTGTATGGTAGATAACTGCTACGGTGAATTTGTAGAAGAAAGAGAACCGCTGGATGTAGGAGCAGACATGATTGTAGGTTCCCTGATTAAAAATCCGGGTGGTGGACTGGCACCAATCGGCGGCTATATTGTCGGCAAGAAAGAATGTGTGGAAAATGCAGCATATCGCCTGACTTCTCCGGGACTTGGCAAAGAAGTGGGAGCTTCCTTAAATGTAATTTCATCTTTCTATCAGGGACTGTTTCAGGCACCGGTAGTTACAGCAGGTGCATTAAAAGGAGCAATTTTTGCAGCAAATATCTACGAAAGACTGGGCTTTGCCGTGGTACCGAACGGTACAGAGAGCCGTCATGATATTATTCAGGCAGTTACCTTAAACAGTCCGGAAGGTCTGATTGCATTCTGTAAAGGTATTCAGGCTGCAGCACCGGTAGACAGCTATGTGACACCGGAGCCATGGGCAATGCCGGGCTATGACAGTGATGTCATCATGGCTGCCGGAGCATTTGTACAGGGTTCCTCCATTGAATTAAGTGCCGATGGCCCGTTAAGAGAGCCGTATGCCGTATATTTCCAGGGAGGACTGACCTGGTATCATGCAAAGCTTGGAATACTTATGTCTTTACAAAAACTTTATGAACAGAAACTTGTTAATGAAGATATGATGTGTTAATATAAAGTATATGCCTTTTTGGAAGAAATGGGTTACCGGAGAGAGTAGAAAGAGGTTATGATATGACAGCAAAAAATCTGCCATCTTCCGAACAACCCTATGAAAAGTGCTTAAAATACGGAGCAGCATTCTTATCGGATGCCGAGCTTTTAGCGGTAATTATCCGTTGTGGCACAAATGGAAGTTCTTCAACAGAAGTAGCAAAGCATGTATTAAGTAAACGCACCGGCAATCTTTTAGGACTGTATCAGATGAGTCTTAAGGAATTACAGGAGATTCGGGGCATTGGGAAAGTAAAAGCAATTCAGTTAAAATGCATTGCGGAGCTTTCGAAGCGGATTGCACAGACCGGCCGGCAGGAGGCGGTTGTGATGCAGAATGCTTATTCCGTAGCAGACTATTACATGGAGCAGCTGCGGCATGAAGAAAAGGAACATCTGATACTTTGCATGTTTGATACAAAGTGTCATCTGATTGCAGATTCCATTCTTTCGATTGGCACAGTAAATGCCTCACTGATTTCACCCAGGGAGATTTTCTTAAAAGCATTTGAATATCATGCAGTGCATGTGATTTTAGTGCATAATCATCCCAGCGGAAATCCACTACCAAGCAGGCAGGACATTGAAGTTACCAGAAAGATAATGGAAGGCGGCAGGCTTCTTGGGATTGAGCTTGCAGACCATATCATTATCGGTGATAAAAAATATTTTAGTTTTAAAGAACAGGAAATGCTATGATTTCCGGAGGGAGAAAGAAATGTCGAATAACATTTATGGAATTGATCTTGGAACCTCTAATATGAAGGTATATTGCAAGGCAACAGGGAAGATACTAAATGAAAAAAATACGATTGCCATCATAAATAAGAATCAGATGTATGCTTATGGTGATGCAGCGTATGCAATGTATGAGAAGGCACCGGAGCAGATTCAGGTTTCTTTTCCGATTATCTGTGGTGTTATTGCAGATTTTAATAATATGCAGACCATGATACAGGAATTTTTAGAAAAACACGCAAAGGGCAAGACCCGTGGCGCAGAATTTATCGTTGCGGTACCAACAGATATTACAGAAGTAGAGAAAAAGGCATTCTTTGATATCTTTTATAAGAGCAAAATGAAACCGAAGTCTGTCCTTTTATGTGAGAAACCACTGGCAGATGCCGTTGGTTTAGGACTTGATGTCAATGAACCGACCGGAGCCATGATTGTAGATATCGGAGCAGATACTACAGAAATCTCTGTTATTTCACTGGGTGGACTGGTATTAAGCGATTTACTGCATTTTGGTGGAAACCGCATTGATGACTCCATCAGCAGTTATATCAAAAAGAACTTTAATCTTGTAATTGGCCGCAAAACTGCCAAGACTTTAAAAGAAGAGCTTGGTTCCGGCACACCGGGCATGGAAAAGAGCATGGTTGTAGTTGGCCGCGACGTAGTCAGTGGTTTGCCGATTGAGATGGAGATTACAGCAGAAGTAATTTATGCAGCAATTAAGGACAATCTGAATTCCATCTGCAACTCCATTAAGATGATTTTAGAGAAAACTCCGCCAGAGCTTGCAAAAGATATTATTCATTCCGGTATTTATATTACCGGCGGCGGTTCTAAAATACATAATCTTGACAAATTATTCACAGAGATTACCAATATTAAGGTGAATTCCTGCGAGAATCCGGAAGAATGTGCAGTTCGCGGATTGAATAAGATTGTTTCAGATGAGAAATATAAACATTTGGGATTCAGTATGAAATCCAAAATATATAAATAGAGGCATAAAATGAGACGTAGACCAAAACATCAAATTCCAACAAAGTATATATTATTGTCCATGACCGCATTATGTATTCTGGCAATGTATGTCAGTTTTTCATTGAATCTTGGTGGTGGACCTCTTAATTCCATTGCAGGAGCAATTTTTGAGCCGATGCAGAAAGGAATCAATTATGCTGGTACATGGCTTTCTGACAAAGCAGATAATTTAAAAAATCTGAATGACGTCATGGAAGAAAACGAGCAGTTGAAGGGACAGGTAGAAGAACTGACCAACGAATTAAACACCATTAAATTAGAACAGTATGAACTGGATAATTTAAGGGAACTGTTAGCTTTAGACCAGCAGTATTCGGATTACAAGAAAACCGGAGCAAATGTTATCGGAAAGGACCCGGGCAACTGGTTTTCTGTCTTTACCATTGATAAAGGCTCTAAGGATGGAATTGAAGTAGATATGAATGTCATTGCCGGAAACGGACTGGTAGGAATTGTTATTGATGTGGGACCGCATTATGCAAAGGTGCGCTCTGTGATTGATGATTCTGCCAAGGTATACGGCATGATATTAAATACGTCAGATAACTGTATTATAAATGGTAATCTTCAGAGTATGAATGAAGACCAGGTAATCGAGTTCTCAGGATTAAACGACAGTGAAAACAAGGTTCAGATAGGAGATCAGATTGTAACCTCCAATGTCAGTGATAAATATCTGCAGGGCATTCTGGTGGGATATGTCAGCAGTATTTCGGAAGATTCCAACCACCTGACCAAATCAGGAACCATTACTCCGGCAGTTGACTTTGAACATCTTCAGCAGGTTTTGGTAATACTTGACAAAAAGGAAACGGGGTCTGATTGATGAGAAGAAAAATCACCGTTACATTAATTGTTGTTGTATGCTTTTTATTGCAAAGCACATTATTTAAGGCGTTATCCTTTGCGTCTATTTCCCCAAATCTTTTGATTGTGGTCTGTGCATCTTTTGGATTTATGCGCGGAAGAAAAGAGGGCATATTTATCGGTTTCTTCAGTGGACTGCTGATAGATATCTTTTTTGGAGAAATGATTGGATTTTATGCCCTTTTATATATGTATGCAGGCTTCTTAAACGGATGCTTTAAGAAGATGTTTTACCCGGACGATATTAAGCTTCCGATGCTTTTAATTGCCGGAAGTGATTTATCTTATAATCTGTTTATCTACTTTTTCCGGTTTTTATTCCGCAAGCAGTTTGCAATTGGATATTATATGTTACACATTATCATACCGGAACTTGTATACACGCTTTTGATTTCTGTGGTTTTATATTTCATTATTTTGAAAATTAACCAGCGGTTAGAGCGTATTGAAAAAAGGAGTGCAGCGAAATTTGTTTGATACACTGAAAGAAATACTTCATAAAGTTGCAAAATCAAGAATATTTGTACTCTGCGTTGTCATGATTCTTTTGTCATCGACTCTGATAGGCAGACTATTTTACCTTCAGATTATCAAAGGTGAAGAGTATCAGGATAATTACAGTTTGAAAATCCAGAAGCCGCGTATCTTAAATGGCTCACGTGGCAATATTTATGACCGAAATGGAAACCTGTTAGCCTACAACGAACTGGCAAACAGCGTAACCATTGAGGATAATGGTTCTTATGATAGGACTTCAGAAAAGAATGAGGCTCTTAATACAGAACTTTACAATATTATCAAAGAGCTGGATAAAAACGGCGATGTCATTGAAAATGATTTTGAAATCGGACTGGATGATGACGGGAACTATTATTATACGGTAGAGGGAACCACATTAAAGCGTTTCCTTGCTGACACATATGGACATTCTTCTGCGGACGATTTGGCTTACAATAAGAAGTTGGAATATAACGAAGCAGAAGCAACTCCAAAGCAGGTTATGGATTATCTTTGCAGATCCAGTAAACAGAATGGCTATGATTTATCAGAAGATGATTATGCCAGAGAAGACTTATACCGAATTGTGGTATTGCGTTGTGCCATTGCAGAAAACAGCTATCAGAAATATATTTCCACAACCATTGCCAAAAATGTAAGTGATGAAACCGTGGCATATATTACGGAAAATATGAATGATTTGCAGGGGGTGGATATCTCGGAAGATACCATCCGAAAATATGTAGACAGCGAGTATTTTTCCCATATTATCGGATATACCGGAAAGATTTCCCAGGAAGAATATGATGAATTGTCTGCTGACAATGATGAGTATTCTTTAAATGATGTCATTGGAAAATCCGGAATCGAGCAGGTTATGGATGAAACACTGCAGGGTAAAAAGGGTAGTGAAACCGTTTATGTCGACAGTCTTGGAAAAGTAATGGAGACAACCGAGCGGATTGAGCCACAGGCCGGCAATGATGTTTACCTTTCTATTGATAAGGATTTACAGGAAGCGGTTTATAATCTTTTGGAACAGGAAATTGCCGGAATTTTATATTCTAAAATTGTGAATATCAAAGAATATAATACCGCAGCCGGAACAGCGTCCGATATTCTGATTCCAATTGATGATGTGTATTTTGCATTGATTAATAATAATGTATTGGATTTAAACCACTTTAGTGCTGAAGATGCTTCCGATGTGGAAAAACAGATTTTCAGTGCCTTTGGAAGTAAACAGCAAACGGTATTATCCCAGGTGGAAAGCAGCCTTAGCAGTTCAGCATCAACTCCAGTGGATGAGTTGCCGGAGGAAATGCAGGATTATATGACCTATATTCCGAAAATGCTGGTCAATAATAAAATTTTGCTTACAGATTCCATTGATAAATCGGATGAAACCTATAAAAATTATGCAGGTAATAAAATCAGTGTAAATGAATATTTAAATTATGCCATCAGCCAGAAATGGATTGATATCACGAAATTTTCCGTAGACGAGAAGTATTCTGATTCTTCCGAAATCTACGATGCACTGGTCAGCTATATTGTAGAAGAACTGGCATCAGATAAGGGATTTTCAAAGATTATGTATAAGTACATGATTCACGATGACCTGATTAATGGAACGCAGCTTTGTCTTGCACTTTTTGACCAAAAAGTGTTAAACTATGATGATACGGCAGTAAGTGGGTTACAGTCCGGCAGCATCAGTGCCTTTAATTTTATAAAAGAAAAGGTGAAGAATCTTGAAATCACACCGGCACAGCTTGCATTGGATCCTTGTTCCGGCTCCTGTGTCATTACAGATGTAAAGACCGGCGAACTGTTGGCATGTGTTACTTATCCGGGCTATGATACCAACCGTCTGGCAAATACAGTAGACAGTAATTATTATAATTTGCTGTATCAGGATTTATCGAATCCGTTCTATAATAATGCAACACAGCAGACGACGGCACCTGGTTCTACCTTTAAGATGGTTACTGCAACAGCAGGACTTACTGAGGGTATTATTTCACCTGGTACAACTATTTTGGATAAAGGACAGTTTGAAGAAGTAGCAAATGGACCAAAATGCTGGATTTATCCAAGCAGTCACGGTTCCATCAATGTTTCAGAGGCGTTAAGAGATTCCTGTAACTATTTCTTTTATAAAGTTGGTTACGATTTAAGTATGGTAAATGGGACTTATAATGAAGACCATGGAGTGGAAATGATTAATAAATACTCATCCATGTATGGGCTTGATTCTAAAACCGGAATTGAAATTGCAGAAAGTAAACCGAAGCAGACCACAGAGTTCCCGATTACTTCTGCAATTGGACAGAGTAACAACAGTTTTACTACGGTACAGTTATCCCGTTATGTAACTGCAGTTGCAAACAGTGGAACCGTATATAATTATACCCTGTTAAAACAGGTTACAGATTCCGATGGTAACGTATTAGAAACCTATGAACCGACCGTAAAGAACACAATGGACAACATTTCAGAGAGTACCTGGGATGCCATTCATTCCGGTATGAAGATGGTGGTAGAAACCCATGAGCAGTTTGATGGACTTGCTGTGGATTCTGCCGGTAAGACAGGTACCGCACAGCAGGTACCGACACGACCGAACCATGCGTTATATGTAGGATATGCACCATATAATGATCCGGAGATTTCCATTGCAACCCGTATTGCATACGGATATACATCAGCCAATACAGCAGAACTTGCTGCATCAGTATATAAATATTATTTCCATTTAGAGGATACATCTACCTTGTTAGATGGTCAGGCAGAGGATGTTGGAGCTGCTGCAAATGCCTTTAATGATTAAATGTCAGGAGGGAAGTATATGTCACAACCGGTTGTTTTAAAGAGCAATCCCCATGGAATCAATCTGATTTTAGATGATAAAATTCCATTTCAGGAACTATTAGACGAGATACTTCATAAATTTAAAGAATCCGATAAGTTCTTTAAAAATGCCAGAATTGCCTTGTCTTTTGAAGGCAGGGAATTAAGCCAGGAGGAAGAACTTGCAATTGTTGATCTGATTAGCCGAAATACCAGCATTGATGTGGTATGTATTTTAGATAATGATTCCCTGCGGGATGAAATCTGTGCCAGAAAGATTCAGGAATTTGATGAAATCCAGTCCGGAAGAACCGGAGAATTCTATAAGGGAACACTTCGAAGCGGTCAGGTCATTGAATGTGAGACAAGCATTGTGGTACTGGGAGATGTGAATCCCGGAGCAAAAATCATTGCCAAAGGAAATATTGTGGTATTAGGATCCCTTAGGGGCAATGCCTATGCCGGAGCAGCGGGAGATGAACATACCTTTGTTGCTGCCCTTGATATGGACCCGGTACAGATTAAAATTGGAAATGTCATTGGAAGAAGCTCTGACCGTGGACCACTGAGTGCCATTAAGAACCGGCGGAAGACTTTAGAACCGCAGGTTGCTGTTGTTATGGATGATTCCATACTAATCGAACCGATTACAAGTGGATTATTAATGAATATATAAGATTTAGGAGGAAGAATAAATCATGAGTGAAGTAATTGTTATTACATCAGGAAAAGGCGGTGTTGGTAAGACAACAACTACTGCAAATGTAGGAACCGGTCTTGCACAGTTAAATAAAAAAGTAGTATTAATTGATACTGATATCGGATTACGCAACCTTGATGTGGTTATGGGACTTGAAAACCGTATTGTATACAATCTGGTAGATGTTGTAGAAGGCAACTGCAGAATCAAACAGGCATTAATCAAAGATAAGAAATATCCGAATCTTTTCTTATTACCGTCTGCCCAGACCAGAGATAAAACCTCTGTTACACCGGAGCAGATGCAGAAATTAGTAGAAGAATTAAGAGAAGAATTTGATTACATATTATTAGACTGCCCGGCAGGAATCGAACAGGGATTTAAGAATGCAATTGCAGGAGCAGACCGTGCACTGGTTGTTACCACACCGGAAGTATCTGCAATCCGTGATGCAGACCGTATCATCGGTCTTTTAGAGGCAAATGAGATTAAGAAAATCGAGTTAATCGTAAACCGTCTGCGTATGGATATGGTAAAACGTGGCGATATGATGTCTATTGAAGATGTTCATGAGATTCTTGCTATCGATTTAATCGGTGCAGTTCCAGACGACGAACAGATTGTAATCTCAACGAACCAGGGTGAGCCGTTAGTAGGCTCTGACAGCCTTGCCGGACAGGCATATTTAAATATCTGTAAACGTATTATGGGAGAAGAAGTACCGCTTCTTGACCTGGAATCAAAAAATGGCGTATGGTCTAAATTCGTAAGTTTATTTAAGAAAAACTAGGGGGATAATAATCATGGGATTCATGGATTTTTTTAAGAAAAAGAATTCCGGTAATGTAGCGAAAGACCGTCTGAAATTATTACTGATTTCAGACCGTGCTGACTGCTCACCGGATGTAATGGAGAATATCAAAAACGATATTATCCAGGTAATATCAAAGTATATGGAAATTGATGCGGAAGGGCTTGACATTCAGATAACCCAGACCGAATCAGATGGTAACAACGGAGCTGTTCCGGCATTGTTTGCAAATATTCCGATTAAGGATTTAAAGCATTCCGGAAAATAACAGACTTCAGATTGGAAGTAGTGATTTATGTTAAAACAATATCGCTTAAGAGACTACCGTTTCCGGCTGGTATTTTATGTGGTGGCACTGACCATCATAGGAATTATGGTAGTTGGCAGTGCAAAACCTTCCGTACAGAATAAGCAGATAGTAGGATTAATCTTAGGTCTGGTTGTTATGGTGGGTGTGTCATTAATTGATTACAATTTTATACTGAAATTCAGTTGGATTTTTTACTTCATTAACGTGGCATTGCTGGCAGCAATTTTTGTAATCGGGGAAAAGACAAAAGGAGCAACGCGCTGGCTGAAGATTGGAATCCGTTTCCAGCCTTCTGAATTGGGTAAAATTCTTTTGGTACTGTTTTTTGCCTATTATCTGAGTAAGAATAAAGATAAACTGAATAATATCCGGACGTTGTTTTGCACGCTGGTATTGGCAGCGGTGCCGCTTCTTCTGATTTTTAAGGAGCCGGACCTTTCTACCACAATTGTTACAGCATTAATTTTTGCATCCCTCTTGTTTATTGCCGGATTAAGTTATAAAATAGTAGTGGGTGTGCTGGCAGTGGCAGTCCCGTCGCTGGTTGTAGTCTTAACACTGGTCTTACAGCCGGGACAGAAGCTTTTGACGGGAAATCAGGCACTTCGTATTTTAGGCTGGTTAGAACCCGATAAGTATCCGAATATTGCCTATCAGCAGCAGAACTCCATTATGGCAGTGGGGTCCGGGCAGCTTTGGGGCAAGGGACTGAATAATACCAACATTGTTTCCGTAAAAAACGGTAACTTTATTTCAGAGCCGCAGACAGACTTTATTTTTTCGATTGTAGGTGAAGAAATGGGATTTATCGGCAGTATTATCATTATCATATTGCTGCTTTTAATTACCATTGAATGTCTGTTGGTTGCAAGACGTGCAAAAGACATGGCAGGCCGGTTAATTGCCAGCGGAATTGCTGCATTGATTGGTTTCCAGAGTTTTGTAAATATATGCGTTGTTACAGGTTTGATGCCGGATACCGGACTTCCGCTTCCGTTTGTAAGCTACGGACTAACGTCGTTAGTCACGTTGTTTACGGGAATTGGCCTGGTACTGAATGTAGGGCTTCAGCCTAGAAAATATGGACAGGGGGACTAAACGAATGAATATCGGTTTGATTGCACACGACGCGAAGAAAAAACTTATGCAGAATTTTTGTATTGCATACCGGGGAATTCTTTGTAAAAATGAACTTTTTGCAACTGGAACCACCGGAAGACTAATTGAGGAAGTAGCAAATCTGAATGTCCACAAATATCTCGCAGGCCATTTAGGCGGTGCACAGCAGCTTGGCGCACAGATTGAGCATAACGAGATTGACCTTGTGATTTTCCTGCGTGATCCATTATCACAGAAGTCACATGAGCCGGATGTAAACAGTGTAGTCCGCTTATGCGACATACACAATATTCCACTGGCAACCAATCTTGCTACTGCAGAGCTTTTGATTAAATCATTAGACAGAGGAGACCTTGAGTGGCGTGAAATGTATAAATAAACGTGCGCTGGCAGGTCTGCTTATTGTAAGTGTGTTCTTATCTGTAACGGGTTGTGGAAAAGCCGAAAGCGTTGTAGAGAATGCCTATCCGGTATATGGAGAAAGCAGCAGCGTAAATGTGCTATCCGGTGCAGAAGATACGGTCAGCTCTTATTTTGGTGCAAATTTGTGCGTTGGAGGAACTGAAAATATTGGACAGGAATCCGTAGAACACAACAGTGTGGCAGAGGCTGCCGGAGTATTTAACACGGCAACTAATACAATTACATATGCCCAGAATATATATGAACGGATGTATCCGGCCAGTACAACAAAGATACTAACCGCTTATCTTGCTATCAAATACGGGAATCTCAGTGACGTGGTAACGATTAGTGATAATGCAGTAAATCTTGCATCTGATTCTTCGAAATGCGGATTGCAGGCAGGGGACCAGATGACTTTACAGGATTTACTTTATGGTCTTATGTTACGTAGTGGAAATGATGCTGCAATTGCAATTGCAGAACATATTTCCGGTTCCGTAGAAGCCTTTGTGGACTTGATGAACCAGGAAGCAGCAAAGCTTGGCGCAACCGGTTCTCATTTTATGAATCCGAATGGACTGCCGGATGAGAATCATTATACAACCGTTTATGATTTATATCTGATTTTCCAGAAGGCAATACAGGATGAGACCTTTTACCAGCTGATTTCTACCAGTTCCTATACCACTAATTATACAGGCGCAGATGGCAGTGCGAAGACCCAGGACTGGAGCAGTACCAATCAGTATAAAACCGGTGAATCGAAATTGCCGGATGGTTTTACATTGGTAGGCGGTAAGACGGGAACCACCGGGGACGCAGGATTTTGTCTTGTGCTGCTTACCGATAACGCAGGTGGACAACCAGTGATATCCATTGTATTAAAAGCAGACTGTAAATCAAATCTGTATCTTATGATGAATGAAATACTTGCCGGATGTGGTAACTAAGCATTGTATAAAGCAGCAACATATTATATAATGAATTTATATAGTTCTTCATTGAAGAAAATAATGTCTGGGAGGAAATGCGATGATTGAAATAATTGCAGGAGAAAAGGGTAAAGGTAAGACAAAAGTATTATTGGATAAGGTAAATGAAGCTGTAAAAACAGTAGGTGGCAGCATTGTATATCTGGATAAGAGCCAGAAACATATGTATGAATTAGACAATAAAGTCAGACTTGTCAATGTTGCAGATTTTCCGATTTCCAATTGTGATGAGTTTTTAGGTTTTATATGTGGTATCGTTTCATCTGATCATGATTTACATGAAATGTATCTGGATAGTTTTCTTACGATTTCCGGTATGAAGGACGAAGAATTTACCCATGCTATTGAAAAACTTGATGTCATCAGTGAGAAGTATAAAGTTAAATTTATTTTAAGTATTTCTATGGATGCTTCAAAACTTCCAGAATGTGCAAAAGCAAAAGTAGTTGCAGCACTTTAAAAATGCCTGAATTGGCAGTAAAAGCGGTGTCTTAAGTCCTTAAAAATGCTTAAGACACCTTTTTTACTAAGCCTGTTCGATAGAGCGGATTCGTCCGTAGGCAGAAAGCAGATAAAGACCGCTGATTCCGACAAGAGCATAGATAATGCGGGAAAGCCAGCTCATATTACCAAACAGAAATGCCACCAGGTCAAATCGGAAGAATCCGATGAGTCCCCAGTTGATGGCTCCAATGATTACAAGTGTTAGTAATGTATAATCTAATCCTTTTGAACTCATAGCCAAAGTCCTCCTTTGCTATGTAGTATGGTGCAAAGTGGATGACATTATACATCAATTTCTATTTATTCTTTATAAAGGCGGAACGATTGTGGCTGAAACAAAAAAGATTGTAAAGTATCGAAAACCATTTCATTTAAATATAGAGATTGTCATTTTTGTCATTATTCTTGTATATATTCTTTTTTATGTATTTTCCTATTTCACAGAAAAACACATTGGAATATATGAAGTGACCCAGGGTACAATTGCCGAAAATAATACTTATACCGGATTGATTGTAAGGTCAGAAAGTGTTTATACCTCCGACTATAGCGGTACATTTAATTATTACATTGCAGACAATGCCCAGGCTGGCTGGAATAATATTATCTGTTCTGTGGATGAGACAGGCTCCGTCAGTGACCAGTTGGCGGCTGCAGCTGCTTCAGATACCACGGGGCTTGACAGTGATTATTTTAAAAATCTGAAGTCCAATGTATCACAGTTTACACAGTCCTATGATTCATTGTCTTTTTATCGTGTATATGATTTTAAAGAAAATGTAAGCTCTCAGGTCATGGAATCGGTAAATATGAGTGCATTATCCGATTTGACAGCATCCGGGGCAACGGCAAGTGATACCTTCCACATCAGCTATGCCCAGACACCGGGGCTAATTGCTTATTATACCGATGGATATGAAAATATCACGACAGATAATTTTACGGCAGATGATATCCAGCCACTGGATTATAAGAAAACTACCATTAAAAATAACAGTAAAATTGCTGCAGGTGACCCGATTTATAAGCAGATTACCAGTGAAAACTGGAATATCATTCTTCCAGTCCAGAAGGCAACCTATGACCGGCTGACAGACAGCAATGTTATTGAAATCAAATTTAAAAAGGACAATACAAGCTGCTGGGTGAATTATGAATTAAAGACCCAGGGAGATGCATATTATGTGATTTTAGCGCTGCACAATAATATGGTTCGTTTTGCGGGAGACCGTTTTACGGATGTGGAATTACTGCTGACAGAGCGCAGCGGACTTAAGATTCCGAATTCTTCCATTACCGAAAAGGCATTTTACACTGTGCCAAAGGAATATTTTACCCGTGGAGGCGATTCTAACTCCCTGGGCTTATATGTAAGAGACAGTAAGACCAATGCCGTTAATTTCGTTGCGACAGCAATTTTCCAGGAATCCGAAACAGATTATTATATTGATGAAGAAGAAATTACCGCCGGAAGCATCATTCAAAAGCCGGATTCCAACGATACCTATGAGGTGCAGGCGCAGTCCACGCTTCAGGGTGTATACAATGTCAACAAGGGATATGCGGTATTTAAGCAGATTGACATTCTATATCAGAATGAGGAATATACCATTGTAAAAGCCGGAACAGATTTTGGAATTTCGATTTATGATCACATTGCATTAGAGGGCGATGCTGTTTCCGAGGATGATCTGATTAATTAATATTGTTAAAAATGTAACATTATCATAAAATGATATCATGAGATTAAGAGGTGTATAAAATGCTGAAAGAAAACTTAAAAGAAGTGCAGGAAAATATTTTAAAGGCATGTGAAAAATCCGGAAGAAATCCGGAAGATGTAACTTTGATTGCTGTCAGCAAGACCAAGCCGGTACCAATGCTGCAGGAAATTTACGATGAAAACATCCGTGATTTTGGTGAAAATAAAGTGCAGGAGCTGGTGGAAAAATATGATGAGCTTCCACCGGATATCAAATGGCATATGATTGGTCATTTACAGAGAAATAAAGTAAAATATATTGTTGATAAGGTCTGCCTGATTCATTCGGTAGATTCTTACCGTCTGGCAGAAGAGATTAATATTCAGGCAAAAAAGAAAAATATTATTGTGCCGATTTTGGTAGAAGTCAATATTGCAGAAGAAAGCAGCAAATTCGGTATTCATGCAGAGGATGCCATTGCACTGGTAGAACAGATTGCCCAGCTTGAAAATGTACGGATTAAAGGACTTATGACCATTGCGCCATTTGTAGAAAATCCGGAAGATAACCGTCAATATTTTCGAAATATCCGCCAATTATCTGTTGACATAGCTGCAAAAAACATTGATAATGTATCTATGAATGTCCTGTCCATGGGTATGACAGGGGATTACATGGTTGCCATCGAAGAAGGTGCTACAATGGTTCGTGTCGGCACCGGAATTTTTGGCGAAAGAAATTATAATAAATAAGTAGTTAGGAGAATGAACAATGGGTCTTTTTGATAAATTTATGGATGTTATGCGTTTGAGTTCCGATGATGACGACGATGATTTCTATGATGACGATTATTATGATGATGAGGAAGAAGAACAGCCGAAGAAAAAACTTTTCCATAAACATGAGGAAGAGGATGATGATTTTGACGAACCTGTTGTAAAGGAGAAACCAAAGGCAGTCAGCAAGATTACTCCAATGCGCAGCAGCCGGAAACAGAACGGCAATATGGCAGTCTGTGTGATTAAACCAACCTCTTTTGAGGATGCAAGAGAGATTACCGAGACTCTTCTTATGAACCGTACGGTTGTATTGAATGTAGAGGGTCTGGATGTTGAGATTGCTCAGAGAATTATTGACTTTACATCCGGTTCCTGTTTTGCAATCAATGGAAATTTGCAGAAGATATCCAATTATATCTTTATTATTACACCGGAATCTGTTGACATTTCAGGTGATTTCCAGGAGATTTTAGACAGTTTTTCCGGTTCATCCATTCAGACAGATTTTCGTTAAATAGACTTTTAATATAAGATATTTGATAAGATATAGCTATGATGCAGGATGAACAATTAATCAAAAAACGTTTTCTGGACTTGTTCCAGCAGGCACGACGTAAGGGAATTGTCTGTTTCAGCGATTTCCTTACTCTAAATGAACAGAATATCTTAAATAGCTGCGCCGGATCATTGGGAATTACCTATGAATTATCGGGCGGCTGTTTTTATGCAGAGCGTCAGATAGCAGCATTTCTTCCTGATGCTCTTTATTATGAGTGGAGTTATCCGATTAAATGTCTCGAAATTGCACCGGCTTATCTGAAATTTGCAGATGAAATTTCCCATCGGGATGTATTGGGAGCATTGATGAATCTTGGTATTGCAAGGGAGAAGCTTGGAGATATTCTGATAAAGGATAATAAGGCTTACCTTTTTGTAAAAAGGGAAATAGCCGATTATATAGCAGAGGAACTTCAACAGGTGCGTCATACGATAGTGCATTGCATTTTAGAAGAGCCATCTGCGATGGCAGTGGAGCCGGAATTAAAAGAATTTGAAAAAATTGTGGCATCGAATCGCTTAGACAGTGTGGTAGCTGCCATGAGTGGAAAATCAAGAAGCCAGTCCGTTGTGCTGATACAATCCGGAAAAATTTTTATCAATGGAGCCGAATGTTTACATAACACATACTTATGTAAACAAAGCGACGTGATTTCCATCCGGGGCACCGGAAAATTCATTTTTGATGGAGAAATTGGCACGACAAAGAAAAGTAAGATGAAAATCCGGTTCCGACAGTATGTTTAATTAGATAATGAAAATCCACTTCCGGTACAGTATGTTTCACTAAAAGATGAAACTTCGTTTCCGGCAGTATATTTCATTAAAAGATGAAACTCCGGTTCCGGCAGTATGTTTCACTAAAAAAGACGAAAGGTGATAGATTTATGAATAAGAAAATCATGTATGTAATTACCATATTGAGTACAGCAGTATTACTTTTTCTCGACCAGTTGGCAAAATATTTAGCCGTGCTTCATCTCAAAGGACAGACCGCAATTCCTATTATCAAAGATGTTTTCGAACTGCAGTATCTGGAAAATCAGGGGGCAGCCTTTGGTATTATGCAGGGAAAGAAAACATTTTTTGTAATCGGAACATTGATTTTCCTTGTGATAGTGGTAATTCTTTATCATAATATTCCATTGACGAAAAGATTTACGCCGATTCGCATTGTTGCGGTATTGATTGTTGCCGGTGCTATTGGAAATATGATTGACCGTGTTGCGCACCAGTATGTCATCGATTTCTTTTATTTTAAGCTGATTAATTTCCCAATTTTTAATGTGGCAGATATTTATGTGGTAGTGGCATGTATTCTCTTTATTCTGCTGATGCTGTTTTATTATAAGGAAGAGGAATTAGGCCAGATTTTCCCATTTATGAAGAGCAAAAAAGCGGAAGAGTAGGGGGAAATTTCATTTATGCATAATGAAACTTTTGAAGTTACGGATGAATATGAAGAGGAACGTCTGGATAAATTTCTGGCTGCTATCTACCCGGAACAGTCCAGAAGCTTCTTTCAGAAACTGATAAAAGATGGACTGGTATCGGTCAATGATGTACCACAGGCAAAAGCAAATTATCGGATGCATATGGAAGATATGGTCTCTGTGACCATACCGGATGCCGTAAAGACGGCAATTTTACCGGAAGATATTTCATTGGATATTCTATATGAGGATGAGGATGTAATTATCGTAAATAAGCCAAAAGACATGGTGGTACATCCATGTCCCGGTCATTACAGTGGAACGCTTGTAAATGCGATTATGTACCATTGCAGGGATAATCTTTCCGGAATCAATGGCGAAATCCGGCCGGGTATCGTTCATCGAATTGATAAAGATACCACCGGTTCCCTGATTATCTGCAAAAATGACCAGAGCCATCGGCTGATTGCAGAACAAATTAAAGTGCATTCTGTCAACCGGCTGTATCGTGGCATTGTAAAAGGTATTGTAAAAGAGGATTCCGGCACCATTGAAGGCGCAATTGGGCGTCATCCAAAAGACCGCAAGAAAATGGCAATTAATGAACGAAACGGAAAACCGGCAATTACCCATTACCGAGTATTGGAACGGCTAAAAGACGCAACTTACATGGAATTCAAATTAGAAACAGGACGTACTCATCAGATCCGCGTGCATATGGCAAGCATCGGACATCCATTACTGGGTGATACGGTATATGGCAGTCTGAAGAATCCATATCATCTGCAGGGACAGACCCTTCATGCGTATATCATTGGATTTGTGCATCCGACAACCGGAGAATATGTTGAGTTTGAAGCACCGATTCCGGAATATTTTGAAGAACTATTAAATAAATTGAGGAAGAATTAATTGGGATTCTTCTTCAATTTTTTTATGCTTTCTCCGGTATTATTTTCGGCATTATTTCGTAAATTGCTGTTTGCAATTTTGAAAAATTTTAAAATTTTATTTATTTTCAGAAAATACTAGGAATAATGCACTAAATATGTTATAATTCATCTATCAAGTTATATATTTTGCATAAAGAGGTGATTGCTATGGGAAATAATGTTATTATAACCATCGGACGTGAATTTGGAAGTGGCGGAAGAGAAATTGGCAAGAAAGTTGCAGATCGTCTTGGCATAAAGTTTTATGATAAAGAGCTTTTACAGGAAGCTGCAAAAGAAAGCGGTTTCTGCCGTGAGATTTTTGAAAATCAGGATGAAAAACCAACCAACAGCTTTTTATATTCTCTGGTTATGGATACATATTCCATAAATGGATATTCATCTGCACCGTTTTTAGATATGCCGTTAAATCACAAGGTATTTTTAGCGCAGTTTGAAACCATCAAGAAAATTGCAGAAAAAGAATCCTGTGTTATTGTTGGTCGTTGCGCTGATTATGCACTGGCAGAGAATCCAAACTGCATCAATGTATTTATTCACGCAGATAAAGAATTTCGTGCGAAACGTGTAGCTGCGGAACTGGAAGTGAATGAATCAAAAGCAAAGGATGCCATCCAGAAAAAGGATAAACAGCGTGCCAGCTATTACAATTACTACACCAGCAAGAAATGGGGCGACTCCAGAAGCTATCATCTGACCTTAGACAGCAGTGCGCTTGGCATTGATAAGTGCGTAGAAATGATTTTACAGTATCGTGCATTACATCTTATGAAATAAGAAATGTAAATGAACAACTGTACAGCTTCTTGAATGTTTAAATGATAATTGGTAGTTAGATAAAACGCATGACCCTTTGAAGTGTTTCAATAGAATGCTTTAGGGGCATGCGTTTTTCTTTTGGTTCGCCACTCGGGGAAAAACAGTCAGTTCTATAAAGTCGAACTGCCAAACTGGGTATAAAAAGCTCTAAAACAACCATAAGGGAATGCCTGTATCACTCAAAGGCATTTTATGCGTGCGTCGGCACTAATCGGCTTAAAATGGCAGCAATTATTCGTAAAAGCTGTGTTTTGCGAATAGATACTTATTACTTCCATATGCTCTCACCGACGCACAAAGCAAGCTTTACATCAATTCTTTTGAATCTAATATAATTGTAAATGGTCCATCATTCAGCAATGATATTTTCATATCTGCTCCGAAGGAACCTGTCTGCACATCCGGAACTTCAACACGACATTTCTCAATGATATATTCATACAATGCGTTGGCTTTTTCTGGGTTGCCGGCATGAACAAAGGATGGACGATTTCCCTTGCGGCAATCCGCATATAATGTAAATTGTGAAACTAATAAAAGGGAGCCATTTACATCCTTCAGGCTTAAGTTTGTCTTACCATTTTCATCTGCAAAGATTCTCAATCCCAGCAGCTTTTTCATTAATTTATCTGCAATTTCTTCGGTGTCATCCTCGGCGATGCCGATTAAAACCAGATAGCCATTCTGGATGGAACCAATAATTTCCTGTTCTACTTCAACTTCGGCATGCGTAACACGCTGTATTACGAATTTCATATTAGCAAATTCCTTTCTTTTTCCGTATTCTCATCCTATTATATATGTAAGAGCATGGATTTTCCAGTGATTTTCATGTATAATGTATTCGTAAAACACAATTATTGTGAAAATTTGGAGGTTATTTATGAAACTTCAAAAATTATATAGTTATACCAGAAAGGCGCTGGATGATTTTCATATGATTAAGGAAAATGATTCTATTGCTGTTGGTATATCCGGAGGAAAAGACAGCCTTACGCTGCTATATGCTCTGGCTGGTTTACGCAGATTTTATCCGGTACACTACTCTCTTACTGCCGTAACAGTTGATTTGGGATATCCGGATTTTGATTTAACAGAAATTAAAGCATTGTGTCAGAAGCTGGATGTGCCATATCATATTATTCCAACACAGATTGGGGCAATTATAAAAGAGCAGAACAAAAAGAACAGCCCCTGCTCTCTTTGCGCAAAGCTTCGTAAAGGAGCATTGAATCAGGCGGTAATTGAGCTTGGCTGCAACAAGGTTGCTTATGCTCATCATAAAGATGACATGATAGAAACGATGCTGCTTTCGCTTATGTTTGAAGGAAGATTTTATGCATTTCCGCCGGTTACGCATCTTGACCGGAGCAATCTCGATGTTATCCGTCCGCTGATGTATGTTCCGGAGGTTGATGTCATCGGCTTCAAAAATCATTATAATCTTCCCGTTGTCAAGAATCCATGTGCATTTGATGGTAAAACACAACGTCAATATGCCAAAGATTTGCTGCAACAGCTTAATAAAGATCATCCCGATGTAAAGAATCGCTTATTTACAGCAATTTTGAATGGAAATATCCCGGATTGGAGGTTATCATCAAATGAATGAAAAAGCATATTATGAATCGGTAAATACAAAAAATGAATTAAAATTACGTGAACTTCAGAAGGAATTACCACCCTTTTGTCGTGAATTTTTTATTGGAATGAAAGCCTCTGTTTCTTCCAGAACGTTATTAGCCTATGCTTATGATTTGGGAATATTTTTTGACTTTATACACCAGAATAATCCTGTCTGTGCCAAAAAGCCAATAAATGAATTTACGATTGATTTATTGGACCAGATATCACCGATGGACATTGAAGAATATCTGGATTATTTACGTGTTTACGAAAAAGATGGTGTTGCACATACCAATGATGAACGTGGTATTTCACGCAAGCTGGCAAGCTTACGAAGCTTCTATAATTACTATTTCTGTAAAGAAATGATAACAAAAAATCCGGCGCAGCTTGTCCGTATGCCAAAAAAGCATGAAAAAACCATAACAAGACTTGACGTAGATGAAGTTGCTATGCTGTTAGATGAGGTTGAATCTGGTGAGAAATTAACCGAACGTCAGCAAAAGTTTCATGAACAGACCAAATGTCGTGACCTTGCTATTATGACACTGCTTTTAGGAACCGGAATCCGTGTTTCTGAGTGCGTAGGGCTGGATATAACAGATGTAGATTTTCGTAACAATGGAATCAAAGTACACCGTAAAGGTGGCGCAGAGGTTGTTGTATACTTTGGAGATGAAGTTCGCACTGCTCTCTTAAATTATCTGGAAGAAAGAAATACGATTGAAGCGGCGGAAGGAAGCACCAATGCTCTTTTTCTTTCTCTACAGAAGAAACGAATCGGTGTCCGTGCAGTAGAAAATCTGGTAAAAAAATATTCAAAATTAATTACCACGATGAAGAATATTACTCCACATAAATTGAGAAGCACCTATGGAACGTCTCTGTACCGTGAAACAGGTGATATATACCTGGTAGCCGATGTCTTAGGCCATAAAGATGTAAATACCACGAAAAAGCATTATGCGGCCTTAGAGGACGAACGGCGAAGAACTGCTCCAAAATATATTCACTTACGGGATGAATAAAAAACAGTTTCCATTCTGGCATTATAAAATATATTATAATCACCAGTCTGGAAACTGTTTTTAGAATAAATCTTATTAAATACTGGATATTTTATCCTGAATACGCTGCTTTACTAATTCAGCAATTTCTTTGGACTTCATATCTTTATACTCTTCATAATAAATTGGCTCCAGATAATGAACCTGTGTGGTAATTGGCCACAGATAAAAACTATTGAAAACCTTGTAGGAATCAATCAATGCGATTGGAACAATCGGTACACGAGCTTTGATTGCAGATTTAAAACTTCCTGCCTTGAAGTCACAGACATGGTTTCTGTTATTGAATTCATAACCGCCTTCCGGGAAGAGAATATATTTCTTTCCGTTTTTAACATCCTCTGAAACTTCGGTAATAATCTTTAACGCCTGACGGACATTATCTTTTCTTAAGCGTTTGCCCTGAAGCAAATCAACAAATTCACTGACTAGAATAGTATGGGATTTTGCTTCATCCATAACAAGAGAACATGGTTCTTTATGGGTACTTATAATACCAAGTGCATCATATTTTCCCTGATGATTCGGATACATAACGTATCCGCCCTCTTTGGGAAGATTCTCTTCACCATAAGCAACAGTCTTAATCTTACCGGAACGCTTCATTAAATAAATTACATGACGAACCAGTTTATAACGTTCTTCTTCCGAATACTTTTCCGGATGGTCTGCCCACTTTCTCATTTTTGGTATAATATATGGGGCTCGAAAAAGATTCATTATAATAACATATATAAAACGTAACATTTTCTAACTCCTTGTTTTTTAGTCTTGTATTATAGATAAAATAATACATATCTATTATACCACATTCCGAAAATTCGACAACTCCTCTTTCCTTTCTGATAATTTTTCACTTTAAATTCAAGTGAATTATGCAGCAATTACTTTCAGGACTGCTTCAGCCAGCTTTTGATGTCCTTCTTCATTTAAGTGCTCTCTGTCAGCACTGCTTGGTGCAGCAATATCAGATGCTGCCAGAAAGTCGCAGTTATATTTCAGGGCAATTTTCTGATAAACCGATTTTAATTTTTTAGATACTTCAACTGATTTCTCGTTAAATTCCGGATCAAATTCCGGTTCCCATACGCCTTCCCCTAACTGAATTGGAGAGATTAATAAGATGCGGGTATCCGGATCAATTTTCCGAATCTGTTTTAATAATTGTTCAATTCCAAGTCCGATTACTTCTGCAGATGCATTGTATAAGCTTTTGCAGTCATTGGTTCCCAGCATCAGAACAACACGGTCAATTGGAGCATGGCTTTCTAACAGTGTCGGAAGTAAAGCAGCCCCCTTCCGTCCCTCTCTTAGTTCATCTTCAAAGACGGTGGTTCTTCCGCATAAACCCTCTTCTATGATACGATAACCCTTTTCATATAAATGCTGTTCTAAAAGACCTGTCCATCTGGTATCACGTCCATATCTTTCTTTTGTGCCAGGAATTAAGCCATAAGTATTTGAGTCACCAAAGCATAATATTTCTTTCATAGTAAACCTCCATTTGTCTAAAATAACGTCGTTTGATATATAGTTGAAAATAATAATCTTCTTATTTCCTACTATATTAATATGGTTACTATGAAAAGTCAATATAAAATTAAAAATAATATCTAAAATAGCATTAAAAAACTTTTCTTGTGTGTCTTATTTATCTAAAAGGTTCCTCTAATGCAGAAAGGTCTGTCTTTTCATACCGGTTGTGCCCCGGCAGACTTTTCTTTTTATTCCAGCATGTAATTGCATCCTGTAAACTTAAGCCTTTATTATCTGCAAAGAAATCACGAATATAGGTATTATACTCAAACTGCTTATCAATTGCAGACCGCCCCTTTCTTTTTTCATCCAGGAGCTGATAATAGGCAGCAATCGCATCACCATATGTTTTTCCGGAATTTGATTTCAGCCACTTTTGAAAAGAAACAAAAAAGGAAAATTGTTTTCCGATATGATCTTCGAAAAAAGTACGATGCTTTTGCGAACAAACAAAATTATCTTCAATTAAAGTTGAGGTTGTAATCACCTGAGGCTGGGAATTATGAATTTTCCTTTTTGCAGTCAAAGAAAGCTTAGGAACATATCCGGTATCTAAAAAAGAAATGATTCTTTCGGCAAGTTCTAATTTCCCGCCGGATGTCGGAATATGATTTTCCCTGCAAAAATCCAGCAATTCATTTTTTGTATAATAAAATTTCTGAAATGTTTTACTGTCAAGCGTTTTATCTAAAACTGGTCTTTCTTCTGTCATACTATTAACTCCGTTTCATATGAAAAGCTTTATTTGAATTCATTGGAAGAATAGGAAACCGTAAGGTACTCTCCTGCATGGATGGTATCACTGGTCAACTGGTTCATCTCTTTTACTTCTTCGATATAGGATGCATAATCGGCATCATCATCGGCATACTGCTGGGCAATAGTCCAGAGAGTATCTCCTTTCTGTACTTCAATGCTGGTATAATATTTATAGGTATTTACTTCGTTGGAAGCCTTGCTCTGTGAAGAAGCAAGCAGATTGCTTCCTAAAATAACACCAAGGATGGTTAAAAGCACTGCCAGGAAAGAAACAATAAGATATCTTTGAATCTGGCACACATATGCTCTGTTTCTTCTTCCATTTGCACGAATTGCCATTGTACGATTTGATGTGTACTGAGTTCCATCCATATATCTGCGTCTGTTGTCCATTTTATTTCCCCTTCCGTAGTATTCTTTATATTCGTTGTATCCATATACTCTATTATCACGATTCATTGTTCTGTCTCCTTTCGAACATCTGTTGCGAACATTTGTTTATATATGCATTATATATAGAGAACATTCGTTTGTCAAGAAGAAAAACGAACAAATTTTCGGAATATGTGTTTGCTTTTTTTGCGAACATATGTTAGACTTGAAATATAAAAAGGAGGTAATGTGATGGCATACGGAAAAATCAGTTCAAAACAAAAGGAAATTCTTGAATATATTAAACAGGAAATTTTAAATAAAGGATACCCACCTGCTGTTCGTGAAATCTGTGAGGCAGTTAATCTGAAATCAACATCTTCTGTTCATTCCCATCTGGAAACACTTGAGAAGAACGGATATATCAGACGTGACCCGACAAAGCCAAGAGCAATTGAGATTATTGACGATAACTTTAATTTAACCCGACGTGAGGTTGTTAATGTTCCTATGATAGGCAGTGTTGCTGCAGGACAGCCGATTCTTGCGGTTGAGAATATCACCAGCTATTTCCCGATTCCGGCGGAATTTATGCCGAATGCAGAAAGCTTTATGCTTCATGTAAAGGGTGAAAGTATGATTAATGTCGGTATTTTTGATGGAGATAATGTTCTGGTACAGCGTCAGTCTACTGCATCCAACGGAGATATTGTAGTTGCTCTTGTGGATGATTCTGCAACCGTTAAGACATTCTATAAGGAAGATGGCTACTATCGTCTTCAGCCGGAAAATGATACCATGGATCCGATTATTGTAAAAGAATGTTCGATTCTCGGAAAAGTATTTGGAGTATTCCGTTTCCTTGCTTAGTTGTAAATATTAACTATAGAGCCTGCTATCGGCAGACTCTTACGGATACACTCAACAAGCGAAAGCTCATAACTATGTGAAACATGCTATGCGAGCTACTCGCGTAAAAAAAGAACCTGCCCTGAGGGCAGGTTCTTCTGTCATAAAAATTTTGGTTATTAAAATTCTATTACTAAAAAAATTCTTCCGGTATTTTAAAGTTCTTCCGGATCAATATCTTTTCCATCTCTCCAGATACGTTCTAAATCATAGAAAAGACGGTCTTCTTTTGAGAAGATGTGAACGATAATATCGCTGTAGTCCATCAGAATCCAACTGGAACGCTGATTTCCTTCAATCTGTTTTGCATGATATCCTGCTTTATATAACTGCTCATCTACGCTGTCCTGCATAGCCTGTAACTGGTTGGCATTGCTTCCGCTGGCAATAATAAAATAATCTGCGATAACAGAAATCTCGCTGATATCAATGATACGGATATCTTCTGCTTTCTTTTCTGATAAAGCCTGGTATGCAAGCTTTGCCATTTCTTTTGACTGTTTATTCATGGGAACCTCCTGTATAGTATTGATATGTTTCAAGTGTCATTGGGTCGATATTTTTATCATTTTTGCTGCCATTGAGATAATGGATGGTATCACACAAAATCATTTTCAATGCTTCATCTAAATCTTCAAAGGCTGTTTTCCGGATTTCCTTTAAGTTTGCTGCTTTATCCCGTTTTGGTTCAATATAATCTGCGATAAATACGATTTTATCCAGCGTATTCATTGCCGGTGCTCCGGTGGTATGAACGGAAATTGCATGAAGAATCTCTTCGTCTTCTACTTCATATAAGGCTTTGGCAAGAAAGGCTCCCACCTTTGCATGAAGTAAAAATGGATTATCCTTTTCTACCTGCGTAACCGGAATATTATTCTTGGCACAGATTTTTAATTTCTTTTCATTTGGAATACATTTTGCGCAATCGTGAAGCAGACCTGCAAGCTGCGCCTTTTCCATGTCATAGCCGTTTGCCATGGCAAGACAGGCAGAGGTATACATAACGCCTAAGGTATGCTCATAACGGTCTTTATCCAGTTCTTTTTTTAATGATTTCTTTATCTTATTAAATCTTTCGTTCATTGGTGTCTGAATTTCATCCTCCTGATATAAACACTGGTGGGTAATATATTCTTCTACCTCCGGTGTGACGAGATAACGTATCGGTTCTCCTTTTGCCACACGTTCCCGGATATTGTGAGAAGAAACGGAAACATTTGGTGTAATGATTGGCCTGATATCTGCCTCATAGAGACGTTTTAACTCTGCAGCCTTATCCTTTATCCGGTTTATGTCCAAATCGTCTCTGACGGCAACTAAAAGCGTTGCAAGGCGGCATATCTCTGCCGGTTCCATCCATTTATCCAGATAGTCAAGAGAATCTGCCCCCATAATGAAATACAGTTCCCAGTCCGGATATGTCCGGTGAAGCTCCTGCAGCGTCAGATACGTGTAACTGGTACGGGCTGCATTAATCTCCATGGCCGAGAAATAAAAATCCGGATTATTTTTAATCGACAGACGAATCATTTCCAGCCGGTGGGCTGACTGCTCAATATACTTATCATCCTTATGGGGAGAATGTCCCGTCGGAATAAATAAAATCTGGTCTAAATGATACTGCGATACTGCATTCTGTGCAATAATCAGATGTCCGATATGAATCGGGTCAAAGGTTCCGCCAATAATCCCAATACGCACTTTTTTCAAGCTTCTACCACCCTTCTAAGGGATGAAAATCCCTGTTTATGAAAGTTCAATCTTTGGATGTTTTTTAGATTTGCGGTAAAGCACGATTTTCTTGCCAGTTACCGCAACTACCTGTGCATGGGTACGCTCTGCAATCATTTCACCTAATTCGCGCGGGTCATCTGCACAGTTTTTTAATACAGAAATCTTGATTAATTCACGTTTTTCAATGGCATCATCTACTGCTGAAATAATTTCTGGTGTAAGAGATGATTTGCCAATCTGAAAAATCGGATTTATTGTACTTGCCATTCCTCTTAAATGGGAACGCTGCTTACTCGTTAATTCCATAATGATTTACTCCTTATAATAATCGAATTCAAGTCCATACATACGGACAGTGTCACCTTCCTGAATACCCTTAGCCTCTAATTCTTTTAAGATACCCTGTTCTTTTAAGAATTTCTGGAAGAAAAGGAAACCTTTCTCAGAATCAATATTGGTATAACCAAGCATTTTATCAATCTTAGGTCCTTCCACTACATAAGCGCCATCTTCCGGATCCACTTCAATGGTATAAGGTTCACCCTCTAATGCTCTTGAATCAGGGAAGAATTCCTGCTCATAGATAACCGGAGTATCGTCCATTTCATCTAAAAGGCTCTTTACATAGAACATTAACTCACGGACACCCTGACGGCTGACTGCAGAAATTGGAAATACCTTGATGCCGGATGGCTCAAAGGTTTCTTTTAATTTCTCGATGATTTCATTATTGCCTTCATATATTGCATCAATTTTATTTGCTGCAATGACCTGAGGTTTCTTTAATAATTCCGGGTTAAAGGATTCCAGCTCCTGATTAATGGCATGAATATCTGCAATCGGGTCTCTACCTTCTGTTCCGGCAGCATCCACAACGTGAATGATAACCTTGGTACGCTCAATGTGCTTTAAGAATTCATGTCCAAGACCGATTCCTTCCGATGCTCCCTCAATCAGTCCCGGAATATCAGCCATGACAAATCCGGCTCCTTCGCCCAGGTCAACCACACCGAGAATCGGATTTAACGTTGTAAAATGGTAATTTGCAATCTTTGGTGTTGCATTGGTGGAACTGGATAATAAAGTTGATTTTCCAACATTCGGAAAACCGACCAATCCAACGTCAGCAATTACTTTAAGTTCCAGTCGAACTTCAAGTTCCAATGCTTCCTGACCCGGCTGTGCGTATTTTGGTGCCTGCATGGAAGAAGTCGCAAAATGCTGATTTCCAAGGCCACCTTTTCCACCTGTTAAAATAATCTGTCTTTTATTCTCTCCGGACATATCTGCAATTACCTTATCGGTAGCCGCATCACGGATAATGGTTCCTGCCGGAACATGAATCACAAGGTCTTCACCCTTTTTACCATGGCAGTTTCGTTTCTTTCCTTCTTCTCCGTTTTCCGCAGCCCATTTGTGTTTATGACGGAAATCATTTAAGGTGTTCATGCTGTCATCTACTTCAAAGATGATATCGCCGCCTTTTCCTCCGTCACCACCGTCCGGACCGCCATCCGGAACATATTTTTCACGGCGGAAGCTTACATGACCGTCGCCGCCTTTTCCTGATTTTATAATAATTTTTGCACTATCGGCAAACATAATTTTCTACCTCATTATTAATTGTGATTTCATATCAGTTACTGTAATCGAATGATAACTTTAAAATTACTTCAAGTTAAAAATATAGTTTCCTATAAGTGAAAATAGACCCGGCGCTTTCGTGTCGGGTCTATCATGCATCTTATTCGTTTGTTGCTACTGGATAAACAGAAGCCTGTTTCTTATCTCTGCCTTTTCTTTCAAATCTAAGAACACCGTCTGTTAATGCGAATAAAGTATCATCTCCGCCGATACCAACGTTAACGCCTGGATGAATCTTTGTTCCACGCTGTCTGTATAAAATGTTACCAGCCTTAACGAACTGTCCGTCTGCTCTTTTTGCACCTAATCTCTTGGATTCGGAATCTCTACCGTTCTTAGTAGAACCAACTCCCTTTTTATGAGCAAAAAACTGAAGGTTCATATTCAACATGTTCTACACCTCCTTGAAGTTTAAAATGATGTAATCATTTCCATAATTGTTTTGTATTCCCTGTAAGCCTAAAACCATTGTGTCCAAAAGTAACTTTGCATCATGTCCTGCCGGCTGCTCAAAAGATACGGAAATCAATCCGGTCTCTTCGTCCTGATTGGTCTTAAAATGCTCTTTTGTGAACATTCCAAGGGCATTGATTGTATTAATCACAAGAACCGAAATTCCTGCACATACAATATCCTCTCCGGCATCTGCATATTCAGCATGTCCGACACAGGAAAAAGCAAGATACTCCTGTTTCTGGTTTCGAAAAATCGTTATCTTTGTCATAACAATTTCCTATCGATTACGCATTAATTTTTTCGATTTTCACCTGTGTGAACGCCTGTCTATGACCGTTCTTCTTGTGATAGCCGGTTTTTCTCTTATACTTGTAAACGATAACTTTCTTAGCTCTGCCTTCTTTAACTACAGAAGCTTCTACAGTTGCGTTAGCTGCGTCTGCACCAACTTTTAATCCGTTGTCAGATACTGCTAAAACCTGATCGAAAGTTACTTTCTCACCAGCCTCAACACCAAGCTTTTCAATGGTAATGATATCGCCTTCAGATACTTTGTACTGTTTACCACCTGTTGCTATAATTGCGTACATATGGCACCTCCTATTATCATTACTCGCCAGTTGTGGTGCTATCCTTACGGATAGACTTATACCTCACTGTGCGGCATACTGTTGTATCATAGCACACGAATTGCGATTCGTCAACTATTTCACGCTATAATTTTAATTATTTTTCAGGTATTGTATTCGGATATTTCTCTGCATATCGCGATACATACTTTGATGCAGCTTTCACAACTGCTATCTTAGCTGAGCCACCTGTTCTAAAAGAGTCTTACGCTCCTTCTTCCGGGTCAGTTCCACTAAACCAAGCTTTGTAATATCCACAAGTCGTACCGGAACCGGGTCTTCCTTTAAGAATAACCGGAACTGGTGCATCAGCTCTTTTCTATGCTCTTCTTTTGCCATATTGATGAAATCCACGATGACAATTCCTGAAATATTGCGAAGCCGAAGCTGTCTTGCAATCTCTGATACAGCTTCTAAATTAATCTTATAATAATATTCTTCTGCATTTTTACCGGAAGTATTCTTGCCGCTGTTTACATCAATAACCGTCAGGGCTTCTGTTGGCTGAATGATAAGATAGGCACCGGACTTCATCCAGACCCGTTCTGATATTGCCCGCTGTATCTGCGTTTCAAAGGAATAGAGGGTTCCTAAGGAAAGGGCATCATTTTCATAAAAACGTATCTTTGATAAAATATCCGGATTTCCGGCATAAAGCTGTTGAAGTTCTTCATAGATATACTTATTATCCGTGATAATTTCGCCAAGCTCTTCCTGATAAAGGTGATTGATGGCATTTTCATAAAATTTCTTTGGCGGAAGCAGAATACTGTAACAGGTACGGAAAAGAAAAGTTGCAGCTAACTTCTGATAGTCGGATAAAAGTTTCCGGTATTCTGCTTCTAATTCTTCCGGGGAAGCACCTGCCGCATTGGTTCTTACAATCAGACTATGTGGCTTTCTTTTTTCTTTCTGCCCGGCATTTTGCGTTGTGTCGGTAGCTGCTTCTTTTCCGAAAAGCGGCATCTCTTCAAAAAGCTGTACCTGACTGCTTAGTCTTTCTTTTTCATCGGTATTTAATTTGGATGAAATGGCAAGGGGACGGTTTTCGTTTGTCAGGACAAAGTATTTTCCCGCAAGGGAAAGCTTGGTATCTGTAATGGGATACTTGGTCTTAATTGCCTCTTTGGTAATCTGCACCACAAGTTCGTCCCCTTCCGTCAGCTTTCCGCTTCTACACTGCTTGGAAAACCAGGCATCCTTTATATGAGCTGTTTCCAGATAACAGGTCACGCCCTTTGCAATGTCCACAAAGGCAGCATCTAAGTTCGCGGCAATCTTTTTTACTCTGGCGATACAGATCATTCCCGGTACCACCTGATGCTCTTCCGATAACGGATGAAACGCAATCTCCCGAAACTTGTCCTTTTCATCTAACAGTGCTGTAAAATAGGAGTCCCCCACATAATGCTGTCTTGTAATGATAAATTTATTCAAGAATGTCATCTCCCATTTCATCCAATGCAATCAGCGTGCCATCTTCCTTTCTGGCATAGACGTCCACACGATGAATCTGAAACTGCATTTCGTTATAAGGAAGTTCCAGATACAGGTAAAAGGCTTCTAGTAAAAGCTCCGGTTTTACATTATCTACGCTTCCTGTGGATACTTTAAGATAAAAGAACGGACAGCCATCGGCTTCATCAACCTGAAAATCATATACTAACTGCTTTAAGTCCATGACTTTTTCGCTTTTTTTCGTCTTTTTTGTAACCAGAATCTCAGGAGCATCTTCATAAAATGCTTTCACTTTTTCTTTTAATTCATCTAAAGTGAAGGGACAGTTTCCTTTATCTTTATAAAATACCTTATAGTCTGCTGCGGCAACAATGGACATCGCTGTTTTGGCATGTTCCGGCAGCATCCGGTAAGATACGATTTCAACGCCTTCCACCATGGTATCATTTAAAGCCTTAACAGATTCACTGGAACTTCTTGTGGAATGTACTTCAATGTCAAGATATTCTCCGTCACTGGTGATTCCAACACCAAGCGGTGCCGCAAAAGACATAATCTGATGGGGGGAAAATCCTTCGGAATAGGCAATGTCAATTTCAGCACGGCGCATTGCCTTCTGGAAATAACGCATCATATCAAGGTGTCCGATAAATTTCATTACACCATATTTTCGAAATTTAATTCTTATTTTCAAAGCAGACACCTCCCTTAAACTGAGCAGCTCCACAGCCCTGACACTGCATCCGGCAGTTTGGAGTTACTTCTTCTTTTCTGGCACGTTCCCATTCACGGATTAAGAACTTTTTCGAAACACCATCATCAATAAAATCCCATGGGAAGATTTCATCTAAAGGTCGTTCCCTCATGGTATAGAAATCGGTATCGATGCCACATTCCGCGAAAGCTTCTACCCAGCGGTTATTATCGAAAAATTCCGTCCAGGCATCGAAAATTCCGCCTTTTTCATAAACCTTAAGCAATGCCGGTGCAATCCGGCGGTCTCCTCTTGCAAGAATTCCCTCTAATACTGTAACATCCGCTTCATGCCAGTTATATTTGATGCTCTTGCGGTTTAACTGTTCTTTTACCGCATCATTTACTACCTTGGCTCTGCCAAGATAGCTGTCTTTATCATACATTCTCGCCCACTGGAATGGGGTAAACGGCTTTGGTACAAAGAAAGAGGTACTGATGGTAATCTGACATTTCCCATTCCGCTCTTCCTTTGGAATCTCATAATAGCGGACTGCAATTTTATTGGCAAGCTCTGCTATGGCACGCATATCATCTTCCGTCTCGGTCGGAAGTCCTAACATGAAATAAAGCTTTACTTTATTCCAGCCACCTTCAAATGCCATTCCGGCTCCGTTTAAAATCACTTCTTCCGTCAGTCCTTTATTAATTACATTACGGAGACGTTGGGAACCGGCTTCCGGAGCAAAGGTAAGGCTGCTCTTTCTGATATCCTGCACTTTTCCCATAACATCTAAGGAAAATGCATCGATACGAAGAGATGGCAGCGAAATGTTTACACCTTTTTCTTTGAAGTTATCAATCAGGAAATTAACCAGTTCTTCCAGTTGTGAATAGTCACTGGAACTTAAAGAACTTAAAGAAATCTCTTCATGTCCGGTATTCTTTAACATCTCGTAAGCATAATGCTTTAAGACCTCTACATTTTTTTCACGAACCGGGCGGTAAATCATTCCTGCCTGACAGAAACGGCAGCCACGGATACAGCCACGCTGAATCTCTAATACCACACGGTCCTGAGTTGCTTTAATAAAAGGAACAACCGGTTTTTCCGGGTAAACAGAATGGGACATATCCATCTGAATCTGCTTCTTTACCGTAGTCGGAACATCCTCATATTTGGGTGTAAAGGATGCAATGGTTCCATCTTCTTTATAAGCCACGTCATACATGGACGGCACATAGATTCCGGGAATAGAGGCTGCACGGCGTAAAAAGTCCTTTCTGCTGACCTTCTCTTTCTTGCACTGCTTATAAAGCGTAAATAATTCGGTATAAGAAATTTCACCTTCTCCTATATAGAACATATCAAAAAAATCAGCAATTGGCTCCGGGTTATAGGTACAAGGACCACCACCGATTACAATCGGGTCATCTTCTTTTCGCTCAGAAGACAGCATGGCAATCTGGGATAAATCAAGAATCTGTAAAATATTGGTATAGCACATCTCATACTGGATGGTGATACCAAGAAAATCAAAATTCTTAATCGGCTCCTGACTTTCCAATGCAAATAAAGGAATATTTTTCTCCTTCATAATCTTGTGTAAATCCGGCCATGGAGAATAGACACGTTCGCAGTATACATCATCCCGTTTATTAAACATATCGTATAAAATCTGAATGCCAAGGTGGGACATTCCGATTTCATAGACATCCGGGAAACACATTGCAAAACGAATGTCAACGTCCTTCGGATTCTTCTTTACCATATTCAGCTCGTTTCCGATATAACGGGCCGGTTTATCAATCGTTAAAAGTATTTCGTCACTTAATGCTAAAGTGTTCATCTGGTACCTCAATCATTCTTAAATATCATAATCCGATTTGTGAAAAAAATAACGATTACTTATTTTTTTGTAAAATCCGAAATCATCATAACATACTTTTTGAGTTTTGTATAATCATAGTTTTCTTCTAACTGCTGGTACATCCATTTGGTATCTTTTACACCGGCAGCTTCTGGCATAGGAAGCTTTCCTTTATCGCATAAAACAAAACCCACAAAAAGGCAAATACAAAGCAGCCATTTTACTTTCCAAATGGCTGCTTTTCCTGTGTTTATCAGCTCCTCGTCCGATTCTTTCGGTGAATCCGAAAAAGAATTTCTGGCACGAAGAATATATTCCCGTCTGTTTGCAATATAATCCTGTTCCAAATAAGTCACACCTTTCTGCTATCATCGCCTGATTATTATTCTGCTGTAATTTATGCGAAAAGTGCAGGAACTATGTTATCTCTGGGCAAGTTCCTGGGTAACATCTTCCCAGGTTACACCCTTTTCTACCATCAATACCATTGCATGATAAAGGAAATCTGAAATTTCATAGATAATTTCTTCCGGTTCTGGATTCTTTGCGGCAATGACAATCTCAGTTGCCTCTTCACCGACCTTCTTTAAAATCTTATCGATTCCCTTATCGAAAAGGTAGTTGGTATAAGAGCCTTCCTTCGGATGAATCTTACGGTCAGCGATAATGGAATAAACATCTTCAAATACCTGAAGTGGATTCTTCTCCGCATATTCTTTCTTTACAATTTCATTAAAGAAGCAGCTTGGTGCTCCGGTATGACATGCAACACCGACCTGAGATACTTTTGCAAGAATCGTATCAAAGTCACAGTCTGCAGTTAAGGATTTTACATACTGGATGTGTCCGCTGGTCTCACCCTTCATCCACAGAGCCTTGCGGCTGCGGCTGTAGTAAGTCATTTTTCCGCTGGAAATGGTAGTATTGAAAGCTTCTTCATTCATATAAGCTACCATAAGTACTTCATCGGTACGATAATCCTGAACAACAACAGGTACCATTCCGTCTGAATTTAATTTAAAATCACTCCATTTTAATGCCGGAGCAAAATTATCCATACAGATTCCGCTGGCTGCAAATTCTGTCTTTAATTTCATAATATCTGTTTTGGTATCATTGATAAATGCACCACAGATACCTCTGACATTTTCACGGTTTAATACGTCAACCAGTGCATCCTTGTCATAATTATCATACTGAACTACATATGGCAGATCCGTAATATTTTCTGCTCCATCCATCATGGATGGGTCAAGAACAATCATTTCATGGAAATATTCATCCAGTTCATCTTTGTGTTTGAATAAGAAATCAATGTTCTTTACGGAAACAATCATGCGGTCTTTTCCGAAACGTTTTGCCCCTTCCTCTGCTAAAGACATGCTGACGGATTTGGCACCGTTTAAGACAACCTGTTTGCATCCGGCATAGATAAATTTCTTAATATCTTCCAGACGGTTGATATTTCCACCTGCATAAATCGGAATCTCTACGGTACGGAAAATATCTTTTACTGTATGAATGTTTTTCTCATGCTCTTCATCACCGGTTGATAAGTCATAAATTAAAATTTTATCAATTCCGCTGTCATTATAAAGCTTGGTAAGTTCTTTTAAATCTCCTGCAGAACTAAGGTCACTGGGACTCTTCACTGCTTCTCCGTTTTTCAGATAAATGGTTGCTACAATATTCTTGTGTTTCATATACTCACCTATAAACTGCCTTTCGTTGATAATATATCGGTAATACGCGGGTCAATGATGGTTGCTTCATCCAAAGCCTTTGCAAATGCTTTAAACATGGCTTCAATCATATGATGGTTATTTCCGCCGGTGATAACCTTAAGATGTAAATTCATTCCGGCACTGTAGGAAATGGCGTAGAAAAATTCCTTTACCATCTCGGTATCCATATAACCTACGCGGCCTGTGGTAAATTCTGCATCAAAGGATAAATACGGTCTTCCGGATAAATCTACCGCACAAAGCACCAGAGTCTCATCCATCGGCAGCATGCAGCTTCCAAAACGTTTGATGCCCTTTTTGTCACCGACTGCTTTTTTAATGGCATTGCCAAGAACGATTCCGGTATCTTCGATGGTATGGTGGCAGTCCACCACCAGATCTCCCGTTACTTTTACATTTAAATCAAATAATCCATGTCTTGCAAAACCATCTAACATATGGTCGAAAAATCCGATTCCGGTATCTAACTTTGCATCCCCTCTGCCGTCTAAATCAAAGGAAAGGTAAATATCTGTTTCTTTTGTTTTTCTTGTATATTCTGCAATACGTCTTTGTTCCATGAAACAAACCCCCGTTTAGTTTTCGTCTTCAAATCTTACTTTAACGGAATTTGCGTGTGCCGTCAACTGTTCGCACTCTGCAAACTGGGCAATATCTTTATATACTTCCTCTAATGCTTCTCTGGAATAGGAAATAATACTGGATTTCTTAATGAAATCATCTACGGATAATGCAGAGAAGAATTTTGCGGTTCCATTGGTTGGAAGTACATGGTTTGGTCCTGCAAAATAATCACCCAGCGGTTCGCTGCTGTATTCTCCGATGAAGATAGCTCCGGCATTTCTTACCTTGGTCATAACTTCAAACGGATTCTTGGTTACGATTTCCATATGTTCGGATGCAATTTCATTTACTGCAGCAATGGCTTCCTCCATATTATCTGCAATTAAAATATATCCATAGTTATCTAAGGATTTCTGGATGATTTCTTTTCTGGAAAGCTGTGCAGTAAATTTTGCCGCTTCCTCAGAAACACGCTCTGCCAGTTCACGGCTTGTGGTAATCAAAATTGCGGAAGCCATTTCATCATGCTCTGCCTGGGATAAAAGGTCGGCTGCAACATATCTTGGATTGGCTGTCTCATCTGCTAATACTAAAATCTCACTTGGTCCTGCGATGGAATCAATGCTGACATAACCAAATACAGCTTTTTTTGCTAAAGCTACATAGATATTTCCAGGTCCTACGATTTTATCTACTTTTGGAATGCTTTCGGTACCAAAGGCAAGAGCTGCAATCGCCTGTGCGCCGCCTACTTTATAGATTCGGTCTGCTCCTGCTTCTCTTGCCGCAACCAGGGTAGAAGGATTTACCTTACCATCTTTTCCAGGCGGTGTTGTCATAATAATTTCATCGACACCGGCAACCTTGGCCGGAACAATATTCATCAGTACAGAAGAAGGATAAACGGCTTTTCCACCCGGTACATAAACACCGACACGGGCTAATGCGGTTACCTTCTGACCTAAGATAATACCTTTATCCTGGCTGTCAAACCAGCTGTTCTGACGCTGTTTTTCATGATAGGTGCGGATATTTACAAGAGATTTCCGGATGACTTCAAGGAGCTTCGGATCTACTGCATCATAAGCCTCCTTAATCTCTTCTTCTGTTACTAAAATATTATCTTTATTAATCGTTGCACCATCAAATCTCGCTGTATAGTCAAATAATGCAGCATCTCTGTTGGCACGTACCGTTTCAATGATTTCCTGTACGCTGGCTTCAAATTTGCCGTAGCTGTTGGGGCTTCTCTTTAAAAGATTCTCTAATATATTATCCTTTGTCTCTTCTGTCAACTCTAAAATACGCATGTTTATGCCTCCTTTAATACCGATTTTAAATCTGTAATTAATTTCGTAATCCGCTCATGTTCCATTTTCATACTAACCTGGTTTACTACCATCCGGGCAGAAAGCGGACAAACTTCTTCTAAAACTTCAAGTCCGTTTTCACGTAAGGTTGAGCCTGTCTCTACAATATCACATATTACCTCAGAAAGTCCAACAATCGGAGCAAGTTCGATAGAACCGTTTAATTTGATGATTTCTACGGTCTGATGTTTCTTGTTATAGAAATAGTCTTTTGCAATGCGTGGATATTTGGTTGCCACGCGGATCAGTTCGTGATGCTGTAATAATTCTTTGGATTCTTTTGGACCGCAGATACACATTCTGCATTTACCGAAGCCCAAATCCAATACTTCATAAATATTTCTTGCTTCCTCTAAAATCGTATCTTTTCCTACGATACCGATATCTGCCGCACCATATTCTACATAAGTCGGTACGTCCGGTCCCTTGGCAAGGAAGAAACGAAGTTTTAATTCTTCATTGACAAAAATAAGTTTTCTGGTATTCTTGTCTTTCATTTCTTCACAGGTAATGCCGATTTTTTCAAAGGTCTCTAAGGTTTTATTTGCTAGTCTTCCTTTGCCTAATGCAAAGGTTAAATATCTCATATCTTCCATTTTTATTCTCCATCCATAAATGTCAGTTCTGCAATCTGATTTCGTGCTGCATATGCTTCGTAATCTGCTTTTGATTTATCCATTGCCCAGGCAATCAGTTCCACGTTGCAGTCCTTTGCCCGCAGCGCAATTGCTTTCTTTATTGCTTCACTGCGATACTCCGGTTTGTATACAATTAACTGATTGTCATGTTTTACGGTAATCTCAATTTTCTGCCTTGAAATTGCTGCCATTAACTGGTCTACTACAATCGCAAATCCAATGGAAGCTGCATCTTTTCCAAAATAAGTAAGAAGCTTGTCATAACGGCCACCCTTTACAATCGGTTCACCGCTTCCATAAGTATAACCGGCAAAAATTACTCCGGTATAATAATGATAGCTGCTTAACATACCAAATTCATAGGTCACATATTTGTCTACGTCATATACTTTAAGCACCGCATCTAAGTCTTCCAATCTGCGTATTGCTTTATAAACCTTTGGATAATCAGCCGCATAGGTCTTTGCTTCTTCAAAGGAAGCTGCATTATCATAAATGGTTCCAAGCATTCCGAATAATTCTTTTAAATTCTGATTCATGGAACAGTCGGAAATCTCTTCTTCCACGCCAAAGAAATTCTTATTAGCAATCAGTTCCCGGATGACTTCTTCCTGTTCTTCGGAAAGTCCTGCCGCTTCCATTAAGCCACGGAAGAATTCCACATGTCCTACACTAATCTGAAAATCCCTTAAACCACTGCTCTTTAATGCATCAATTGCCATGGCAATCATTTCTGCATCAGCATCTACGGTATCATCGCCGATTAACTCTGCACCAAGCTGGGTGGATTCCTTTAATCGTCCCTGATAGCTATGGTTGTTGATAAAGGTATTTCCCATATAGGAAAGACGGATTGGCATATCCTCATCCATAAAATATTTTGCCGCTGACCGTGCAATAGACGGTGTAATATCCGGTCTTAATACAAGGGTATTTCCTTCCCGGTCAAAAAATTTATATAATTCGCTGGACGGAATGGTTCCAACTTCTTTTCCAAATATATCGAAAAATTCAAAGGTCGGTGTCTGAATACTGTGGTATCCGTGTCGTTTTAAAGCCTTATGCAGCCGATCCTGCAGCTCTAATTTTTTTTCACACTCTTCATTATAAATATCCCGGACACCCTCTGGTGTATGTAACAATTGATTTTTCATATAAACCTCCAGTTTTTCTCAAAACACTTTAGCGTGCTACCATGCTACCATGGTGAATTGCTTTTCCTAGTATATATTACATATAAGAACTTGTCAATCCCTTAGCTCCAAATCTTTTTTCAAGCCTTCCAGATAAGGAACCAGGATTCCCGACTTCTTCGGCAGGAAAAATTCCGGATTTAATTCTTCTAACCGAAAACTCTTTCGTCCACCATTCTGGGCACGTTCCCAGAATTCATAAAGCTGCCGGAACGGCATATAGTAAAATTCATCCCGGTGGGTATAGAAAATCAGGATAAAGGAAATGCCCTGCTGATTTTCGAAATCCTCCATAAACTGAATCTGGTGCGCATGTACGTTGGCAAGGGGAAAGGTATCGGTGTGACACTCTTTTGCATCAAAGCAGACCGGAATGCCCTGCACTGCGCCGATATAGTCTACGGTACTTTTCTGGTCAAAATAGGCAAGCGTAATATGCCTTGTTTCTTTATCAATATTAATTGGTGTAATCGGTGTTGGAATTTTCTGCATCAATGCTAACTTATGCTCTGCATATTTTTCATTGGCCCGGTTGATAAATTCCTCTAACGTAGAACCTCTTAAACCTCTGGAATTCCAAGTTGGCATTAGAGTATACTTCCTTTCTTCTCTTCCGGCAGTGTGTAATAGATTTTATGTTCTTCGAGAATGTTTATCTTCTGATTCTTTACTTCTAATATATTTACACTGCAGTTGGGCTGGTGGCTGTTCCAGAAGTCCTTGATTTCAAGTCCTTTTATGTATGCAAGAAATGCCCGGATAATTCCACCGTGGCAACAGACGAGCACATGCTCCATTTTTCCCTCCAGGGGAAGAATTTCCTGCTTTAAAAAATCTTCTGTGCGGGCAAGCAATGCTTCGTAGCTTTCCCCCTGTTTTGTGGCATGATACTGTTCCGGTGCATGAAATAAATCATCAATATTCTTAAGTTCCGGATTCCAGCTAAGGTCAGCGAGTTTTTGTCCTTCTCCTTCGCCGAAATTCATTTCGCGGATACGTTCATCATAAGAAACCGGTGTATCCGTTCCACGCAGAATAATCTCTGCCGTCTGTCTGGCACGAATCAACGGACTGCAATAACAGTAGTCAAATGTTAAGCCTTCTTTTTCAAAGCCTGTTTTCGTCTTTTCGGCTAATTCCAGCCCAAATTCATTTAGTGGAATATCAAGTGTCCCCTGTATCAAGCCCTTTTTATTATAATCGGTTTCTCCATGCCGCATCAGATATACTTTCATCTTACTTCTTCATCCTCCTGTAACATCAGCAGTCTTTCGTTAAAATAAATTACCGCTCTAAAACATTCTGATTTGCACTCTGATTTGCATAACAAATTGCCTTATTAAAATCATCCGGCGGAGCTGCTTCTACGCATCTGCCATCGGCAAATACCATGCGGTAAGCATGTAAAAGCTGATGTTTTACACCGGCGTGCTCCCAGTAAAAGCGGTTGATTTTCTCGTTGCCGTATTTGCTGTCTCCGATAATCGGATGACCGATAGATGCTAAATGGGCGCGAATCTGATGGCTGCGTCCGGTAATCAGATGTACCTGTAACAATGTTGCATCCTGATATACTTTTAGCGGCTCATACTCTGTTTCAATGTAGAGCGCATCTTCTGTTTTTTCTTTTGAAATAAATACCTGATTTTTTCTTTCATCCTTCGTAAGATAGCCCTTTAAATGCTGCGGTGTCTTAAGGCATCCAGCTACCAGACAAAGGTAATATTTCTTTACGGTTCTTTTTTTCAAAGTCTCAGATAAATCCTGCAATCCCTTTAAGGTCTTTCCGGCTGTCAGAAGCCCAGAGGTATTGCGGTCAAGCCGGTTACAGACTGAGGGACGGAAAGTCCTTAAATCCGTTTCCTTAAGAGCACCACTTTGAAGCAGATAGCCGATAATATATTCATTGGCAGAGACATCGGATGGCTGTGCCTTCTGTGACAGCATTCCGGCAGGTTTATTGATGATTAAAATATCTTCATCTTCATAAACAATATCTAATTTTGCAGTCGGAAAAGTCTCTTTTACCTCTGCTCCTGCAAACTTATCATACGTTTCATCTGCTAAAAACAGCTTTACTTCATCTTTCGCGGCCAGTTTTTCGGAGCCATCTGCTTTTTTTCCGTTTAATACAATATTCTTCTTCCGAAGCATTTTATAGACAAAGCTTGACGGAGCTTCCTTTAAAAGTTTTTTTAAATATTTATCAAATCGTTGTCCTGCTTCATTTTCTTTAATGATAAATGTTTTCATAACATATCCTTATTATTTCTTTTTATGGACGGTTCGAATCGTATGTTTCTTCTTCATATTCTGACCGGAAGTCTTTCCTGAAAATTTTTCTGTATTTCTGGAAGTTTCAGATATTCTTGAATTTCCAGAGCTTCTGGAAATTCCGGAGTTTCTGGAATTTCCGGCATTTTTATGCTTTCCGTTATGCTTATACTTTTCCGCATTTTTATCGGAATTTCCGGCTGCAGACTTTGTCTGATTTTGATTCGGTGTCCGCTTCGTTTTTTTCTTATCTGAAAATCCTTCTTCTTTTGCAAGTTTTCGTGGGCGGATGAGGCAATGGGCTTCAAAACCAATTAAATCTGTTCGGTTCGTCTTAACTAACGCTTCATGCACCAGATCATAATTTTCCGGATTCCGATACTGTATCAGTGCACGCTGCATGGCTTTCTCATGGGGATTGGTTGCCACGTATACCGGCTCCATAGTTCGCGGGTCTAAGCCCGTATAGTACATACAGGTCGATATGGTCGATGGTGTCGGATAGAAATCCTGTACCTGCTGAGGCATATAACCTAAATCTCTTAAATACTCTGCCAAATCCACTGCTTCCTGCAGGGTCGAGCCCGGATGGGATGACATTAGATATGGCACCAGATACTGCTTTAAGCCTAACCGCTCATTCATATCATGGTACTTGCGGACAAATTCATTATAGACGGAAACCGGAGGTTTTCCCATTTTCTGTAATACCGGGTCTGAAATATGTTCCGGTGCCACCTTAAGCTGTCCGCTGACATGATATTTACAAAGTTCTTCCAAGAAATTATTTTTCGTATCACATAAAAGATAGTCAAAACGGATACCGGAACGGACAAATACTTTTTTCACGCCTTTGATATTCCGCAATTTCCGAAGCAGACTGATATAATCACTGTGGTCTGCCACAAGATTTTTACATGGTGTCGGGAACAGACATTGCCGGTTCTTACAAACACCCTTTGTGAGCTGTTTCGTACATGCCGGTGCCCGGAAATTAGCAGTCGGGCCGCCTACATCATGGATATATCCTTTAAAATCTTTATCCTGTGTCATCTTCTTTGCTTCCGCAAGAATGGATTCATGGCTTCGGGTCTGGATGATTCTGCCCTGATGAAAAGTTAAAGCACAGAAACTGCAGCCTCCAAAGCAGCCGCGGTTACTGACCAGGGAAAATTTCACTTCTTCGATAGCCGGTACTCCGCCATCTTTTTCATAAATCGGATGATAGGTTCTCATATATGGTAATGCATAGACATCATCCATTTCCATCTGGGTCAATGGCTTTGCCGGTGGATTCTGCACGACAAACATTTTCTCATCATAGGTTTCATAAATTCTTCTTGCCGTGAACGGATCTGTATTCTGATATTGCAGGTAAAAGCTCTTGGCATATGCCGTCTTATCCTCTTTGATTTTATTAAAAGACGGCAATTCCAACGCATCATAAATATCTTCCTTATTTCTGGTCTTAAAGACTGTTCCATCGATATAAGTAATGTCTTTTACCGCAAGACCGGAAGCTAACGCATCTGCTATCTCAACAATACTGTGTTCACCCATTCCATAAGAGATCAGGTCAGCACCGGAGTCCAAAAGAATGGAACGTTTTACCTTATTGGACCAGTAATCATAATGCCCCAGTCTTCTAAGACTTGCTTCGATACCACCAATAATGATTGGATTATGCTTATAGGTCTGCCGAATCAGATTGCAGTAACTTACCACCGCATAATCCGGGCGTTTTCCCATAACACCACCCGGTGTAAAGGCATCGTGAGCACGTCTTTTTTTCGATACGGAATAATGATTTACCATGGAATCCATATTGCCACCGGAAACTAAAAAGCCAAGCCGTGGCTCTCCCAATATGGTTACGCTTTCCTTATCCCGGTAATCCGGCTGGGCAATGATACCCACGGTATAACCATGTGCCTGCAATATTCTGCTGATAATAGCATGTCCAAAGGAAGGATGGTCTACATATGCATCTCCGCATACATAGACGAAATCCAGCTGCTCTATCCCTGCTTCTTCCATGTCTTTTCTTGAAATTGGTAAAAAACCGTTCTGCATTCTCTTATCCTTCCTTTAATGCCTGTAATTCTGACTCTGTCAACGGACGATACGCTCCTATTGCCAGAGTTTCGTCCAGCTTTAAGCTTCCCATGGAAAGCCGTTTTAAATAAATAACCTTTTTTCCTGTTTTTTCAAACATCCGTTTAATCTGATGATATTTTCCTTCGGTAATGGTAACTTCTATTTCTGATTCTGCATCACTTTTTAAAATCACAAGTTCAGCCGGTTTTGTTATCTTTTTCTCTCCAATATCTAAGCCTTCCCAAAAGGCTTTTACATCATCCCCCGTAACTTTTCCATCAATTCTGGCATAATAAGTTTTCGCCACATGTTTCTTCGGAGATAAAAGTTCATGGGATAACGCACCGTCATTGGTAATAAGAAGCAGTCCTTCTGTATCTTTATCCAGTCTGCCTACCGGAAACAAATCTTTTCTTGCAGCATCTTCAATCAAAGAAACTACCGTTGGAAAACGTCTGTCCTCTGTAGCACTGACACAGCCGGCTGGTTTATTTAGCATATAATATTCATATTCTGCATAGTTTACTCTTTCATTGTCGAGGTTTACAATGTCTTTTTCCGGTGAAAGCTTATATTCCGGACGCTTGATGATTTCACCATTTACAGTGACACGTCCCTTGGAAATATAGTTTTTCACCTGGCTTCTGCTTCCCATGCCCATTTCTGTTAAAAATTTATCTAATCGCAAGTCTTTCATCTGATATATTCCTTTTCATATTAAAATTCATATCATATAAATGCAAATTATTTATATTTATATTAATTTAATCTCAATCTTAGTCTTAGTCTTAGTTTTAGTTTTAATCTTAATATTGATAATGTAATATTTTCTTCTGCTGATAGAGATATTGCAGGATGGAGTATGAATTCACGCTGAATTCCTGCTTATTTTCATCATTTAAATAAATCCCGAAGTGAAGATGCACATCAAAATTTCCGGTAGTGCCTTCCGCTTTAGAATAGCCGGTGTCTCCCATAAATGCAATCAGTTCTCCGGCATGCACTTCATCTCCGATGGAAAGTCCTTCCGCATAATCCGACAGATGTGCATAGTAAAAATATGCTCCATGGGGACTTCGGATTCCGATGCGGTAGCCGCCCAGCTCCAGCCAGCCCATCTGCTCTACAATGCCATCACTGACACTGATTATTGGGTAATTTCCCCGTTCATTAATATCTGCCATAATATCACAGCCTTCATGCCCTCTGTCACCGCCGTATGCCCGGCTCTGCATCCAGGTATCACCAAAGGTCACTTTTTTATCCTCATCCCAGATGGTATCCGGAATCGGAAAATAGATAATGTCAGACCAGATGCTGTTTAAATAGGCTTCCTGCTGTTCAATTTCTTCTTTATGAAAATGCATTAATCTTTTGTATACATCTTTAAGTTCGCTTTTTCCAGTCATATCTGAAGCATAATATGCCAGAAGATATTGAGCAAATGTCATATCGTCCCAAGACTCACATTCCTTGGACTCATATTCCTGAAACTGTAACACGATTTCCAGAGACACTTCCTGATTCCGAAGCTTCTGAAATACTTCCTGCCGGTCGAAAGCAATATAAAAGGCTGCTCGTTTCTGAATCTGATGCAGCAGACTGCAATCTGTGACTGCCAGCAGGAAAAAAAGAATAATCATACAAATTTTCTTCTTCATAATAGTTCGCATAATTGTTATTTTATACAATATATTGAACTATGAAAAAAACTATTTCTCTTCTGATTCTTTTTTTGAGTTTACTTTTATTATTTGTGCATCCCATGCTTACGGTATCTGCCGCAGCAAACGGGCTTATGCTCTGGTATCAGAATATCCTGCCGGCATTACTTCCTTTTGCCATACTATCCGATATTCTGATTACTTCCGGGGCTTTTTATCATATTTCAGGGATTCTCTATCCATTGATTCATAAGCTGATTCCCTGCAGCAGAAATGCCTGCTTTCCGCTGCTTGCGGGCTTCCTTTTCGGTTTTCCCATGGGAAGCCGTATCTGCGCCCAGATGTTGGATGAAAATCAGCTTTCCAAAGAAGAAGCAACGATTCTCTTTGTAATTTGTAATAATATCAGCCCTATGTTTATTGCAAGCTATATTGTTCATGATACACTGCAGCAGGACAGTCTTTTGCTGCCGACACTTGCAATTCTCTATCTGCCGCCGTTGATACTCTGCCGCATTCTTTATGCTTTTCGGCGTGATAGTCTCAGGCAAAAAGAAACGGCACCTCGATTAAAATTAAACTTTTCAATCATAGATGCCGGTATCATGAACGGTTTTGAAATTCTTTGTAAACTCGGTGGATATATTATGCTTTTTTCCATTCTGTTAAAACAGATTACCTTTTATGTGCCGCATAAAATTCCAAGACTGCTTCTTAGCATTCCTTTAGAAGTCACCAACGGAATCCATATGCTGTCCATAGAACATTTTTCCGGTCAGCTTACTTATGCCCTGATTCTGAGTCTTACTGCATTTGGCGGTTTCTGTGGCTTCGCCCAGACCTACTCGATGGTAATAAAGCAAAAGCTGTCCATTGGCTTCTATCTTCTGATTCGGATACTTTTAGCGTTCCTTGCATTTTTACTCAGCTATTGCATATATCCAGCATGAAAATAATTATTCTTCCGGAGTCTCTGGTGTTGCAGGAGCTGCCTGTGCTGCCGGCGCTTCTGCTGCAGGTTTGGTTTCCTGTTTTTCCTGTTCCATGGAAGCTTCTTCTTCCTCTGGAAGCAGTTCATTCCGGTTTGCCGTTACAACATCCAAACAACCCTGAAGGGTATGAATCAGATTATCATATCTTGCCTGTGAACCTTCAATGGCATGACTTAAAATCTCTTCAATATTCTTAAGACTGCTGTCCGTATACTGAATTGCACCCATACGAATATTATTGGCATCATTGGTTGCTTTGTCGAGAATCTCCTGAGCCTGTTTGGTAGCAATCATAACAACCTCATTTGCCTGGGCATAAGCCTGTTGCATAATCTGGTGTTCACTGACAAGCTCGCTGGTCTGTACCTGTGCCTGAGCAATAATGGCATCTGCTTTTGCCTGGGCATCTGCCAGAATAGCTTCTTTGTTGCTGATAATCTTCTGATAACGCTTGATTTCTTCCGGCGTTTTCATTTTTAATTCCGTCAGAAGTTCTTCTAACTCATCCTTATTAACAACAATTTTCGTACTGGATAATGGCTGATATTTGCAATTATCAATATATTCTTCGATTTCTTCTATGATTTGTTCCATTCTGCTACTCATCGTCCACACTCCTTATTTTTTGATATTATATTTATCATAAATCCGCTCTATAAACTGTGGTGGGACAAAATGTGAAATATCGCCACCATAAGAAGCATATTCCTTTACAATTGTAGAGCTGAGATAGGAATACTTTACATTCGTTGTAAGAAATACCGTATCTATCTTTGGATTTACACGATGGTTCGACTGTGCAATCTGAAGTTCATATTCAAAGTCCGTTACTGCACGCAATCCTCTGACGATAATGGTTGCATCAATTTTTTCCATAAAGTCAACTAAAAGGCCATCAAAAGAAGCAACTGTTACATTCGGCATATCTTTTGTTATCTCTTTTAACATACTAACACGTTCATCTAAAGAAAACAATGAGTTTTTTGCACTGTTATTTAAAACTCCCACAACCAGCTCGTCCACTATTTTCGAAGCACGTTCAATCATGTCAACATGACCATTTGTGACCGGGTCAAAGCTGCCCGGATAGATTGCTTTTTTCATCATAGGTTATTCCTTTCTGGATATAAAGGCATGTAAATTTGTCTTATATTTTTTGCATTTATCAAGTGTAAAACCAAGCTCATCAAGATAATCAAAACCGGTCTGTAAGGACGCTTCTACAATAATTACCGTATCCACATCTACCAAGGTCGATTTTGAAAGCAGCATCAACACATCCTTTTCCAGCTCCTGATTGTAAGGTGGATCCATAAAAATAATCTGGAATGCCCCTTTTCCTTCCAGGCTCCGGATAGCTGCCATGACATCCATCTGCAGTAAACGGCACTGGTCATTAAATTTGGTAAAGTTAATATTATCCTGTATACACGCTGCTGCTTTTTTCCCGCTTTCCACAAAAACAGCTTCTTTCGCTCCACGGCTGACAGCTTCCAATCCAATCTGTCCGCTTCCTGCAAACAAATCTAAGAACCGGCAGTCTGCAATCTCGTATTGCAGCATATTAAAAAGTGTTTCCTTAATACGGTCTGTTGTCGGTCTTGTGTCTATCCCTTCAATTGTTTTCAATGGAAGGCTTCTTCCTTTTCCGGCTATTATTCTCATTAAAATCCCTCTTTTATCAGTAAATCATCCAGTTCCTGCAATGCCGTCTCCACCGCATGCATACGCACTTCACTACGGTCTCCGGGAAATACATAACGTATAACTTTCACAAAATCATTTATTTTATAACCAATGTATACCAGTCCTACCGGGAACTTTTCACTTCCACCGCCGGGACCTGCAATACCGGTTACTGAGATTCCGACATTCGTACCTGCAACTTTTGTTACGCCACGAACCATTTCTTCTGCTACTTCTTTACTTACTGCAGTGTGTTTCTGCAAGGTCTCTTCCGATACACCTAGTACTTTATGCTTTACCGCATCCGAGTAAGTGATATAAGATTCTTCCAGCACGTCCGAAGCACCCGGCACATTAATCAAAGTTGCGGCTACAAGTCCTCCGGTACAGGATTCTGCGGTAGCAATGGATAAATGATTCTCCGCCAGCCGTTTTACAATTTTATCTTCCAGATTTTCCTGTCTTTTTTCCATGGGAATCCTCTTTATTTCTGTTCTTTTAAAACAGCTCTGTTTTTCCAGAGATAATCAATTAGAGATACAACCGTTAATACCAGTGCAATATAAGTAAGTACGGTTCCTAATAACTGGAAGTAACAGTTATCAAAATTAAGAATCAATACAATGACCATAAGCATCTGGAATGTGGTCTTAAATTTGCCCCAGTAGCTGGCTGCAATTACAACGCCGTTATCAGCTGCTACCAGACGAAAACCACTGATGATAAACTCACGGCTGATAATTACGATTACAATCCAGGCTGCAAGCTGTCCGGTTTCAATCAGGCAGATCATTGCGGCACATACCAGCAGTTTATCCGCAAGCGGGTCCATAAATTTGCCGAAATCTGTCACAAGATTATACTTTCTTGCAATCTTTCCATCCAAAAGGTCTGTAAGACTTGCTACAATAAAGATTGCTACAGCAATATAATTTGCATAGCCCGGACAAATCGGTGCCAACATAAACACTACAAAAAACGGAATCAAAATCACTCTGAAAATTGTTAATTTGTTTGGTAAATTCATGCTAATTCTCCTATCAAATCATATTCATAAGCTCCGGTTACTTTTACTTTGGCAAAGTCTCCGGTCATTAAGGTTTCCTCTGTATTTACAAAAATATATCCGTCAATAGATGGCGCATCACGGTAGGTTCTTCCTACATAAGCATTCTCATCTGCAACTTTTCCTTCGATAAAAGCATAAAGTTCACGGTCAACCATATCTTCATTTTTCTCAAAAATAATTTCTTCCTGAAGCTCCATGACTTCCTGTTGCCACAGTTTTTTCGTCTCTTCCGGAATCTGATTTTCCATCTCAGCTGCTTTCGTTCCTTCTTCCGGAGAATAGGTAAATGCGCCCAGACGGTCAAATTTCATTTCCTGTACAAATTCCAACAGCTCTTTATGCTGCTCTTCTGTCTCTCCCGGGAAGCCACAGATTAAAGTGGTCCGAAGCGTAATATCCGGAATTTCTTCCCGCAGATGATGAATAATGCGAACCAGGTCATCCTTATTGGTCTTTCTTCCCATTCTCTTTAATACATCTGAATTTGCATGCTGAATCGGAATATCCAGATAATGGCAGACTTTATCATTTCGTTTGATTGCTTCAATCAGTTCATCATCAATCTCTTCCGGATAACAATAAAGAATACGAATCCAGTACAATCCCGGAATCTTGTTTAATTCATCCAAAAGCCGGTGCAGGGATTTTTTTCCATAGAGGTCAATTCCGTAAAGGGTGGTCTCCTGGGCTACCAGAATCAGTTCCTTTACACCGCCCTCTACCAGTTCTCTGGCTGTTGCTACCAGTTCTTCGATCGGAATACTGCGGTAGTTACCTCTGATATATGGAATGATGCAGTAAGTACAGCGTTTGTTACAGCCTTCTGCAATTTTTAAATGGGCATAATGTCCACCGGTGGTAACACATCGTTTGGTATGCAAGGTCGGAAGTCCTTCCAGTGAATTTAAATTGGTATAATGTTTTCCTGCCATAACTTCTTTCACAGCAGAAACAATATTATCATAGGAATTGGTTCCAAGAATTGCATCTACTTCCGGTATTTCTTCCTCAATCTCACTCCGGTAACGCTGGGCAAGGCACCCGGTTACAATCAATGCCTTTGCATGTCCGGTTTTCTTATATTCTGCCATTTCAAGTATTGTGTTAATACTCTCTTCTTTGGCATCATTGATAAAACAACAGGTATTAATTACTATCACATCTGCCTGCGTTTCATCATCAATAATGGTATATCCGGCATCACGGATCATACCAAGCATATATTCTGAATCTACCAGGTTCTTATCACAACCCAGTGATACAAAGAAAATATTCATTCATTCCTCCGTAACAGGAAAGAGTCCTGTGTATATTTTTCTCTTACATGATGAAAGGGTTACCAAACCATGTTGGCAACCCCGCTATGCTACTCGTTATCTTCTGAAACAGCATCTTCTCCCATGATTTTTACCTTTCCGGTATAAAGCTCTTCTACTGCGATAGAAAGTGGTTTCTTTCCTTTGGCATTTTCAACCAATGGTTCATCTCCACCGATAATCTGTCTTGCTCTCTTTGCAGTAGCAATTACAATAGAATATCTGCTGTTTACTACCGGTTCCTCTCCGATTTCAACGTCGTTATTTACGACCTTCATTAACTCAACATAAGATGGATGTATCATAATTTATTCTCCTTTCGAAAAGCACTTCAGCTCTTCTCTGATTTTATTGATGAAATTTATATTACGTGATGCACAATCATGTTCGTTCTCAATGATGCTGTGGATATTCTCCACGCATGCCGGGACGGTATCGTTCACCACAATGTAATCATACTGATTCATAAACTCGGCTTCCTGGGATGCTCTGCTTAATCTTGCATTGATGGTTGCCATATCTTCAGTTCCACGGTTCACCAGGCGTTTTTTTAATTCATCCGCATCCGGTGGTGTTACAAAGATTAAGATGGTGTCCGGAAAACGTTTCTTTACGTCAAGTGCTCCCTGAATCTCAATCTCAAGAATTACATCTTTTTCAGCCTCTAACTGTTCATCTACATAGGCTTTTGGTGTACCATAATAATTTCCTACATAACAGGCATGCTCAATTAACGCATTGTCTGCTATCATCTGTTCAAATTCTTCTTTGGTACGGAAGAAATAATCAACACCATCCACTTCTCCGGGTCTCGGATTTCTCGTGGTAGCTGAAACAGATAATGCATAAGTATCCTTGTACTCTGCCATCAGAGCCTTCATCACTGTGCCTTTTCCGGCACCGGAGAAACCGGATACTACGGTTAATATACCTTTTCTTTTCATTTGCTATTCCTCACTCAGTTTTATTTCCGCTAATCTCGTTAAATCTGCCGGTCAGTGTATCCGGCTGCAATGCAGAAAGAACAATATATCCGGCATTGGTAATAATCACTGCACGGGTACGTCTTCCCTGGGTCGCATCCACCACACATTCTTCTTCTTTGGCTTTCTGAATCATACGCTTGGCAGGTGCAGAATCCGGCTGAATCACAGCAACAATCTTGTCTGTATTTACTACATTTCCAAATCCAATATTCATAAGTGCTGCCATTTTTCACCATTCCATTCTTACTGCAGGGTTTACGGAAATCATTTATTCAATATTCTGAATCTGTTCGCGGACTTTTTCAATATCCGTTTTCAGATTAATACCGGTATCTGAAATTGCAAGATCACTTGCCTTGGAAAGAATCGTATTTGCTTCCCGGTTCATCTCCTGCGCAATAAAGTCAAGCTTTCTTCCAACGGTTCCGCCGCCTGTTAAAGCAGCTTTCATCGCTTCGATATGGCTCTTTAAGCGGACAGTTTCTTCATCCACACAAATCTTATCCGCAAATATTGTAACTTCCGTTGCAATTCTTGCATCATCCATCTGCTTATCTTCTAAGATTTCTTTTACCTTAGCTTCTAAACGTTCACGGTATTCTTTCATAACGATTGGAGAACGTTCTTCGATAAAGTCCACATAGCCAATCATTTCATCTAATTTATTCAGAAGGTCTGATTTTAAATTCCCGCCTTCTTTTTCTCTGGTTTCAACAAATGCTTCGCATGCTTTGCGTAATGTCTTCTCAAGAAGTGCCCAGAGCTCTTCTTCATCATTATCCTGTTCTTCCATTACAAAGACATCCGGATAACGCGACAATGTGCTGACACGGATATCATTTTCCAGCTGGAAATGTTCTGCCATCTGCTGTAAATATTTTAAATATTCGCCGGCAAGCTCTTCATTGTATTTCAGCGAAAAATTTGCTTCGTTAAAATCTTCACAGGTAATGAAAATATCTACCTTTCCACGCTGTATGTATTCTTTGATTAAGTTACGCACGGCACTTTCAAAGAAGCTTAATTTTTTAGGAAGCTTAACATTTACATCCAGATAGCGGTGATTTACTGATTTAATCTCTACCGTTATCTTACGGTTGTCTTCCTCTATCTCACACCTGCCGAAGCCGGTCATACTTTTAATCATATCTGCCTCCTAATGCATAGATATATGTATTATAGTAGAATTTTCTTTATTAGTCAAATTCAAAATGCCGTATTTATTGAAATTTTAGAAAGATTTCTTTATAATAAAATCCTGTAAAAGAATCTATTCTTTCCAAAGGAGGTCATATTATATGGCACTAGACGGAATTACCGTAGCTGCACTTACTGCAGAATTAAATCAGACAATTTTAAATGGACGAATCAGCAAAATTGCCCAGCCGGAGGCGGACGAGCTGCTGCTTACCATAAAGGCATCATCCGGTCAGTACCGGCTTTCTTTAAGTGCCAGTGCTTCACTGCCTTATATTTATCTTACGGCTCAGAATAAAGTCAGTCCCATGACTGCACCGAATTTCTGCATGGTATTGCGAAAACATATTGCCAATGGACGGATTATTGACATCAGCCAGCCGGGATTAGAACGAATTATCCGGATTACCGTCGAACATTTAGATGAAATGGGCGACCTTAAGAAAAAAAATCTGATTATTGAATTAATGGGAAAATACAGCAATATCATTTTCTGCGATGAAAACGAACGCATCATTGACAGTATCAAGCGTGTTCCATCCCAGATGAGCTCTGTCCGGGAAGTTCTGCCGGGAAGAGACTATTTTATCCCTGAGACTCAGGACAAACGGAATCCCCTTGACTGTTCTTTCGAACAGTTCTGTGAAAAGGCAGCTTCTCTTCCACTGCCACTTGCCAAAGCACTTACTTCTGCTTTTACCGGAATCAGCGGACAGGTCGCAACAGAAATCTGTTATCGTGCTTCTTTAGATGCAGATACGCCGATTAATACCTTAGAAGAAGACGCACTGCTGCACCTTTATCACAATTTCAACTGGCTGATGGAGGATGTGGAAAATAAAAATTTCAAGCCATGCATTTTATATAAGGGAGAAGAACCGGTAGAATATGCTGCCATCTTACCAACCCGCTACGAACATACGGAAGGCTATCACATTGAGCCGGTGGATTCTATTTCCGCCGTGTTGGAGCAGTTTTATGCCAGCCGCAGTCTCTATACCCGTATGCGGCAGAAATCCGTGGATTTGCGAAAAATTGTATCCACCCACTTAGAGCGAAGCAGCAAAAAGCTGGATTTACAGTTAAAGCAGTTAAAAGATACGGAAAAACGTGATAAATATAAAGTATACGGCGAATTATTAAATACCTATGGCTATCAGGTTACCGAAGGAGCCAAATCAGTAGAGGTACCAAATTACTATACCGGTGAAATGCTTACGATTCCACTGGACGAAACACTTTCTCCGCTGGACAATGCAAAAAAATATTTTGCCCGGTACAATAAATTAAAGCGTACCTTTGAAGCATTAAATACCCAGACCGAAGAAACAAAGACAGAAATGGCACATTTACAGACCATTCAGGCTGCGCTTGCCATTGCAGAATCCGAAGATGACCTTGCCCAGATCCGGGACGAGTTGGAAACCTATGGCTATATCCGCAGGAAAACCAATGGCAAGAAGAAACAGAAATCGAAAAGCAAACCATTCCACTATCGTTCCAGCGACGGTTTTGATATTTATGTCGGCAAAAATAATTTCCAGAATGACGAACTTACTTTCAAAGTTGCCAACGGAAATGACTGGTGGTTCCACGCCAAAGGAATGCCGGGTTCCCATGTTATTGTAAAAACCGAAGGCAAGGAACTGCCGGATCGTACCTTTGAGGAAGCCGGCAGACTGGCAGGATACTATTCTTCCGGCCGTGATAATGAAAAAATTGAAATCGACTATTTGCAGCGTAAAAATGTAAAGAAGCCAAATGGTGCCGTTGCCGGTTATGTTATTTACTATACGAATTATTCCCTGACCATTCATCCGGATATTTCCGGTATCGAAAAAATTTCCGAATAATTTAGTCACACATTTTTACTTCCTCCATATTATGAAGTGTAAGATAAATTTTGGAGGATTTGAAAATGAGTGATTTAGCTGCTACTGGCTGCGGATGTGGATGTAACGAGGGAAATAACTGCTGTTCTTTAATCTGGATTATCCTGTTACTCTCCTGCTGTGGCAACAATGGATTCGGTGGATGTGGCAATGGATGCGGCAACGACAGCTGTATCTGGATTATTTTACTGTTGCTCTTCTGCGGCGGCTGTGGTGACAGCTTCGGATTTAACAACAACGGTTGCGGATGCTAATTTATCTGCAAAAGGGGGACCTCTTAACGAGGTCCCTTTTTCATGCCATATCGTTGGCTGCCTTTTGCCGGTGCAATCCGCTTCTTCTTTTCCGCTTCCTTTTTCTTCATGCATTCTTCATCTATTTCATATACTTCATTTCCATCAATGATTAATTTTCCCATGCTGGTGCCAAATCCTTTCCTGTTTCTATAAAAAGGTTCTACATTTTATTATATGCGCTAAAGTTATATTTTCCGCTGTTCTATCATAATTTAAAAGAAAAAGGATTATTTATGGATTCTGATTATAAACCAACCTTCTTCGACTCACAGTTGCAGAGTCACCAGTTACAGATTATGAAAACCATGATTCCATATCTTTCCGCCGGTCAGCAGCGTCCCTTTGCGCTTCTCATCAAATATATGGAACTTCAAAAAACAGCCCAGCTTTTTTCCAATGACGCCCTTACGATTCAGGAAGTCAACAACCAGTCTCCACAGGAGCGGATGTTTCAGATGCTTACCGACATCAGCGAGCAATGTACACCCAGTGAAAAAGAAAATATTGATAACTTTTTAAATATGTATCAGGTGCTGTCCGCTTATGATACCTTGTTTTCCTGAGTTCACCACTTTATAATTTGTTATTTTATGGTTCCCAGCCAAATTTTTAAGAACGGAGGATTTTATGAATTTAGACTTTTTGAAAGGCAATCCTGCCTTAAACGATATTTCACCGGAAAAGTTACAGTTTCTTATGGACTTTGCATCCAATAACACCGATGCAAAGGATGCTAAATCCATGGCTTCTACCGTCATGAATGCTGCCAACAATGCCAAGCAGAACGGCATGACATTTTCGAATACCGAAACGACTCTGTTAATCGAATTGCTAAAACAGAATATGTCCGAAGCAGAACGGGCAAAAACCGATAAAATGCTGCAGATGATGCAGATGTTACAGAAAAGGAAAAAATAGGCGCTTATAACGCAAACGAGGATATGCATTTTGCATATCCTCGTTTTTGAAATATCTGTTTTGATTTTATCGTTGCTTATTTCATTACAATATTAATGATTTTGCCCGGAACATAAATCTCTTTGATTACATTGCCGGTAAGCTTATCTGCAATTGCAGCTTTTCCTGTAGCAAGCGCATCCTCTTTGGAAGCATCTTTTGCAATGCTGACAACGCTTTTGGTCTTGCCGTTAATCTGTACTGCAATTTCAACTTCATCATCTTCCATAGCTTCTTTATCATACTCCGGCCATTTCTCTGCAAATACAGATGTGTCATGACCAAGCTCGCTCCACAGTTCTTCTGCAATATGTGGTGCAAACGGAGCAAGAAGAAGAACGTAAGTCTCAAGAGTCTTCTTATCTACGCCACCCTTCTTGGAAAGGTCAATCAGTTTGTTATTGTATTCCATGAATCCGGAAATTACAGTATTTAAGCTGAAGCTTTCCAGTCTCTGGGTAATATCATATACCAGTTTATGACGAATCTTAACCAGTTCTTTGGTCTCAGCAACATCTGCATCCTTCTGGCTCATTACAAGATTCCAGAATCTGGTGATGAAACGGTATACGCCATCGATTCCACGGTCATCCCACTCAGAATCTAATTCTGGTGGTCCAACAAACAGCTCATATAATCTTAAGGAGTCACAGCCGTAGTCACGAACCAGATCATCCGGTGAAACGACATTTCCTTTGGATTTACTCATCTTGATACCATTCTTACCGGTAATCATACCCTGATTAAACAGCTTGGTGAATGGCTCATCAAAGTCAATTACTCCGATATCATATAAGAATTTGGTATAGAAACGGGAATACAGAAGATGCAGTACTGCATGCTCTACACCACCGATATACATATCAACCGGAAGGTATTTATCTGCTTTCTCGCGGCTTACTAATTCATCTTTATTCTTGTTATCTACATAACGTAAGAAATACCAGGATGAACCTGCCCACTGAGGCATGGTGTTGGTTTCACGTTTTGCAGGCTTACCACAGCAAGGACATGTGGTATTTACCCATTCAGGAATATCTGCTAATGGTGACTCTCCGGTACCTGTCGGCTGATAGGATTCAACCTCAGGTAACAGTAATGGAAGCTCTTCTTCCGGAACCGGAACTGCTCCACAATCCGGGCAGTGTACGATTGGGATTGGCTCGCCCCAGTAACGCTGGCGGGAGAATACCCAGTCTCTCAATTTATAGTTGGTTGTCTTCTTACCAAAGCCCATCTTTTCAATCATTTCCGGAGCTTCTTTCTTAAGAACAGATGACTCCATTCCATTCCAGTCACCAGAATTAATCATAATACCTTTTGCTTCGGTATAAGCTTCGGCCATATTTTCAATTTCCTTACCATCTTTGGCAATAACCTGGATGATTGGAATATTGAATTTCTTTGCAAATTCAAAGTCACGGTCATCATGTGCAGGAACACACATAATTGCTCCGGTACCATAATCAGCTAATACATAATCAGAAAGCCAGATTGGAACCTTTGCACCATTCAGCGGATTGATTGCATAAGAACCGGTAAATACACCCGTCTTTTCTTTATCCTGCAAACGATCTACAGAAGATTTCAGGGATGACTGATAGATATAATCCTCTACTGCAGTTCTTGTCTCATCAGTTGCAAGCTCTTTTGCCAAAGCATGCTCCGGTGCAAGTACCATGAAGGTTGCTCCGTGAAGAGTATCCGGTCTTGTGGTATAAACAGTAATCTCTTTATCGCTTCCATCCACCTTAAAGTTGACTTCTGCTCCATTACTCTTACCAATCCAGTCAGTCTGCATTTTCTTAACCTTTTCCGGCCAGTCAAGCTTATCAAGGTCTGCAAGAAGACGGTCAGCATATTTGGTAATCTTAAGCATCCACTGCTTTAAGTTCTTCTTGGTAACATCAGCACCACAACGCTCACATTTACCATTTACAACTTCTTCATTGGCAAGACCAGTCTTACAGGATGGACACCAGTTAATTGGCATCTCTTTCTCATAAGCAAGTCCAGCTTTAAACATTTTTACAAAAATCCACTGTGTCCATTTGTAGAATTCAGGATCGGTGGTATTTACTTCCATATCCCAGTCATAGATTGCAGCAATTTCCTGAATCTGACGCTTGATATTCCTGATATTTTCAGCGGTAGATTTTTCCGGATGAACACCCATCTTAATTGCGTAGTTCTCTGCCGGAAGACCAAATGCATCCCATCCCATCGGGTGAATGACATAATATCCATGCATAAGCTTATAGCGGCTCCATACATCAGATATTACATAGCCTCTCCAGTGACCTACATGGAGTCCGTTTCCGGATGGGTATGGAAACATATCCAGACAATAGTATTTCGGCTTCTTGCCATTATTTACGTTAATTGGCTTATCTTCCCAGACTTTACGCCATTTCTGCTCTACCGCTCTGTGATTATACGGTACTGTTGTTTGTGACATCTTCAATTCCTCCTAATTTAAACAGCTTCCGTCCATAAAATAAGGACATGCTGATAGAATGCCTTTTTAGAGACTTATACTCATAAAATTCTATCACATGCCCTCAATTTGTCAAGGAAAAATGGTATTTGTATCAATTGTAAGAATCCGGTCTATCGGACAAATGCTCTTCCCTTTTCCGTCTGTGCCTTCAAAATATTTCGAGCTTGCCGATTCAAACAGCACATAGATATTGCCGTCTGCATAATTAATTTCTTCGGAACATGGTGGCATTTCTACCTTAAGTTCCGGTGTCCGCGGCTTTGTATCCATTGCATCTACATTCCGGTAAATCTTTAAATAGGATGAATTGCTTCTTCCATAGGATGTGCTTAAATACACTCTGTCCTGTTCATCAAAAGCAATTCCCTGCACCTTTTCCGGTATCTGGTAGCGCTGCTGTTCCATCAGTTCTCCATCCTGATATTTATAAGAAATCATAATGGATTTGAATAAGGCATTGTGTGTTGCTACCCAGAGAATTCCATCATGCCAGGTAATGCAGGATGGCATATTCGCTACACGGTATTCTTCAAACATTCCGGTGGCATCCACAAAAATCTTCGGTTTGGACTCTGCAATCTTTTTTATATAACTGTAACTAAGCCGCTCCAAAGACCTCGTGTCCGAATGGCAGATCCAGACATTTCTTCCATCGTAGGTAAGTCCTCCAAGATGGCTGTTCTTTTTCATGCCAAGAGTAACCATATATTCTCCGGTCTCTTTGTCAAAGATATAAAGGGCTCCAAGGCTTTCCGAATCATCCGTATTATATGCTGTAATCATATAATAATCTTCCGTAATACAGATGCCCTGCGGACACTGGTTGTCCGTGGAAGTCATATTCTGTGCATAATCCTGTTCTCTGGTGGATGGCATTCCCGGAATATTTACATCATAGGCAAAGCTGAATCCGCAATCCTTTAACATCCTGTCGTTACCGCTTACCTGTGATGCTGTGGAATAAGGATACATTTCCACACTGTAAGCAGAATCAATCTTCTTGGTCCATTTTGCATACAAGGACAAATCACCGAAATTATCAATGTTTATCTCCGTAATCTTATTCTGGTAACTGCTCTCGGTATACCAGCCGGCGAAATTATATCCAGGCTTTTCCGGTATATCAAGAGTCAGCGGAAGCTCTTCTATAATATAATTGTAAGTTAAATCAGAAGAAGGAATTCCACCATTTAAGTAATAGGTGATGTCATAATCTTCTTTTAATACATTGGCATCTTCCGGTTCCATGCTGTAATAAAGAGAGGTGGTGATTGGCAGAGAACGAAGTGCTTTTGCTTCTGAGAACTGCGAATTATCGAAAAACAACGCAATAATCAAAACAATTGCAAAAAATGTTCTTTTCTTTCCCATGTCACCATCACCTCTCTTTCGTTATCTGTTTGTTTTAACAGATATTTTTTCTCATTATTTTATTTATCATCTTCCGAAGCAAGCTTGGATGCCCGCTCTTCCATTTGTACCTTCGCTACTTCCTCCGGTGCCTGTTCGTATCTTGCAAACTGGTAGGAGAAATCTCCGCTTCCCTGGGTCATGGAACGAAGTCTTGTGCCATAGCCATATAATTCGATATAAGGGATATCCGCCAAAATCTCGGTATTTCCTTTGTTATCCGGTGTCATGCCAAGGACTCTTGCGCGCTTTTTATTCAGGTCTCCCATTACGTCTCCGGTATAAGCATCCGGTAATGTAATCTTAAGGCTGGCAATCGGCTCTAAAAGCACTGGCTTTGCTTCTAAGATTCCTTTCTTTAAGGCTTCTCTTGCAGCAACCTTAAATGCCATTTCCGAAGAATCTACTGCATGATAAGAACCGTCATAAAGCACTGCCTTAATACCAAGTACAGGATATGCTGCCAATGGTCCTTTCTGTACACCTTCCTGAAGTCCTTTTTCTACTGCCGGGAAGAAATTCTTCGGAACAGCTCCGCCGACTACTTCCTGTGAAAATTCATAAGCTTCCTCAAGATTGCCGGATGGTGAAAAACGCATTTTTACATGTCCATACTGTCCATGTCCGCCGGACTGTTTCTTATATTTATATTCCACATCGGATGTTCCGCGGATGGTTTCACGGAATGCAACCTTCGGACGGCTCAGTTCAATCTCAACTTTATACTTATTCTTTAAGGTTTCTACCAGGACCTCCAGCTGCTGTTCTCCGATACCATAAATAAGCGTCTGATGGTTGGCACTGTCATTCACTGTCTTAATGGTTAAGTCTTCCTGCATGATTTTCTGCAGTGCCTGGGAAATTTTATCTTCATCCCCCTTATTCTTTGCTTTATACCGCATGCCGGTATACGGCTCGGAAATGCTTGTTCGGATAAAAAGTATCGGATTGGCTCTTGTGGAAAGGGAATCGGTTGTCATAGCTCCGGAAAGCTTTGCTAATGCTCCGATATCTCCGGCATGAAGCTCCGGTACTTCCTGTGGTTTGCTTCCGCACATTACATAGAGTTTTCCAATCTTGCCTTCCGTATCCCGGTGGTGATTAAAGAGTAAATCATCGGTTTTTAACACACCGGAATTTACTTTGATCAGAGAATACTTTCCGATAAACGGATCTACAATTGTTTTGAAAATATATGCTGATTTTGGTTTGGAAAAATCATAATCTGCGGAATATACTTCATTGCTCTTGGCATTAATTCCGGTGCAGGAACGTTTATCCGGGCTAGGGAAGTATTTTACAATGTCATCTAACAATGTATACATACCCTGTGCAAGAATGCTGGACCCCATGGAAACCGGAACCATGCTGGCATCCGCCACATTGACACGAAGTGCCTGACGGATTTCGTTTTCTGAGAATTCATCACCATTAAAATACCGCTCCATAAATTCTTCACTGGTTTCTGCTACCGCTTCCATCAGGGCATCCGTACAGATTCCAAGGTTGTTCTGGCTGTATTCCGGAATCTCACATTCTACGACTTCGCCCTTATCATTCCATCTCTGGGCACTCTTACGAACCACATTGATATAACCGACAAATTTTTCATTTTCACGAATCGGCAGATGGAATGGTGCAATCCGTTTGCCATATAACTGCTGTAAATCTTCTACTACCTGACGGAAGCTTGCATTATCAATATCCATCTCTGTAACAAATATCATTCTCGGAAGATTGTATTTCTCGCAGATGTCCCAGGCTTTCTTCGTACCGACTTCAATTCCGTTCTTGCCGGATACTACAATAATTGCTGCATCTGCGGCGCTGACTGCTTCTTCCACTTCACCGACAAAGTCGAAATATCCCGGAGTATCTAAGAAATTAATCTTCGTATTATCCCAGATAATCGGAACAACCGAAGTATGGATGGAAAACTGTCTTTTGATTTCTTCTTTATCAAAATCACTGATAGTATTTCCGTCTGAAATCTTTCCCATACGGGTTGTCATGCCGGATAAATATGCCATTGCTTCCACCAGACTGGTTTTTCCCGCTCCACCATGTCCTAAAAGCACGACGTTTCTGATTCTGTCCGTTGTAAATACTTCCATATGCCTTTCCTCCTGTATGATAGAATTATGTATATATTTTACTAAATCCGTTCATTTTCTTCAACTATATTATGTATTATACACAACATTTATGAATGAATTGTAAATACGAAGTAAACATTTTGCACTATTTTTGATAATATTATTGTGAATTTTTATATTTTTCACACGTTAAACTTCAACGCTTTAAAGTATTGACATTGTATCTGGATTCCGTTATAGTATACATGCACCACCGGAGAGATGCGGTTGCATTCCGTTTCTTCTCATATTATAATAATTCGGTCAGGTGACATTTTTTAAGTGAGGATTATAAATTATGATTATTGTTATGAAACCATCCGCTCTTCCACAGGATGTAGATAAAATTGTAGATGCAGTGGAAAAAGAAGGCTTAAAAACACATCTTTCACATGGTGAAGAAGTTACCATTATCGGAGTTGTCGGCGATAAAACCAAATTAGATATTCAGCGTATCGAAGCCAGCTCTGCAGTAGAAAAGGTAGTTCCGATTACCGAAAGCTACAAGCTTGCCAATAAGAAGTTCCACCCACAGCCAACCAGCTTCAAGGTTAAGGACACCGTAATCGGCCCTGATACCATGACAATTATGGCTGGTCCTTGTGCCGTTGAAACAGAAGAACAGCTTCTTTGCATTGCTCATGCTGTTAAGAAAGCCGGAGCAACTATTCTTCGTGGCGGTGCTTACAAACCTCGTACTTCCCCATACTCTTTCCAGGGTCTTGAGGAAGAAGGTTTAAAATATATGAAGACTGCTTCGGATGAAACAGGTCTTGCAACCATTTGTGAAGTAACCAGCGCACATGCCGTGGAATCTGCTGTAAAATATGTCAGCATGCTTCAGGTCGGTGCCAGAAATATGCAGAACTTCGAATTATTAAAAGAGGTTGGCCGTACCGGTCTTCCGGTCTTATTAAAGAGAGGTCTTTCTGCTACGATTGATGAATGGTTGAATGCAGCTGAATATATTATCTCTTCCGGAAGTCCAAACGTTGCTTTATGTGAACGTGGTATCCGTACCTTTGAGACTTCCACCAGAAACACCTTGGATTTAAGTGCAGTATGTGTCTTAAAGGAACGTACCCATCTTCCGGTCATCGTTGACCCAAGCCATGCAACCGGTGTCCGCTCTTTCGTTGAGCCACTTGCCAAAGCCGGTATTGCCTGCGGTGCCGACGGTCTGATGATTGAAGTACATAACGACCCTGCACATGCACTTTCCGATGGTCCGCAGTCTCTGAACTTCGAACAGTTCGATTCTGTTATGGAACACATCAAACCATACATTTCCTTAAGTGGAAGGAGCTTAATGTAACATGGACTTTAAGAAAATCGGTTTTATTGGTCTTGGTCTTATCGGCGGTTCGCTGGCTAAGACCATAAAACGTATTTGCCCGGAAACAGAACTGATTGCCACATCCGGTCATCTTTCTACCATAACTGCAGCTTTTGAGGATCATACCATTTCCAATGATACGCTGCTTGCAATGAAAGATTTTTCCGACTGTGACATTATCTTTCTCTGCTGTCCGGTACAGAAAAATATAGAATACATAAAAGAATTAAAGCCCTTTTTGAAAAAGGGCTGTATTCTTTCTGATGTTGGAAGTGTCAAGGGGGATATTCACGAAAGTATTACCGCCCTTGATTTAGAATCTTATTTTATCGGCGGACATCCGATGGCAGGTTCTGAAAAGACCGGCTATCAGGCTGCAACCGCATATTTATTAGAAAATGCTTATTATATTTTAACTCCGACTGCAAAGACAGATACTGCAGTACTTCATGCATTCCGGGATTACATTGCATCCTTAGGCTCTGTTCCTATGATTATGGATGCAAAAACCCATGACCATGCAACCGCTTCCATCAGTCATCTGCCGCATATTATTGCAGCAAGTCTTGTGAATCTGATTCGTGAAACCGATGATGAAAATGAGACGATGAAGACGATTGCAGCAGGCGGATTTAAAGATATTACAAGAATTGCATCCTCTTCTCCTGTGATGTGGCAGCATATCTGTGCCTCAAACCGGGAGCAGATTTTAACACTCATTGACCGCTATACGGAAGAATTAAATTCCATGCGTAGTCTGATTTCAGAAAGAAAAGAAAATGAAATCTATGATTTTTTCTCTCATGCCAAAGATTACCGGGATTCTATCACCATTACTTCTTCCGGACCATTGCGCAAAGTCTTTGAATGTTATTGTGATCTGATTGATGAAGCCGGTGGAATTGCAACCATTGCAACGATTCTTGCCAGCAACAATATCAGCATTAAAAATATTGGAATTATCCATAACCGTGAATTTGAAAACGGTGTACTTCGTATTGAATTGTATGAAGAAGAAGCCCTTACCTGTGCCATTGCACTGCTTCGCAAATATCATTATACGGTTTATGAGCGATAATATTTTGATAAAATTTTGACAAGATTTCAGAATACATCCAGAAAGGATTTTATTATGCAGATTAAAAAAGCACATGCCTTGCATGGAGAAATAAATATTCCGGGAGACAAATCCATTTCCCATCGTGCCATTATGTTTGGTTCTCTTTCCAACGATACAACCGAAATCACGAATTTCTTAGAGGGGGCTGACTGCCTTTCTACGATTTCCTGCTTTCAGGAAATGGGGATAGAAATTGAACGGGAAAAAAGCCGTGTCCTTGTCCATGGAAAAGGATTACATGGTTTAAAGGAGCCACAGCATATCTTAGACGCAGGAAACAGCGGAACTACTACCCGGCTGATTTCCGGTATCTTAGCCGGTAATCCGTTTGTCAGCCAGTTAGATGGGGATGATTCCCTTCGCACCCGTCCCATGAAACGTATTATGGAACCCCTTCGTCTCATGCAGGCAGATATCGAAAGTTTAAAGGATAACAACTGTGTTCCTTTAAAAATAACCGGACATGAATTACATGCCATTGATTATACTTCAAAGGTTGCATCTGCCCAGGTAAAATCCTGTATTCTTTTAGCCGGCTTATATGCAGACGGAATTACCAGCGTAACGGAACCGGTACTCTCCCGCAACCACACAGAACTGATGTTACGCTCTTTCGGTGCTAACGTCACCTCCGAAGGAACAACTGCATCTATTTCACCGGATCCTGTTTTAAACGGACAAAAAGTAGAAGTTCCGGGAGATATTTCTTCGGCAGCCTATTTTATTGCGGCAGCTTTACTTACTCCTGGTTCTGAAGTCTTAATCCGCAATGTTGGAGTCAATCCCACAAGAGACGGTATCTTAAAAGTTGCGGAAGCTATGGGCGGCTCTATTAAGCGGCTGAATCCAAGAACCGCATCCGGTGAGCCGGTCTGCGACCTTCTTGTAAAAGGCAGTTCTCTTCATGGTACCGTGGTGGAAGGGGAACTCATCCCGACTTTAATCGATGAAATTCCTGTGATTGCTGTTATGGCAGCCTTTGCAGAAGGAACCACCGTAATCCGGGATGCTGCAGAGCTTAAGGTAAAGGAAACAGACCGTATTCTTACGGTAACGGAAAACTTAAAGTTATTAGGCTGTGATGTTACACCAACCGATGATGGCATGATTATTCATGGTGGAAAAACACTGCATACAGCAACCATTGACGCGGGGCTTGACCACCGGATTGCCATGAGCTTTGCCATTGCTGCATTAAATATTGACGGCGGTATTGAATTAGAGCATTCCGAAATTGCAGAAGTTTCCTATCCTGATTTCTATAAAGATTTAGAGAAATTATATCTGTAAATGATTGGCAGCAAAAAACCATGGAAATTTCTTTCCATGGTTTTCTTTTATGACTTATTTTCTTTTATAACCTATTTTCTTTTATCATTCAGCTTTTCTTTTAGACATCATTGAAAATCTGATAAATATCAATTTTTAATGCATCGGTATCTGACATTCCAACAAATACGCAGCCATATTTATAGGTTCCGTCCCCCTTCGGATCACATCTGACAATCTCAAGTACTGCATCAATGACCTCTTTTGTCCAGATCTGAATCTTGGTATCATAGTAGGTTCCAACTTTCAAATTCTGGTCAGAAACAAATCCGATTCCGGAACGTGAAATATCGGTAACGACCACATGAATAAATTTTAAAGTAGTAATATCATCCTGATCCAGACGTTCCAGCTGAACAGATACATCTAAATCCAAGCGTTTATGTTTTCTTCTCTCGTCCATAGTCCTCTCCTTCTATCAAGATTAAAGCTAATAAAATTATTTTATCCTATATTTCGAATTCTGACAATAAGAAATTATTTTATCAGCATAGCATCCCCGAAACTAAAGAAACGATATCTTTCTTCTACCGCTTTCTTATAGGCAGCCAGAATATGTTCCCTGCCTGCAAGAGCAGACACTAACATCACAAGGGTAGACTGTGGCAGGTGGAAATTCGTAATCAGAGCATCGATAACTTTAAACTTATAGCCCGGATAGATAAAGATATCTGTCCAGCCGCTCTTTTCCCGTAAAGTGCCGTCTTCTTCTGCTGCAGACTCTAACGTTCTTGTACTGGTGGTTCCCACGGCAATTACCCGGTGGCCATTTGCTTTGGCACGATTGATTTTATCGGCTTCCGACTGTTCAATCCGGTAGAATTCCGAATGCATATGGTGTTCTTCGATGGTATCCACTTTTACCGGACGGAAAGTGCCAAGTCCCACATGAAGGGTAACTTCTGCTATATCAACACCCATATCACGAATCTGCTGTAATAATTCCGGTGTAAAATGAAGTCCCGCTGTCGGAGCTGCCGCAGAACCGTCATATTTGGCATATACTGTCTGATAACGGTTCTTATCTTTTAACTGATGGGTAATATAAGGCGGTAATGGCATCTGACCAAGCTGGTCTAAAATTTCTTCAAAGATTCCATCATAGTGGAACTGAATCAGACGGTTACCATCTTCTACGACCTCTAAGACTTCTCCGGTCAAAAGTCCCTCTCCAAAAGAAATCTTAACACCGGGCTTACATTTCTTTCCCGGTTTTACCAGTGTTTCCCAGATATCATTTTCTTTTCTCTTTAAAAGAAGAATCTCTATTTTGGCTTCCGTTCCTTCTTTGACTCCAAACAGTCTTGCCGGAATTACCTTGGTATTATTTAACACAAGGCAGTCTCCCGGCTGCAGATAATCTACTACATCACGGAATATTTTATGTTCAATGTCTCCCGTTTTCTTATCTAAGACCATGAGTCTGGAACTGGAACGATCCTCCAGAGGATCCTGAGCAATCAGTTCCTCCGGTAAATCGTAATCAAAAGCTTTTACATCCATGTTTCTTTCCTCTATTTCTAAGCTCTCAGTTCAATCTTCATTGCTTCTAATGCTTTTACAATGCGGTTCATTGCTCCGCTTAAATCTGCTTCCTCTAAGTTCTTATCCTTTGCACGGAAGGTCAGTGAGTAAGCAATGGATTTATAACCCGGTTTAATCTGGGCTCCTTCATAAATATCGAACAGTGTGTAGCTCTCTAAGTAAGCACCACCCTTGCTTTCGAATACTTTTTCGATATCTCCTGCAAGAATCTCTTTTGGAACAACCATACTGATGTCACGGGTTGCTGCCGGGAATTTGGCAATATCTTCGTATTTACGGTCAAAGGTTGTTTCATCCATAATAGATGGCATATCAATCACTGCAACATAAACTCTGTCTTTGATATTGTAATTAGCAGCTACAAGCGGATGAACCTCTCCTAAGTAACCAACTACTTTACCATCATATACAATATTTGCTTGGCGGCCCGGATGCAGATAAGGTCTTCCGGCATTCGGATCATATTCTGCTTTCTTCGTCATTCCAACTTTGTAGAAGAATTCTTCTACAACACCCTTCATGGTAAAGAAATCACCTTCGCCATACATACCAAGGGTAAACTGCATTCTCTCATCCGGAAGCTCCGTTACCGGTACGCTCTTTGGCAGATAAATATTGCCTAATTCATAAAGACGAACATCTTTATTTCTTCTGTTATAGTTGGTTGATAAAGAGGTCAGCATTCCGTTTAAGGATGTAGTACGCATAATACTGAAATCTTCTCCCAAAGGATTGGAAATTGTTACGGTCTGGCGTAATGGTGAATCTGCCGGAAGTAATAATTTATCAAATACCTTCGGACTTTCAAAGGAATAATTCATACCCTGTGAGAAACCACAGAATTCTGCAATATCTCTTGCAATTCTTTCAATTCTTAACTTATAGGATAACATTCCGGTGGTAGCTTCTCCGCTTGGAAGTGTTGTTGGAATATTTGCATAGCCAAAGAATCTTGCCACTTCCTCTGCAAGGTCTGCGTCGCACTCTAAGTCCTGTCTCCAGGATGGAACTAATACTTCATTGGTTTCTTTATCATAACCTAATTCCAGACGCTCGAAGTAGGAAAGCATCTCTTCCGGCTCAATATTGGTTCCTAATAATTTATTGTATTTCTCCGGTTCAAACGGAATCCGTCTGCCCTCTTTCTTATTCTCATAAATATCAATGGCTCCGCCAACCACTTCGCCGGCACCTAATTCTTCAATTAACTGGCAGGCTCTGTTCATAGCTTCCATTGCAAGGTTTGGATCCAGACCTTTTTCAAATTTGGAAGAAGCATCGGTACGAAGACCAATTCTCTTACCGGAAAGACGGATATTGGTTCCATCAAAACATGCAGCTTCAAAAAGCATGGTTTTTACATTGTCTGTAATCATGGAGTTCTCGCCACCCATAATACCGGCAATGCCGATTGCTTTCTTGCCATCACAAATCATCAGAACGTTTTCGTCCAAAGTACGCTCCTGTCCATCTAAAGTTGTAAATAACTCGCCTCTTCCGGCACGTCTTACGACAATCTCTTTTCCCTCGATGGTATCCCAGTCATATGCATGCATCGGCTGTCCGTATTCTTCCATAACATAGTTGGTAATATCGACAATGTTATTGATTGGACGGATTCCCTGGGCTGCAAGTCTGCGCTGCATCCACTTTGGTGATGGAGCAATCTTAATATTCTTTACGACACGGGCTGTATAGCGAGGACATAATTCTTTATCTACTACATTTACTTTAATATAGTCATTGACATCCTCATCATTTCCGGTCTCAGTTACAACCGGCGGTACAAATTCTTTCTTAAAAGTTGCTGCTGCTTCTCTTGCAATTCCAAGGATTGAGAAACAGTCTACACGGTTGTTTGTAATCTCATATTCTACAATAGTATCGTCAAGGCCTAATGCTTTAATTGCATCATCACCCGGTTTTACTTCATCATCAGCAAAAATGTAGATACCATATTCCGGAGCTTCTGGATACATATCACGGGTAGAACCAAGTTCTTCAATGGAGCACATCATTCCATTGGACTCAATTCCTCTTAATTTACCTTTTTTAATTTTGATGCCGCCTTCTGTCATCTTGCCATCATGACCACCGGCAACACGTCCTCCATCCAATACAACCGGAACCTTATCTCCTTCTTTTACATTCGGAGCACCGGTTACAATCTGGATGTCCTCACCTGCTCCAACATCTACCTGGCAGATGATTAATTTATCAGCATCCGGATGCGGCTCGATTTTCTTAATCTGTCCAACAACGATTTTCTCTAAATCGGCATCCATTTTCTTGTAAAATTCTACTTTTGAACCGGACAGAATCATTGCATCGGTATATTCCTGTGCATCTACATTAAGCCCCGGAACCAAAGCTTCTATCCATTTTAATGATGTATTCATATTGTTTCTCCTTCTATCAACTCTCTACTGTGTTCTTTTCTTTCCGACTACAGGAAGCATGTCCTTTCAACTTCCCGGTTCATTAAAACTGTCTTAAGAAACGGTCATCGTTCTCATATAAGAGACGCATATCATCAATTTCATATTTCAATAAAGCAATACGCTCAAGACCAACTCCGAATGCAAATCCTGAATATTCTTCCGGATCAATACCGCTCATACGAAGTACCTTCGGATGAACCATTCCACAGCCTAAAATTTCAATCCAGCCTTCGCCCTTACAGAAACGGCATCCCTTACCACCACATTTAAAGCAGGTAACATCCATCTCTGCACTTGGCTCTGTAAATGGGAAATGATGCGGACGGAATTTTACTTTGGTTTCCGGTCCGAACAGACGGGCTGCAAACTCCTGTAAGGTTCCCTTTAAATCTGCAAATGTAATATTCTTATCGATTACCATTCCCTCAATCTGGTGGAAAGATGGTGAATGGGTTGCATCTACTTCGTCTGCACGGAATACTCTTCCCGGTGCAATCATACGGATTGGCAGCTTGCCTTTTTCCATGACACGAACCTGTACCGGTGATGTCTGGGTACGAAGCACAATTTTGTCATTAATATAGAACGTATCCTGCTCGTCCTTTGCCGGATGATTTGCCGGAATATTTAATGCTTCAAAGTTATAATAATCATATTCTACTTCCGGTCCTTCCACTACTTCATAGCCCATACCGGTAAAGATACGCTCTACTTCTTCCAAAGCAATGGTATTCGGATGACGATGTCCGACACGGTTCTTCTTAGCCGGAAGGGTAACGTCGATTACTTCATGTTTTAATTTCAGTTCCATCTGTGCAGCTTCTAATTTCTGCTTTGTCTCATCTAATTTCTTCTCGATGGCTTCTCTGGTTTCATTTACCAGCTGTCCTACCAGAGGTCTGTCCTCCGGTGCAACATCCTTCATTCCTTTTAATACTGCGGTGAGTTCACCTTTCTTTCCAAGAAATGCAACTCTGACATCATTCAGTTTGCCAAGTTCGCCGGATGATTCAATCTGATGAATTGCTTCTTCCCTGATTTTCTGCAGCTTTTCTTTCATAATAATATCTCCTTCTATCATTTTATTTCATTCATAAATAAACTACGAAAAACACGCTTTGCGAGTTTCCCGCATAAAAAAACGCGAAGCATTTTCTTCCCATAGGGACGAAATTACTCCGCGGTACCACCCTGATTTCTAAATCATTAGACACTCATAAATACTTAACGCGTACAACGTCACAGACTACTAACGTTCACCTGTGCAGCTTCCGTGCGAAATTCAATTACTGCCTTACCTTAAGGAAACTTTCAGCCGATGATTTCCTCTCTCTTTAAAAAGTACAATAATCTACTGAACACTTTCATTGCCTTTTACTTTTTCACTAAATGTTATATTACCACAGGGTTTCTAAAACTTCAAGTTATTTTTTATCCCGTTTCTGCTCCTTCTTACGCTGCATAAAGCCTGCGATATATTCGTCAAATACAACATTGAATTCCGCACAAAGCATCAGAATATACATGCAAAAATACATCCACAGCATAATCAAGACCAGTGTAGTCAGACTGCCATACATGGAAAATCCGTTAAAATAGTCCACATAGATGGATAATCCGATGGAAAATACATACCAGGCAATGGCACAAAGTACTGCCCCCGGAAGCTGGGAACGAAAGGTCGCCTTGCGGTTTGGTATCAATGTAAAAATCACTACAAAGAGAACGATTAATACCAGTATCATAATCAGGCTTCCCCGTTCAAATATGAGGCTTACAATATGTGTCATAATCGGAATATGTTTCACAAGAAGATGTTCCAGTGATTTACCGAATACCAGCAGCACCAGCGAAATTACAATGGCAATGACAAATACAATGGTATAGATGATTGCCCAGAAACGGAGCACAAACCAGTTTCTGGTCTCCACAATATCATTTACCACATTCAGTCCGTTAGCCATATACTGTACGCCCTTGGCTGCCGACCACACCGCTGCGATAGCCGCAATCGATACAATTCCAAAGGATTTGGTGTAGACTTCATTGATAATATTTACAAGAAACGGTGCAATGTATTCCGGCATTGTTTCATTTACGATTTGTAAAATCATTCCTTCTGTTACAGGAGTATACTGTAACAGGGAACTGAACACCATAAGAAACGGGAAGCTGGATAACAGGATAAAAAATGCTGCCTGTGCCGCAAATGCATTGATATTATCCCGTTTGCATTTATCTAAAAATGATTTTACATTTCCAATCAGTTTCCAGATCAAGCCTATGCCCCCCCTTCTTCCATCGTCGAATTTTCTGGCTGATATAATTCCGTCAGTTCTGTATCCTGATAAAAATAATTTAATATTTTCTTATAATCAAAGCCCTGCTCGCAAAGCTTTTGTGCTCCATTCTGGCTCATGCCGATTCCATGACCATAACCGCCGCCATGGACGGCATAGGTTCCGTCACCGTTATTTCCAATGCTGATATAGGCACTGGGCAGAATACTCATTTCCACAGTGCTTCCATCCAAAAGGTTAATATTTGTGATGCCGCAGCCTAAAATTGCACGCATATTATATTCGGACTGTACGCTGACGACACCATTTTGAAAATCAAGTTCCAGTTCTAATATCACACCACTTGGATTGCGGTTTACCACTTTTATTGTCTGCAATGCACCAAAGTTACTGCAGCTGTCTGTCGTTTCCGTCTTAGCAGCATCTTTATAATAAGTAATTGCTTCCGGCTGGTGCTCTTTCCTGTCTGCTATGGTATGAAGCAGTGTCTCATCTTTTCCCTGAAAATCAAGCACGGTATTCCAACGGAAATATTTTAAATCCGATTCATAGCAGGCATTGTCTATGTTACTGATATAATCCGAGAAGCTTTTCTCATCCGATAAATCAATGGGATTTTCTTCACTGCGTACCCAGACGCCATGCAAATAACCATAGGAATCTTTGTCAAGATTCCAGGCTTCGTAATCTCCGGTATGACCATAGGAAGTGGAATAATAATAGGTCTCTATAATATCACCCTTATAAGAAAGCACCTGCCCCTTTGTCTCATCTACCGCTGCCACGGTTTCCGGCGTCTGATTCTGCTTATTATACACCTGAAAATTCACGCTGTCATCTACATGTGCTCCATAGGCTTCATATTTATTGTGCATCATCTGGATATAAGCATAGCTTCTGGCACAGACTGCCTGCGCTTTTAGTGCTTCGATTCCATAAGAAGATGGAACCTCACTGGGGATAACGCCCTTTACATAGGATTCTAAATCAACTACATTTACCACTGTATATCCTTCCGGATACATACGAAGCTCCATGCTGCCTGCATAAGCCGGAGATATGCGGCTGCCCTGATTGTCTGTAAAATAGAATGGCGATGTGCCATCCTCTGCGACTAATGAAACAGACGATGTTGCAAGTATATTGGCATAATTGGACGCCGTAATCACGCTGCCTGCTTCTAATACAGTTTCCGTTTCTCCATAATAAAGATGCACCGGCACATCTGATACTAAGGATACGTCAGAGCGGAACATGCTGTCATTTTCTAATAACAGTACACGGATATTTTCTATTTTGGCAGGCTCTGTCAGAAGAATGGCGCAGATTTGTTTTTCTGCCACCACAAATGTGATTTCCATGTTTTCCAACATCAGTGCATCCATAGAGACTTCCCGGATTCCATCATAAGTTGCATAGATTTTCATGGCTGCATCTATTGCAACTTGTCCATATCCCTTAATCTCCATTGCGGTATCTGTTTTTGAAATCAGCTTTCCGGTAATGGTATCTTCCTTGCGGCTGATTTTATGTATCTCTTTTGCACTTAGGGAAATGTCTGCTACGACATTGGATAAATCTTCCTCGGTATCAACCGGCAGCTGGTATTCTGCCCCCTGATAAAGAAAAGTAAGTTCTCCTTCTATATTAGAAATAAGATAGGCATTCTTCAGTGCCACATCCTCTTTATCCTTTACGGCAACCCCGATTATTTTATCCTCCATCAGGTAAATGCCATAGCTGTGCAGCTTCTGATACCACTTCGGATTAGCGGTGATGGTATAAGTTCCATCCTGTGTCGTAAGCTGCTTTTTTTCTTTTTCCAGTACAAGAATGTCCTTTTTTAAGACAGACGCATCGGTATCAAGATAACTTAAAATCTCATCATATATGGCAAACCAGGCTGCCCGGTCGATGTTCTTTTTCGAAGCATCCAAAGGAATATATTCTTTTAAATGAAGCAGTTCCAGTATTTCACTTACATCCTCATAGGTAAGTGTTCCCTGTTGTGGCAGTTTCTCAGCCCATTCTTCCTTGGAATAGTAAGTAAACTGCAGCAGGGCTGGAATCTCATTTCGATAAACACATTGTTCGGAATATCCATTTTTCTCCCCTTTGGTATCCGTTATCAGAACCACCAGTATAAGAGTCAGAACCGCTCCACAAACCAGCAACAGATAATTACTTTTTTTACTTTTCACTTTTCGCATAATTACTCCTTTATTGTCTGTTGCAGAAAAGAAGCTGCTTTTCAGCAGCTTCTTTTTTCTCTTTTGTATTTTCGGTTCTTTTGTAAACATGCTTCTTTGGTATACTATATGTTTATCTTCCGTACCTTATGATTCTTTTGTACACAAAGATTCTTTCGTATATTCATACCTTATCTTTAGCAAATATACCCAAAATGCCGTTTCCTGTATTTTGACTCCTAGCAAAGCTAGGTGGGTAACCTCAACCAATACTCTGCCTTCCACTGCAAACGGAGGCCTGACATCCTATTGGAGATATTGGAATCCCGTTTAAAGTAAATGTAGGTTCAAAATAACAGGCGTGTCGAACATCCCAGGCATAAAACTATTTGCTTTTTGTAATTGTTATTATACTCTAATATGTGTCGTTTTTCAATGTAAAATTCCTGTCAAATTGTGGAACAATTTATGATTGCAGATCTTTCGGTGAAAAGGATGCCGGAAAAAGCTCTTCTAATTTCATAACTTTGATGCCACCAGCTCCATCTTCCATAATTACCTCAAAGGTGCTTCCATCTACAAACTCTGTCAGTACCTGCCGGCAGACACCGCAAGGTGTAAGGGGTTCTTCCTTGTCTCCCACTACAGCAATGGCTAAAAATTCTTTCTTTCCTTCGGATACCGCCTTAAAAACTGCTGTCCGCTCTGCACAGTTTGTGGGTGTAAATGCTGCATTTTCAATATTACAGCCGGTATAGATACTGCCATCCTTACAATAAAGTGCTGCACCTACATGAAAATTGGAATACGGTGCATAGGAATATTTTTTTGCTTCTTTTGCTGCTTCTACTAATTTTTTTCTGTCTAATTCCATGACGCTCACCCTTTTCTGAAAATGTTTCCGGTTCTGCTATTTTCTCCATTATCTTATAGCTTTCTATTATATTAAAATGTCTGCTATCCCAAGATATCAACTGCAGAGCTTGTGCCAAGCCTTGCACAGCCTGCCTTAATATAATTTTCCATATCTTCTTTGGTGCGGATTCCTCCGGCTGCCTTAATCTTAACATCTGCTCCAATGTGTTCTTTCATTAATAATACATCTTCCATGGTAGCACCAGCCGTTCCAAATCCGGTGGATGTCTTGATAAAATCTGCCCCGGCATTGGTTACTGCATGACACATGGCAATCTTTTCTTCTTTTGTAAGATAACAGGTTTCGATGATAACTTTTAAGATTTTATCCCCTGTTGCTTCTTTTAAAAGACGGATTTCATCTTCTACTTTATCATATGCACCATTTTTTACATCACAGATATTAATTACCATATCAATTTCGTCTGCTCCGTCTTCTAATGCTTTCTTTGTCTCTGCCAGCTTTCCTTCGGTGTTCGCATAACCCAACGGAAATCCTACTACGGTACAGATATTTATTTTATCACCGTAAGTTTCTTTCACCCGGCTGATGTAACAGCTTGGGATACAGACCGATGCGGTATGGTATTTTATTGCTTCTTCACATAATTTTTCTATGTCTTCCCATGTGGTAAAGGCTTTTAATGCAGTATGGTCCACATAACGATATAATTCTTCTTTTTCCATTTCTATGCCTCCGGTATTTTTTCTTAATTGTAATATATATTCTGTAATTTATCCAGTAAAAAGCGTTTTATCGGAGAAACGTTTTTATATTAGTACTATCTTCCTATAATTCTAAAATTTTTAGAAAACAATTTTAAACTTTCTTTAAAATTTACGCTTTTTTCTTGTTTTCTACAACTGAAATATGATAACATATGTAAATAATGCAAAGAGGAGGAACAATATGACAGGACGTTTTTATGAAATCACACCGGAAATAATGGAACTTGCGAATAAATGCTCCGCATCATCCATCATTCCTTCTGAATTATATACGAAATATAATGTAAACCGTGGTCTTCGTGATTTAAACGGAAAGGGTGTTCTCGTAGGACTTACACATATTTCTGATGTATGCTCTACCAAGCTGGTAAATGGAGAATACGTTCCGGCTGAGGGCGAACTTTATTACCGCGGATATAATGTAAAAGATTTAGTAAAGGGAATTGCACCGGACAGCCATTTTGGATTTGAAGAATGTGCTTATCTTCTGATGTTTGGTGAACTTCCAACCAAAGAACAGTTAAAAAGCTTCTGTGGACTGCTTTCCGAATACCGTACACTTCCAACCAGTTTTGTACGTGATATTATTATGAAGGCTCCAAGTAAAGATATGATGAATACGCTGGCACGAAGTGTGCTTACACTTTATTCCTATGATGACCGTGCCGATGATATTTCACTTCCAAATGTATTGAGACAGTGCTTACAGCTTATCAGCTTATTCCCACTGCTTTCTGTATATGGTTATCAGGCTTACCGCCATTATCATGATGGTGCCAGTCTTTATATTCATACCCCGCAGCCGGAATTATCTACTGCAGAGACAATTCTTCATATTCTGCGGCCAGACAGTAAATATACTCCATTAGAGGCAAAGCTTTTAGATATCGCATTAATCTTACATATGGAACACGGCGGTGGAAATAACTCTACCTTCACTACCCATCTGGTATCTTCCTCCGGAACCGATACTTATTCTGTTATTGCAGCATCCCTTGGTTCCCTGAAGGGACCGAAACATGGTGGTGCCAATATCAAAGTGGTTCAGATGTTTGAAGATATGAAACGTACCGTAAAAGACTGGACTGACGAGGAAGAAGTCAGCAAATATCTTACTGCTCTTCTTCATAAAGAAGCTTTTGACCATGCCGGTCTTATCTATGGAATGGGTCATGCGGTATATTCTCTTTCCGACCCACGAGCAGTTATCTTCCGTGGCTTCGTAGAACGGCTTTCCCAGGAAAAGGGATACGAAAAAGAATTTGCACTCTACTCCTTAGTAGAACGTCTTGCACCGGAAATTATTGCGAAAGAACGTAAAATCTATAAAGGTGTAAGTCCTAACGTAGACTTCTTCAGTGGCTTTGTTTATCATATGCTCGACCTTCCGTTAGAGCTCTATACTCCGATTTTCGCCATTGCAAGAATTGCAGGCTGGAGTGCTCACCGCTTAGAAGAGCTTTCCCAGAACGGAAAAATTATGCGTCCTGCCTATCGTAACATTGGCGAACGTAAGGAATATGTTCCGATTGACAAACGTTAAACCTATATATAACCTGCCACCGGCAGCTCCTTATGGCTGCCTGGCATCAAAAAACTGTAGTTCTTATCCGGCATTACTTTCGGATATAAACTACAGTTTTTTTATAAATTATTTTAAATAAATATTTTTTAATACTTTTTTATATTTCTTATAAATACTTCTCTCTGGCATTCTTTAATGCACTGACTAAAAACAGGCAGGATAACACCAGTAACAACAGGATTCCCGATTTGATAATAATCGGTAATTTGAATACAGTTTCACCTAATGCTGTTACAACACCGTATGCTATTGCAAGGCATCCGCAAAGAAGCATCTTTGGTGTTACCTCTTCTCTTATTTTCTCCGGGTGCTTACATTTCTTTAACTCTTCCGGTGTAGCCAGAAGGCTGCTGGTCTTTCCGGTGCTTTTCATCCATATGCCATTCATAAGAACATAGACACCTACCAGTGCCACTACCACGTCTACCACTAAATTCCAGTTTACTTTCATAATATATAACCTCTTTTACTCTTTTTTCCTGATTCTGCTCTATCTTACCACACTTTTTGCTGCTATGTGAACATATTTATCATATAATCTTCTATTTCAACTTATTTTTTATGCAAAACAACGAATTTTGTCGAAAAAACCATTGAAACTTTTGGTCAACTATTGTAGTATAGTAGTAAGTTCTAATTATTCTAGTTATATTTGGAGGGATTATATATGAAATTAGACGAAGCAAAGATCCTGATTGGAGACGATTCCATTCTGGCAAGAAAACAGTTAAAAGATGTCATTGCACAATATGGCGGAACAACTTTTGTAGAGGCAGCAAATGGTCAGGAGGCAATTGACAAATTTAAATCCGATAAACCTGATATCATTTTCCTTGATATTGTTATGCCGGTTAAAGATGGTATTGCTTCTGTTAAAGAAATTACAGAAATTGACCCGAAAGCGGTTATTATTATCGTATCTTCTGTTGGTACACAGGCTCAGTTAAAGAATGCGATTGAAGCCGGTGCAAAAGATTTCATCCAGAAACCATTGAATGTCGAGCAGATTGAACGAGTACTGAAGAATCATTTTGAAGGGAGATAATTTATGTATACACAGTTTTTTGGAAACTTTCTTTTAAGCAAAGGTGCTGTTCCTGCTGATAAGCTGGTTGATGCATTAGAGAGACAGTCCTCTTCCTATCTGAAATTGGGAACTCTGGCAATTCATGCCGGCTTTTTAAATGCTTCTCAGGTAGATGCGATCGTATGCCGTCAGACTCACGAAGATAAAAAATTCGGTGAAATTGCCATTGAAGGTGGATACCTTACCAAAGAACAGGTGGACGAACTACTCTCTTCCCAGAAACCGGATTATCTGCTGTTAGGTCAGATTTTGATTGAAGACGGACTGCTTACTAACAGCCAGTTCGAAGATTTACTTGCAGAATATCAGGCAAGTAATGAAATTGAAGATTTGAATGTTGCAAATGAACAAAATGATATGGTTGAGAAACTGATTCATAAGTTCTTCCACTTTGATGATTCTGATATGTCCGGAAAGATTGTTGCATACCTTAATCTTCTCTTCAATGATATCGTTCGTTTTATCGGAAAGGATTTCACACCATTAAATCCACTGATGAAATCCGAGTACATGACAAACTATTGTGTTACCCAGAAGGATGAAGGTTTACTTGCTTTTAACTCTGGTGTAGACATGAGCAAAACCGTTGCGATTGCTTTTGCATCCCGTTATGCCAAAGAAGAATTTCAGGAATTCGATGAGTATGTAAAAGCTTCTATCGAAGATTTCTTAAATCTTCACAACGGATTATTCAATGTAAATATGTCTAATGAATTTTCTCTGGAATTAAACTTATGTCCTCCGGAAGTTCATGAAGAAGAAAAGCTTACAAATGCTACTAAGATTTATGTATTTCCTATTATTTTCCCATTCGGAACAATTCACTTCCTGATGGAAATCTAAATTTAAGTCTTTACATTTATTTACATAAATCACAACCACCGGCTTAGCCGGTGGTTTGTTCTGCCCCTAGAAGGGGCTGTTACCGGCACTGGGGTCTAAAGACCCATCGAAAAGATTCGCCAGC
>ONAD01000031.1 GCA_900315735.1 uncultured Lachnospiraceae bacterium | reverse complement strand
ATATCATGCGTGTAATTTGCTTTATTGACGCAGATACTTAACTGGTTTGGTTCTGAAGCTGCCTGAATGGCTGTATTAATAATACATCCATTGTCTTTTTCATCTTCTCTGGCAGTCAGTACAAACAATCCATAACTCAGCTTATACATTGCTTTCCTATCCATTTTTTTCCTCCTTTACCTTCTCCCTGCATTTCGGGCAAATGCCTTTAAACGAAATATCATAATCCAAAAATTCAATTCCATGAGTGTTATGAATTCTTTCCAGCAAGTCCGGTATTTCATCCATATCCACATCTGAAACCTCACCGCATTTTACGCACCTGACATGGTAGTGTTTTTTCAATGTAAAATCGAATCTGTTTGGTCCATCTGGAACCTCAACCTTCCTTAATTCTCCTTCCTCTACCAATATATCAAGATTTCTATATACAGTTCCTTTTCCGATTGTAGGATGTGCTTCTTTTATAAAATCATAAACTTCATTTGCTGTAACATGCCTTTTCATCTCATATACAGCATTTCTTACCAGGTCTTTCTGAATTGTGTTTCTCCTATTTGTCATCCGTCCTCCTTGTTAGGATTAATTCTTAATTAGGATTATATATCAATTTTATTTTATTGTCAATACAAAATAGTAATAATTCTCATTATTATAAAAAAATGACCACAATGATCATCTTTAATCTAAAACATTATTCTGTTTTTCGTTCAAAAACATATTCTGTATCTGATGACAAATCAGACCGAAAAAAATAGCCAAGCCTGTCAAATTTCTGAATCTCTATTGGATTATCAATATTATTTTCTGCCATGAATCTGACCATTTCGCCACGAGCCATCTTGGCATATGTACCTTTTGTTACCAGTTTATCTCCGGATAACCCACAAAATGCAACCGTAATATATCTATCCTGCGGTGTCAGATACTTTTCTATACATTTTGCGTATTCTTTTGATGCAAGATTAACGATAATCCTGCTGTCATCAATTACTGAGTGGTATAACAAGTCTCCCCAATACTCATACAGATTTTTTACATCTCCTATTTCAATCTTTGCCTGCATTTCTAACCGATAAGGTGTCACTCCATCCATCGGTTTCAGAATACCATAAAATGCAGATAATATTCTCAAATGGTTCTGTATATACTCAAACTGTCGGTTCTCAAACACAGATGGTGCCATATATTGAAAAGCAATTCCTTCATATGATAAAACAGCCGGAGTGAGTAGATGATAAAGATCCATGTTTTCCAATCTATAAAAGTTTTGTTCTGCAATTTTGTCATTACATTTCCAGATAGCTTTCAGCTCCTCTTTTGACTTATCTTTCAACCAGCTTAATAACTCTGTTGTCTTATCAATAAACTCCGGTAAAGCAACTGGCTCTATACTGTCAGTATCCGTAATCATCTTTTTTGCAGGAGATAGTATAATCTTCATCAATCTAATTCCTTAAGCATATTTTCCGGATCATCTGCCGCTTTGACTTTATCATTGGCTTTGATGATAACTCCCTGCTCATCAATAAGATATGTGGTTCTTACCACCCCCATAGAAACTTTTCCATAGTTTTTCTTTTCTTTCCAGACATCATATGCTTCAATAACTTTACGCTCCGGATCTGCTAAAAGTGTAAATGCAAGTCCATATTTTTCTTCAAATCTCTTGTGAGATGCTACAGAATCCTTACTGACTCCGAGAATAACCGCACCTTTTTCCGTAAACTGAGGATAACGCTCTGAAAAGCCACATGCCTGCTTCGTGCATCCTGCAGTATTATCCTTTGGATAAAAATATAAAATCACTTTCCTGCCTGCATAATCACTTAATTTATGCAATAATCACTTAATTTATGCATTTCTCCATTCTGATCCGGCAATTCAAAGTCCGGTGCTTTTGTTCCTGTTTCTAACATATTATTTCTCCACCTCTTTCTGCAATAGCAATGCTTCTCGCAATCCATGCTCTGATTAAGGATGGTTTTTCAAACAGTCTGCCTGTCATAAGAACAACCATATTCCAATGCATTCCCAGATGAAGTGACATAACCACAAATCCCCAGTATGTGCAAAACATATGTATCTGTCTTGCTATCATATATGTCCCATCAACTCTTATCATTTTAAATATATGATCAGACAGTAAAATTCCGCTTATCATGGAGCCAATCATAAGCACAAACATGATGATTGCAAGCAGAGTCTGTATACCTCGAAATGCATTATACTTTCCCTTTGCCATTGATGCCAGCCATTTACGATTCAATATATGGTGTGCCAGAAAAAGCACAAACATTGCCACGCCAATCCATTCATGTGCCGTCTCTCCCAGCTCTTAAATGCCAGAAGCACTTCGTTATTATTCTCACACCGGTTAAATGCCTCTACATTATACAGGTCAAAATCTACGATATTGATTTACGGATGATTTTCTATCATATCATCCCTTAACAGGTCACTGTAGTAACTCCAGCCTCTTAGCTTCAGCATTGTCTCATCAAATACTCCTGCTATAACGTCTATATTCTGACCCATATTTGCCAATATTTCTCTGGCATTCTCCGGCGTATTTTCAAATGTAATAAATTTGAATTTCATATCAGGATAAATTTCCTGTATTTTCGGCCACAATTCCACGAAAACTTCCGGCATCTACAACACAAATAAATGTTTCCAGTTGTGGATTATACATCATGCAAAATCACTCCTTTTGCATTTTTATATAATTATACCATACTATTTTAACTGCAGGCCATCCTTAAATGCTCTTCCTACTTTATCGCCAAATTTGTAATATCCGGCATGCACCATATCAAAGACAATTGGAGAAAATTTATCCAGACTGATTTCGCCGTCTTCTCCTAAAATGCTTTCATCTGCACTTACATTTACGATTCGTCCAAGGTATTTGCTGTCATCAATCACTTTTACCAGTTCACACTCCAAGGTAAGTGGAAGCTCGTTGATAACCGGTGCATTTACAAATTCACTTTTTACTGTAGTAAATCCGGCTTTCTCCATCTTATCCGGCTCTGCCTTTGCAGATACTACGCCGACATAATCGCAGGCAACGACATGCTCTGCATCTGCCACGCTGATGGTAAATGCTTTTGTTTTCAGCAGGTTATCTGTTGTCTTATGTGAAGATAAATCCACGATAATTTCATCATTTCCAACAATTCCGCCCCATGCTGCATTCATAGCATTGGCTTTGCCATTTTCATCATAGGTTCCGATAATCATAACCGGCTGTGGATAAAGATAAGGTTTTGCTCCAAAATTTTTTCTCATTTTCTATTCCTCCATGCTTTTCTATTTATTTTTTTCTTTTTGTTTTTCTTTGTTTTCCTTTTTTGCCTGTGCCTGCATGTTTTTTCTTATTGCTGGCAGTTGGCTTCCACCAGCTCCGGAAGGTGGATGTGTTCGTTCCGGTAGCGGGCATTTTCATTCTTTTCTGGTATATTCAGGCGAATGGCATTCTTCGGACAGTTATGGATACATGCCATGCAGACTTCACATACCAGATTTCTGGCATCATCCAGCGGATGATGAATGGCACGCTGCTCCTTAAGCGTAATACACCCCGCCGGGCAGACCCGCATACAGATACCGCAGCCGATGCATTCCTCCGTCACCGTATACAATTCTGCCCAGGTTTTATCCGGTATTGCTTCCTGCCTCTTTAAATACGCCTGATGTACCGCCCGGTCTTCTTCACTGGCGGTCTGTATCCGGTGCTTTCTTTCGAAGATGTCTTTTTTTATTTTATCGATATGTTCTTCGATTTTCTTCTCCGGAAGTGTTGCCACCTGCTCTTCCATATCAAATGCCGGAAGAAAATTATCTGCCATCTTTATGGTATTGATATAATCTGCCTGCTTTCCGATTCCACGAAGATAAACTTCTGCCAGTTCTGCTGCTCCTCCATGACGGTTGCCATAAGTCAGTATCAGATAGAAATAATCCGTCTCAAGCTCTGCTTTTGCAAAGAAACGTTTTACCATCGCAGGCATCTCATGTCCATAGACCGGGCAGACTATACCAATGCTTTCTGCCCGGTAATGGCAGTCTCCGTGAATGACCTTGGGAATGCTCCTGCAGTCCTTTGATAACTGTTTTGCTACATACAGACTGTTTCCGGTTGCTGTAAAATAAAATATCATTTTATACTGCTGCCTCTGTTTTCCCCAGAATCTTAATCATGCACCTTTAAGCCGTGAAGCATTTTTACAAATTCAGGATTGCTGTGGTCTACGATTTCGCTGTGACCTAAATCAAGTGCTGCGATTTCTGCCATATCATCTGCGGAAAGTGTAAAATCCCAGACATTCATATTCTGTTCCATACGCTCTTTATGAATGGATTTTGGAATTACCACAACCCCTCTTTGAATATTCCAGCGAAGTGCTACCTGTGCGGCTGTCTTTCCGTATTTCTCACCAATCTTGCTTAAGACCGGATGGGTAAAGATTCCATGATTTCCTTCTGCAAATGGTCCCCATGCTTCCGGTGTTACGCCATATTCTTTCATGACTGAAAGTGCATTCTCCTGCTGGAAGAACGGATGCAGCTCTACCTGATTAACTGCCGGTTTTACATCTACTGTTTCGCAGAAATCAGTCAATATATGCGGATAGAAATTGCATACTCCGATGGCTTTTAATTTGCCTTCTGCCAAAAGTTCTTCCATGGCACGGTAAGCACCATAATAATCTCCCATTGGCTGATGAATCAGATACAAATCCAGATAATCTGTTCCAAGCTTCTTTAAGGAACGCTCTACGGCTGCCTTTGCTCCTTCATAGCTGGCATCCTGCACCCAGAGCTTTGTTGTAAGAAACAGGTCTTCTCTTGGCACACCACATTTTGCAATAGCGGCTCCTACTGCTTCTTCATTCATATATGCGGCTGCTGTATCAATCAGACGATAACCACTTGCAATTGCATCTAACACTGCCTGTTCACAGACTGCTGCGTCCGGCACCTGAAATACGCCAAATCCTAACATCGGCATCTTCATTCCATTATTCAAAGTTGTATACTCCATTTTGTATTCCATCCTTTCCTTTTTTGCATTTCTTTGTTTCTAAGGCTTATTATAATTAGTATCTATGGCAAAGTACAATATTGATTTTCGATACTGCTATTCACTATATGAATAGTGAGTATTGGATTTTTCCAGAAAATATATTATAATCAGAAAAGAAATTATATCAGAATGGAGCATCTACTATGATAGAAACCTACCAGTTAGAACAGCTTGTTACTTTTGCAGAATATAAGACACTTTCTAAGGCAGCCGAAGTACTTCATATTTCCCAGCCTTCCTTAAGCCGCACCATGCAGCAGTTAGAGGCAGAAATCGGTGTTACTCTTTTTGAGCGTCAGAAGAACCGGCTTTCCTTAAATGAAAACGGGCAGCTCGCTGTCACCTATGCGAAAAAAGTATTAGAGCAGTTACATGATATGACTTTCCGGATACGTTCCTTTGACCGGGTGAACCATACCATCAGCATCGGCTCCTGCGCTCCGATTCCGGGCACGATGCTTACGAATCTCCTGCGGAATGCTTATCCTGAGATGACACTTTCCTCAGAAATCAAAAGTACCGCCCCGTTAATGAGCGGTCTTATGGATGATACTTACCAATTTATTATTCTTCCGGAAAAGCCGGAATATACCGAAGGTCTTTATGTTAAAGCTTTCACGGAGGAACATCTGATGTTCTCTCTGCCAAAAAGCCATCCGAAAGCGTCTGCAAAAAGCCTTCACCTTTCCGACATCAACGGTCAGAATATGATTGTAATGCCAAACCTTGGCTTCTGGCGGGACATTATTGATACGGAAATGCCGGATTCCCGCTTCTTAGAGCAGACCGACCGGACTTCCTTTGAAGAACTGATTCAGGCTTCCGTACTGCCTTACTTTATTACGAATCTTTCGATTAATGATTACATTCTTCCAAAAGACCGTGTCGTAATTCCGATTCTCGATGATAAAGTAAATGTCACTTTTTATCTGGTTGCCAAAGAAGAGACCCACCGGAAGTATTTTAAATTATAGGAAATGATACCATGACAGAACAAATGACAGAAGCCGATTTATTCGGCAAAGAAAAAATATGGAAAATTCTATTCAAGCTGGCTCCGCCTGTTATGCTTGCCCAGCTGATACAGGCACTCTATAACATTGTAGACAGCTACTTTGTGGGAAAATATTCCCAGGACGGACTGACGGCACTCTCTGTTATTTTTCCCATTCAGCTTATTATCACAGTTCTTGCAGCGGGAACCGGCGTCGGCGTAAATACACAGATGGCAAGATTATTTGCCCAGAAGAAAGAAAAAGAGGCAGGCTGCACTGCCGGTACCGGAATGGTATTATCCTTACTGACCTGGGCGGTATTTGCATTGATTACCACGCTTATTATGCCTTTTTACGTCAAAACATCCGCTCAGTCGGCGGATGCTGTTTCCTATGGCATTCTTTATGGAAGAATTGTCTGTATCGGAAGTATCGGTATTTTCTTGGAAAGCATGTGGTCAGATACTTGCTGCCATCATCACCGGAATTTTCGGGTTTTATAAAGCACCTGCACTGCATGAAATGAAATCATGCATAAAATGGATTTACTATCTTGGTTATCCATCGATTCTGATGCAGATGCTCTATACTGTTTATATTGTTGTATTAAATATCATTCTTGCGGGTTTTTCCGATGAGGCAGTTACGGTTCTCGGACTGTATTATAAAATGCAGACCTTTTTCTTCATTCCTTTATTCGGACTTGAAACCTGCATCGTCCCGGTCTTAAGTTATAATTATGCTGCAAAGAAATATCAGCGCTGTCAGATTTTCTGCCTGATACCGCTTTTCTGGGCATTTGCGCAAATCGGACTTACCTTCAGCTGGATTGCTTTTCCACTCTCCGAAGTAATTGTGGGTATTGTCGGCGTCCTGCTCTACTTAAGACAGCTTCATAAATGGAAGTCTGCCTGATATTTTATAACTGCTCATCATAGACAAGACCCTTGATGTCATCCTCGGCAAGCTTATGCTCAGCAACCTTTTTCTCTGCTTCGCTCTTTAAAAGGCTGTTCTGTGTTTCCTTGTCTAACTTTGTATCAGCTTTCTTGTCTGCAGTTTTATCAGCCTTCTTATCCTCTTTCTTATCTGCATCCTTCTTATCCGTATCTTTCTCATTTTCTTTGATGGTCTCATCGATATGGTCTACCGCTTCCCCAATCAGTCCTAATGTTGCTTCATCTGATGCATTATCTAAGATTTCTGCTGCTTCCTTCTGGCTGTCTATCATATCATGATGCTTTAACCGTTCCGTATGTACCGCCCGAAGGTATCCGTTATCCTCGGCTCTTTCCTTTCCAAGGTCTTTTATCTTACCTCTGTATTCTGACTCCATTTTATAGTAGTCCATAGACTCTTTCTGGTAGTCTGTCATGCCGCCTTTTTGTAATTCCGAAACATGCTCTAATTCTTCTTTGGAAAGCATGCTTCTTCCTTCTGCCGTGCTGGCTTTCTTTAAGAGGTCAAGGTCTGCCTCTTCCTGACTGCCATCGGCTACCTGATAACGTTCCTTTAATTCTGCTTCTTTATCCTGCAAGTCGCGGATTTCACTCTGATAATCTTTTATCTCACTGTCAATTTCCTTAATGTGTGCACGCCGCTCGTCCATCTCTTCATCCACAGCATGCTCACCGGAAAATGTATCCATAATCTTCTTTAATGCCTCTTTCTGGGCATTTGCCATCTTCTGTCCAATCAAATCTGTCTGATTCAGATTAAGACCGGCTCCCTTAATTACATTGCTGTCGCTCTTATTGTCCTGCTTCTTGTCATCTGACTTTGCACTTCCCTGTGTCCCGTCATTCTGACATAAGCTCTGTGCTCCAAAGCTGGTATTGATTCCATTCATATACGCTTCCCTTACCTTTCTGCAACGCTTACCGGAGCTTCTTTTGCTCCGTTACTGCCTGCTTATATGGATTATATCGGCTTTTCTCTGCGTTTTCATAAGGTTTTGGGCTTATTTTTCCTTTACAATGGCTTTCGTCAGAATCCATTCTGCCCACTGAGCATAATATTTTCCCAAAGGATGTGCATCATCGCTGGTATACTGGGCATCAAGATTTCCTGCTCCATCATCAAAGACTTCATTCACATCAATATAATAGGTCTGCTTCTGGTCACACAGGGACTCCACCACACCATTGAGCCAGTCAATATTGGCATTGTTATAAAGGCTGTCCGAATCGGATTTTGCTTTGGAAACATGAAGGCTCGCCTCTAAGAATAAAATGGCATCCGGCTGCTTTTCCCGTATTTTCTCTACAATTTCGCGATATTGCTTTTCTATGCTCGCATGCGGATATCCCAGCTCGTTGATGCCAAGCATCAGATAAATCTTTCCGTAGTTCTTCCGGCTTAATACTTCATCCAGGGTTTCTTTTCCATATCCCGGCATATCCACCTGCGTTTCAAACAGCTTAAACGAACTTAAGCCAATGGTTGCAAATACATCTGCATCCCCAAGGTCTGCATACTCCGATAATCCTACCGTTCTGGAATCTCCGATAAATAGGGCATCGGAAAAATAGCTGACATCCTCTGTTGTAAAGGTTCCCTCCTGCTCCGTATCTGCCACCGTTTCATTATCCTTTTTATCTGTTTTATCTTCTGTATTTTTCTTAGAATCTTTTGTATTTTTATCTGTGTCGGCTTTTCCCATTCCAGTTTTATCTGTTCCGGCTTTCTTTGTTCCAGTTTTTTCTGTTCCTGCAGCTGTTTCCGGTGTCTCTCTTTCTGTGTCTGCCACCTGTGCCAGTTCTTCCTGTCTTGCTTTCTTTTCCTGCTCCGCAGAAACAAGTTTTACAGTAATCACCGGAAATGCAATCACAAATGTCAGCAGTAATAAAATTGTAAATTTATATTTTTTCATATTATTTCCTCACTAGAATCTGAAGTATAAGAATGGGTCATCCATTCCAAGATACATACAATATACGCTTGCCCAGAATAATGCCAGCAGCAGTAAAATCACCCAGAGGCGGTTCTTATTCTTCTTAAGAAGCTTCTCCTGAATACCTGTTGCAAATAAGATGCCAAGCACCAGATATATGCCATAGGTCTTACCATATTTCAAATAATCCCCCTGGAATAATACGGTTCCGGCATTTCCAAAGAACGGGAATAATTTCTGTAAATAAATGCCAAGCTGGCTTAAATCCGTAATCACAAAGACCAGCCAGGAAAGCGGTATCCAGAGTATCATATAAATATGTCCCAGCACCTTATGCCGTTCCAGCACTTTTCCAAGACCTGCTTTTTCCACAAATAATAAGACAAATAGCAAAAGTCCCCACAGCACAAAGTTCCAGCTTGCGCCATGCCATAGTCCGGTCAGAAGCCATACTACAAACATATTGCGGACGGTCTTTGCAAAACCGCCACGGTTGCCGCCCAGCGGAATATATACATATTCCCGGAACCAGCCGCCCAGCGTCATATGCCAGCGGCGCCAGAAATCCGTCATGGACACTGCCATATAAGGATTGTTAAAGTTCTGTGAGAAGTCAAAGCCCATCATCCGCCCCAGTCCGATTGCCATCAGGGAATAACCATAGAAATCAAAATATAACTGCAGGCTGTATGCCACAATGCTCATCCATGCCAGCGGTGTGGAAATGCTCTCATAACCGATTGCCGTCACCTCTGTCCAAAGATGTCCCACCCGGTTTGCCAGTAATACTTTATAAGCAAGTCCCAGTGCAAATATCTTAAGTCCCGATTCCACTTTTTCCATGGAATGCTTTCTGTTATGAAGCTGCTCCTGAATCAGATGGTAATTCACAATCGGTCCTGCGATTAACTGTGGGAACATGCAAAGATACGTTCCAAGTGAAATCAGTGATTTCTCCGCTTTTGTTTCCCTCCGGTACACATCCACCAGATAGGAAATAATCTGAAATGTATAAAAGCTGATTCCAATCGGCAGAATCAGATTCCATGTTTCCAGTTGCAGCTTAATATGTACTGCACCAAAAAGTGCATTGAGATTCTCTATGAAAAAGCCCAGATATTTAAATAAAATGAGCCATCCCAAATCATAGACAATTCCCACTACAAGCCAGGCTTTCCGCGTCCGCTTCGTCTTCTGTGCCGCAATCAGTTTTCCTACTGCAAAATTGACTACCACAGACATAATCATAAGTAAAAGATAACCCGGATTTCCCCTGACACCATAGTAATAAAAACCAAGGCTGGCAAGGAAAAGCCAGGCATTCTTATAAGAAGCCGGCAGGATATAATAAACCAGGAAAAATACCGGCATAAAATACATAATAAATGCTATACTGCTAAAAACCATCTTTCGTATCCTCTCTTTACTATCTTAAAATGGCATTCATTTCTCTGCCATTCATTATACTCTTTATAGATTAGACGTTCCAGATACGAAAAAAGTTTCTTAAATTCCGTATTTCGGCAAATTTCTTTTCTGGCAGAAAAAGGAAAGTCCCAAAGTAATAAATTCTGCCACCGGAACTGCCAGCCAGACTCCGTTTAATCCGATAAGCCGCGGCAGAATCAGTAAGGATGCAAGAATGCAGACAAAGGTTCTGCTGAAAGACACCAGTGCCGAAGTCTTTCCGTCGGAAAGTGCCGTAAACAGCGAGGACGTAAATACGTTATAGCCACTGAAAAGATAGTTGATGCCAAACAACGCAAATCCCGTAACCGTCATGGCAAAAGTATTGCTGCTTTCTGAAACAAATACTGCTGTAATCGGCTTTGCCAGAAGAATGGATGCCACCGCCATAAAGCCGGAGGATATTTTCACAAAACGGTTACTGATGCGATAAACGTTACTTAATTTCTCACTGTTTTTCGCTCCGTACTGGAAACTGATAATCGGTGCCACGCCCATGGAAAATCCCAGATACAGCGCATTGAATAAAAACTGTCCGTATAAAATAATCGTAATTGCCGCTACACCATCTGCTCCAACCATACGCATCAGAATAATATTAAAAAGATACGTAATGACTGCATTGGAAAGGTTTGTTACCATCTCGGAAGAACCGTTGGTGCAGGACTGCCACAGTGCTTTTCCATCCCAGTGAAAACGGGTAAAACGAAGTCCATTTCTTTTCACAAGGAAATAGATGACTCCGACTACCGCAGGAATCGTTACTATTCACAGTCTATGCGGCTTTCCAGAGTTTACTTTTCCTTCTTTAATTCAATTTTCTATCATCACATCACTACTTTTTTCTCTTTAAAAATCCTCATTTTTCCTTGATTTTTCGCTACTTTTTAGCATTTTCCTCTTGTATATTTAGTCGTTATGTGTTATAATATACCTAACGACATAAGGAGGTGTTTTTATGGCTATTATCAAACAATTAGATAAACGAAGCGGAATCACTTACGTCTACGACAGCAAATCCTATCGAGATCCTGAGACAAAAAAGGTCCGCTCAAAGCGTACACTTATCGGAAAGCTCGACCCTGAAACTGGTGACATTATTCCCACTGATGGACGTGGAAAAAAACGCAGTCCTAATTATGTTCCTGAACCTGGCGAATATCAGATGCCAAGTACAGTTAAGGAACTTAAGGCTGAAGTATTAAGGCTTCTTGAAGAAAATGCTGTTTTAAAGGATAAGATCACTAAGTTACAATCAAAAAGTAAAGGATTATAATAATGACCAGAGATGAAGCTTATGAAAAGCGCCGAAGAGAATGTATCGCACTAGAACGTGAAAATAAAAAACTTAAAGAACGTATCGCAGAATACGATAATGGCACTTATGAAAGTGCTATCATGTCTGACCATCTCAAACAGATTAGTAAGCTCACCTGGGAGAATAAGCGACTTCGGAATGAGAGAGACCGTTATAAGGCAAGCTGGCAAACCCAGATAAGTGTGACGGAAAACTTTAGAGTTGCTGCTTTTGATGCCGAATGTGAAAGAGACGAGATGAAAGCTGAGCTCGATTATTACCGTACCAAATCAGAAGAGCTTGAAGCTAGAATTAAAGTTATTCTTGGCGAATCAGCTTCCCACGATGAGGATTTAAAAGCGCAGGTTGCTGCTCTTACTGAGGCACTTCTAAAAGAAAAGGCAAAAGCTAATAACGATGGTACTAATAGTGGTACACCAACAAGCCAAACTCCATACGATAAGAAAAAGGTTATTCCTAATTCGCGTGTTAAATCCGACAAGAAGAAAGGTGCTCAACCAGGTCATGAGAAGCATTCTCTTTCACCACTATCAGATGATGAGATTTCTGAAACGATTCCACATGAATTATATGAGTGCCCAGACTGTGGTTCTGAGAATCTTATTTTCATTGAAAAGAAAGACAAAGATGTCATTGATTATGAAGTAATTCTAAAGAAGACTAGAAATAATTTTTATGTATATGAGTGTCAGGACTGTGGTCATTTTGTCCACTCTCCGATTCCTTTACACCTTAAGGAATCTGTTCAGTATGGTCCAAATATTCAAGCCTTAGGACTTGCTCTATCTAATATAGGTTTTGTAAGTATAAATCGCACCAAGAAACTTATGGATAGTATTCTTGGAAACGGTATTAATCTCAGTGAAGGTTACATCTGCAAACTTCAGAAACGGGCTTCAAAAGGACTATCCTCATTTGTTGAAGAAGTCCGACTTGAGTGTATTAAATCCAGCATTCTTCACTGGGATGATACAGTTATCTTTATTAACACCAAGCGTGGTTGTATGCGCTTTTATGGAAATGATAGGCTCGCTCTGTACAAGGCTCATGAAAAGAAAAATCGCGAGGGAATTGATGAAGATAAAGTTTTAGGTGCACTTGGTCCTGAAACTACGGTTATTCATGATCATGTAACCATGAATTATAATGATGATTTCCACTTTAGAAATGCAGAATGCGTACAGCATCTTAACAGAGATATACAAAAGGTGATAGATATCTCTGAACACTCATGGGCTATCCAACTCAAGGAACTTATTTCAAAAACTGTACATAAGCGAAATGAATTAGTCGCTGCTGGTGCTGAAGGATTCACCAGTCAGGAACTGTATGGATTTCTCCATTCAATTGATGCTTTATTGGAGCTTGCCAATTCTGAACATAAGGAATCGATAGGCCGTTACTATGAAAATGATGAACAACGTCTTATCACGCGTATAGACAAATATAAAGATAATCACTTTTTATGGGCAAAAGATTTCTCTATCGCACCTACCAACAATCTAGCTGAGCGTTCCCTGAGAGGTCAAAAAGTTAAGTTAAAAGTATCTGGTCAATTTCAATCTGTTGAAACAGCAGGCTTCTTTGCTGACATCAGAACCTACACTGAGACCTGCTACAGAAATGGAATAGATACATTTGAAGCGCTTGTTAGATTGACCAATGGAAATCCATTTACTTTAAAAGAAGTATTAGGCGAAGCATAAGCTCCGCCTAATTAATGCTTGCTTAACAACACACTAAATATTCCATGTGGTTGTTTTGTATAAATATCAGCATAAATTCATGCTGTTTGTACCTTGAAATAACGATATCATAAAATAAGCGCAAAAGGGATCTACATATCCGATCCACATTCATTGCAACGACGGACAACGCTATAGAACATCTCGTTGTCTCATCCAGCTTGCTGGTAATCAGCCCAAGCCCATATTTTTGCTTTGCAAGAGCGAAGGCCCTTTCCACTGCAATCCGGTCAGCGTTATCTTTGTATTCTGTCTTTTTGTCTGTCCCTGCATTTTTCTTTGGTCTGCCAAGGGAAGGCCCGGATAAGCGGATTCCATGCTCCCTGCAATAAGCAAGGTTGTTTCTGTTCCTGTAGATTTTATCTGCCAAGATTCGTTCCGGATAATGGCCTGTTCTTTCAAAATACCGTTCGACGGCTGCAATAAGAACATCACTTTCGTTATAGGCATCAAACGACATCTTTTCTATCCGGGCCATTCCTTTTTCGTCGAGACTGAGATCCATCTTTGCTCCGAGCTATTCCACTGGAGCGGCTGCCTTTCCGCGGACAATCGGACGGATGTACGGCTGGCTGATACTGACAATCCTGTCAGGAACGGAGTGTACTTTGTTCTTGTACATGTACTTCTGCTGTTCATAGACTTTGTCAATCACGGCAAGCCGTTCGGTCTGCTTTGGTGTCAATTCGCACTCTGTATCCAGAAGCTCGCCGATGTATTTTCTGTCCCTACGGATATACTGGAGCTGTTGCTTGATTGCTTTGCGGATCTTTTTGCCGGTGCGCTTTTTGCACTTTGCCAGATTCAGATAATCTTTTTTGGCATTCCTGCGGTACATCCGTGGAACGTAATAATCAAATCTTCTGCAGAGGTCATCGACGATTCCTTCCAGGTTTTCTCTAGCCTCATTCAGGAGATTTACATCCTGTGGAAAAGAGATATTCTGTGGTGCACAGGTTGCATCAAGGATCAGCGTTCCGTTGTTTTCGGCTGTATCTGTTTCTGCAGCATCCGGGTTGCTTCCGCCGCCCGGGGTTGGATCATCCGGGGTGTTGTATGCAATGATCATTTCGTTGATTTCGCCAAGGATGTCATCTGTCAGACGCTTGCGGAACTCTACAAGAAGCGATGGTACAAAGGGAGGTTCCGTCTGGTATCCCGGCAGTCCGATGAAATACTGGAAATACGGATTCTCCGTGATTTCCTCAACCAGCTCTCTATCAGAGAAACCAAGCTGTTTCTGAATCAGCAGAGAGCCAAGTGCCATCCGGAGAGGTTTTGCTGGCATTCCGGTTTTACTTGGAAAAAGCCTGGCATACTTTTCCTCAATGGCATCCCACGGAATTGTTTCAGCTTTCTTAATCCAGCGGTTTTCCTGATTCATTTTTAATCCGACAGGCTGGTTGAAATCTGCAAGTCCAAGCTGACGATATCGTTCGAATTTATACATGAGTTTTCTCCTAAGTGCAAGGTTTTTGAGCTGATTTAACTGTTTTCTCTGCACTTTATTATACTACTTTTGAAAAGAAAACTCAGTATTTTCAATGGATTTAAGCTCATTTTTTTGTCATTGAGCAGTCATTATTTAGTTTCTATCAATTTTTGCAGGTTATATCAAGTGACTTTTCTCATCTTTAAAAATGCAACAATCCTTAAATTTAATTTTTATATAATCCTCTATCACATCCACACACCGATCTCTCCCCACTCTCGCGCTATTTAAAGTCAGATCATAATTAACCGGATTTGTCCAGTAATTTCCGTTTGTATAGTATTTATAATAATCTGCTCTATACTTATCTGTTTTCTGAATGAGTTCATGTGCCTTTTCTTCCGGGACCTGTAGCTTATTCATAATTGATCTTACGCATTCCTTTCGCGGCGCTTCGATATAAAAGCTCGCAACATTGGGTCGGTCTGACAAAACATAATCCGCACATTTTCCTATAATTACACATGACTGTGTCTTCGCAAGTTCACGAATAATTTCAGACTGGATATTGAATAGATTCACGTCTGAGGTAAAACCTCTTTCCGTCGGTTCCACCAGTCTGGAAGTGGGAGCTTTTTTCAACCAATTCGTAATATAGTTTCCGCGAAGCTTTTCGTCAACCTCGGCAAATAACTGTTTATTGATTCCACTATACTCAGAGGCCATATCCAAAATCTGCTTTTCATAGCACGGTATCCCTAACCGATCTGCTATTTTACTGCCAATTTCTTTTCCCCCGCTTCCAAATCCACGCGCAATTGTAATTACATAATTATTCATAACACTACCTCCCATCATTTTACGGCGAGCATAATCTTTACAATTTCCTTATCTGTATCTCGCATACCGTCTTTTCCTAATCTGCCCACATTTTCAATGGTTGTTTCAACATCCTGATTTACTATGCCCTCGCCTTTTTTAAATTCCTGTCCATTTTTATACATATTGTAACCTAAAATTCCGGCTTCCACACTTGACGCAATCTTTGCAGCACAAGATGGTTTTGCACCATCACAGATGATACCGGAAACAATAGCCAACGAATTAACCAGCGTATGTGCCAATGTATCATAATCTCCACCATACAAATATGCAATTCCGCAACCAGCTGCACAACCTGCACTTACCGCACCACAGTAAGCTGACAGCCTTCCAATTCCAGTCTTTTCATGAATTGCGATCAGATTTGCCAAAACAAGCGCCCGATATAACAGTACCTTTTCCACTCCCAATTCAATTGCATATTCAATGACTGGAATAGAAACAGCCATGCCCTGATTTCCGCTTCCGGAATTGATTACAACCGGCAATTCACAACCGCTCATTCTTGCATCAGAACCTGCAGCTGCTTTTGCCATCGCTCGATTTTTTACATTATGTTCATAATATTTCCAAATTGTACTTCCTATATTGGCACCATAATTTCCAAGCAGTCCTTCTTCTGCAATAGCCTCATTATAACTGATCTGACGATCTAAAAGCTCCTTTATATCCTCAATATTTACCTTGTTTGCAAAATCAAAAATTTCTTTCAAGTTAAGACAGGATCTGTCAGCTAGCCCCTCTTCATCTGATTTATCCGTGATTCCCTGCTGAATTTCATCATATAGTTTGGAATGAAACAGTACTTCCCCATTTTTCTCTTCATACACAATGTTGGTATGATACTGGCTGATACGAACCCTAGCCGATGTCTCTTTTGCATATAGGCTGATAAAAATATCAAAAACCATACTCTTTTCCATCGCCTTGATCTCGATCGGTATTGTATTAATCAGTCGTGCAATACTTTCTTTCTGCTCACTCGTAATATCTGCAATTACCTCTAGCTTTTTATCTGTATTTCCCCCCGCAATTCCTGCTGCGACAGCCGCCTCAATTCCCTTTAGCCCTCCTGTATTCGGAACAACCACACTTTTTACATTTTTTATAATATTATTGCTGACATCAATCTCCACTCTCTCCGGCATCATTCCAAGAATGTCCTTTGCCCTAGATGCGGCATATGCAATTGCAATCGGCTCTGTACACCCCATAGCAGGAGCTAATTCTTCTTTTAATATATTTAAATATGTTTGATATATGTGATCTGACTGAACCATTTATTTTCCCTCCTTCATCAGACAAACTGTAATCCGCCGTTGACATTGAGTACCTCACCCGTAACATAATTACTCATGCCAGATGCCAAAAATAGTACTGCATTTGCAATGTCCTGATCTGTTCCAATTCTCTTTAGCACTAGGCGTTTCAGATATTTTTCTTTATTTTGTTCAATTCTGTCATGCGTCATTGGTGTATCCGTAATTCCCGGAGCAACCACATTGACCCGGATATTATATTTTCCAAGATCCAATGCAAGACTTCGTGAAAAAGACACCACCGCGCCTTTTGTCATGGAATAACCGGTATAATTCATACAGCCGGCAAATGCATCCACCGATGCAAGGTTAATAATACTTGCATCTTTTTGCTGCATCATATACGGCAGACAGGTATGAACCATCTGAATCACTCCATTGATGTTTACATCTATCATCTTCTGCCATTCATCCTCTATGTCCTTTTTCAACAGATCTGTCGGCAAAAATAACGCTGCATTATTTACAAGAATATCTATTTTCCCAAATTTCTCTTCTATCAGCGTTTTTAACCTCTTTATATCCTTCTCTTTCGAAACATCGCATTTTGAATAGGATGCCTGATATCCGTCGTCTAAAATCTGCTGTACGGTCTCCTTTATATTTTCTTCATGACGTCCAATGACCAGAACATGTGCATGTTCTTTTGCTAAAATCTTTGCACACTCTCGTCCAATTCCGCCTCCGGCTCCCGTAACCACCGCTATTTTTTGTGATAACATAATTTACCCTTCTTTCTCCATCTTTCCTGCTTTTCCACCATACATATAAATTAAAAATCCAACTGTCAATAATCCACCTCCGATATACATATGTACGTCGGGTACTTCCTGAAAAACAATTCTTCCTATAATAGAAGTTAAAAACGGAATTAAAAACATAAAGTTGGAAACATTTCCTGTTTTGTCTGTCAAACACATTGCTTTTGCCCAAAAATAATATGCCGCCGCGCTTGCAATCACGCCCAGATATAACGCAGAACCTATATCAGCCAGTGTTACAGTCCTTATTTTAGTGAGTGCATTCACAAAGCCCAAAACAAGCCAGATTATTCCGCACAAAATACAATAGGTCGTAATCTGCATTGCCGAATAGCCTCTTGCGACCAACTTGCGCTGAATAAGATTATAAACTCCTAGCGACAATGCCGCTGACAGCATGACCACAATGCCTTTATTAAATGAAATCTCTCCTGCGGTCAGTGTAAGCACTCCTACTCCTGCTAACTGTATGATCAGACTTACCGCTTCTTTCACTTTTAATTTTTCACGTAAGAAAAAAGAAGATAAAAGCGTTGTAAAAATCGAAGAAGTCGTAACCACGAAGCTGCACACTCCGCTTGGAAGTAGACCCGCAGCAATATTAAATGCTATGATATAAAATCCAAAGCCAAAAAAACCTCCTGCAAAGAATAGCATCAGGTCTTTCTTTTTAGGATGTTTTTCTCTTTTTAAAAAAGACACAAATAATAGAACGACCGCAGCTATAGAATAGCGGAGCCCTCCGATCTCCATCGATGTATAATTTTTTAACAAATGCCTTGTCGATATATAAACCGTAGACCAGATCAGTACCGTCACAAATGCATAGGATCTTGCAAGCCACTTATTTTTACTCAAATCTCTTTCCTTTCTCTATCTGTTTTAAGAAATTCTGAAATACAAACTGTGTAATAATGGTTGTAATAATGGTAGAAACCGGCTCCGCAACAAAAATACCGTTAATACCAACAGTTGATGCAAAAATCACTGCAAGCGGTATTAAAAGTAAAACCTTACGCAACATTGCAAATATAAAGGACCATTTTGCATTTCCCATCGCAACAAACATGTGTTGGTTTACCATCTGAATGCCCATAATAAAACTCTCCCAATAAGAAAGCCGTATCAGATACCCTGAAATATCAATCATCGCCTGATCCGAGGTAAAAAATCCTGCTATTACAAATGGAAATACCATAAATACAACCCAGAACGTGCTCGAACATGCCATGGCACATATCTTCGCATCCTTAATTGCCTGCTTCATTTTATCTATTTTCAGCGCTCCATAACAATATCCTACAATTGGCTGAACCCCCTGTGTAATTCCCTTAAGCGGCATAAAAAAGATTTGTGACAAAGTTGTTATGATCGCCATTGCTCCAATATAGAGATCACCCGTCTCCGTATATCCCACATGGTATCGTATGAGCCAGTTGAGCACGACTGCCACAATCGACTCATTTGCCATAAACACAAAAGAGGAAAAGCCAAGTGTATAAATTTTTTTTATAATTTTCCACTTAAACTGTAACGCATATCTGTCAATATGTACTTTTACAGCCGATGAAAGGAATAAAATTTTCAGCACAAACAATGTCGATATTACCTGAGAAACAACGGTAGCAATTGCCGCTCCCCGAATTCCCATTCCCCACTCAAAGATAAGAAGATAATCCAGACCAATATTGACTATCGCACCAATTGCGACTGTAAAAGTTCCGATATCCGTCCTTCCCTGTGCGTTAATAAACGGATTCATTCCCATACTGATGAGTGTTGCAACAGAGCCAAGACAATAAATCTGCAAATAATCCCTCGCATAAGGAAGCGTTTTCTCTGATGCACCAAACCATATCAAAAATGTATCTGCCTTAAAATAGCACAGCACTGTAATAACAATTCCCATAATTACCAACAGACCAAACGCATTACCCTGTATTTTTTTTGCATCCTCATGTTTATGCTCTCCCAATGCAATCGACAATAACGGTGCTCCACCCATTCCAACCAACCACGAAAACGCTGTAATTAACGAAATAATCGGGTAACATAATCCGATTCCGCTTAACGTTTCCGTCGCATATCCTTCAATATGCCCAATAAATATACGATCTACAATATTGTAAATTGCATTAAAGACCTGTGCTGCAACTGCAGGTAATGTCAGCTTTAATAACAGATGCATGACATCTTTTTGTTCAATTTCTTTTTCTATCCAATCCTGCATTAATATGTCACCTTACATTTCACATTAATCAGGCATGCATCCTTATCCGAATCATTATGTAAAAGATGTTTTCTTCCGGGCAACACCCGTAAAGTATCACCTGCATGCAGACAAATCGTTTCTTCCTCAAATTCCATCCTGACTTCACCGGACATCACATAAATACATTCTTCCTCCGGATGAATCCAGTATCCACCGGTCGTATCGCAATGAGGTGCCAGCCGAATATATATCATATCCATATTATTATGAGCTGGATTTTCTGTCAGCAAACCGTACATCACAAAATCATGTCCCGTATCATGCATGATCCTGCGATTTTCTTTTCTTAAAACCAAATCTTCATTTTTAATTTCATCCATAACCAGATTTGAAACCGATATTCCCATTTCTGCTGCAATTGCCTGTAAAACTGAATAGGTTGGATTACCGATTCCCCGTTCAATCTGACTGATCACTGCATTACTAAGTTGTGTACGCTTTGCCAGTTCCTGTAAGGTCAGATTATTTTTTTGACGATATTGCATTACCTTTTTTCCAAAAAGAAATGCCATACACATCTCCACCTTTCTCATGAACCTAAATATGCTGCCTGTACCTTTTCATTATTTAAGAGTTCCTTACCGGTTCCAGTGATGGTAATTTCTCCGTTCTCCATAACATATCCCCGATCTGCAATACTTAATGCCATTGTTGCATTCTGCTCAATCAAAAGTACTGTCTTTCCATTTTCCCTGATTTTTAAGATAAGGTCAAAAATTTCTTCCACAATAATTGGTGCCAGTCCTAAGGAAGGCTCATCCAGCATAATGATATCCGGATCCATCATCAGCCCTCTTGCAATCGCAAGCATCTGCTGTTCACCACCGGAAAGCGTTCCGCCTTCCTGACTGATTCTTTCTTTCAATCTTGGAAACCAGTTATACATTTCCTCTAATAATTCTTCTTTTTTCGCCTTGTCTAGTTTCGTATTCCCAAAGGTTCCTGCAATCAGATTGTCCTTTACCGTCAGTTCTGGAAAAATCAGACGACCTTCCGGGACATGACACATTCCCAATTCCACAATTTTATGTGCTGGAACATCTGTAATATCCTGACCCTTAAAATAAATTGTTCCGGATTCCTTTTTTACTAAATTGGAAATTGACTTTAAAGTTGTGGTTTTTCCTGCACCATTTGCGCCTATCAACGTAATGATTTCTCCCTTATTTACTTCAAAAGAAACTCCACGCAAGGCATTTACATATCCATAATTGACCACTAAATTTTCTATTTTCAGCATACTCTCTGCCCCCTATCCAACCATTCCTCTATTTGCCTGAATTCCCTTTCCAAAATATGCTTCTCTTACTTTCTGGTTGTTTTTTACTTCTTCTGCTGTTCCCTCGCATATTTTTTCTCCAAAATTTAATACCATGATCTGATTGCAGGAATTCATGACGAATTTCATATCATGTTCAATCAGCGCAATGGTATATCCACCCTCCTGATTTAACATTTTGATAAAATCCATGAGAGAATCTGTTTCTTTCGGGTTCATGCCTGCTGCCGGTTCATCCAGAAGAATCATTTTGGGATTAACCGCCAATGCACGTGCAATCTCAACCTTTCTTTGCACGCCATATGGAAGATTGCCTGCTGCTGTATCCGCATAATCAAGCAGACCAACATTCTTTAAGATCTCCATTCCTTTTTCTTTTACATATTTCTCATCTTTTTTATATCTTTTGGTATGTAAAATAGCATCAAAAACGTTTGTTTTCGTGTTTATGTGAGAACCAATTGCAACATTTTCAAGAACTGTCATATATTTAAACAGCTTAATATTTTGAAATGTTCTCGCAATACCTTTGTGTGCAATCTTATCGCAGGAAAGATTCGTAATATTCTCATTGTCAAACCATATGCTTCCCGTGCTTACCGAATAAAATCCCGTACACATATTAAAGAAGGTAGTTTTTCCCGCACCGTTTGGACCAATGATACCAAAGATATCTCCCTGATTTACTTTCATATCAACTTCATTTACAGCCGTTAAGCCACCGAATATTTTAGACACATGTCTTGCTTCCAATAGCACTTTTTCCATGAATCTTTACCTCCTGACTTTTCTTTTTAAAAAAGGAAACCTTTCCTCCCGAAAGCATACTATCGGATGCTCCAACCAATCCCTGCGGTCTGATCCACATCATTGCGATAATTAATACCGCGCATGCGATATAGCGCCATACACCGGCAAAACGAAGTCCTTCAATCAAAATTTGATATACAAATGTACCCACAAATGGTCCTAATAACGTCCCTTGTCCACCAATGATTACCATGGATAAAACGTTAAAGCCTTCATCAATCGTAAAATAGGACGAATCAATGTATGTTTTATACGGTGCAAGTAGCGCACCGGCAATTCCAGCCCAGAAAGCGCCATACATAAAATTGATGATCTTGTACATATTTAAATCCACGCCCAATGATTTTGCTGCCATATCATCTTCACGAATAGACATCCATGCACGTCCAACTCTGGAATGAATGACTCTGTATGTACAGAACACAAACAGCAGTACAAACACAAGATAAATATAATAATATCTGGAAGCTCCGCTTGTCTTGATTCCAAAAAAACTCGGTGCCATTAATCCCTTGATTCCCATTGTTCCACCCGTCACAGATGTCCAGTTTAGTGCAATCAGACGCATAACTTCAGAAAATCCAATCGTTATCATCGCCATAAACATTCCACGTAGCTTTAACGTTGGTAAAGCAATCAGTGCTCCAATTAATGCCGCCATGATTCCGGACGGCAATAACGCAACCCAGTAGCTTACATGAAATGAATTCATTAAAATTGCCATTGTATATGAACCCACACAATAGAATCCAGCAATTCCAAAACACATCTGTCCACTGTAACCATTAATTACATTTAACGCACCTGCAATGATAAAATAACCCATGATACTGCAGACAATTGTCATCATGGACTTTGAGAATATCTGCGGGAGAAAAATCATTAAAATTGCTGCCACGATCAAAAATACCATTTTTGTCTTTTTTGATAAATTGTGTTTTTTTATCTGCATTATGCTCTCGCTCCTTTCTTTTTCACAAAGCCAGTTGGCTTGAATATCAACATCAAAATCAAAAAGCCAAACGAGAAGATATCACGGAAACTGGCTGATGAAAATGCAATACCAATATTCTCAATCACCCCGATCAAAATACCGCCAACTGCTGCTAACGGTACACTGGTTAATCCACCTAAGGTTGCAGAAGTAAATGCCTTCATACTTAAGGTAGAACCCATCGTTGCATAAACACTTTGATAGTAAATACCGATCAACGTTCCTGCAACACCTGCAAGTGCACAACCAATGCTGTTTCCAATAAGTGCCGTACGATCCACATTAATACCGACCAATGCTGCGGCCTCACGATTCTGACTGACGGCCTTTAACCGGATTCCTAAGGATGTTTTTGTAAAAATCAGACTTAAAATCAAAACCATGAGGATAACTGTAAAAACAATCATAAGCTGGACCTTTGTAATATCAATAATGCCAATATGATATATTTTGTTTTCAATAATATTAAGCATCGGTTTTTTCTCTGCTCCAAAGAGTATCTGGGCTAAGTTTTTTAATAACATTGAAAACCCAATGGTACATATCAGCGATATATGTTCGGGCGCATCTAAAAACCTCGCATAACATATCTTATAGATAACAATTCCCAAAATCCATGTCACTGCAAAGCTCACAAGAAGCCCCAAAATCAAATGATTGCCGCAAGATGTAAATACATAAAACGACATATATGCACCAACCATTACCACCTCACCCTGTGTAAAAGTTGCGAAACCAACAATCCCGATAATAACAGCAACTCCGAGTGCAATAAGTGCATAAATAAATCCTAAACACAAACCATTCACAATCTGGCTAACCAAATACTCTGACGCCATATTTCCTCCCTCCTGACCAACACCTCTGTAAAACAAATGGAGATGGCGTTTTTGATATTCCACCATCTCCATTGATGTTTTTATCATCATTTAATTTTACTTGTAGCCGTACTCTTCTTTGATTTCATACTGTCCATTTTCAACCTGTATAATCAAAAGATCTCTGTTTACTCCACCGTCTTCGTTAAATTCCGTATGACCCGCCATTCCATCATAAGATACATTTTTTAAAGCATCCTTAATTGCCTCTCTGGTTACCTCTCCATCAATAGACTTAATTGCCGCTGCTAAAACCTGTACACAGGTATAAGCACATAGTGAATGGTCTGTAGGTGCACACTGATTTTTCTCGTAAAACTTCTTGTAAAAATCTGCTGTTGTCGGATTATCCTCTGTAATATAGGACGGACACGGAATCACAAGACCATTTGCATTGTCTCCACACAAATCAAGTAGCTGATCAGATGCACCCGGTCCTAATGTTACGATCTGACAATCCCAACCGGTATTTCTGATCTGATTGATAATGTTCGGTACATTTCCCTGATCCAGAATAACTACTGTATCTGCATCGGTTGCTTTCAATTTTGAAATAACAGAACTGAAATCTGTCTCATTTTCTGCATATGCCTCATCACCAAGTAATTCAATGCCTGCATCGTTTAATCCCTGCAGTAAATAATCGTTTGTAGATACACCCCAGTCTGTATTTAGATACATGACTGCGCAGGATTTTTTTCCTAAATAATGTCCAATTACCGATTCTGCCGTCCACGGTGCTGCCGTAGACTGATTATACATAACTGTGAAACAGTAATCACTCATTGATGCATAGGAAGGATCTGACGCTGTAGGAGAAATCTGAACCAATCCATATTCTTCTGCGAGTGGAGCATTTGCTTTACAGCAGCTACTTGTAAAATCTCCAATGACTGCCATAATGCTGTCGTCCTCTGCATATCTGGTAAAAATATCAGATGAAGTTTTTGCATCTGCTGCAGAATCCTGACATTCCAATTCCAATTTATATCCATTTACTCCTCCGGCCGCATTAATTTCTTCTACAGCAATTTGTGTTGCTGCATCAAATCCCTGTCCATATTCTGCGTGCGGTCCTGTCAAAGGAGCAATTACACCAAACTTAATTGTTTTTCCATCTGTAGAAGTTGAAGCTGTTTCACTGCTTTTTTCTTCGCCAATCGCCGTACTTTCCGTAGACGAATTGCTACCACATGCTGCAAGTCCAATTGTCATAATCGCCGTCATTAAAAATGCAATTTTTCTTTTCATAATTTATTTCCTCCTCAATAATTGTTCATTACTCTGTTGCGCTTGTTTTATCTGTTATTTATGAAAATGAAGTTTACAAACCGGACAACCTTTTGCAATCGTATCAGTAAGTGTCAGTTGAAGACCATTTGCCTTTGCAATACCTCGGTCTCCATCCATTGCCATATCACAAAGCTTTGCACATGTCTCATCATCAAACCCTAACTTCTTCCATGCTGCTAATAACGGGCAATAATGAAACTCTATTTTTAAATCATCCTTTGTTACTTCCGTAAAATCCATCTGGAATGTTGATTTCACAACATTATTTACAAACGCATTGCAAAATTGTCTTAAATCTGTAGAATCCTCACAACTGTTTTTAATATTTTTACCGGCATTCTCTCCAGTTTTTGTGATTGCCGCTCTTGTAATTTTTTCAGCATCTACACCAGCTTTTACTGCCTCATTATATGTCAGTCCCATCCAAGTAGCTCTGTGTTCAATCGCACTTCTGTTAATATCCACTTTTTCATCATAAACTGTAGTTCTATTTGTAATCATACTAATTACCTCCTGAATATCTATCCTTAACGGATTATAAAAAAGGAAATCAGGTTATCATCCCGGGTGCTGACATAAAAGAAAGAGGCTAATATCTCATTGATATCAGCCCCTTTGCTTTTCTCTAATGTCCTTTTGTTATTCGCATAATAGCAACACGTTTTGAAAAAGTCAAGCTTTTTTTAAATAAAATTACAATTATTAATTATAAAAAAAATATCCACCATTTTATTAATTATTTGCTTCTTTTTATTCCTTTTATCTACACAATTTCAGTTATTCTATTGCATTATATTCATCAGAAAATCGAAACACTTTTAACGAATTAATTCAATATTTTTTTCATTTTTCTCCATATAGATATCCAGTGCCTCTCCCGGATCTAAGGTATATTTTTTATCATCCAGTTGTCCTCTTGCCAGTCCCTTTGTATCCTCCTCATCACGGCAGTTATAAGAGTCGGAAAAAACTCCATTTATCTGAACCCAGCTATCGCTCCGCTTCTCCTGTTTTTCTACATCATCAGCAATAAATGAAGTCGTAAATTCACTGTTTGCCAGCTCATTGGTATCATACATATTCTAGATAGGCTCTACTCACCTGCGCAGAAGTCTCTGCTGGCATTGTTACTTACATACTTGCTGTGTCCGTATAGACTGCGTTTTTTCAAGAGTTCCGCATCCGGCACAGATCAGTACCATATATCCTGTCATCATAGCAGCACTGAATTGTTTCCATTTCTTTGCCATGTTCGGTCACTCCGGACGGAGATCATGTACGGGGATTCCGCTGCTGCCGGAGCGTTTCACGTTTCTTTTTTTCAGAAATGTTGAGCAATTCACCGACAAGGACGCCCAGGCTTATACCGATTGCCATGCCGAAAAGCATCTGATCCTGCTGCCGACCGATTGCCATGCCAATGCTCATTCCAAAAAGCATATAGACCGGAGACCAATTGGTGAGCGGGTTTTCCAGCATGAAGCGCGGCCCTTCCGCGCCCGTTCCGTCCGGCACAAAACCGCACTTTTCAAGAACTCGCTGGGAAGCTTTGTTATCCGGGTCAGTCTCCGCTTCCACAAACACGATGTCTTTCTGGCTAAATGCCCATTGTGTCATGGCCTGAAGTGCTTCCGACGCATAGCCGTTGCGCTCATGCTCCGGCAGAACGCCATACCCGATCTCCACGGAATGGTTTCTGACCGGACCTTTGAAGCAGAGATCACCAATGTATTCCTGACTGCCTTTCAGCATCATTTTCCAGGGCGCATACCAAATCCGATTCTCCGGGTCGCGCCTGCTCCCTTCCAGCATTTCACCATAAGCAGCGCGAAGCTCATCGGAATCAATGCGCTCCATCAGCGCCTCGATCTCTCCGTCAGACATGGGACGCAGAGTCATTCTCTTTGTTTTTATCTCAATTTTTTTCATTGTACGTTTATCCTTTCCTCTTTCTCTCTGCTACGCTTTGGGTAAAAAATCGAACACCTGCATTCTACCCCTTTAACAGTAATCCAAACATGACCGCAATAATCAATGTAACTACGCCTGACGCCATGATAATCAGCGTTTTCTGGCATGGCCGTTTCTCTTTTTCCCGATTTTTTTCGATCTCATCAAGCTTTTGACCCTCTGAAAAAGCAATAATCTCTTTATAGGTCTGAATGTCAAATTGCTTTTCCTTTCCGTCCAGGTTCTGAAGTTGTTTTTTTAAAGCATTTTCTGATTTTATATGTATATGTTTTTCATTTCCTGATCCATTAATTACGTCAACTTCGCCTTCCATAAAATCTGTTCCTATCGTATAGTACGCTGTTTTATATTCTTTTGAAAGAAGTTCACCCATACAGGTATAAGACGCATTAGAAGATTTCTTCTGAATATGACCATTATGACCAGAAATCATTATTCTTTTATAGGCTTCCAGATTCATAATAGTCGCAACTTTATCAGCCATATACTGGTCACGTGCTACATTATAAGACACACTCCCGGACTGTAATGTTGCATTTTGCATAATACATTCTGCACACGCATACGCTATATCATAAGACTTTTCATCACTCATAGGATTCAATGTCATTTAGATAAAGTTTTTTATGATGAAAACAGTATATCATATGCTGTCATGCATTGAAAATACAGTTCAGTTAAGAAATGCCGAATTTATTAAGTGGACTAAGGCATAGAAAATAGGTGTATGATGCGTTGAAATAATATTTTTGTGCATTACAAAAAGACAGATTGCATATCTGCCTCATAACGCAGTATAATGGTGACGAGATTTATGCAACCCGATACATGAAATCCCTATTTCTCTTTGGGTGGAGGTGGATAGGATATTTTCGGTTGTACCTGACAGGTGTCAGATACTTTTGTATGAGAAGCATGGTCTCCGTTTCGTCACCGCCGTGTTTGAGATATGCCCTGCATATGTTTACTGCGGTGGCGAAATTAATTTTATAGACGTGTTTGGTATTTTTAGATGTTTTTACCACAGCGTGAGAAGTTACTAATTCACAGAAATTATACAAAATCATACGGGCATTGATTTCCTGAAGAATTCCATCATACTTGCTGCTGTGCCAGTTGATCAGACCGATGGTGTATTTGAGTTCACGGAAGCTTGTTTCCTCGCTCCAGCGCATCCGGTAAAGTTTTTTGATTTCTTCCAGAGGAAATTCTTCTTCTGAAAGATTGGTGGCAATACAGATATAGGTTCCATTATCAAGGCGAATACGTACAATCCGGAATTCAATATCGTAATACATACAGTTTTCATCAAGAAAATCAAAATCGGTAGAAGGCTGAAGTATAGTATAGGTGTTAGGATTCCCCAGTGTTTCTTTCGTATGGCGTCTGGTAAGTGTTGTTCTTATATGAGTATCGAATTCGCTGTCAGGCAAATCATAAGCG
>ONAD01000008.1 GCA_900315735.1 uncultured Lachnospiraceae bacterium | reverse complement strand
GAAAGAGTATCAGGTAGATAGGGCAGAGGTGGAAGCACGGTAACGTGTGGAGCTGACTGTTACTAATCGGTCGAGGGCTTGACCAAAGCAACTCGGAAACAATCTGTATGAAGTTTTGAAGGTATGTACCTTTAAGGCCCAATGGCTCAGTTGGTTAGAGCGCCGCCCTGTCACGGCGGAGGTCGCGGGTTCGAGTCCCGCTTGGGTCGTTTCAAATGGGATCTTAGCTCAGCTGGGAGAGCATCTGCCTTACAAGCAGAGGGTCACAGGTTCGAGCCCTGTAGGTCCCACTTTTCTTGTAGTTATAAGTAAGTTACAAGATTTGCCGATGTGGCTCAATTGGCAGAGCAGCTGATTTGTAATCAGCAGGTTATCGGTTCGAGTCCGATCATCGGCTTTATACAATTTCATATTGTATAGAAATGGGCAGATTCCCGAGTGGCCAAAGGGGACAGACTGTAAATCTGCTGCAAATTGCTTCGGTGGTTCGAATCCACCTCTGCCCATTCTTCTTTTTAGAAGATAATTGAATAACGCGGGATGGAGCAGTCTGGAAGCTCGTCGGGCTCATAACCCGAAGGTCACAGGTTCAAATCCTGTTCCCGCAACTCTTGCCCAGTTAGCTCAGTTGGTAGAGCAGAGGACTGAAAATCCTCGTGTCTCTGGTTCGATTCCGGAACTGGGCATTCTCAGAAAACCTGAGAAATGGGATATTAGCTCAGTTGGTAGAGCACTTGACTTTTAATCAAGTTGTCCGGGGTTCGAATCCCCGATGTCTCATTAGTTGAAAATAGCGGAAATGCTGATAACTACAGCGTTTCCGCTATTTTTGTTAGTAGTTGGAAGTAGTGCCAAGTAAGCTGAAATATTCATCTTCACCCCATCTTCAAGGGCATTTTTAAACCCCTTCATCTTCGTTTCGTCTTCAAAAATAAGATCAAAGAGGAAAGTCAAAAAGTAATTTATAAAAGAAAGCCCAATCTAAGCTATATACATGCGAAACAATAATAAGTATAATATGATATGTGAATTGTTGTAGGGAAATAGAAATTAAAAACAAGAAGAAAAGCAAAAAATGGAGGTGTTTTTATGAGAAAATTTAAAGCAATGGATGCAGTTTGCATTATGGTACTTGCTGGAATTGCAGGTTACTTTATTGGGCTTTTTTGGATAGTTCAATGGGAGGAGCTGTTTTATTTTCCATGATTGCGGGATTTGCCTGCGTTGTTCATGCAATCGGTGATAAGGAAGAATAAAAGAAAAGAGAAATCATAAAAAATTAAGTATTATTTCCTTCGTTCTGTGATATGATACTGCTGTACGAAGAAGACAGAAATATTGCGACCTGGAGGAATGATTATGATAACATATATGAATGCGTCACGAAGAGACATGGAAAATCTGATGAGTACACGGCTGGAGATGCTGCGTGAAGTAAATGATTTGCCGGAGGATTATACATTTCCGGACAATCTGGTAGACAGCAGCAGATTGTATTTTGAAGATGGCAACCAGACAACAATTCTGGCAATGGATGGAAGAAAAGTAGTTGGCTGTGCGTCAGTCAGCTATATTGAGGTCATGCCGACATTTGCCCATCCTACTGGAAAACGCGGACATATTATGAATGTATATACGAAGAAGGACTATCGTGGACAGGGGATTGCCCACCATATGATGGAGCTTCTGATAAATGAAGCGAAATTGCGTGGGGTGACAGAACTGAGCCTGGATACGACAGAGAGTGGAAGAGCTTTGTATCATGCCTGCGGATTTACCGAATCCAAAGAATGTATGGTTTTAACATTAGAGCGGGAATAATAAAAATTTCATAGAAACCCATGCACAAGGAGGATAAGCATGAGAAAAATTCTGGTAACTGGTGGCACTGTATTTGTAAGTCGGTTTATTGCAGAGTATTATGTAGCAAAAGGCGATGAAGTCTATGTATTAAATCGAAACACCCGACCGCAGTCAGCGGGTGTAAAGCTGATTCAGGCAGACCGGCATGCAATTGGTGATTCTTTGCAGGGACTGCATTTTGACCTGGTGGTTGATGCGGCATATACCGGGGAAGATGTGGAGAATTTGATGAATGCATTGGAAAGCTATGAAGATTATGTCCTTATAAGTTCAAGTGCCGTATATCCGGAATATGCACCGGCACCATTTACGGAAGAAACACAGCTTGCAGAAAATGTGCACTGGGGTGCCTATGGAACGAATAAAATAGCGGCTGAGGCAGCGTTGATGCAGAAGAATCCGAAGGCATACATCCTTAGACCGCCTTATTTATATGGCCCAATGAATAATGTATACCGGGAAGCCTTTGTATTTGACTGCGCATTGGAAAACAGGAAATTTTATCTGCCACAGGAGGGCGGCATGAAGCTGCAATTTTTCCATGTGGAAGATTTGTGCAGATTTATAGATATTCTGGTGGAAAGACATCCGGAGCAGCATATTTTTAATGTTGGAAATAAAGAAAGCATATCCATTCGTGAATGGGTGACATTGTGCTATCAGGCGGCAGGAAAGCAGGCAGAGTTTGTGGAAATTACAGCAGAAGAAGAGCAGCGTAATTATTTCAGCTTTTATAATTATGAATATGCACTGGATGTTACGAAGCAGCTTGCGTTAATGAAAGAGACAAAACCACTGGCGGATGGATTAAAAGAGGCTTATGACTGGTATGTGGCAAATCAGGATAAGGTAAATAAGAAACCGTATATTGCATACATAGAGGCGCATCTGGCATAAAAACAGGGAATTTCTTTCGATTAGGGTTCCTATGGTTGCAGAGAAAAAGGCAAAATAGTATAATAAACGAAATAAAAATCCGTGATAAGCACAGATTTAAAAGACACAGGATAGAACGGAGAAGAACATGAGTGTATTTCAGGTAGAATTAAAGAAGGTAGTCGATGACAGTTATGAAATCGAGATTGGCTATCAGCTTGAGAACCGGTTAATTGAGGATTTAAAAAACGGTCTAGTTGGAAAAATCAAGAAGTTTGCGGTAATTACAGACAGTACCGTAAAGGAACTTTACGCAGACCACATTGTGGAGTTGCTGCAGGAAGCCGGATATCAGGCAAAGGAATTTGTCTTTGCGGCGGGAGAGACCAGCAAGACCAGAAAGACGAAGGAAGAAGTAGAGGACGCCATGCTAGAGGCGGGATTTCGGAGAGACTGCTGCATCATCGCTGTTGGTGGTGGTGTGGTAACTGATTTGTCTGGATTTCTGGCAGGAACCTATGGCAGAGGCGTGCCATTTATTAATTATGCCACCACACTTTTAGCTGCAGCAGATGCATCTGTTGGCGGAAAAACCGCAGTGGACACACCACTGGCAACGAATCTGATTGGACTTTTTAACCAGCCGGAGAAAGTATATCTTGACATTGCAGCATGGAAAACACTGCCACAGCGCCAGTTATCCAGTGGAATGGCAGAGACAATCAAGCATGCCTGCATGGCAGATAAGGAAATGTTTGAATTTCTGGAAAAGCATATGGAAGAAATTTTCACAGGAGATAAAGAAGCCTGTGAATACATCGCAAAGAAGAACTGCCAGATTAAATATGCCGTGGTAATGAAGGATGAAAAAGAGCAGGGCTTAAGAGAAATCTTGAATCTTGGCCATACGGTAGGACGTGCCATTGAGACTGTCAGCGACTACAGACTGCTTCATGGAGAAGCACTTTCTATTGGAATGATAGCTATGACAGAACTGGCACACCGTCTTGGTTACATGACAGAAGAAGAAAAAACAGCAGTAAAGAATTTGCTGGAGAAAGCTAAGCTGCCTGTAGAGATTCCGGAATACATTGACCGGGAAGCACTAGTTAAGAAATTGTATACAGACAAGAAAGTCCGGGATGGAAAGCTTCGTTTCGTAGTAGAAAAAGGAATCGGTGGAATTGTAGAGTTTGAGGAAGGCGTATTTGCCACACCGGTGGACGAAGCTGTTGCAAGAGATATCATTATGAAAATGAAGTAGTGAGCGACGAATGTTAATGATAAGCTGATTGACTTATCAATATTATCGTATAATGAGCGCAAGTGGGAACAAGCCCCTGTCAGATTGACAGGGGCTTTCTTTATGCCAGTGGCCGGGTGCTTTCTCCCTGGATGATAACAGGAAGTGTTGTATAGCTTTGGATGAGAAGCTCCGGATTCTGAAGCTTGCGGATCATCATGGAGCCTGCCTGCACACCCATATCATAGACATTGATATCTACAATGGTAAGCTGTGGGTCGATGATACTGGAATAAGGATAGACATCAAAGGTAAGTATGGCAATGTCATCCGGGATGGAAAGCTGCCGGTCTTTGACTGCCTGGATGACACCTAATGCGAGAGTGTTGTTTTCACAGACAATAGCACGGGGTGGTACGGACTGTGTTAACATATCAGAAGTAACCGAATAAGCATGCTGGCGGCTGGAATCAGTATTTCCGATGCGGGCAGCCGGAATGTGACAGCCCCGGTCTAACATGCCTGCCATAAATCCCTTTTGGCGCTGGGCAGAAATATAATCGGTTTTACGTTCTCCGATAAAGGCAACATCTGTATAACCACAGTCTATCATGTGTGCAGCAGCGTATTCACCGGCAAGGGCGTGGTTGGTATCTACCCAGCATAAGCGGCTTTCAAAGCCAGGATGCCCAATGATAATGTGTGGAAAGCCTGCATCCAGAATAAGATTTGCAATTTCCTTATTAATGGCAGAGCCGTGGATAATAAGACCATCGGAGGAACGGCTTGTGATAACTTCGCTGACTTTTTCTCCGGGATAGTGTTCTTCAGAAGTATTGACAAGCGTCAGGGAATAGTTATTTTCGGATAAGGTGTGATGTACGCCGCACATAATGTCAAACATATGCGGATTCTGATAAGCAGTATCTTTCTCCAGATTGGTAAGATAGACAATATTGGAAGTAGCTCCTTTGGCAAAGCTTACAGCTCTGGAGTTAGGGGTATAATGAAGCTTTTCAATTGCTGCATGCACCTTTTCCACGGTGGCTGGAGATATGGTGGTCCAGTGATTTAAGACTTTAGAAACAGTGGATTTGGAAACACCGGCTTCATTAGCAACATCATTGATGGTAACAGACATAAAATACCTCCTGAAAAATTGTATAAATTTACAAATATAGTATAGCGGTTTCCTAACAAAGTCAATTGTTTTTTACAAATAAACATTGTAAACAAGGGAAAAACATGATAAATATAGACTTAGCAAGAGGAACCAATTGCATGGGAAAATAGAAAAATAAAGAAAACGGTTTCCTAAAGAAACCGGTAAATGGAGGTATTTTTATGAAGAAAAGAATGTTAAGTCTTTTACTCTGTACCGCAATGACAATCGGCGTATTATCCGGTTGCGGAAATGATACAGGAAAAGAAGAAGGAAAGACCACAGAAGTACTTGGAAATGACGCAGAGGGTGAAATGACGGAAGTAAAAATCTGGCATGACGGGGATGAAAATATCATGCAGACCATTGCGGATTGTGCCAATGAGAAACTGGCAGAGGATAATATCAAGGTTACTTTTGAAAAGAAGAGTGGTCTTACCGACCAGCTTCAGTTATATGGAAATGATGAATCCAATGGACCGGATATGTATCTTTATGCACATAATTCACTGGGAACATTTGCAGAAATGGGAATTTTAGCGCCGATTACTGATGTTATCAGTGAGGATGTAATGGCAGATTTACTGCCGATGACTGTAGAAGCAGGTAATTACAAGGATACCCAGTACCTGATGCCGGTTTATTATGAGACATTGCTCTTTATGTATAATAAGGCAAAATGGGAAGCTGATGTACCGGAAACCACCGATGAATTGTATGATTACATGGTAGCACATACCGATGTGGACGCAGGAACTTATGCACTGGTAAATCAGCATTCTACCGCATACAATGTGGCACCGGTTATCAATGGTTTTGGCGGATATATTATTGATAAAGATGCAAATCCTGGATTAAATACACAGGAAACCAAGGATACTATCGCATATAATCAGAAATTTGCAGCATTGGAGGCAGATGGAGATTACAACACAGTAACTGCATTATTCAATGAAGGCCAGGCAGCAGCAATCATCGGTGGACCATGGCTGGTATCCGGAATCAAGGCAGCAGGCATTGACCTTGGTATTAAATCCTTAGCAGATTTCAAACTTCCAAATGGAAACGGACTGGCACCATATTCCGGTGTACAGAGTATTGGAGTCTTAAAATACGCAGCAGAGAATAAGAAAGAAGCAATTGCAAAAGTATTAGAGGCAATTGCAAGTCCGGAAGTAGGTATCGCACTGGCAAATAAATCAAACTGTGCACCGGCAAACAGCAAAGCATATGATGATGCAGATGTTGCTGCAAATGAGATGATTATGGCAATGAAGGCAACAGCAGAGACAGCACAGCCTATGCCAAACATTCCACAGATGAGTGTTATGTGGGGACCGACAGAAGAATTTTTGGCAGCAGTCAACAAATCCGGGGAAGATATTGACACTGCAGCAGAGACTTATCAGCAGGAGGCATTGGATGCCATTGCGGATATGCAGTAAGCAGGAGTTTATTTAGAAGCAATAAAAGAGGAAAAATAGGAAGAGAAGTGTATATATGAAGAACAAACGGAAATTAACACCATGGCTTTACAGTATGCCGGCACTGATATTGATTGGAATGGTTATTGTATTCCCGATTATTTACACGGGCTATATTTCACTGACCAATATGAATCTGTTTCACTGGTCAAATTATGAATTTATCGGACTATCCAACTATAGCAGGGCATTATTAAAGGCAGACTCCGGTTTCCTTGGAGCGCTGTTTACAACCTTACTTTGGACCGCATTAAATATGGTGATACAGGTAGTTGTGGCATATTTTATTGCACTGGGATTTCAAAGAGAAGATTTAAAGGGAAAACGTGTATACAAGACCCTTTTGATGTTCCCGTGGGCGATGCCTGCATATGTGTCCATCCTTTTGTGGAGAGTAGGCATTTATAACACAGAGTTTGGTCTCCTGAATAAGGTTCTGGTGGCACTTGGTTTTGGAAAGGTAAATTTCCTTTCCACCAATGTGCCGGCATTTCTCTCCTGCATGACTTTAAACCTGTGGATGGCATTGCCGTTTATGATTATGATGATAGATGGTGCACTGTCCAGCATTGACCGCAGCTACTATGAAAGCGCGGAACTGGATGGAGCAGGTTTCTGGTCAAAGAACATCCATATTACCGTTCCAGCAATGAAAGGAATTATTGCACCGGCGGTTATTATGACAACATTTACCACATTTAAGCAGTTTGATATCGTATATCTTCTTACGATGCAGAAGGGAGCATATTCCGGGGCAACCTTGCAGACCGTAATTACCTATGCACAGCAGAATGCATTCGTTTCAAATAACTATGGACTGTCCTCAGCGGTATCCATTATTATCTTTTTCCTCATCATGGTATTTTCACTGTTTACCAATCGAGGGGTAAAGGAGAAAAATTATGACTAAGAAAAAGAGAAAACAGATTTTACAGCTTAGCGGATTACATATTTTTTATATTATATTGTGTCTGCTGGCACTGGTGCCGATTTTATATGCGTTGAATCTTTCCTTTGAAAAGGGAGGAGGAGCATTGTCCTCGGGATTATCTTTATTTCCAAAGGAATTTACACTGGATAATTATAAAAATATACTGATACAGAAGCCATTTTTACGGTGGTTTTATAATTCGGCTGTATTAAGCTTTTTCACAATGGTCATTGCTATCGGATTTGCCATGGTGTCATCTTATGCATTTTCGAGATACCGTTTTAAGGGAAGAAATGGCATTTTAAAATTACTGCTTCTCTTAAATGCATTCCCACAGATTCTGTCCATGTTTGCATTATTCCGGCTTTTAAAACAGCTGAATATGCTGGATACGAAACTGGGGCTGGTGATTATTTATGCGGGAAGCATGTGCATTTTCTCTATCTGGAATATGAAGGGGTATTTTGATACCATTCCGGTAGAAATCGAAGAAGCATCGAAAATTGATGGTGCATCGGATTTCCAGTTGCTGTGGAAGGTAGTAATGCCGCTGGCTCGCCCGGCAATCATTGTAACTTCTGTGATGGTACTTATTTTTGTATGGAATGAATATCTGTTTTCCACAACATTTCTGCTGAATGAAAACAGTTATACACTGGCAGGTGGATTATATCAGTTACAGTCCAACGATTACACCAGGAGCTGGGGAATGTTCTCCGCAGCCGCTATCCTGGTATCAGTTCCGGTGCTGATTATTTTCTTCTGCATACAAAAGTATATGGTATCCGGTCTTACTGCAGGTGGTGTGAAAGGATAGAAATAAAATGGAAAAAGAAGCAATATTGCATATTCCACTGTCACAATTTGCCTTTGCAGAAAAAGAAGACCGGCTGGTAATAAGACTCCGCTGTAAAAAGGGCGATTTGAAACGGTGTCTGCTGCTTTGGGGAGACCGTGTGGCAATGGAAGAGCCGCTTCCGGTGAAACAAAGTGAAATGGAGCATGTGGCGTCCGATATGCTTTATGATTATTATGAAGTTAAGATTATGTCACCTTATACCAGGGTGTGCTATTATTTCCGGTTAGAGGACGATGTAGAAAGCCTTTATTATTATGGAAGAGGATTTACAGAGAAACTGTCCTGTGGCAGGGCAGAATATTTCCAGTTTCCATATATTCGAAGAGAGGATATTTTAGATATCCCGGAGTGGGCAGAAGATATTGTTATGTATCATATTTTCCCGGACAGCTTTGCAAATGGCAGACGGGAGCTGAAGAAAAAAGCGACAGAACATATGCTTTTGCCGGATGGAAAATGCGATAGCAATGGAAAAAATTTACCGGACCGGATTTGTAAGAACCATCTGGGTGGTACACTGAAAGGAATTTGTGAAAATCTTGACTATATAACAAAGCTTGGAATTAACTGCATTTATCTGAATCCGATTTTTGAAGCGGCGTCTTATCATAAATATGACACCATTGACTATTTTGAAATCGACCCCTGTTTTGGAAATAAAGCGGATTTAAAGGAACTGGTGCAGCAGTGCCACAAGAGAGGAATCCGGGTCATTTTAGATGGCGTATTTAATCACTGTGGAGCAGATTTCTTTGCATTTCGGGATGTGCGGCAGAAGGGAAAAGCATCAAGATATTATGACTGGTTTTATCATCTGCCGGAAACGATACAGTACGTTGATCCGCCGGATTATGAAGCATTTGCCTATGTGAAGGAAATGCCAAAGCTTAATACCGGAAATCCTGAAGTGGTGGAGTACCTTTGCAATGTGGGAACTTACTGGATTCGGGAAGCGGATATTGACGGCTGGCGTCTGGATGTGGCAAATGAAATCAATCATGAATTCTGGAGGGCCTTCCGCCATGCGGTGAGAACGGTAAAAGCGGACCTGTTTCTGATTGGTGAAATCTGGGAAGAGGCAGGTATCTGGCTTCAGGGAGACCAGTTTGATTCTACGATGAATTATACTTTTTCTTATCTGTGCCGGGACTTTTTTGGAAAGGGAGAACTTTCGGTCAGTGAATTTGATGCCCAGATGCAGCAGATGATTTACCGCTATCCGTGGCAGGTGAGCCTGGCTCAGATGAATTTTCTGGATTCCCATGATATTCCGAGATTTTTAAGCTATTGCAATGGAAATAGAAAGCGAATGGAGCTGGCATTTTTCTATCTCTTTATGGGAGTGGGCGTGCCATCGGTATTCTACGGAGATGAAGTGTATATCGAGGGCATGAAAGAGCCGGAGTACCGGGCAGCCATGGACTGGCAGGCAGTAGTGGAGCAGCAGGCAACACCGGAGCAGCAGGAAGCAGCTGTGCAGCAGGCAACATCGGAGCAGAAGGAAGATAGCAGTTTCCATGAAAATCTGGCAGAGAAGTTCAGCTGCTGGATTGCACTTCGAAAAGAGCATGTGGCATTGCGCAAGGGCAATTACCGGACAATTTACTGCAATGATATTACAGAAGTATATGTATTTTCACGTAGTTTTGGGGAAGATAAAGTCCTGGTATTTTTAAATGCTGGTGCGGACAGCGTAACATTTACATCAAAGGAAGTTCCGCAGCTTCAGGAAAGAAAGATAATTCTTTCTTCCTGTGAGGGAAAACTTCTGCCTGTTTTGTAAAAGCAAAAGATATTTCTATAAATAGTACCGTTCCATAAAAAGATAAGTGACATCTCCGCATACTTGTGCTATACTTTGGAAAAGATAAGGAGACATAGGGAGGGGGACTTACTATGGTTATATTTATTGGAATTCTGATATTCGCCGCAATGATTGGATTTTATGCATGCTTTGGCCGGAGAATCAATGAAAATATTGGTTCCGGATTTGGTAAAGAATACATGAAAGACAAATGGGGAATGGATGAATAAAAGAGAGAATCAAGAATGCCGGATGGTAAATCCATCCGGCATTTTATATGCTGATTTGGTGAGTAAATCACAGACTACTTCTTGATACTTGCACGCCGTTTTGCTTTCTCTTCATAGAGTATTGCGTCGGAATGCTTTAATATATCTGTTAAATCCATCTGCGGGTTGCAGTAGAATTCGTAGATACCAACAGAAATTTCCACATAAAATGGCTTATCACAGGTGGCGTTAAAGGCATCACTTTCCTTTTTAAGACTTTGCAGAAGCTGCTCTTTGAAATCCGGCATATCGGTTAAAATAAAGGAAACAAATTCGTCACCGCCCAGTCTTGCGGTAATGGCATCCTTTGGCAGGCATTTACGCAGCCGCTCGGATACTGTGCGTAATGCAAAATCCCCAGCAAGATGGGAGAAGCAGTCATTGATTTCCTTTAAGTGGTCTAAGTCACCAAAAAGAAGATAAGCTTTTTTGCCGGAATTGGATTCAATCGCATGGGATGCCCGTTCCATAAATCCACGGCGGTTCAAAAGCTGGCTTAAATCGTCGTATTCGGAGATATAGCTTAGGATGCTGTTCTGCTCCTGAATGACTTTCATGGAATCCTGCAATTCTTTCTGAATCTGGCGTTCGCTGGCATTTAACTGGATGAAATGCAGGAGCGCACCAATCTGCAGACTGCAAATCTGCATAAAGGAAATATCTTTCTGCTCCACTTCGCAAAGCAGCAGACCGAACTGCTCATCCCCGGAAAAGAGGATAAATGATGTATAGCAGTGGGTGTGTTCCTTTGGAAGAAAACTGGAAAATCCATTGTCAGTCGTTACCTTTGGACGTTTGCCCGGTTCATAATAGACAGATTTTTCGTCATGGAAATATGCTGCCAGATAGATTTCATCCGGGTATTGTGCAAGTTCATTTTCCTGATGAATGACCGGTTTATCAAAGAAGAAAAAGAAGGAACTTTTGACATTCATCAGATGCAGCCGCTCCATGATATGTGTAATCGTTTCTTTGAAATTGGCACCGGAGTTAATTAAATCTCTTGTAAAGGATGGCACAAACCAGGCTTTCCGGTTGGAATCCATGATTTCCTTTTCCAGCCGGAAGACATCTGCAGAATGAACATATTGCTGGGTAAAGGATAAAATGCTGGAAAGCTGTGTCTGCAGCAGTTCTTCTTCAGAGGAGCTGATCAGTGTGCGAAGCAGGGAAGTAAGCTGCTCTAAAAGCATTCCGCCGGAAATATGGGTATAGGAAGTCAGTTTCTTTAAATAACGAATCATAGACTCGTTGGAGAAACCGGCACCTTTTTTCAGAAAAATTCCTTCATATATATATTGGAAATATGCATGCAAAAGTTCCGTATAGTAGCTGCGGTCTTTTTCATATGGAATAGAAGAAAATAATTCCTCTGCCATAGCATCGACCTGCTGGCGCATAAAATCGTGCAGCTGCTCCATACTGATATGACGCAGTGTGGTAAAGCCGGTGTGTGGCTGGCAGCCACAGGAATATCTCTGGTGAAAGATAGCGGACATCCGGCAGGACTGTGGCTTCTTTCCCTGACAGAGCATAAGCGCATTCTGTAATGCCTGGTAGCTGAACTGGAAGCTGCTGTGGGAAACACTGGTCAGTGGTGGTTCCATGGTTTTGGCATGGTCAATGTCGTCAAAACCGGTAATGGCAATGTCATGTCCCACCAAAAGGTCTCTTGCAGCACAGACACGGTATCCTGCCTTTGCCATATTATCATTTGCAAAAGCAATTGCCTCTAATCCCGGGTTGTGGTCTAAGATATATTCCACCTGCTCGGTGACGAGCTCTGAGTAGTTGCCATAGACGACCATGTCATCCGTAACCGGAAGCTGATGTTCAGCCATAACATCACGGTAGGCTTTCAGCCGTTCGTTGGAGTCCTTGTTGTTGGCGGGTCCTGCTATGAAAGCAATCTTGCGATAACCATGGACATTCACAAGATGTTCGATACACTGTCGCATACCATTATAGTTATCTGCAATCAGAAATGGAATATCCGGATCATCCGGAGTGTCCTCTAACATCAGAAATGGAATATCTTTATAATGGGAAAGAAATTCCGTCTTTACCTGGTTGCTTTTAAAAATAGAAAGGGAACCATAGGTAATAATCAGTGCATCCGGTTTGGTAAAATGCACATAATCATAAATAGTATCAAATTGATAATTATAGTCCCCATCAAAACTGCAGGATAAAATATCTTTACAATATTGTGGCATCTGAGGTCCCATCAGAAAAATAATATTGATATCTTCTTCTCTGGCACAGGTATAGAAGCCCCGAAGTAAGTCTTCTGAGTAGCTGGACTGGGTGTCACCTAACATAATTGCAATTGTTGGTCTCTGGTTGTTCTCCATAATGTGCCTTTCTCTGGTAAAAAAAGTTGCTTCGGCATTGTAAAAGCCGTTCTTATGATTGACTTAAGTATAACATAAAACGATTAAGTAGAAAAGAAAATAAAAATATTACTGGACAAAAAATGTGATATATGCTAATATAGTTGAGCGTGTGAAAGAATAAAATAACGATGCGTGGCTCAGCTTGGTAGAGCGCTGCGTTCGGGACGCAGAGGTCGCAGGTTCAAATCCTGTCGCATCGACGAAAAAAAACGAGTACACTGTTAAGTGTACTCGTTTTTTTATATGAGGTAATTTCTACCCAAACATTGTCTGGAATCATCCTGTCATGTTATAATGAGCGTAAGCGAGAAGAATGCATTTATGCATTTGACGAGCGGTAAATGTTTATCATGAGCTGATTCTGCTCATGATATCCTAAAAAGGTTGGAAAATAATACAATAAAGGAGAAGACACAATATGAGTATGGAACCAGATTTTCTTACATTGACAATCGGAAAACAGAAAAATATTGCACTGATTGCCCATGATGGAAAGAAAGCAGAACTGATCCAGTGGTGCAAAGACAATGCAGAAACTTTAAAGAAGCATTTCCTTTGTGGAACCGGAACAACGGCAAAAATGATTACAGACCAGACGGGACTGCCGGTAAAAGGCTATAACAGTGGTCCGTTGGGTGGAGACCAGCAGATTGGTGCTAAGATAGTAGAAGGGAAAGTAGATTTTGTGATTTTCTTTTCAGATCCGCTTACCGCAGCACCTCATGACCCGGATGTAAAAGCACTGCTTCGTATTGCACAGGTATATGACATCCCGATTGCGAATAATAAGGCAACTGCAGATTTTATGATTCATTCTGAGTTGATGGATGAAGAGTATAATCACAATGTGATTAATTTTAATAAGAGTATCAGACAGCGGGCATCTACGATAAAATAATGCCGGAATGGAAAAGGAGAGGCGGTGTGAATATTCACACCGCCTCTTTTAAATATCTTGGTATTATCCCTCAATGGAAATGTATTTCTTTTCTTCCACAGCAGGTTTTGCTTCTTTCTTCGGAACGGTCAGAGTCAGGATACCATTTTCAAAGCCGCCTTTGATGTCATCCTGAGTAACGCCATCTCCAACATAGAAGCTACGCTGGTAAGAGCCATAATAACGTTCTTTACGGATATATTTACCATCCTTGCCCTTTTCATCCTTGTTGTCCTGATGTTTGGCATTGACGATAAGGTATCCATCTTTCAGCTCAGCCTGAATATCTTCTTTCTTGAAGCCTGGAAGTTCAAACTCCAGTTCATATCTGTCATCAAATTCCTTGACATCAGTGTTCATGGCAGCACGGTTGTCTGCGGCAGGAGCATTATAAGCTCCGAATGGAAATACATCATCGAATATATCATCTACAAAGTTGTTTGAAAAAATACTTGGTACTAACATAAGTCATTCCTCCTGAAATAGTCTATTGTAATTAGTAATAATGTTTCTTGTTTCTGTGTGCCTCTCTGGCTTCTTCGACAGCCTCGTGATCGGCTACATTAATTTTTGCCTTTACTTTTTTCTTCTTTAATGGATGTTTTGGATTTTTATCTGACATAATAACATGCTTCCTTTCTTAATCTGAATCAGATACTATAATAAAATTTTGTTATCCTTCAATGGCAATGTACTTGTGGTCTTCTACAGCAGGTTTTGCTTCTTTCTTCGGAACGAAGAGTTTTAAGATACCATGTTTAAATTCACCCTTGATATCCTCTTCGGTAACGGCATCGCCTACATAAAAGCTTCGGCTGCAAGCTCCGGAATAACGTTCCTTACGGATGTACTTGCCGGATTTCTTGTCTTTGTCATCCTCATCTAAGCCTTTGGCGGCACTGATGGTCAGATAACCATTTTCTAAGGAAGCACTTACTTCGTCTTTCTTAAATCCAGGTAAATCAATAACCAGTTCGTAACCATTGTCCTGTTCCTTAATATCTGTCTTCATCAGACGTGCGGCTCTACGACCGTAAAGTTTTTTCTCAGTTTTTTTCATATCCATGTTATCGTCCATCCATGGAAAATCCTCAAAGAAGTCATCAAATAAATTCTCTCCAAAAATACTAGGCATCAACATAAGTCATCTCTCCTTTTTACTAAATCTATCTATGCTTGTTTACCTTGTTTCTTTGGAACCGGGATGTTTTAGGAACCTCTTTTTGTTCCTCTCCTTTGTTCTGACTACGTTATAGCACCAATTATTAGCACTGTCAAGAGGTGAGTGCTAATAAAAATGTGAAAACTTTGTAAATTGGTTGCAAATTGAGTGAAAACAAAGAAGAAATAATGAAATACACTGCGAAAACAGATGAAAAAGTAAGAGACTACACGATAAAAAAGAAAGAATATTGCAGGAACTATGAGACTGTGTTATGATTTCTATAACTTTGCGTCATGGAAATTATGAGTTTAGGAGAAGAAAAACAAAATGAAGGCACAGAATGAGAAAAGAAGTACATTTTCGGGGAAGATAGGGTTTGTATTATCAGCAGCAGGCGCTTCTGTGGGACTGGGAAACATATGGAGATTCCCATATCTTGCGGCAAAGTATGGGGGAGGAATCTTTCTGCTGATTTATATTATACTTGCATTGACTTTTGGATATACAATGATTATGGCGGAGACTTCTATCGGAAGAATGACGAAGAAGAGCCCGGTGGGAGCATATCATACTTTTGGAAAATCCTGCTGGCTTTCCATGGGCGGCTGGATAAATGCGATTATTCCGGTTTTAATTGTGCCATATTATTCGGTAATTGGCGGCTGGGTAATTAAATATCTGGTGGAATATATCCGGGGAAATGGCAGTAAATTGGCATCCGATGGATATTTTTCAGATTTCATTTCCAGTGGGCTTTCCACAGAAATCTGCTTTGCCTTTTTTGCAGTATTTACGCTGGGAATCATCTTTGCCGGTGTCCGGAATGGGATTGAGCGGGTATCTAAATTTATGATGCCGGTGTTAGTGGTTCTTTCTATATTAATAACGGTTTATTCCGTAAGCAGACCGGGAGCTTTAAAAGGCGTGAAATATTTTCTGGTGCCAAACCTTGAGAATTTTTCCTGGATGACAGTAGTGACGGCTATGGGGCAGATGTTTTATTCCCTGTCCATCGCAATGGGAATTCTCATTACCTTTGGTTCTTATATGAAAAAGGAAGTTTCTATAGAGGAATCTACAAAAAATGTGGAAATCTTTGATACCGCCATTGCAATAATGGCAGGACTTATGATTATTCCGGCGGTTTTCGCATTTTCCGGCGGCGACCCGGAAACTCTGCAGGCAGGCCCGGCACTGATGTTTATTACAATTCCAAAAGTATTTGACAGCATGGGACTTGGAACAGGAGTCGGAATATTATTCTTCGTACTGGTGCTGTTTGCGGCAATGACAAGTTCTATTGCATTAACGGAAAGCGCAGTATCAACCTTTGAAGATGAGCTGGGCTGGGGAAGACGGAAAGCGACAGTGATTGTCGGTGTTGTGATGCTGCTCTTGGGAAGTCTTTCCACGCTGGGCTATGGACCACTGGCAAATGTAAAGATTATCGGAATGCAGATTCTTGATTTCTTTGATTTCCTGACGAACTCCGTGATGATGCCGATTGCAGCTATTGCAACCTGCCTCCTGGTGTCAAGAGTAGTGGGAGTACAGCGGATTGAAGAAGAAGTAACCCGTGGCGGCAGTCCATTCCGCAGAAAGAAAATATTTGCAGTGATGATAAAATATCTCTGCCCGATCTTTGCAGCAATTATTTTAATCAGCTCTATTGCAAATGCATTCGGCTGGATTCAGATGTAATTGCTAGCAAATAAGAAAATGCAGAAATGTAAAGATGCAGAAATACGGAAATACAGAAATGCAACAAAAAGGAGCGTCCCTTCTGATTAGAAGAGACGCTCTTTTTGTAGATTTCGGAACTTAAATTATGAATTTGCCATATCCTTAACAGAATTTAATGCCTTCTGGACAGGTGGCAGACAGATAATGATTAATGTAATAAGTGCTTCTGCACCGAGGTATGCACCGTTGTAAGCAAGGGAGTATACCACTGCATTCGGGAATTCTTCCGGAGCATACATGCCGAAGAAAATCCAACCGGAAAGGAATGCGAAGAAGTATCTGCCTAATACACCAACGATATAACCTTTGATAAGTCCGTGTTTGGATTTGCTGAAGAGTCCGGCAAGTCCCAATGCACCAAAGGCGAAGAGGTAGTCAACTAACATCTGTGGAACACTGATGATGTAAGGGTCAACGACTAACTGCAGGATTCCGTAAGCGAAAGCTGCGGTCAGACCGGCACCCAGACCGTACCAGTAGCCAATCAGAACGATGAATAACATACTCAGTAAAGTAACGGAACCGCCCATTGGCATATCGAAAAGCTTAATCATGGAAGTTACCATGGCAAGGGCAATTGCCATAGCTGAAAATGCAAGCTGCTTTGCACTGAATTTCTTCTTTCCACCGAAGATAGCGCAGCCAATCAGAAGAATAGCAATCATGATGATAACGAGGGCTGTAAAACCTGCAGTAGTAAGCTGGTAAGATGAGCCATCGTATGTTGCAAAAAATGACATAAAAAAATCCTCCTTAAAGATGTTGCTCTGCCAGGAGGTCGAAATACGTGCTTCCTTACGCCGGTATTATCCGGTTCAAGTAATAAGGGTCAACGCAGATGCGTTTCTCAGCCAAAGGCGCCCCTAGCAAAGTGATATTTTGTTTTCAGTTTGTAATGGTAACAGTGGTGGTATAAAATGTCAAGTGTAAATTTTTCTGGAAAAATCTGTGGAAAAATATAAAGAAAAAGTAACTTCCGGTCGATAAAAGGATTAGAAGTGTCTTATTCTGTGCTTTTTTAGAAAAAAAGGGGTTACTCTTGAATCTGAAAAGTAAAAAGAATATAGTAAAGATAACGTAGAAAATAAATGAGGAAACAACAAGTAACAAGGAGAGGTTCTATGCGTAAGTACAAGGATGTTGGAAAAAGAATACTGGTATTAGTTTTAAGTATTTGTATGATTGCAGGCGTTCTTCCGGCAATACCGGCAGAGGCGGCAGATGCATTTCCAAGCAATGGAAGCATTACATTAGGGGCAGATGCAAATGGTGCAACTGCAACCGGAAATGATACCTATACTTATACCGGACAGGAGGTCAAGCCGGCGGTTACGGTACAAATTGACGGAGAAACATTAAAAGAAAAAGAAGATTACTCCGTTTATTACCGGAATAATACCAACGCAGGAACAGCATATATCGATATTGTTGGTATTGGAGACAGCCACAGATGGCAGACCACTAAGAGCTTTACGATTGCACAGCAGAAGTTAAAATATATCGGTGTTAATTATAAAGGGGTGGAAGGAACCGGTGAAGACGGATATGTATATTATACAGGAAGTGATGTATTACCGACGATTACAGGGGTGTATGGTATCATAAGCGGTACTTCTACCATGGTAAACCTTTCAGCAGATGATTATAACGTAGAATATACATCCGGAAGCAATACCACAGTAGGAACACATTCCTTTAAAATTGTATTAAAGAGCAGCAGTAACTATACATTTTCCGGAAGAATTGAAGAGAACCATTACAATATTTACTATAATATTGGAGCGGATTCTGTAGCTGTTTCCAATGGACTAAGCGATTCTACTTATACCGGAACTGCACAGAGACCGGAATTTACACTGGTAGACAGTCAGAATTCCGCAGGAATCCAGGCATCTGACTATACCACAAGCTGGGCAGACAATACCAATGCCGGAACAGCGAAGATGACAGTAACAGCGAATTCTTCTTCTCTGTACCGAGGCAGCAAGACCTTTAATTTCCTGATTGGCAAGGCAGATTTAAGTGCAGCAGGCATCAGTGTTTCCTTAAAGAGTGATAAATATTATTATGTAAAGAATAGTAAACCGGATATGACCAATGAGGTAGTAGTGAAGTTGAATGGCGTGGAGATTCCTGCCGGCAACTACAACGTGGCATACCGAAATGAAACTACTGCAGGACAGACCGGAACCAATAACCTGATTATTACCGGAACCGGAAATTTAACCGGAAACGCATATATCAACTTTGAGATCTATGACAAGCTTGGTAAAGCAGTATTGGATAAAAATGAACTGGAATACAATGGCAAGAAAAATGTGCCAAACATTACCGTCTCCAATACATCCGGTGATGTCATCAGTGATTCCAGATATAAGATTACTTATTATAAAGATGCGGAGTATACCAAGACTGTATCTGAACCGACTTCTATTGGAAGATATTATGTGAAGGTAACCGGACTGGATTACTACGAAGGAGACCTTGGAACCAAGGCAGAGCCGATTTATTTTGATATTGTTGCAAAATCTTTAGATAAATGTACCTTTAAGCTGGCAATCAACGGAACAGAAGCAGGTGTCATTAATAAAGATACCAGTTATTCCAGCTTTTTTGATGGCAAGAGCAAGGTATTATCCCTGACGGCAACCGATGATGAGGGGAATGCTTTGAAAAAAGGAACGGATTTTGACTATGCTGTTTATCGTGATCCGGAATGTACTGAACCGGCAGACGATAAGGAAGGCACTACGGGCATACAGGAACTGATTCATGCAGCAACCTATTATCTTAAGATAACCGGTCTGGATGGCAGTAACTATGCCGGAGGCGAAAGAGTATATACTTATATGATTAAGCCAAAGAACATCAGCCCGGCAGATATTGTAATTACAGACCAGACTTATACCGGTAGTGCTGTTGTGCCGGATCCTGCAAATATTACCGTTTATTATACCGAAGGTAGTAAAAATGTCACATTGGACAGCCAGTATGTAGAAGTGGTTTCCTGTGAAGATAATATCGAAATTGGAACCAATAATGCAAAGGCATATATCAGACTGACTGGAGATTATGCACTGGCAGAAGGTGGCGTGAACCGTGGAACCTTCAGTATTGTGCCAAGAAAGTTAAATGAATGCGAGTGTAATATCGTTGCAGGTTCTGCAAACTATGATCCGACACAGGTTACCTTTGAATACAATGGCAGCATGCAGGTACCGGCAATCCGTATTACTGATAATAACGGTGCCAAAGGCCTGGTACAGGGCGAAGACTTTAAGGTTACTTATTTTACGGATTCTGCATACAAGAAGGTCATTGCAGAGCCGGTGGACGCAGGTACTTATTATGTATTAATCAGCGGTCTTGGAACTTATGCTAATTTAGGCGGAAGTATCCGTACTTCTTATAAAATCACACCAAAGAACATGAGCACGCTGACCGTAACTGCAAGCAACTGCGGTTATACCGGAGAAGCAGTGGAGCCGGGTATCAGTGTATCTGATGGAAACCGTGTACTGGTTGCAGGTGTGGATTATGAAGTCGAAGGATATTATGACGATGAATTATGTAAACAGGTTTCAGAACATAAAAATTCCGGTAAAGTATATGTCAGAATCAAAGCGGTAGACGGTAAGAATTATACCGGAACCGCAACAACCACATTCTTTATTGGAACAAATATTGCGACCGTTGTGCCGGCATTTAATATTTCCGGTGGAACTTATAACCGCAATTCCCATAAGGATGAAATGATTCAGGCAATTGAGACAAAAATGATGGATGCAATTCCGGATCCGTCGTCCTATAGCATTTCCTTCTATAGTGATGCAGCACATAAGAATGTTGTAAGCTCTGAGACAAATGAGGCATTTATCAATGCGGGGACGATTTACTTCGCAGTATCCGGCAAGGGTCAGTATTATGGAGATATTTCCGGATATGCAGTCATTGCAAAGAAAGATATATCTGAACTGAATGCAAGAGTAAATGGAACTTATACATATAATGGAATTGAGCAGAAGGTTGTAATTTCTACTACCGCAGACGGAGATGGTGTTGTATTACAGTACCCTACCACCAACGGCTATATTCTGACCGATAAGGAATACAGTATTGAAAGCAGTGAAAATGCAATTAATGCGGGAATTGCAGCCCTGACCTTAAAAGCGGCAGAAAACAGCAACTACACAGGAACAACAACCGTAAGCTATACCATTAATCAGAAGGATATCAACGAATTAAGCAAGCTTCGTGTAGACATCACCAGCCCGGTTTATGCAAACAAGGTGCTGACTCCTTCCGTAAAAGTAAGCTATGGAGATTCTTCCAGCCTGTTGTCTACAAATAAAGATTATCAGTTTGAAGTATATTCCGATGAGGATTATCAGAATGTAGCAACAGCTGCAGAGAAAACCAATGCCGGTACAACCTATGTAAGAATCCAGGGTACCGGAAACTACTGTGGCGTATTGGAAAGTGCAAATTATACGGCAGATAAGATTGCCGGTTCCAACCAGTTTATCATTCAGCAGAAGAGTATTGATGGCGTAGGCGTATCTTTACAGGGCAAGAGCTACCTCTTTTCAAAGAATATTCCGGATTTTACGGTAACACAGAGCTTCCCGAATGAGTCCGGCGTAGGCGAATATGCTTATACATTAGTACCGGGTGTGGATTATACCTATACACCAACCCAGGTAGATAAGTTTAAAGTAGGACAGCAGGATATCACCATTGAAGGAACCGGTAACTTTAAGGGAACCAAGAATAGTTGCTTCTACTATGATGGAGATATGAATAATTCTGCTGACCAGATTGAAGTGAAGTTAAGCTATGATACCATTGAGTATGATAAGGCACAGGCAGCATCCGGCGGAATGAAACCTACCGTTACCGTGTATGTAAAAGGCAGCGATACCCAGGAACGTCTGATAGAGGGAACACATTACAGCGTGTCTTATAGAAATAATACTGTTCCAGGGCAGGCCAGTGTACTCATTACCGGAATTGAGAAGAATCACTGGGTAGGAAGCTATGTTGCGAATTTCGCTATTACCGGTAAAATTGAAGATGCTGAGATTACGATTCCGGCACAGAAATATACCGGAAGCGAATACAATACAACCACACAGCCAATTGAAAATATGACTGTAGTATGTGATGGCAAGACTTTGGCACTTGGAACAGACTACAACATTAAGAGCATTGTAAATGGTAAATCTGTTTCGCTGACTGACCCGACCGTAACGATTGAGGGAACCGGAACTTATTTCAGTGGTGAGAAATCGGCGAAGTTTGCGATTAAATACGACCTGGGCAGTGATGATTTAAGCATTGACTTAGGTGGAGATGTATTCTCCTATACCGGACAGGAAATCAGACCGGTTCCGGTTGTGAAATATGCATTAACCGGTTCTACCTTTGATACCTTGGAAGAAGGAAAAGATTATACGGTAACTTATCGTAAGAATACTGCAGTTGCAGCAGCAAATGGCGAGAACGGACCATGTGTAGTCATTCAGGCAACAGCAAACGGTAAACTGATGGGAACCACCAAGGCGAAAGCATTTACCATTGATTCCATTCATATGGAAGATTATGAGATTACCGGAATTGCGGACAGCTATGTTTATACCGGTAAGCTGATTAAGCCGGATTCTCTGGTCGTTAAGAAGATTGGCGGTTCAGAAGTAATTGATCCGGCAAACTATAGTGTGTATTACCAGACGGATGCAGATAATCCATCCAGTGCACCGGCAGGCGCAACCGAGACCATTACCGTAATCGGTAAGGGCAATTACAAGGGAACACTGACTAAGACCTTTACGATTACAAAACGTGATTTGTCTATGGTAAGCAAGACAATTGATGACGTAACCTACAATGGTGAGGCACAGGAGCCTGAAATTAAATTAACATTTAATGATGAAAATAACAAAGAACAGACCCTTACGTTAGACACAGATTATGTAGTGGATGAGTATCGCAATAATATCAATGCAGCGAACGCCGGTGGGGCAAATGCACCATATGCAGCAATCCACGGTGTGGCAAGCTGTACCGGAACTGCAACGGTAGAGTTTAACATTTTAAAGAAAAATGTTGAGGATTTAGTATACTCTAAAATAGAAGATCCACAGTATGTACCGTTAAAAACCAAGTATGAACCGGAATTAAATGTTTACATGACATCCACCAGTGCAGAACCGCTGGTTCGCAATGTAGATTATGTGGCAGCTTACTTTAACAATGAAGCTGTAAAAGATGCAAATGGAACTTCCGGACCGTTTGTTCAGATTACTCCAAAGGATACCACCAACTATACCGGAAGCAAGACAATTCCGTTCTCTATTCTGGCAAGGGATCTTTCTTCTGAAAATATCAGTGCGGCGTTATCCGATGCTTCTGATACAGGATTTGACCCGGCAAACCGGAACTATCCTTATATGCAGGGTACTACTTATACACCGAATATCAGCTTAAAAGATAATTCCGAAAATGGAATTGTAGCACTGGTAAATGGAACAGACTTTACTTATGAATATTCTACCAATAACAGCCAGGTAGGAACCGCATGGATTAAAGTAACCGGACAGGGGAACTACAGCGGAACACGAATTGAGAAATTTACCATCGGTACCCTGCTTTCCAATGATACCTTAACGGTAACCGGAATTTCCGATACCGTATACAACGGTCTTGATACCAAGCCGAAGAACATTCAGGTGAAGTTCAATAAGACAGGAAGCTATCTGACAGAAAACGAAGATTACATCGTAAAATACTATATTGATAAAGACTGTACCATTGAAGCAAGTGCCATTGATCTGATTCATGCTGGAACCGTATATGTCGGAATTGTTGGTACGGAAAATGACCAGACCGGCTACGTTGGAACGGCCGTATATCCATATCAGATTGCAAGAAAGTCACTTACTTCTGCTGATATTGAGATTACCGGAACCGATAACGTAGATTATACCGGAAGCGAGATTAAACCGGTACTTACTTTAAAAGATACTTCTACCGGATTAACCATTGATTCTTCCCAGTATGAAGTAACTTATGAGAATAATGTTGCAATCGGAACAGCAAGTGCAACCATAACAGCAACCGAAAGCGGTAACTACAAAGACAGCATTACCGTATACTATAAGATTACCAAGCATGACATTGGAAATGTCGTAGCAGAAGCAATTCCGGATCAGAAGTATACCGGCAATTATATCCGCCCGGCACTGACCATTTATGACAACGGAAAGCTTTTGGTAGAAGGGAAGGATTATCAGGTTGTCAACGGTAACAACTTAAGAGCCGGTGAGTCCTGGGTAGTAATTAAAGGACTTGGCAACTATGATGAGACCAAGCGCGTTTACTTCAATATTGTGGCAAGCCTTGAGGATGCAATTATTGACAGTGTTCCGGAACAGCTTTATACCGGAAGCCCGATATGTCCGTCTATCCATGTGGCATGTGGTGGCAATACCTTAACGCTGAATGAAGATTATGAAACAACGTATGCAAATAATGAGCTGGCAGGCGATGCATCCATTACTGTGCGTCCGCTGACCCAGTATTATACCGGAACGATTGTTAAGAAATTCAAAATCAGCAATAGCTTATCCAATGCAACAGTTACCGGAATTCCTACTTCAGAGCAGTATACCGGACAGGCTTATAAGCCGGTTCCGGTCGTTAAGATGGGAAGCAAGGTATTAACAGAAGATGTTGATTATACGGTAAGCTACAGTAACAATAGAAATGTGGGAACTGCGAAGGTTATCATCTCCGGTATCGGTGTATACTCCGGGGAAAAGGTTGTGACCTTTGCAATTAAAGAGAAAAGCATTGAGAACTGTAATATATCAGTTGTTTCTAAATTAACCTACAATGGCAGTCTTCTGACACCACCGGTGGTAGTCCTTGATGAAAGTATTAGCGAAGGCGATAAAAAATTAAAAGAAAATAAAGACTATAAGCTTTCCTATCGGGACAATTATTCTATAGGAACCGCTTATGTAACTATTACAGGAATCGGTGATTATAAAGGCAGTGTGACGAAGTCCTTTGCTATCACAGAACCGGTATTGACCTCGAATGTAATCGTTCAGAGTAAAAATGCAGCAGCAGGAACTTTTGATATTGTTGTGGATGGAGTTCCAAGTTATGTGACTTCTGTTAGTGTTCCGGTCTGGACAAAGGCTGATCAGAGCGATATTGTATGGTATAACGCATCCAGAGTAGATGCAGATACCTTTATCGTACATGCCAATATTGCAAATCATAAGAATAATGTGGGTGTATATAATATCCATGTATATGTAAGCGGTGGCGGATATAAAATGAGGTGTGCATATACTACCAATACAGTGTTTGGTGCAGGCTATGAAAGGATTTTTGATTTAAATTACTACGTAAAGAATAACCCTGATGTAGCAAAAGCATTTGGCGGCAATACAGAAGCAATTTTTGCACATTTTATAAATAATGGTGAGGCAGAAGGCCGTCAGGCAATTGCAAACTTTAATGTTGCATCTTATCGTGCCAGATATGCGGATTTAAGAAGTGCATTTGGAAATAATCTGAAAGCATATTATGATCATTATCGCATCAATGGATATGCAGAGGGACGAGTAGCAACCGGAAGTACAGAGTTACAGAATGCTACTACGGTATACAACGGAATAGACTATAGACTAGTGTATGATTACAATTATTATACGAGCAATTATCCAGATATTAAAACAGCATTTAATGGAGACGAAAATGCAACCTTGCGTCACTTTGTAGAATATGGTATGAATGAAGGTCGTCAGGGAAATACAAGCTTTAATGTGAATGCATACCGGGCGAATTATGCAGATTTAAGAAGTGCGTTCGGAAGAAATTTGAAATCCTATTATATGCATTATATTGGATATGGATATCGTGAGGGTCGAAAAGCAACCGGAAATGGTGAACTGAAAAATCCAACTACTGTATACAATGGAGTTGATTATAGTTTAGTGTATGATTACAACTATTATATTAATAGATATCCGGATATTAAAGCTGCATTTAATGGAGATGATGCGAGTGCTTTGCAACATTTTGTGGAGTATGGTATGAGCGAAGGTCGTCAGGGAAAAGAATCCTTTAACGTGACTACCTACAGAAATGGTAATCCGGATCTCCGAACTGCTTTTGGAAATTCATTAAAATCATATTATATACATTATATAAATTATGGTTATCGCGAAGGAAGAAAGGCAAATTGATGCTGTAGGGATTGGTTAGATTTATTATTTTTAAAATGAAGGGAGATTCTAGATTTTGTGGAATCTCCTTTTTGTATTATGAAAAATACAAGAAATGCACCGAAAAACCAGGGTTTAATAATTGTAATCCCAAAATAAATCTCTTATACTAGAAACGTAAAATAAGCGTTGAAATTGTATTGATTCAGAAAAACAAGAGGAACGAAGAAATGGCAGCAGATACCAGAGTGGCTGTAATCGGCATTGTAATAGAAAAGGACGAATCCGTCGGAGCATTAAATGAAATTTTACATGAATATGCAGCTTATATTATCGGAAGAATGGGAATTCCATACCGGGAGAGAGGCATAAATATTGTAAGTATAGCAATCGATGCACCGCAGGATACCATCAGTGCACTGACCGGTAAAATCGGAAAATTACCGGGAATCAGTGTAAAAACAGCATATTCCAGTGTGGTGACCAGACATGAAGAATAGAGGAAAAGAGTTGTTTAATAAGCTGTATCAGGATACTCAGCTTACAGAGACAGAATATAAAGAATTATTAGAGCTGCATACCGATAAAGAAATTGCAGAGTACGGCTTTGAACTGGCGAGAAAAAGACAGAAAGAGACATTTGGAAATGAAGTCTATACCAGAGGACTGATTGAAATATCCAATTACTGTAAGAATGACTGCATCTATTGCGGCATCCGAAGAAGCAATCAGAATGCAGAACGTTACCGCCTGAGTGAAGAAGAAATCCTATCCTGCTGTGAAAGTGGTTATGCATTAGGGTTTCGTACCTTTGTCCTGCAGGGTGGCGAAGACGGCTACTATACAGATGATTTACTGGAAGATTTACTTCATAAGATAAAAGCTGCTTATCCGGACTGTGCCATTACACTGTCCTTAGGAGAGCGGAGCCGGGAGAGCTATGAAAGACTTTATACGGCAGGAGCAGACCGCTATTTATTACGTCATGAGACTGCGAATGAAGCCCATTATGGGAAGCTCCATCCGGCAGAAATGTCTCTTAAAAACCGCAAGCAGTGCCTGTATACCTTAAAGGAAATCGGTTATCAGGTGGGGTGTGGCATTATGGTAGGTTCTCCTTATCAGACCATAGATAATCTGGTGGAAGACCTTGCATTTATGAAAGAATTCAATCCGCATATGGTAGGAATCGGCCCGTTTATTCCACAAAAGGATACGCCGTTTGGAGAGATGGAGCCGGGAAGTCTTGAGATGACGCTGTTTTTACTGGCAATTATCCGACTGATGCTGCCGAAGGTACTGCTTCCGGCAACTACAGCGTTGGGAACCATCCATTCAAGGGGCAGGGAGCTTGGCATTTTAGCAGGAGGAAATGTGGTAATGCCGAATCTGTCACCGGTAAAGGTGCGGAAGAAGTATGCCCTTTACGATAATAAAATCTGTACCGGGGAAGAGGCAGCGGAATGCCGTGGATGTCTTGGCAACCGTATGGAATCCATTGGATATAAACTGGTGGTCTCAAGAGGAGATTCGCCATTTATATAAATAAAGGAAATACAAGAGGTATTTCTTAAATCACCATATAATAACCAACGGGAAAGAGCTTCTGACCCGGAAGAAAGGAAACATTATGTATAACAAAGCATCATTAAAGGCTGAAGAATTTATCTGCCACGAAGAGATTGAAGAGACTCTGGCTTATGCCGAAGCGAATAAGGACAATCTTGCCCTTATTGATGAAATTATTGCAAAGGCAAAATTACGGAAAGGACTTACTCACAGAGAAGCATCAGTATTGCTGGCCTGCGAGAACGAAGAGAAAATCCAGGAAGTATATGACCTTGCAGAACAGATTAAGAAAGATTTCTATGGAAATCGTATCGTAATGTTTGCACCATTGTATCTGTCCAATTACTGTATCAATGGCTGTGTGTATTGTCCGTACCATGGAAAGAATAAGCATATTGCCCGTAAGAAGCTGACTCAGGATGAAGTACGTCAGGAAGTAACGGCATTACAGGATATGGGACACAAGCGTCTGGCAATTGAAGCAGGCGAAGACCCGGTGAACAACCCAATCGAGTATATCTTAGAGTGTATTAAGACCATTTACAGCATTAAGCACAAAAATGGCGCAATTCGTCGTGTTAATGTAAACATTGCTGCAACAACCGTAGAAAATTACCGGAAATTAAAAGAAGCCGGAATCGGAACTTACATCCTTTTCCAGGAAACTTATCATAAAGAAAGCTATGAAAAATTACATCCAACGGGACCGAAGCATGATTATGCATATCATACTGAAGCCATGGACCGTGCCATGGAAGGTGGCATCGATGATGTCGGATTAGGTGTACTTTTTGGACTGGAACTTTACAAATATGAATTTGCAGGACTTTTGATGCATGCAGAACATTTAGAGGCAGTGCACGGAGTAGGCCCGCATACCATCAGCGTGCCACGTATCAAACGTGCCGATGACATTGACCCGGATGTATTCGACAACGGAATCAGTGATGATATTTTTGCAAAAATCTGTGCATGTATCCGTGTGGCAGTTCCATATACCGGAATGATTATTTCAACCAGAGAAAGCCAGGCAGTACGTGAGAAAGTTATCCGCCTTGGTGTATCCCAGATTAGTGGCGGTTCCAAAACTTCTGTAGGTGGCTATGACCATCCGGAACCGGAAGACGAGCGTTCCGAGCAGTTTGATGTCAGCGATACCAGAACCTTGGACGAGGTAGTACACTGGTTAATGGATATGGGATATATCCCAAGCTTCTGTACCGCATGCTATCGTGAAGGAAGAACGGGAGACCGTTTCATGAGCCTGTGCAAGAATCAGCAGATTTTGAACTGCTGTCATCCGAATGCACTGATGACATTAAAGGAATACCTGATTGATTATGCTTCCGAGGATACCAGAAAAATCGGTGAAGCGTTAATCGAAAAGGAAATCGAGAAAGTACCGAATGAAAAGACCAGAGAAATTGCAAAACGCCATCTGAAGGAAATTGAGGAAGGACAGCGCGATTTCAGATTCTAGGAGGTTTTTAGCCATGTCATTGAATGAAACACCAAGTGCAAACCGGATACACATCGGTTTTTATGGCAAAAGAAACAGCGGGAAATCTTCTCTGATTAATGCATTTACCGGACAACAGGTAGCAATTGTATCGGATGTAGCGGGAACCACAACGGATCCCGTCTACAAGCCGATGGAAGTGCATGGTATCGGTCCTTGTGTATTTATCGATACGGCGGGGGTGGATGATGTTGGCGAACTAGGAAAAATGCGTGTGGAGAAGACGGAAAAAGCCGCAGAGAAAACGGATATTGCGGTGCTCTTGTTTTCCGGGGAGAACCATCAGGCAGAGTTAGAATGGTTCCACTATTTTAAAGAGAAACATACACCAATCTTGTGTGTGCTAAGTAAGGCTGATACGCTGACGGATTCAGATACTATAGCAGCACAGCTTAAGGAAGAGACAAAACAGGAAATCCTTGTTATTAGCTCAAAAAACAAACAAGATATAGAAAAGTTTAAAGAAGAATTAATAAGACTTGTGCCGGATGATTATGGTGAAGAGACCATAACCGGAGCTCTGGTAGAAGAAGGAGACCTGGTGCTCCTTGTTATGCCTCAGGATATTCAGGCACCAAAGGGCAGACTGATTCTGCCACAAGTACAGACCATCCGGGATTTGCTGGATCACAAATGTCTGGTGATGAGCTGCACAACAGATAAGTTAGAGGATACACTGGCAGCACTGGCAAGACCGCCGAAGCTTATTATTACCGACTCTCAGGTATTCCGTACAGTATATGATAAAAAGCCGGAGGAAAGTCTTCTGACCTCATTTTCCGTATTGTTTGCAGAGTACAAGGGAGATTTCGCTTACTACAAAGAGAGCGCAGCAGCTATTGCCAGCCTGACGGAAGAATCAAAGGTTCTGATTGCAGAATGCTGTACACATGCACCGTTGAAAGAGGATATTGGCAGGGAAAAGATTCCGAATATGTTGAAAAAACGCATCGGAGCAGGTCTGACTGTTGATATTGTAAGTGGAACAGACTTTCCAAAAGATTTATCTAATTATGATTTAATAATACAGTGCGGAGCCTGTATGTTTAATAAAAAATATGTTATGACGAGAATTGAACGTGCAAAGGAGCAGAATGTTCCGATGAGCAACTATGGCGTTGTTATTGCATATCTGTCTGGCATTCTTGATAAAATCAGCTATTAGAAATGATGAAATGAAAGGAAGCGTAATTATGTCAATCGAACGTGCAAGAGCATATTTAAAAGAATTTGGAATGGAGGAGCGAATTATGGAGCTGTCGGAATCCAGTGCAACAGTGGAGCTGGCAGCAGAAGCACTTCATTGTGAGCCGGAGCGTATTGCAAAGACGCTTTCTTTCCTGGTTGGAGAACAGCCGATTCTGATTGTGACAGCAGGAGATGCAAGAATCGACAACCATAAATATAAGACAACCTTTGGAACTAAAGCAAAGATGATTCCGGCAGCGGCTGTGGAAGATTATATCGGACATGCCGTTGGTGGAGTCTGCCCTTTTGGCATTAAAAAAGGTATAAAAGTATATCTTGATGAAAGTCTGAAACAATTTGAAACAGTATTTCCGGCATGTGGTAGTGGAAACAGTGCCATTGAGCTGACAATCCCGGAACTGGAGCAGTGCTCCGGATATTCAGAATGGGTTAATGTCTGCACGGAGGAGTAATAGTAGGCAGAAACTTTAGCAAATAAGACGGCATAAGCGTCGGAAAAGTACAGCAGAGGAAATGGGAGAGTGTTATGTTTCAGTTACTTGAACTAATCGAAAATGAAGAGGACAGGGAATTTTGCAGAAAGTTGAGTGAGCAGTTTGACTCTGCAATGTACCATGTGGCATATGGAATTTTAAAGAATTCTGCAGATGCGGAAGATGCTGTGCAGGAAAGCTATATTGCAATTATAAATAATTTGGATAAAATTTCTCGTGAAAACTGTCATGAAGCGTGGAACTATATTGTTGCTATAGTTAGGAGCAGAGCAATTAATGTATATCGTAGGCGGAACCGCGAAAGCAAAATGGACGAGGATACGATTGAAAATCTGCTGCAGGAGTCTCAGGGGGACGGAGAAATCTTTGAACTTCCGGATGGTAGCAGCATGTCAGAACTTATCGGCAGAATGAAATATCCATATAAGGACGTATTATATTTACGATATTATAATGAATTGAGCTATGAAGAAATTGCAACTGCTCTTGACACAACAGTTGACAATGCAAGACACATTTCCAGCAGGGCAAGGAAGAAACTGCAGGAAATGTTAGAGAAGGGGAATTCATTATGACAGAACAGGAACTGAAGGATGCCATCACATCGGCGTGTGAGGCAGATTATAAGCACGCAATGGCTGCACCAAAGCATCGCTTTTCAAGGACATTTCGAAAGAAAATAAAAGTGCTGCTGCAACCGGACGTGGTAAAACATACGATACCGGCACTTTATCCGGTGCATGGCAGACGGCGCGTCATTGTGGTTGTGGCAGTGCTTATATTGATTCTCGGAACAACCGTAATGGGCAGAGGCTTTTTCCAGAGTCCGCTCGGAAAATATATTCTGACCGGCTATACCGACCATGTGCAACTGAATCTGGGCGAACCGGAGAATCTGGAAATGGTGGCAATAGAGGACAACGAGAAGAACACAATGGAGATTGGTGCTGAACCGGATTCAGAGGAAGATTTCGAATTTGTCTGCAAGAAACCGCAGTGGGTGCCGGAAGGGTATACGCTGGAGAAAGAGGTTCATAAAGAAGAATGGGGAACATATGAACAATGTTATACAAACGATAAGGAACAAGGCATGATGTATTGGCAGATGAACAATGATGCGGTAAACAATTTGGAAATCAGTTCTGATGGAAGTGAACAGCAGGAAGTTATGATTGAGAATGCCAAAGGATATTTTATCCCGGATGATGTACTGGATGAAGAAAGAGGAAATCTTGTTTGGGAAGATGGAAAGTATCTTTATCTGATTGCAGGAGATTTGACAAAAGAAGAACTAATCCGGATGGCAGAAACAATAAAATAGTAAGTGAAATAAAATATTATTACAAAAAATAAAAAAATTGGAAAAAATTGTCATAAAACCTCTTTTTCATTTGTTACATAAGTAGAACAGGTGGAAAGGAGGCTTTGTAATGGGAAGAAAAACATTAAAAAAGAAAATCCTGGGTATTTTTTGCGCACTATGCCTTTGCATATGCATGACAGGCAGCTGCATAACGGTGTATGGTGCAGGTGTGGATGGTTGTGTGGACAGAATCGCAGAAGCAAGATATGCCAATATTGCAGCCTGTAGTACAGGGCTAAAGCTGAATGGTTCTACATTTGCAGCACGTGCAGTGGTTAATGCCAAAGTAAAGGCATCCATATCTATTACCATGACATTACAGAGACAGTCAGGTACAAGATGGTCAGATGTAACGAGCTGGTTCGATTCTACAACAGGCTATAATTTGGATTTGACTAAGAATTACGTCGCAGGCACAAGAGGAAATTACCGTGTGCGTGCAGTTTATACTGTGAATGGTGAAACAATAACAACATATAGCAGTACAGTTGCCTATTAGCAGTAAAGGGAGAAAGTTATTTCGAGATATAAGAATGAGCAAAAAATACGAGAGAAAAGCACGAGAGGCATGAGCAATATTTATATCGACGGTAAAATCGGTATATCAGAGGATGAAAAATGAACATATTCACAATCAAAATCATAGCATTAATCCTGATGTTGATTGACCATATAGGCGAGTTCTTTCCGGACTCGCCTATATGTTATATGCCAGGGAGATATCCTGCAACGGAAAGCGTGGCAAAAGCCTTAAATGGCTGTTTTATGCGGCGTATCCGCTGCAATTTCTGGTATTGTATGGCATAAGTTATTATAAATAAGAAAGGTATATCGGCTGCTGCCGGTATACCTTTTTTGCGGGAAACTTGCAAAGCGTATTTCTTACATTTTCCGGTATCTGGTAAGGAAACCACAGGGAAACTGTTTCGTTAATAATTCACAAAAATTTCCTCTTTGTGCACATTGATAAGAAATCACTGTGAAACATCTACAAAAGATCCAAAACAAATTAGTAAAAATCACCATAAAATAAGGGAAAACGATTACCTAAATAAGAATTGACCGACAATTTCGTGTGAAATATAATCAGCTTATCAAACAAAAAGCGCGCAGATTGTTTTGGAAGATACTGATGAAGGATGTATAGGAGGAATGTTTATGAGTAAAGTGATGAAAAGAATTGTAGCATTTTGCTTTATGGCAGTATTGACGATAGCCATGATACCGCAGACAATAAAAGCAGACGAAGCAACAGATGCAAAGAAGGCAGTATATGTACAGGTGCCGCAGGACTGGGAAAATCCATGTGTCTGGGCATGGGACGATGATGGCAACAACGCATTTGAGGCGTGGCCGGGCGAAGAGATGGAAGCAGACAGTGCAAATGAAGGCTGGTATTACATCTGGGTTCCAACCTGGGCAAATCATGTGATTGTAAATGCCAATGATGGAAACGTACAGACTGCAGAGCAGGTACTGGATGGAGAGAAAGATTGCTGGATTACCGTAGCAGATGCAGATAATGCAGAAGTAACTTATGACAAGCAGACAAACGGCGAGACACCGGAATATGTAGAGAAATTTGCAATCCATGCAAAAGTAGATGCAAGCTGGGAAAATCCTTGCCTCTGGGCATGGTCAGCACCGGATGGAACCAACGCATTTGAAGCATGGCCGGGCATGGAAATGAAGCAGGATGACAATGGCTGGTATACCGCCAAAGCTCCAATCTGGGTAAATTCCATCATTATCAATGCCAACGAAGGAAGTGTTCAGACCGATGATATTTCCGTTGATGCCGCAGAAATCTGGGTGACAGTAGATGCGGACGGACAGGCAGATTTCAGTTACACCGACCCGGAGAAAGCAGAAGTAGCCAATATAACCGTACATGTAATTGCACCATCTGACTGGGATGCACCTTGTCTTTGGGCATGGTCAGCACCGGACGGAACCAATGCATTTGCATCCTGGCCGGGCGAAGCATTAGAAGAAGGTGAAAATGGATGGCTCGTAAAAGAAGTACCGGGCTGGGTAAATTCTGTTATCGTCAATGGAAATGAAGGAAGCGTTCAGACCAGTGATATTTCTGTGGATGCAGGAAAAGATATCTGGCTTGTGGTAAACGATGCCGATAACTTTGAAGTAAGCTATGAAGAACCACAGGTAGATACAGCAGAAGAACCGGCAACAGAAGCTCCGGCAGAGACAGCAGAAACAGGAAGCAACAATACTGCTCCGATTGTAATCGGTATCGTAGTTATTGCTGCAGCAGTTGTAATTATAGTAGTTGTAGCAAAGAAGAATGCAAAAAATAAATAAAGATTTAATAAATAAGAACTAAGAAAAAGTCACAAGTAAAAGACAGGAGGACAGAAGTGAGAAGAAGAGTTAGAAGTAAATTGATGTCAATGGCACTTACACTTACCATGGCAGCAGGACTGTTAAGCGGCTGTGGTGGAAACAGTGTGTCAGAGGCGGATAAGACTACCATAACAATCTGGCATGATAAAGAAGATGCAGTGGCGGAAGTCCTTCAGAAGAAACTGGAGGAACTGGAACCGGATGTGCATGTTGTGCTGGAGAAGAAAAGTGATTTGACGGAAAGCCTTAAGATGGTGGGAAGTGACCCGAAAGCAGCACCGGATATGTATTTCTTTGCCCATGATAAAATTGGAGTATATGCAGAGATGGACATTCTTGCACCGATTACAGACATTATCCCGGAAGAGGAGCTGGATGTATATATGGATAATACCTTAGAGGCAGCGACTTATAAGGGAGAAATCTATCAGCTTCCTGTCTATTACGAGACTTTGTTATTCATGTATAACCGGCTTTATATGAAAGATGATGAAGTGCCGCAGACTACGGAAGAACTGTATCAGTATATGCAGGATAACACTGCCGGCGGACATTATGGATTTGTGGAACAGCACAGTACACCATACTATGCAGCAGGCTGGATCAATGGCTTTAATGGTACGATTCTCTCAGCCGACGGCACACCGGGGCTGGATTCGAAAGAAACCATTGCAGCCCTTGAATATCATAAGAAATTTGTGGATTTGATGCCGGGAGAGACTGAGTATGCAACGGTAAATACCCTGTTTAAAGAGGGTATGGCGCATTCTACCATTGCAGGTCCATGGCTGGTACCAACCGTAAGAGAAAGCGGAATGGATGTTGGCGTGGCAGCTATGCCGGTGATTGATGAGACAGGAAATCCGATTTCTCCATATATGGGAGTGCAGGGAATTCATGTGCTGAAAAATGCTGCAGAAAATAAGACGGATGCGGTAGAAAAAGTGCTTCGTGCCCTGATGGACCCGGAAGTAGAGGTTGACCTTGCAAAAGCAAGCGGCTGTGCACCGGCGATGGAAAGCTGCTATGAAATGGACGAAATCATATCTGATGAAGTAGTTATGGCAATGCACGATACTGCAGAACACGCAGTACCGATGCCGAATATCCCGGAAATGGATGTAATGTGGACAGTGGTTGGTAATTTGCTGACAGATGTCAACATGAGTGGAAAAGATGTGACAGAAAGTGCAGAGGCGGCGCAGCAGGAGGCGTTGCAGTTGATTGAAAGTATGAGGTAACAAATTGAAGAAAAATAAGAAAAAAGAAATCCTGTTTGCCTATTCCTGGTCGGCACCATCCCTGATACTGATTTTACTCATTGTAATCTTTCCAATCCTGTATACCGGCTACATTTCACTGACCAATATGAATGTGTATCACTGGAATAACTATGAGCTGATTGGACTGAAAAATTATAAGGATGCCCTGCTGGTACTGGATAATGGCTTTATACAGGCATTTCTGGTAACAATTTTATGGACAATCGTAAATATGGTGTTGCAGCTTATCATAGCATTCCTGCTGGCAAATCTGCTGAACTTAAAGCGGCTTCGCCTGAGAAATCTATATAAGACGCTGCTGATTTTCCCCTGGGCAATGCCGGGCTATGTATCCATTCTTCTGTGGAAAACAGGAATGTTTAATTCCCAGTTTGGCTTGCTCAATCAGTGGCTGGCGAAGTACAACATCGGGCCGGTAAAATGGCTGGGCAGCGATGGTATGGCATTTTTATGCTGTACCACCGTAAACCTCTGGCTGGCACTGCCGTTTATGATAACGATTATGGACGGCGCATTGCAGAGTATTGAAAAGAGCTTTTACGAAAGTGCCGTTTTGGACGGAGCAACCTGGCTGCAGAAAATGTGGTATATTACGATTCCGATGATTAAGCCAATCATTGCGCCGTCGGTTGTAATTACAACATTTACCACCTTTAAGCAGTTTGATATCCTGTTCCTGCTGACGCAGCAGGTGGGTGCCAAGACCGGTTCGAATCTGCAGACGATACTGACTTATGCTTATGAAAAGGCATTTATAACAAACAATTACGGCTACAGTTCTGCAATTTCCATGATAATATTTGTCATTCTGATTGTATTTTCTGTGCTGACCAATATGAAACCAAAGGAGGAGACGGACTAAAATGAAGAAACGAACCAGAGAAAATATTGGACTCGTCTTTGCAAATATCTTTCTTATCCTGCTTTGCTTTGTGGTATTGGTGCCGGTATTGTATGCGTTTTCCGTGTCTCTAAATGCGGATAACAGCTTATTGAGTGCAAATTTTTCCTTCCTGCCAAAGCATTTCACACTGGCAAATTATAAAGCAGTATTTACGGAAAAACCGATTATGCTGTGGTTAAAAAACAGTCTGATATTGGCGGTAGTAACTCTTGGTATTTCCCTTGGAACAGGAATTCCGGCGGCATATGTTTTCTCCAGAAAGGAATTTCCGGGCAGAAAAGCAATCCTCCGGACGTTGATCCTGCTCTATGCATTTCCGTCCCTGCTTTCCATGACAGCACTGTATAAGCTGCTGTCACCTATGGGACTCATTAACACCAGAACGGGTCTGATTATTGTATACACGGGAACCATGGCAGTGTTTGCCCTGTGGAATATGAAGGGATATTTTGACACGATTCCGGTAGAAATTGAAGAGGCGGCAATGATTGATGGTACAACGCCGGTGCAGCTTGTAACGAAAATCGTATTGCCTCTTGCAAAACCGACGATTGCAGTAACAGCCATGATGGTGCTTATCTATGTATGGAATGAATATATTTTTGCGATTAATTTTATGACAGGTTCCGAGACCTATACGCTGGCAGCAGGCTTATATTCCCTGCAGGCAACGGAAATGAGCGGAAGCTGGCCGATATTTGCAGCTGCATCCATTGTGGTTTCAATTCCGATTCTGATTGTGTTCTTTGCACTTCAGAAAAATATGACAACCGGACTGACTTCCGGAGGTGTAAAAGGTTAAGAAAGGCTGGACAGAGAATGAACAAAAGTGCAATTTTACATATACCCATGTCACAGTATGCATATGGAACAGATGAAGAACATGTGACAATCCGGCTCCGTACAGCCAAAGATGATATCAAGCGTTGCAGGCTGTATTTCGGGGACCGGGCATGCCGCCTGACACCGGTAATTTTTACGGAAGCAGAAATGCATGTGGTGGCGGGCAGTGAATTATTCGACTATTTTGAAGTGAAGCTGGTGCGCCCATATAAGCGGCTGTGCTATTATTTCCGTCTGGAAAGTGAGACAGAAGAAATCTATTATTACGGAGACTGCTTCAGCGCAAAACTGGTGGATGACCGCTCCGAATATTATCAGCTTCCATTTAATCACAGAGCGGACATTGTCAGACCGCCGGAGTGGGCGAAGGATGCCGTTATTTACAATATTTTCCCGGACAGCTTTGCCACAGGAAAAACATATATCAGCGGTAAGGCAACGGAATCCACTTTTGAAGGAAATGTGGTAAGAGGAAAGCTGGGAGGCTGTCTTAAGGGCATTACCGAAAATGTGGATTACCTGAAAAATCTTGGCGTCAATGCCATTTACATTAATCCGATATTTGCAGCAGGCGAATATCATAAATATGATTTACTGGATTATTTTCATATTGATCCGTGCTTTGGAACCAATGATGATTTTAAAGAGCTGGTGGATACCTTCCATGCCAATGGAATCCGGGTGATTATTGATGGCGTATTTAATCATTGCGGCTGGCATTTCCCGGCATTTGAGGATGTAGTGCAGAAAGGCGAAGCATCCGATAAAAAAGACTGGTTCTACGGTCTACAATATCCGGTCATCCGCCCCAAGGACCCGGAGGAGTATCCGAACTACGAATGTTTCGGTTATGAGCGGATGATGCCAAAACTTGATACGGCAAACCCGGAAGTGGCGGATTTTATCTGCAAAGTGGGGCGGTACTGGGTGGAAGAATTTCACACAGATGGCTGGCGGTTAGACGTGGCAAGTGAGATTAATGATGCTCTGTGGCGGAGATTCTACCGGGAAGTAAAAGAAGTCAATCCGGAGGCAATCTTGATTGGTGAAGTCTGGGAGACTGCCAATCACTGGCTGGATGGAACCATATTTGATTCTACGATGAATTATGATTTCCGGAAACACTGCAAACGTTTCTTTGGAGAAGAGAGCATCAGCAGCGCGGCATTTGACAGCCGGGTTACGAATATGCGGATGCGTTACCGGGAACAGACCGTATTTGCCCAGTTAAATCTCTTAGACAGCCATGATGTAAGCCGGTTCTATTCCCTTTGCAATGAACATGAATGGCAGTACCGGCTGGCACTGATTTTCCAGATGACATTTCCGGGCATGCCGTCCGTTTTCTATGGTGATGAGCTTGGCATAACCGGAATCGAAGAGGCGGACTACCGCCAGGCAATGCCATGGAAGAAGGCATGCGCGTGCAAAGCGAAAGCCACGGAAGAAAAAGAACTCCGGGAAAAATCCTTTGAGCAGGATGCATCCGATTCCCTTTTTGCTTTTATGCGGAGACTGATTCAGTTACGCAGGAAAGAAGAACTGCTGCGAAGAGGTGAGTTCCGGACGGTTTACACCCAGGAAAAAGGTGGACTCTACATTTATGAAAGATATAGTGCTACAGAGCGGATTCGTGTTATGATAAACAGGAATGAAGCTCCGATGGACGTTGCGGCATTTCTGGCAGAGCCGGGCAGCGGACAGAGCGAGATTCTGCTGGTGCATGGGCTGATGGGAAGCAAATTAGACGGCTACGGCTATGCAATAATTAAAAGCAGAGTGGAAGAGTGATGGCACGCATTGCGTGGCAACAGGATACCGGGCAATAGCATGCAGATATTATAGCGGAACATATAACGGAAAATTATTTCAGTGCAGAAAGGACAGAAAATGGCGGTTACGATTAAGGATGTGGCAAAGCAGGCAGGAGTGTCTACGGCAACGGTCTCAAAAGTTATGAACGGCTCTTATTCCATTTCTCAGGAGACCATAGACCGGGTAAAAAAGGTCATGCAGGAACTGGATTACCATCCGAATCTCCGGGCGAGAAATTTCGTCACGCAGTCTACAAAGACCATTGTTTTTGTGACCTCGCTGGGGAAGAATGCAGGATTTGCCAACCCGCATATGTTTGAAATGGTATGCGGAATGGAGCATGTCTTAACGGAAAAAGGCTATAGCCTTGTGGTAAAGAACATGTCTTCCGTAGAAGCGAGGGATTATATCCACAAAGCAGCAGAAGAGAAAGCAGCAGACGGCTATATTATCCATGCAGCTGTTATTTCCAAAGAACTGGATGAAATGATTTTTCAGGAATCCATTCCTCATCTGGTGATTGGCAATCCCAACTTTACCAGCCATTTCTGCTGGATTGATATTGATAACCGCTTAGCGGGCGAGCTGGCAGCGAAACATCTGTTGGAGCAGGGCTGCCAGTCCCTTGCATTTATTGGCGGAACGGAAGATGATAAGATTTCCATGCACCGTCTGGACGGCGTGCTGTCGGTTCTGAATGAGCATGATGTGCTGGTGCCGAAAGATTATGTGCAGCGCGGGGAATCCCAATGTGACAGTGGCTATGAAATGACAAAAGAGATTCTTTCCAATAAAGTAAGACCAGATGGCATTATCTGTGCCAACAATTACATTGCCTATGGCTGTGTCAATGCACTGCATCATGCCGGAATAGAGATCCCTTCGGATATCAGGGTCATCACTTTTGATGATTATCCGTTTTCACAGATATTGAAGCCACAGCTGACCGTAGTAAATATTGATATGTATGATATGGGAATACAGGCGGGAAAATATATCCTCCAGAAAATCAGAAAACCGAATCTGTATGCCCAGTCCTATATTACAATCCCGACGCTGATCATACGGCAGTCGACCTGATATCATAGCTGACTGATATCGCAGCTGACTGATAGCGCAGCAATCAGATACGACAGTTAATCAGACTCGATGGTCGGTTGGAAATAACAGTTTTCCGGGAAGATAGAAACTACGAGAAACACGCTTTGCGAGTTTCTCATGTAAAATAAGAAAACGCTTAGTCCGAGTACTTTTTTGAGTACAAGGTCTAAGCGTTTTCCTGTTCAATTCAAATCAAATTCTTAAATCAGGATTTATTTACTGCATGAATTGCGGTACTGTACCGGTGTCATCTCATATTTCTTTTTAAAGAGACGGTTGAAATGTTCTACATTCTGGTAGCCCACAGAGTATGCAATATTTTCAACAGTCATATTTCCGTTCTTTAAAAGAGTTCTTGCTTTCTTCATGCGGACACCCTGAACCAGTTCAACGAAGGTCTGACCGGATTTTTCCTTGATATATTTGGAAATGTACGGCTCAGAGAGATGGAACTGTTTGGCCATATCCTCTAAGGTAACGGTCTGGTAGTTTGTCTGAATGTAATTCTTCATTTCCATTAAGCGCTTATCCTGAATCTCAACACTGGATTTTACGGAAGGAACCTGGTTTACTGCAACAACCAGTGCGCTGATAGAGGATTTGATAATATCGTCATCGATACCAACGCCCCAGTACATCTGACCGTAGCAGGTGATTCCAACATAGGACATAGCTTTGGAGGAAGAACCATGGCTCAAAGCGTGCTCTTCGTATACAGACAGCTCATAGCTGATGCCGAAGTACTGTTTGATAATGTTACTGACAGCATCCAGACGGCCGTTTCCGTTGGCACTTACCAGACGGTTCTGTCCGCCATGAACAATAGTAGCTTCTGCCATAATACCATCCACCTGTTTGAAGTGGCATTCTTCAATCTGGAAGTAAGGCTGGCGTTTTACATACTTATCTTCAAAGATTTCATATACCCACTGTGGAGACAGCTCTTTGTGCTCTTCGTCGGAAACATGTTTTACCAGATAGCCGACTTCCTCACGCATTTTCTCAGGCAGGGAAATGCCGAAGTTCTGTTTCAAAATGTAGTTTACGCCACCTTTACCGGACTGGCTGTTGATACGGATAACGTCAGAATCATAAGTTCTGCCAACATCCATTGGGTCAACCGGAAGATAAGGAACGGACCACTCGTTGAGCTTCTTCTCTTCACGCCATGCCATACCTTTGGCAATGGCATCCTGATGGGAACCGGAGAAAGCAGTGAAAACAAGGTCACCGGCATATGGCTGACGCTCATAAACGTGCATTCTGGTAAAGCTTTCGTATTTCTCACGGATAGCAGGCAGGTTGGAGAAGTTAAGCTTCGGATCAACGCCGTGTGAGAACATATTCATGGCAAGAGTGATGATATCTACATTTCCGGTACGCTCGCCATTACCGAAAAGAGTTCCTTCAATACGGTCAGCACCGGCAAGAACACCAAGTTCTGCGTCACAGACACCACAGCCACGGTCATTGTGTGGATGCAGGGAAAGTGTTACGGCATCACGATATTTCAAATGCTTGTGAATGTATTCTACCTGAGTGGCAAATACATGTGGCATTGCATTTTCAACGGTAGTCGGAATGTTGATGATTGCTTTGTTGGAAGCCTTTGGCTGCCATACATCAAGTACTGCGTTGCAGACTTCTACGGCATAGTCAACTTCGGTTCCCGGGAAACTTTCCGGGCTGTATTCGAAGGAGAAGTTTCCCTCAGTCTCAGAAGCCAGTTTATTCAAAAGCTTTGCACCGTCAATGGCAATCTGTTTTACTTCTTCTTTACTCTTCTTAAATACCTGCTCACGCTGTGCAACAGAAGTAGAATTGTAAAGATGGATGACTGCGTGTGGAGCACCTTTTACTGCTTCAAAGGTTTTCTTGATGATATGCTCTCTTGCCTGGGTCAGAACCTGGACGGTAACATCGTCCGGAATCATATTGCGGTCGATTAAGGCACGCATAAAGTTATATTCTGTCTCAGAAGCAGCTGGGAAACCAACTTCGATTTCTTTGAAACCGATTTTAACCAGCATTTCAAAGAACTGCAGCTTTTCCTCTAAGCTCATCGGCTCAATCAGAGCCTGATTACCGTCACGCAAATCAACGGAACACCAGATAGGTGGCTTATCGATATAATCCTTCTTTACCCAGTCATAAGTACATTCAGGCGGCATAAAATATGCGCGCTGATATTTTTCGTATCCTTTCATATTGAACCTCCAAAAAAATTATTCTGATTATCTTGCAGTGCTACTCGCATAAAAAAATCTTCCGTCTCTATCATTCGAAGATGAATCATAGAGACGAAAGAAAACCTTCGCGGTACCACTCTATTTCATGTTGTTACATGCACTCATTAGCACTATCATGCCATTCCCGGGTAACGGTGGGAGTCCGTCACGACCTACTGTATGGTTCAGCCGGCAGCTTCAAGGCGAGTTCGCTGTATTTCTTCTGCCGTCTTGCATCGACCGGCGGCTTTCTGAGAGAAGTCCTGACAGTTACTATTCCTTTTCATAGCCTTTTTCAAATGTCTTTGGTAATACTAACACAAAAAAGTGCATTTGTGTATGATTAAATTTAATCACTTATATTGATATATTTTAATAAGGAAGCTGACCGCTCTTGCTATATTTATTCCATGCACTCTGATACTGGAACGTTGCCACAATAGCATAAATTGCAGCCACAAGAATCAGCCATCCGCCAAACTCTCCTGACGAAAGGAATACGATAATGGTATTAATGACACCATAGACACAAAGTAAAATAGAACATACACGGCTCTGTGCAAGATGAATGGCAAGTCCGAGACCAAGCATAATTGCAGCATCGATCAGTGAGGTATAATTCTGCAACAAAGCAATAAGAAGCAGATTGATTCCTACTCATACATAGATAAGAACAGAAGAAGCAATGATATTTCCTCTGTATTTCTTGCAGATTGGAGAATGGTAAAAATCGTGTTTGCTCATTCCCTGAGGAACCTGGTTTGGTGCAGCATAAGGATTGCCATAAGGATACTGCTGACCATTATTAGGCTGAGGCTGTCCATTATAAGGATTCTGCTGAGCGTTGTTAAACTGAGGCTGTCCATTATAAGGATTCTGCTGAGCGTTGTTAAACTGAGGCTGTCCGTTATAAGGATTTGGCTGTCCGTTGTATGGACGCTGGTTTGGTATTGGAGCCGGTGCACCGCAGTTCGGGCAGGTTCTGAAGTTATCCGGATATTGTGTTCCACATGATTGACATTGCATAAAATGTCTCCCCATTTTGTATTCATTATATTATATAAGGTAATAGAGATGTGTCATATTAGGGTGTTGATAGAAAGAGATGATATGATTCACCAAAACTTGAATACATGATAAGAACTGCTAGGAGTACTTGAATTTCGTCTGATAACAGGCAACGCCGGTACATGGAAGTACCGGCGAGCCGCAGATGAGCATGGATGCGAATTTGCGGCGGTTGCCAGATAAAACAGAAGATAAATCGAAATTCGTAGTGCTCCTTGCAGCTCTTATGTAGTATTCGGGTTTGGTGAATGAAATCATCTTTCTCTCAAAAACCTTAAAAATATCATCGAATCACCTATATCATATCATTCTATCTGTTTTCCTAATATCTGTAAACAATAAAATAAGAAGAAATCCCTATCTGCCCTACACGCTGGCATCAATATGAGCTGCTTTTTTGCGGAGCCCGGAAAGATGGATGTTAATTTCACGGCGTACAGACTGGGCGGTGACAGGCTCTTCGGCGGGCTTGCCGGTATGAGCTGATTTTCCGGAAGCAGTTTTGACTGAATCGGAAGCATGTTTAGCTGAGGCAGTATCGGAGGCTGCACCTGAGGCGGAATCGGAATCTGAGCCGTCATCTGCTATATTTACGGTATTATCGGCAGAATCTGAACCGGAAGAGATTTCACTGTTATCGGTAGAATCAGAAGGTGCTGGGTCAGTAGAGTTTCCGGTCTTGTCAGATGGACTTGCATCTTCGTAAGGCTCTTTGTCCGGTTTTGCCTGATATTCCGGTGTCTTGGTATAATCATTATGCTCTTTTTCAATGGCATAGGTACGTTTTAAAATCTGCTCTAACATAGCCTTTTTCTTGGCTTTTGGAATAAGAGGGTCGTTGGAAATGGTTTTGACTTCGGACATAAACTGACCCATCTTATAGAGTTTCAGTTTTTCAACATCCTTCTTGGTGCGGCAGTTTTGCAGCTGTTTGCGGTAAGCTGCCACTTCTTCCTTCAGCTTTTCATGTTCCTTTAAAGCGTCCGGGTTGACTTTTTCTAAATACTGTTCTTCCTCCGGAGTTAATTCCTGACCGGAATCTAATTTTGCCTGAAGCTCCTGCTGGAAATTGCTTTCATGCATCTGGGAAATCTGTTGCTGGAATTGCTGTAACAGGCGTTGCTCCTGGGTAAGTTCCTGATTCCGTTCCTTTTTCGTAGGACGCTGCGGAAGCTCCTGCTCCTTTTTGCGTTGGGAAAGAACCACAAGTGAATTTTCGAGTTTGAGATTCATATCTTTTCCTCCTTGAAAAGTTCTGTGAAAATCCGTTTTCACATATGCTGTTTACGAGAATCTACTATATAAATAATATCGGCAAAATAAAATAAGACTTTACAACAAAACCAACAATTGCTATGCTAGATATTAAGTAACTTAAGAGGAGGACATTTTATGTTTAACAGTAACGTGCTGTGGATTCTTGCGGCATTTGTGGTATATATGGGTATGATGATTGCCATAGGTGCGAAATATATGAAAAGTACAAAGAATTCAGAAGATTATTTTCTTGGAGGAAGAGGCTTAAGCGGCTGGGTGGCAGCATTAAGTGCACAGGCATCTGATATGAGCGGATGGCTTCTGATGGGACTTCCGGGTGCGGTATATGCATTTGGAACCGGTCAGGCATGGATTGCCATCGGATTGTTTATCGGAACGGTCTGCAACTGGATATTTATTTCCGGAAGACTGCGCAGATATACCATCCGTGCCAATAACTCCCTGACTTTACCGGAGTATTTCCAGAATCGTTTCCATGATAAGAAGAATGTGTTGTTATGTATTTCTTCTATAGTAATAGTAGTATTCTTCCTGGTATATACGGCATCTGCATTTGCAGCAGGCGGAAAACTGTTCCATGCAGTAACCGGTGTTGACTATACCGTAGCTTTGACTGTCGGTGCGATAGTAATTCTGCTGTATACCTTCATGGGAGGTTTTATGGCAGTATGTGTAACAGACTTTATCCAGGGAATGTTGATGCTGGTTGCACTGCTTGCAGTGCCTTTGATGGCATATGCAGTGGTAAGCGGCAATGGCGGATTAAGAGAACTTTTAGATGCCAGCGGAGTAGCAGGCGGAAGTGATTCCTATATGAGCCTCTGGCAGAATGGCGGAGAGCCATATCGTGCCATTGATATTATTTCACAGCTTGCATGGGGCTTGGGATATTGCGGAATGCCTCATATCCTGACCAGATTTATGGCAGTTAAGAGTCAGAAGGAATTAAATAAATCCAAAGGAATTGCAATTATCTGGGTAGCATTATCCTTAACCTTTGCCTGTATCATCGGCGTGGTAGGAAGAGCGTACCTTTATCCGGAAGTGCTTGGAAGCGCCGGAGCAGATTCTGCGGAAAATGTATTCATTAATATGATTACACATTTGTTTACGAAACAGTATGCATTGCCGTTTGTTGCAGGAATCTTCCTGTGCGGAATCCTTGCGGCAATTATGTCTACTGCAGATTCACAGCTTTTGGTAACCGCATCTTCCGTATCAGAAGATATATACAAAGGTGTAGTAAATAAAGAAGCAAGTGATAAAAAGGTTCTTATGGTCAGTCGTATTACGGTAGTAGTAGTTGCAATCATTGCATATATCATTGCACTGAATCCGAATAACTCCATTATGGGACTGGTATCCAATGCATGGGCAGGTTTTGGCTCCGCATTTGGACCACTGGTAGTATTGTCCCTGTTCTGGAAGCGTACCAACAAACCGGGAGCAATTGCAGGAATTGTCTCCGGTGGACTTGCAGTTATTGTCTGGGATTACATTCCGTTGATGAAAAATGCAGACGGTGCCATGGTAACCCTTGGAACCGGAACCGGAATCTATTCTCTTCTGGTAGGTTTCTTCTTAAGTTTAATCTGTATCGTAATTGTGAGTCTTTGTACCAAAGCTCCAAGCGAAGAGATGCAGAAAGAATTTGCAGATGTTGCTGACAAGAGCATAGAATTATAATAGAAAAGAAAAGCTGTTTATTTGCAATGGGGCAAAAGGATGCCGGCAAGTAAACAGCTTTTTATATAGGAAAAGGAGGCTTCATATGAAAAATGCATGGAACAAGATACCTTTGGCATCAAAAATAGGATTTTTACTGGAAATGATTGCGCTGGTGGCACTGCTGGTACTTATGGGATTGGGAAAACAGGTGCCGCAGCTGGTATTTAATATTTTTCTGGCAGGACTGGTTATCGTAATGCTGTCCAATATATACCATCGCAATCATAAAGAATAAAAGAGTTTCTTCTATATATAAAGGTGGATGGAAAAATAAAGCAGAAGTGAAAAATACCGTAAAAAAGATAGAAAATAGATTGTACGCGAAAAAATACAATTTTTCTAAAAAAAGTATTGCAAAAGCGTAACCTGTCGTGTATACTAATCCTTGCTGTGACATTGATAGCGTAGAAGCGTGAGGTTGCTACCCACTGTGGTAGGTTTTCCGTGGAGCGAATGTCAAGTTAGGAAACTGGCGACAAGTCACTGTATCACGAATATGGTCTACAGAGGTAGAAACAACGTGTGTAAAGCTTATGACACACACGGAGAAGTGTACAGTCACCGCTTGTCGTACTGAATTAAAGTGCGAAAAGGAGGCGACTTTTTTTATGGCAAGTCAAGTAATGAGAATCACATTGAAAGCTTATGATCACGAATTAGTAGATTCATCAGCAAAAAAAATCATCGAGACTGTAAAGAAAAACGGATCACAGGTGAGCGGACCGGTGCCGCTGCCAACTAAGAAAGAGGTAGTTACCATTCTTAGAGCAGTACACAAGTACAAAGATTCCAGAGAACAGTTCGAGCAGAGAACTCATAAGAGACTGATTGATATCATTGCTCCGACACAGAAAACAGTTGATGCATTATCAAGATTAGAAATGCCAGCTGGTGTCTACATCGATATCAAAATGAAATAAAGTCAAAAGTAAGTAGTAAATCCTGAGGGGCCGCAAGGCTTTCTAGGATGAACGGGAAACCGTTCCGCTGTAGAAAAAACAGGAGGAAAGATAATGAAGAAAGCAATTTTAGCAACAAAAGTCGGAATGACTCAAATCTTCAATGCAGACGGCGTATTAGTGCCGGTAACTGTATTACAGGCTGGTCCTTGTGTAGTAACACAGATTAAAACTGTTGAAAACGACGGATACAGCGCAGTACAGGTTGGTTTTGTTGACAAGAAAGAAAAAGTTGTAAACAAAGATGCCAACGGAAAGAAAGAAATCAGAAACAGACATGGCGTAAACAAAGCTGAAATGGGACATTTCAAAAAAGCTGGTGTGTCTGGAAAGAGATTTGTAAGAGAGTTCAAGCTTGAAAATGCAGCTGATTATAATCTTGCAGATGAAATCAAAGCAGATATCTTTGCAGAAGGCGATCATGTAGACGCAACTGCAATTTCTAAAGGTAAAGGATTCCAGGGCGCTATTAAGAGACTTGGTCAGCATAGAGGACCTATGGCTCACGGTTCTAAATTCCATCGTCATCAGGGTTCCAATGGTTCCTGTTCTACACCTAGCCGTGTATTCAAGGGCAAAGGAATGCCGGGACATATGGGAAGCGTTAAGATTACAACTCAGAACCTTGAAGTTGTAAGAGTAGACGCAGAGAACAACCTGCTTTTAATCAAAGGTGCTGTTCCAGGACCTAAGAAAGCTTTAGTAACAATCAAAGAATCAGTAAAAGCAGCAAAATAGTGCATTTAAGAAAGGAGGAACACACAGATGGCTAAAGTATCTGTTTATAATATGGAAGGCAAAGAAGTTGGCAATATGGACTTAAACGATGCTGTATTCGGTGTAGAAGTTAACGAACATCTGGTACACATGGCAGTAGTTCAGCAGTTGGCTAACAATCGTCAGGGAACTCAGAAAGCTAAGACACGTTCTGAAGTATCCGGTGGCGGAAGAAAACCTTGGAGACAGAAAGGAACTGGTCATGCAAGACAGGGTTCAACAAGATCTCCACAGTGGACTGGCGGTGGTACAGTATTCGCTCCAGTACCAAGAGACTATTCTTTCAAATTAAACAAGAAAGAAAAGAGAGCAGCTTTAAAATCTGTTTTAACATCTAAAGTTCAGGAAAATAAATTCATCGTTGTTGATGAGCTGAAATTAGACGAAATCAAAACAAAGAAATTCGCAGAGGTTATGAACAATCTGAAAGCAGACAAAGCATTAGTTATTTTAGGCGATATGGATACAAACGTAATCAAATCCGCTGCAAACATTGCAACTGTTAAGACAACACAGACCAGCGAAATGAACGTATTTGATGTATTGAAATATGACACAGTAGTAGCAACAAAGGCTGCTGTTGAAAAAATCGAGGAGGTGTATGCATAATGGCAAACGTACAGTATTATGATGTAATCCTCAAACCAGTAGTAACTGAGAAGAGTATGGCAGCTATGGGAGAAAAGAAATATACTTTCTTAGTACATCCGGAAGCTAACAAAACCATGATCAAAGAAGCAGTTGAGAAAATGTTCGAAGGCGCTAAGGTTGCCAAGGTTAACACAATGAACCGGGAAGGCAAGAACAAAAGACGTGGTGCTGTAGTTGGAAAAACTGCGAAAACAAAGAAAGCTATCGTTCAGTTAACAGAAGATAGTGCAGATATCGAGATTTTCTCCGGACTGTAAAATCCGGGAAACTCAGCTAGGCACAGAAAAGTGCGATAATAAACTTATTTATTGAAAGGAGAAAAACAATGGGAATTAAGACATACAACCCATATACACCTTCCAGAAGAAATATGACTGGATCTGATTTCTCTGAAATCACAAAGAAGACTCCTGAGAAATCCCTTACAACTTCTTTAAAGAAGAACTCCGGTCGTAACAATCAGGGTAAAATTACAGTAAGACACCAGGGTGGTGGAAACAGAAGAAAATACAGAATCATCGACTTCAAGAGAAGAAAAGATGGTATCCCGGCAACTGTAATCGGAATCGAGTACGATCCAAACAGAACAGCTAACATCGCTTTAATCAGCTATGCAGATGGCGAGAAAGCATATATCCTTGCTCCGGAAGGATTAACAGACGGAATGACTGTTATGAACGGAGCAGAAGCAGAAGTAAGAGTTGGAAACTGCTTACCACTGGAGAACATCCCGGTAGGTACCCAGGTACACAACATTGAGTTATACGCTGGCAAGGGCGGACAGTTAGTACGTTCTGCAGGTAACAGCGCACAGTTGATGGCTAAAGAAGGAAAATACGCAACACTTCGTCTTCCTTCTGGAGAAATGAGAATGGTTCCTCTGAACTGCCGTGCATCCATCGGTGTAATCGGTAACGGTGACCACAACCTTGTAAATATCGGTAAAGCAGGACGTAAACGTCACATGGGTATCCGCCCGACAGTCCGTGGTTCTGTTATGAACCCGAATGACCATCCACACGGTGGTGGAGAAGGTAAGGCACCAGTTGGACGTCCAGGTCCATGTACACCTTGGGGCAAACCTGCTCTTGGACTTAAGACACGTAAGAAGAAAAAAGCTTCTAATAAGTTAATCGTAAGAAGAAGAGACGGCAGAGCTATTAAATAGTAGATAGGAGGAAATAAAATGGCAAGATCACTTAAAAAAGGACCATTTGCAGACGCAAGCTTACTGAAAAAAGTAGATGCTATGAACGCAGCAAATGATAAATCAGTTATCAAGACATGGTCACGTCGTTCCACAATTTTCCCATCCTTCGTTGGACATACAATTGCTGTTCATGACGGAAGAAAACATGTTCCTGTATATATCACAGAGGATATGGTTGGACACAAACTCGGTGAGTTCGTAGCAACAAGAACTTACAGAGGCCATGGAAAAGACGAGAAGAAATCAGGCGTTAGATAAATAGAATTTTGAAAGGAGGTTTCACTCATGGCAAAAGGACATAGAAGTCAGATTAAGAGAGAAAGAAATGCAGTAAAAGATACTAGACCTTCCGCAAAGTTGTCTTATGCAAGAATGTCAGTTCAGAAAGCTTGTTTCGTATTAGATGCTATCCGCGGTAAAGATGTTGAGACAGCACTTGCGATTGTAACTTACAATCCAAGATACGCATCAAGCGTAATAGAGAAGTTATTAAAATCTGCTATTGCAAATGCAGAGAACAATAACGGAATGAGCACAGAAAACCTTTACGTTGAGGAGTGCTACGCAAACAAAGGACCAACAATGAAGAGAATCAGACCAAGAGCACAGGGTAGAGCTTACAGAATCGAGAAGAGAACAAGCCACTTAACAATTGTGCTGAATGAAAGATAGGAGGGCAAACATGGGACAGAAGGTTAATCCTCATGGCTTAAGAGTCGGCGTTATCAAAGACTGGGATTCCAAATGGTACGCAGAATCTGATTTTGCTGATTTCTTAGTAGAAGACTATAACATCAGAACATTTCTGAAAAAGAAATTATATGCTGCAGGTGTTTCTAAGATTGAAATCGAAAGAGCATCCGACAGAGTAAAGGTTATCCTTTACACAGCTAAGCCAGGCGTTGTAATCGGTAAAGGCGGAGCTGAAATCGAGAAAGTTAAAGCTGAATTACAGAAATTTACAGACAAGAAACTTGTTGTAGATATCAAAGAAGTAAAGAGACCAGACAGAGATGCTCAGTTAGTAGCTGAGAACATTGCACTTCAGTTAGAGAATCGTGTTTCCTTCCGTAGAGCAATGAAATCCTGCATGGGAAGATGTATGAAAGCTGGAGCAAAGGGTATTAAGACATCCGTATCCGGACGTCTTGGCGGAGCTGATATGGCTCGTACCGAGTTCTATTCAGAAGGAACTATTCCACTTCAGACATTAAGAGCAGATATCGATTATGGATTTGCTGAAGCAGACACCACATACGGTAAAGTTGGTGTTAAAGTTTGGATTTATAAAGGAGAAGTACTTCCTACAAAAGGAAATAAGGAAGGAGGAGTTCAGTAATGTTAATGCCTAAGAGAGTAAAACATCGTAAACAGTTCCGTGGTTCTATGGCCGGAAAAGCGATGAGAGGAAATAAAATTACAAATGGTTCCTACGGTATCGTAGCACTTGAGCCATGCTGGATTCGTTCCAATCAGATTGAGGCAGCCCGTATTGCTATGACAAGATATATCAAGCGTGGTGGCCGTGTCTGGATCAAAATTTTCCCAGACAAACCAGTAACTGCAAAACCAGCAGAAACCCGTATGGGTTCCGGAAAAGGAACTTTAGAGTACTGGGTAGCTGTAGTAAAACCAGGACGTGTATTATTTGAAATCTCTGATGTATCTGATGAGGTTGCAAAAGAGGCATTACGTCTTGCTACACACAAATTACCTTGTAAATGCAAAGTGGTTTCTCGTGCAGACTTAGAAGGCGGTGAATCAAATGAAAACTAGTAAATATTTAGAAGAATTAAACACACAGTCCGCTGCTGATTTAAAAATGCAGTTGGTTGAAGCTAAAAAAGAACTTTTCAATTTGAGATTCCAGAACGCAACAAATCAGCTGGATAACACGAGCAGAATCAAAGAAGTTAGAAAGAATATTGCCAGAATCCAGACCGTTATTACTCAGAAAGAAAAAGTTGCTGAATAATTTCAAAAGAATCATACCTGCTTAAGCAGGCAAACAGGCAATCATAAATGAAAGGAGATTCATCGTGGAAGAAAGAAATCTTAGAAAAACACGTGTAGGCGTTGTTGTAAGTGATAAAATGGATAAGACCATTGTTGTTGCTGTTAAAGATAACGTAAGACATGCATTATATAACAAGATCGTAAAGAAGACATACAAATTAAAAGCTCATGATGAGAACAACGAGTGTAAAATCGGTGATACCGTCAGAGTAATGGAAACAAGACCACTCTCTAAAGATAAGAGATGGAGACTTGTAGAGATTATGGAAAGAGCAAAATAATAGAAGGAGGCTACCGGCATGGTACAACAGGAAACCAGACTTAAGGTTGCTGATAACACTGGAGCAAAAGAATTGCTGTGCATCCGTGTTATGGGCGGTTCAACCAGAAGATATGCAAATATTGGTGATGTAATTACAGCTACTGTTAAAGATGCAACACCAGGCGGCGTTGTTAAAAAAGGTGACGTTGTAAAGGCAGTCGTTGTTCGTACAGTAAAAGGTGCTCGTCGTAAAGATGGCTCTTATATCAAATTCGATGAAAACGCTGCAGTTATTATCAAAGATGATAAAACCCCAAGAGGAACTCGTATTTTTGGACCAGTAGCAAGAGAGCTTCGTGAAAAACAGTTTATGAAAATTGTTTCTCTGGCTCCGGAAGTATTGTAGGAGGTACCCGAAATGGCAAGTTTGAAAATTAAAAAAGGTGATACTGTAAAGGTAATCGCTGGAAAAGACAAAGACAAAGAAGGCAAAGTAATTGCTGTAAATAAGAAAGACAATACTTTACTTGTTGAAGGTATCAATATGGTAACAAAACATGCAAAACCAAGCATGGCTAACCAGCAGGGCGGAATCGTCCATCAGGAAGGACCTATTGATGCTTCTAACGTAATGTATCTTCACAAAGGAAAAGCTACTCGTGTAGGTTTCAAGATGGATGGAGATAAGAAAGTACGTTATGCAAAATCTACAGGTGATGTAATCGATTAATCGTAAGAGAGGAGGAGCAGCAAGTTGAGTAGACTTAAAGATCAGTACCAGAACGAGATCATTGATGCAATGACCAAAAAGTTCGGCTATAAAAACATTATGGAAGTACCAAAGCTTTCTAAGATTGTTATCAACATGGGTGTTGGTGAAGCAAAAGAAAACGCTAAAATCTTAGAGTCAGCTATGAAAGATATGGAAACAATTTCCGGTCAGAAACCAGTTGCTACAAAAGCAAAGAATTCCATCGCTAACTTCAAGTTAAGAGAAGGAATGCCGATCGGATGTAAAGTTACTTTAAGAGGCGAGAAGATGTATGAGTTCGTAGATCGTCTGGTAAACTTAGCTTTACCACGAGTACGTGACTTCAGAGGAGTTAATCCTAACGCTTTCGACGGTAGAGGTAATTACGCTCTTGGTATCAAAGAGCAGATCATTTTCCCTGAAATTGAATTCGATAAGGTTGATAAAGTAAGAGGAATGGATATCATTTTCGTAACAACTGCAAAGACAGACGAAGAAGCACGCGAATTATTGACATTATTCAATATGCCATTCGCTAAATAAGACAGGAGGGAATTTAAATGGCAAAGACTTCTATGAAAGTAAAACAGCAGCGTAAACAGAAATTCTCTTCTAGAGAATACAATCGTTGCAGAATCTGTGGTCGTCCACATGCATATTTAAGAAAATATGGAATCTGTAGAGTTTGCTTCCGTGAACTGGCTTACAAAGGTCAGATCCCGGGCGTAAAGAAAGCAAGCTGGTAGGCTGTAAAGCCATTCTCTTAAATTGAGTGAGACCGAAGCCTTTATGGCGTAGGTCGAACTTAACAGAGAACATCTACAACAAAGAAAGAGAAGAATAATAGGAGGCAAACACATCATGACAATGACAAGTGATCCAATTGCAGATATGCTTACAAGAATCCGTAATGCAAATACTGCAAAACATGATACAGTTGATATCCCGGCTTCTAAAATCAAAGTGGCAATCGCAGACATTTTAGTAAGAGAAGGATACATTGCAAAATATGACATCATTGAAGATGGAATCTTTAAGACCATTCGTGTAACCTTAAAATATGGTGCAGATAAGAATGAAAAGATTATTACCGGACTGAAGAGAATTTCTAAACCAGGACTTCGTGTATACGCTGGTAAAGATAATCTTCCTAAGGTACTTGGTGGACTTGGAATCGCAATTCTTTCCACAAACCAGGGAATCATCACTGACAAAGAGGCTAGAAAGCTTCAGGTTGGTGGCGAAGTATTAGCATTTGTTTGGTAGCCTGAAAGCAACTTAATGAAAACGAGCGTAAGCGAAGTTTGAATTTAGTGCGAGGGCGGCATCTGAGATTAGCAAGAGCGAGCGTAAGCGAAGCTTGAGCTTAGCGAAGATGTCATCCTTTGGCGAACAGAACTACCTTAGGAATATTTATTCTTAAGGCATAGCGCAGGTAACAATAAACCACAAATTATACAGGAGGTACGGGCATGTCACGAATTGGAAGAATGCCAATCGCAATTCCAGCAGGTGTTACTGTGGAATTAGCAGAAAATAATCAGGTGACTGTAAAGGGTCCAAAAGGAACATTAAGCAGAGTATTACCATCCGAGATGGAAATCAAAGTAGAAGGTTCTGAAGTAACCGTTACAAGACCAAATGATTTGAAGAAAATGAAATCCTTACACGGATTAACAAGAACACTGATTCACAACATGGTTGTTGGTGTAACAGATGGATTTACCAAAGAACTTGAAGTAAATGGTGTAGGTTACAGAGCTTCTAAAGCAGGAAAGAAACTTACATTAAACCTTGGATATTCTCATCCGGTAGAGATGGAAGATCCAGAAGGATTAGAGTCTACAGTAGATGGTAACAAGATTATCATCAAAGGTATCGATAAAGAAAAAGTTGGCCAGTACGCAGCTGAAATCAGAGATAAGAGAAGACCTGAACCTTACAAAGGAAAAGGTATCAAATATGCTGATGAAGTTATTAGACGTAAAGTTGGTAAAACTGGTAAGAAATAATTAAAGGAGTGACGAGAGATGGTTAATAAAGAATCAAGAACAGCAGCTCGTGAAAATAAACATAGAAGACTGCGTAATCGCCTGGCTGGAACAGCAGAGAGACCACGTTTAGCTGTGTTTAGAAGTAATAATCATATGTACGCTCAGATTATTGACGATACAGTTGGCAATACCCTCGTAGCAGCATCTACAATGGATAAAGATGTGAAAGCAGCTTGCGAGAAGACTAATAACGTTGATGCAGCAGCACAGGTTGGTACTGCAATTGCAAAGAAAGCATTAGAAAAAGGTATTACAACAGTTGTCTTTGATAGAGGCGGTTTCATATATTCCGGAAAAGTAAAAGCATTAGCTGACGCAGCAAGAGAAGCTGGATTAGAATTCTAATAAGGAGGAAAACAGTACATGAAACGTACAATTATTGATGCTAGTCAATTAGAATTAACAGAAAAAGTGGTATCAATCAAGCGCGTTACGAAAGTTGTAAAAGGTGGACGTAACATGCGTTTCACAGCTCTTGTTGTTGTTGGTGACGGCAATGGTCATGTGGGCGCAGGACTTGGAAAAGCAACTGAAATTCCTGAAGCAATCCGCAAAGGAAAAGAAGATGCTATGAAAAAACTTATCACTGTAAAATTAGATGAGAACAATAGTATTACTCATGATATCAGCGGAAAACATACTGGTGCATCTGTTTTATTAAAGAGAGCTCCAGAAGGTACCGGTGTTATCGCAGGCGGTCCGGCTCGTAACGTATGTGAGCTGGCAGGAATCGAGAATATTCGTACAAAATCTCTTGGTTCCAACAATAAGCAGAACGTAGTACTTGCTACTATCGATGCTTTAAGCAAACTGAAATCCCCGGAAGAAGTTGCAAAACTTCGTGGATTATCTGTAGAAGAAGTAGTAGGTTAAGGAGGAATAAGAAATGGCAAATTTAAAAATTACACTCGTAAAATCTACTATCGGTGCAGTGCCAAAGAATAAAAAGACAGTAGAAGCATTAGGTCTTAAGAAAATTGGCGCATCAGTTGAACGTCCGGATAACAAAGCTGTTAGAGGAATGATTCAGCAGGTAAGACATTTAGTGAAAGTAGAAGAAATCTAATTATAGAGATAAGGAGGTGCCAGAAATGGATTTATCCAATTTACAGCCGGCATTAGGTTCTAAGCATAGTGATAATTTCAGAAGAGGTCGTGGTCACGGTTCAGGAAATGGTAAGACCGCTGGTAAAGGACACAAGGGACAGAAAGCTCGTTCCGGAGCTCCAAGACCAGGCTTTGAGGGTGGCCAGATGCCTTTATACAGAAGATTACCGAAGAGAGGTTTCAAATGTATTAATTCCAAGACTATCGTTGGAATCAATGTATCTGCTCTTGAAGTATTCGACAACGATGCAGTAGTATCTGTTGAAACTTTACTGGAAAAAGGTATCGTAAAGAATCCAAGAGATGGAGTTAAGATCCTTGGAAACGGCGAACTTACTAAGAAGCTCACAGTTCAGGCTAATGCATTCAGCGCAAGCGCAAAAGAAAAAATCGAGGCTCTTGGTGGAAAAGCTGAGGTGATCTAATGTTTGATACAGTTCGTAACGCATTTAAAGTAAAAGATATTAGAAATAGAATTTTATTTACCTTTTTTATGCTGATTATCATCCGAATCGGTTCACAGTTACCGATTCCGGGTGTTGACCGGAATGTGTTTGCAGACTGGTTTGCTAATCAGAGTAGTGATGCGTTTAACTTTTTCGATGCAGTAACAGGCGGTTCATTCTTACAGATGTCCGTCTTTGCATTGAATATCACACCATATATCACATCTTCCATCATCATGCAGCTGTTGACGATTGCAATTCCAAAACTGGAAGAGATGCAGCGTGACGGCGAAGAAGGAAGAAAGAAAATTGCAGAGATTACACGTTATGTGACTGTTGCTCTGGCTTTAATCGAAGCAATTGCAATGGCAATCGGATTCTCCAGAAGCGGTTATCTGACCGATAAAGGATGGCTTACGGTTCTTCAGGTAATTGTAACCTTAACAGCAGGTTCTGCAGTACTTATGTGGATTGGTGAGAGAATTACGGAAAAGGGTGTTGGAAACGGTATTTCTATTGTACTTGTAATCAACATTATTTCACGAATTCCTAGCGATTTTGGAACACTGTATGAGCAGTTTGTTAAAGGAAAGATTCCTGCAAAAGCAGTTCTTGCAGTAGTAATTATCGCAGCAATCATTTTAGTAACCGTTGTCTTTGTCGTTGTCCTTCAGGCAGCTCAGAGAAAGATTCCGGTACAGTATTCGAAGAAAATTCAGGGAAGAAAGCAGGTAGGCGGTCAGTCTACACATATTCCTCTGAAAGTAAATACCGGTGGAGTTATCCCGGTTATCTTCGCACAGTCTTTAATGCAGTTCCCGGTTGTTATTGCTTCTCTCTTAGGAAAGGGCAATGGAACAGGAATTGGCAGTAAGATTTTGAAGGGATTATCCCAGTCTAACTGGTGTAACCCACAGGAGCCAATCTACAGCATTGGTTTGGCTGTATATCTTGTATTGATTATTGCATTTGCATACTTCTATACATCCATTACATTCAATCCGCTGGAGATTGCGAACAACATGAAGAGACAGGGTGGATTTATCCCGGGTATCAGACCTGGAAAACCAACCAGCGATTATCTGAATCGGATTTTAAATTACATTGTCTTTATTGGCGCGGCAGGCTTATCCATTGTTGCAGTTATTCCAATCTTCTTCAATGGAGTATTTAAAGCTAACGTATCCTTCGGTGGAACATCTATCATCATTATCGTAGGTGTTGTTATCGAGACAATTAAACAGATTGAATCCCAGATGTTAGTTCGTTACTATAAAGGATTTTTGAATGACTAATGTGTACCAGGAGGAGGTGCTGCAAATGCAGCGTCTCCTGTGGTGCACTAAAGTTGTTTATAGAAGAAAAAGCAGATTAGCTTGCAAAGAAGAAGGTAAACAGGAGGTTTTCTTTATATGAAAATTATTATGTTAGGAGCGCCGGGTGCTGGTAAAGGTACACAGGCAAAACAGATTGCAGATAAATATTCTATTCCACACATCTCAACAGGAGATATTTTCCGTGCAAATATTAAAAACGGAACAGAATTAGGCAAGAAAGCAAAACAGTATATGGATCAGGGAGCTTTAGTTCCGGATGAATTAACCTGTGATCTGGTAATGGACAGAATACAGCAGGATGACTGCAAGAACGGCTTCGTACTGGATGGTTTTCCAAGAACCATTCCTCAGGCAGAAGCATTGGATGCAGCACTTGAAAAAATAAACGAGAAGATGGACTATGCAATTGATGTAGACGTTCCGGATGAAAATATCGTAAATCGTATGAGCGGCAGAAGAGCCTGCTTAAACTGTGGAGCAACCTATCATCTCATTTCCATTCCACCAAAGGTAGAAGGAATCTGTGACCGTTGTGGCAGCGAAATCGTATTACGTGACGATGATAAGCCAGAGACTGTTCAGAAGAGATTAAAAGTATATCATGAGCAGACACAGCCATTGATTGATTATTATAAGAATCAGGGCATTTTAAAATCTGTAGACGGAACACAGCCGATGGATGAGGTATTCAAAGCCATCGTTACAATCTTAGGAGAGTAAATAATGTCGGTTACGATTAAATCAGCAGAAGAAATAGAGCTGATGCGTCAGGCAGGAAAGTATCTTGCTAAAGTACATCAGGAACTGGAACGTGCAATCAAACCTGGAATCAGCACATGGGAGATTGATAAAATCGGAGAAGAGACCATCCGCAGCCTTGGCTGCGAACCGAATTTCCTGAATTATCAGGGCTATCCGGCATCCGTTTGTGTATCGGTCAACGACGAAGTCGTTCATGGAATTCCAAGAAAAGACCATATTATTAAGGAAGGCGATATCGTAAGCCTTGATACCGGTCTTATCTATAAAGGATATCATTCCGATGCGGCAAGAACCCATGGGGTTGGTGAAATCAGTAAAGAGGCTGCTCTTTTAATAGAAAGAACCCGGGAAAGCTTTTTCCAGGGAATGCAGTATGCAAGAGCCGGAAGACGGCTTTATGAAATCTCAGGAGCAATCGGGGATTATGCAGAAAGCTACGGCTACGGAGTTGTATATGATCTGGTAGGGCATGGCATTGGAACCCATCTTCATGAAGAACCGGAGATTCCGAATTTCCGTCAGTGGAGAAGAGGACTGAAGCTGAAGGCTGGAATGACATTGGCAGTTGAGCCGATGATAAATGCCGGAAGCCCGGATGTGGAATGGATGGATGATGAATGGACCGTAGTAACCTATGATGGTTCCCTATCAGCCCATTATGAAAACACCATTCTGATTACAGAAGGAAGACCGGAAATCCTTACATTGACAGAGGAGGAAAGAGAATGTATCTGGCAAGAGTAAAGGCAGGTCACGACCGGAATCAGTACTATGTAGTGCAGTCACAGGATGAAAAATTTGTCTACCTTATAAATGGAAGCACAAGAACCTGTGACCGGCCAAGGAAAAAAAGCTACAAACATGTACAGCTTGTAAAGAAGCTTCCACAGGAAGTCTTAGAAGCAGTAAACAAACCGGGGCTTACAGAAAATGCAAAAGCAGCAAAGCTGATTAAGGCTTATGAGCAATATATATTAACCAGAAAAGATTGATTTAGCAGGAGGAAAGAAAATGTCAAAGGCAGATGTAATTGAAGTAGAAGGAACAATTTTGGAAAAACTTCCAAACGCAATGTTTCAGGTGCAGCTTGAGAATGGCCATCAGGTACTGGCACATATCAGCGGCAAATTAAGAATGAATTTCATTCGTATCTTACCAGGTGATAAGGTTACGATTGAGATGTCTCCATATGACCTGACAAAGGGCAGAATTATCTGGAGAGATAAATAAGCAGAAAATTCGAGAAAAGTAGTTGATTTTTCGGATTCCCTATGCTAAAATGCTAAATGGACGCTTTTGTGAAAACAAGGGCATATTATGCTGTTTAGCAGAAAGAAAAGAGAAATACCCATGGAAACAGGATTTCCGGGGCGCAAGCAAGTAGAAAGGAGGATTATGCTGTGAAGGTAAGATCATCAGTTAAACCTATTTGCGAGAAGTGCAAAGTTATCAAAAGAAAGGGAAGCATCAGAATCATCTGTGAAAACCCTAAGCACAAACAGAGACAGGGTTAATTCCCGCTTTGTTTGAAAAATTATGTGCGGCTGCAGCGCATGAGAATGTGCTGTTCATAATATAACGCGAACGCGCGTGGTCTGTTGCGCAGTCCTTACATACCGAGAGGATGCAGCAGATTGTGGCTGGGATTGCTAAGCAATCATTACTATAGGAAGAAAAAGGTGTATGCACACATTTCAGGGCGGGAAACCGCAGCTGCATGGGTCTTTGGAATTCCTTACTATTAACAAAGAAATCTATATGGAGGTGTAAACACACATGGCTCGTATTGCAGGTGTAGATTTACCAAGAGAAAAACGTGTTGAGATTGGTTTGACTTATATCTATGGAATCGGCAGAGTTAGTGCTGACCGTATCCTTGCTGAGGCAAACGTTAATCCTGATACCCGTTGCAGAGACTTAACTGACGACGAGGTAAAAAGAATTAGTGCAGTAATCGATGAGACTCAGGTTGTAGAAGGTGACTTAAGACGCCAGACAGCTCTTGATATCAAGAGATTACAGGAAATCGGATGCTATCGTGGAATCCGTCATAGAAAAGGACTTCCGGTTCGTGGTCAGAAAACAAAGACCAATGCAAGAACAAGAAAAGGTCCTAAGAGAACTGTTGCAAACAAGAAGAAATAATTCTTGGCAACTTTATAATTTTAAATTTAAGAAAGTAGGTTAGTTTAGATATGGCTAAAGTTACAAAAAAAGTGACAAAAAAGCGTGTAAGAAAAAACGTTGAACATGGACAGGCACATATTCAGGCATCCTTCAATAACACCATCGTTACATTAACAGATGCTGAAGGTAATGCATTATCATGGGCAAGTGCTGGTGGTCTTGGATTTAGAGGTTCAAAGAAATCTACTCCATATGCTGCACAGATGGCAGCAGAAACTGCTACAAAAGCAGCTCTTATACATGGATTAAAAACAGTTGATGTTATGGTTAAAGGACCAGGATCAGGAAGAGAAGCAGCAATCCGTGCCCTTCAGGCAGCCGGACTTGAAGTTCTTTCTATTCGTGACGTAACTCCAGTTCCTCATAATGGATGTCGTCCACCAAAACGTCGTAGAGTATAATTAGGAGGGATATCTAAAATGGCAGTAAATAAAGTTCCTGTTCTGAAAAGATGCAGATCTCTTGGTTTAGAGCCAAGTTATTTGGGATATGATAAAAAATCTAACAGAGAATTAAAGAGAGCGAACAAGAAGGTATCTGAGTATGGCCTTCAGCTTCGTGAAAAACAGAAAGCAAAATTCATTTACGGAGTATTAGAGAAACCATTCCGTAACTATTATGATAAAGCAGACCAGATGAAAGGCATGACAGGTACAAACCTGATGACTATCTTAGAGAGCCGTCTTGATAACGTTGTCTTCCGTCTTGGATTTGCAAGAACCAGAAGAGAAGCAAGACAGATCGTTGACCACAAATTCGTTACAGTTAACGGAAAGTTAGTAAACATTCCTTCTTACCTGGTAAAAGCTGGCGATGTAATCGAAATTAAAGAGAGCCGTAAAAATTCCCAGAGAATGAAAGATGTCGTAGAAGTAGCTGGCGGCAGATTAGTTCCGGAATGGCTTGATGTTGATGTAGAGAAAATGCAGGGAACCGTAAAAGAGTTACCTTCCAGAGAAATGATTGATGTACCAGTAGACGAGATGCTTATCGTCGAGTTGTATTCTAAATAATCATAAACTAGCGGGCTGAAAGAAGAAACAAATTACCCGAAAGAAGGAGGGGCTTTGTAGTGTTCGATTTTCAAAAACCAACAATTGAAATTGCTGAAATTTCTGAAGACAAAAGATATGGAAGATTCGTATGCGAACCTTTGGAAAGAGGATATGGTACAACACTTGGTAATTCTTTAAGAAGAATCATGTTGTCATCCCTGCCAGGTGCAGCAGTAAGTCAGGTTAAAATCGATGGTGTACTTCATGAGTTCAGTTCTATTCCTGGCGTAAAGGAAGATGTTACTGAAATCATTATGAACATCAAAGAGCTTGCAATCCGTAATAACAGCGCTGATGATGAACCTAAGGTAGCTTACATTGAGTTCAGCGGTGAAGGCGTTGTTACAGCAGCAGATATTCAGGTGGATCAGGATATTCAGATTATGAATCCGGATTTAGTAATTGCACACTTAAATGGCGGTGCTGATTCCAAGTTATACATGGAATTAACCATTACCAAAGGTAGAGGTTATGTCAGCGCAGATAAGAATAAAGATGCAGATTTACCAATCGGTGTAATCGCAGTAGATTCTATCTATACACCGGTAGAGCGTGTGAACTTATCCATTCAGAATACCCGTGTAGGTCAGATTACCGACTACGATAAACTGACACTTGACGTATATACCAATGGAACACTTGCTCCAGACGAAGCAGTCAGCTTAGCTGCAAAGGTATTAAGCGAGCACTTAAGTCTTTTCATTGACCTTTCCGAGAATGCTAAGACAGCAGAAGTCATGATTGAGAAAGAAGACAATGCGAAGGAAAAAGTTCTTGAGATGAACATTGACGAACTGGAGTTATCCGTACGTTCTTACAACTGCTTGAAGAGAGCAGGTATCAATACCGTTGAAGAACTTACAAACCGTACACCGGAAGATATGATGAAAGTTCGTAACCTTGGACGTAAGTCTTTGGAAGAAGTATTAGCAAAATTAAAAGAATTAGGCCTTCAGCTCAATCAGGGCGACGAGGTTTAAGATAACTCAGTGCAGCAGCACCAGTAAGTCCGACGAGCGTGGTGATGTTGGTTCATGAGTGGCACAAAACAAGCATTCGGTAAGTAAGTCCGATGAGCATGGCCGGATGTACCACAAATGGAGGAATAAAAATGGCAAAGTATAGAAAATTAGGAAGAACATCTTCCCAGAGAAAAGCATTACTGAGAAATCAGGTAACAGCATTATTAAACAATGGTAAAATTGTTACCACAGAAGCAAAAGCAAAAGAAATCCGTAAAATTGCAGAAGGTCTTATTGCAATGGCAGTTCGCGAGAAAGATAACTTCGAAGAAGTTACTGTAAAAGCTAAAGTTGCAAGAAAAGACAAAGACGGCAAGAGAGTAAAAGAAGTTGTAGATGGTAAGAAAGTTACTGTATATGACGAAGTTGAAAAAACAATCAAGAAGGATAATCCTTCCCGTCTTCATGCAAGAAGAGAGATGTTAAAAGTTCTTTATCCTGTAACTGAAGTTCCTACAGAAGCAGCAGGAAAGAAGAAAAATACAAAGAAAGTTGATTTAGTTGCAAAATTATTCGACGAAATCGCACCTAAGTATGCAGACCGTAACGGTGGTTACACAAGAATCGTAAAGATTGGCCAGCGTAAAGGTGATGGAGCTTTAGAAGTTCTTATCGAGTTAGTATAATTAACATCGTTTTATATGAATCAATTAAGAGCCAGGACATTCGTGTCCTGGCTCTTTTTTGCTTTACAGGAAATTGCTTTCCTGTAAAGTAAAAAACGCTCCGCAAGGATGCGCACTGCGGCGTATAAGGTAGATGTCGCAAGCAACCGCCGCAGGCGCGAGAATGTGCCAAGGCACATTCTTTGTTCCACGGGCAGCAAAAAGAAAACGGGGAGAAAAACACCGGAAAATGGCGGTTTTACCGGAAATGAGACATTTGTCAACTTGATGGAATGAGACAATTGTATATAATGAAATTAAGACAAAAGAATGGAGCAGGGAACAGATGATGAGACAATTTATGAAACCGGAAAGAATTCGAATCATAGCAGTGCTGGCTATTTTCAATTATATATTTTTAGGCTCGGAGTATCTGTTTGACAATATGATACGCTATGCAACAGATTCCGCAGGAGTAGTAAGAGCACAGAACTATGTGCTGGGAATCAGCGTAATCGGATTCCTGTTATTCCCATGTATTAACCGTTATTTTAACCAGAAGATGCGGGAGATAGGTTTATATTTACTGCCGATAGCAGGAATCAGCTGCATTTTCGTAATTCAGGAGCATTTGTCCTATCGAAGTATGCTTTTATCCGGATTCCTGCTTTATATTTTATATGGCATTATTGGAAGTGCTGTACATTATTATGCTGCGGTAAGCCTTTCGACAGAAAAGGGACTTGCACAAACCGTTGGATTTGGATATGCCTTTGGATTATTGCTTCAGTTTATCAGCAATAATCTGATACATAACAGCACGGTAGAGTCAGTTGCACTTTCTGTTTTCCTGGCAGCGATGGTATTGCTGGTTCGCAGACTGCGTCTGGAATGCAGCCGGGGGGTAGCAGGAGCAGAGGAGTTAGGGATAGATTCAGATACTGATATCCGGAAGAATAACAGGAGAAGCCTCAGACATCCGATGCTTGCGGCACAGCTTTTGATTTCAATAGTGGTTCTGATGACATGCATTTTTTCCAGTCTGGACAATGCCGTAACTTTAGTGCATGCAGGTGGAAGTGTAGATATTGGTCAGTGGCCGAGATTATTGCTTGCGGTAAGCGGACTGTTGGCAGGAGTTCTTTTTGATATAAAAGAGCATAGATTTATGCAGATTATGATGTACTGTGTGACACTGCTTTCAACAATGTGTGTAGTGATAATAGTCTGGGGCGGACCATTTATGGCAGGTCTTATTGTGTTCTATTTGTCCGCAGGCTTCTTTGTGGTATATTTTACCACCAGTTTTATGGACCTTTCCTATTATATGAAAGTACCGGAGTTATGGGCTGGACTTGGAAGGGCAACAAATAATATCTGTGTCGGGATTACAGGAACTATTTCCCTGATGCTGATAGAGACCGGGGATGGAATGCGCATCAGCATCATAGCATTGATTTTATTTCCAGTTATCAGTATGCTGGTATATTTGTATATGGTACAGTTTCGTATGGATATACAGGAAGAAAATATGGCGAAAATGTTGGAAAAAGAACGTGAAAAATTTTTGGAGGATAAATTTCAGGCGTTTGTGAAGAATTATGCACTTACAAACAGGGAGCAGGATGTGTTAAGGTTATTGCTTTCTTCTGATGAAAGTGTGCAGGTAATAGCAGAGCAGCTATATATTTCAAGAGCAGCATTGTATCGTTATATGGCCTCTTTAAATGAAAAGACAGAGACGAAGTCGAGAATTGGGCTTCTTCAGTTTTATTATAGCTGGAAACAGCCATAAATCGTGGAAAATCCCTAAAATGAGACAAATGTAAACTTATCAAAACAGGTGGGAAAAGCATATATTCATATAGTAAAAGGACAGAAAAAGGAAGGAGGAAAAACGTGAGAAAAAAATCCATTAGAAGATTGCTTTGTCTGCTCATACTGGTGGTACTGGGAGGCTGCGGAAAGGCGAAAGTTGAGTCTGCTTCTACAGAGGAGAACATTCCAGTAGAAGAAACGGAACAGGCAGAAACGGTCAGCGATACGGAAGATACAGAGGAAGAAAATGCAGAAGCTGCAGAGGAACTGATACCGGAAACTTATGCATTTTCCTGTACGGTAACCATTAATCCGGAAATAAAATTGTATTTGAATCAGAAGAATGAGATAGTGGGATTCGAATATCTGAATGAGGATGCAAAAGATGCTTACCAGAAGCTTTCACTGAAAGGGCTTACTGTAGAAGCCGGTGTAAAGGAAATGATTCTGGCGGCATCAGAAAAAGGCTATCTTGATACTAATAAGAAGGTAAGCATCGCGATTGCAGAGGTGAAGGATACAAGCTGTGATACGCAGGCCGTCTGCGGAAAGATAAAGGAAGCGGCACAGGAAGTTATTGCAGAAGAGAAAATTGAGGCGGAACTTGAAATAGCTGATTACGAAAATGAGAATGCAGTGCCGGAAAATCCATGCACTGCCTGTGGCGGAACCGGAAAATGTCAGGAATGTAAAGGTGATGGCTATCGGGGAAGTGGGTACAGTGTATCCTGTCCGAGGTGTCATGGAGCATTGACGGAGACCTGCATTTACTGTGATGCAAACGGAAACAGCACGAAGCACGAAGGAATTTGTGATTTCCCGAATTGTATGGGAGCACATGTGTATGCATGTACCATATGTGGTGGAGGAACGAAGCCGGTCACCTGCGAAAGCTGTGGCGGCAGCGGAGCCTGCAATGTGTGCGGTGGAAGTGGCAACTTATAGAAGAAGGTAAAGGAGAGAAAATATGAAGATGCGAAAGAAAATTTCCTGGCTGTTGAGCTTTTTTATGGTATTTTCATTATTTATGGGAAGTGCCGGTATGATTGTAAAAGCTGATGGCCAGAATGCAGTGGTCAGAATTGCAAGACAGGACAGCACAGCAACCGGAACCGTGTATTATAAATGGGATACAGCGGCTGACTGGACAGAAGTAAACCAGAGTGCATATGATGACACACCGATAGAAATAAACAGACCGGATGACAGTCTTGATCATACGGTACATTTTAAAGTAGTATGTGGAACGGATACGATAATCAATCACTGCCAGGTAAATAAGAATGGTGCGCAGGATGCAAGCCTTGACAGGACTGCACTTACTTCAGAGGGCGGACAGGCATTTTCCGTAAGTGCGTCAGAGCAGGTGGAATTGATTTTAGAATTTCGTACCGAGACATCCGGAGGCGGTGGCTCCACACCGGGACAGAATCCCGGAGGACCGACAACCGGAGAAACAATTGCAGTTACAGCAACTGCCGTGGGAGGAGCAATTGGAGATTTACAGATAGATGGCATGAGAATTGGTTCCGGAATGGGAACGAATATATCAGGCAGTTTTACCGGAGATAAGACGCAGCGTCACAGAGTGGCAATTGCCGCAGATTTTGGTTATGCATTTGCTTCCATTCTGGTAAATGGAACAGCAATTTCATTGGGTGGAACGACAGACAATCTGGAATTTGAAGTGGCTCCGGCAGATTCTTACCAGATAGAAGTGGTGCTGACTACCAACAGCAACCGTAATTATAATATCGTATGGGCACCGTCTCTTGCAGTGGCAGAACAGCATGGATTTGGAAATGACTGTGTTATCGAACATGGAAGTGTGGAAATTATCAATGCGCAGTTAGAAGATGGAACGGTAGTAAATGCCGAAGAGCTGGCAAGCGGAAATATAGCAGATGCCTCCACAAGACTGGATGGTGACTTTGGCTATGCAGAATTTAAGGCAGGAACTAAAGTAACGATTAAGTTTACACCGGATTACGGCTATCAGTTATTAAGCGCATCCTTAAACGGTGGAAAACTGACCGCAGTAGATTCCCAGGTAAGTACCTTTGTGTTGGATATGCCGGCAACAGATTTACACCTGAGTGCGTTATTTACAAAGTCAGAGGATAAAGTAAGTACGGCAAGTACAAAGGTAGATGGTGCAACTCTTGGAAATGCAGAAAATATTATCGGCTCCGGAAATCTTCAGTTAAATATTGCAGATATCAGTGGAGCAGAGCTGAATCAGATACAGAGTGGCATGCAGGCGCAGGCAGGAAATGGAGAGATTCAAAGCTATCTTTCCATGGACTTATTCCAGGTAGTAAATAAAGGAAATTCCAACGATGCATGGGAAACTCAGTTGACCGATTTAAATGCAGAATTAAATGTAACCCTTCAGGTAAAAGACGAGATGAAGAACCAGCAGGGAACTTATTATGTGATTCGTGAGCATGATGGTGCCTATGAAAAACTTCCTGCAACTTATGATGCAGCAAATGGAACCATAACTTTTGCAACCAACAAATTCTCAGCATATGCGCTGGTCTTTGAAGCCGGAACTTCATCCGGCGGAACAACGCCGGGAAGCGGAACTACAGGAAATGGTGAAGCAGGAAACGGCACAGCAGGAAGCAGCACAGCAGGAAGTGGAACTGCAGGAAATAGCAACGGCACAACAGGAAGCAGTGCAACAGGAAATAGCACAACCGGAAACGCATCACAGACCGCAACTGTGAAAACAGGAGACATGACTCCGGTTGGCATTTGGCTTGTATTGGCATTGTGCAGTGGCGCAGGAGCAGTTTATCTTGGATGCAGAAAACGCATAAAAGATTAATGGAATATATTGGCAGACCACTCCTATATTGTTATAATAAAAAAGGTTCATGAAAATGTTATGCAAATCAGCAGGAGGGTTTAAAAATGAGATTTAATATTGAAGGCGAACCAATGCCGGTTGTAGTCTGTGAATTAGAGTCAGGCGAGATGATGATTACCGAAAAGGGAGCAATGTCCTGGATGTCTCCGAATATGCAGATGAATACTGTTGGCGGCGGAATCGGCAAAATGTTTGGAAGAATGGTCAGCGGAGAGAGCATGTTTGTAAATACATATACTGCCATGAATGGTCAGGGCACTATCGCATTTGCATCCAGCTTCCCTGGATGTATCCGTGCATTTGAGATTCAGCCGGGAGCAGATATCGTATGTCAGAAGACAGCATTTTTGGCATCTACCTCAGGCGTAGAATTATCCGTATTCTTCCAGAAGAGATTAGGCGCAGGCTTCTTCGGTGGAGAAGGATTTATTATGCAGAGACTTTCTGGACAGGGAATGGCATTTGTTGAATTTGACGGCTATATCAAAGAGTATATGCTTCAGCCTGGCCAGTCAATTATCGTAGACACAGGATATCTTGCAGCAATGGATTCTTCCTGTTCTATCGACATACAGACCGTACCTGGCCTTAAGAATATCATGTTTGGTGGAGAGGGAGTATTCAATACCGTAGTAACCGGACCGGGTCGTGTATTCTTACAGTCCATGCCAATCTCACAGATGGCAGGATGTCTGCGCCCATATCTTCCGAGCGGAAAATAAATCTCCGAGGGAAAAATGAAGCACCAACTGGAAAGTAAATCATAGAAGTATGCAGAGAAAAACAGCAGCCAATGAACAGAATAAAGTTCATAAGCTGCTGTTTTCAATTTACTTGAATAGCGGGAAACTCACAAAGGGTGTTTCTCGTAGTTACAAAGCGATTATTATTTGTAAGAAGCTGCCGGTGGCGGGTTCTGTAGGTTATAAACTGGCGTTACAACTCTTCCCGCTGGGCTGCCGGCAGTGTGAAGATAAATTCTGTGCCGACTCCTTCGGTACTTATGACGTTGATATTTTCATCATGTGCCTGAATAATTTCTTTTACGATAGAGAGTCCAAGACCGGAACCCTTCTTGTCCTTTCCACGGGACAGGTCAGTTTTGTAGAAACGCTCAAAAATTTTGTTCTGGCTGTCTTTTGGAATTCCGATGCCGGTATCCTTGACAGAAACAAATACTTTTTCGCTTTTCTTGGTGGTCTCAATGGTGATTTCAGAATCATGGTGGCTGAACTTGATGGCATTGTCAATCAGATTATAAACCACCTGCTGAATCTTGCTCATATCCGCTTTTACGTAAAGTGTTTTACCGGCAAGAATCAGGTGGAAGGAAATCCGTTTGGCTTTGCAGGTTCCCTCAAAGGTAAGACAGGTCATTTTAATTAACTGGTTAATGTCAAATTCGCTGACGTCTAACATTGTGCCGTGGCTGCCGTATTTATTTAACTCTAAGAGGCTCTGGGTGAGCTTGGACAAACGGTCTGTCTCGAAAACAATGATATTTAAATATTTTTCCTGCATCTCCGGTGGAATCGTTCCGTCTAACATGGCTTCCACATAACCTTTGATGGAAGTAAGCGGAGAACGAAAATCATGGGAGACATTGGAAATAAATTTACGCTGGTCATCCTCCAGGGTATTCAGCTCATTTGCCATATAATTTAGAGAAGCGGCAAGATAGCCGATTTCATCATTTTTATGTACCGGAATTTTATAACTGAAATTGCCCTCGGCAAAAGCATCAGCACCCTTAATCATTTTGCGGATTGGGATGTAGACCTCGAAGCCAATGATAATCAGTAACAGGGTTGCACAGATAAAAATCAGAAGCAGAGTCAGGTACATAATATTCAGTAAATGTGCATGATGGTGCGTGATTACGGAAAGCGGCTGGTGAATCAGCACATATCCACGCACCTTGTAATTAATCGTAATCGGCGAAAATACCGTAAGATGCGTATCGTCATAATAATTATAAAAAGAACCGGTGGTGTAATATTTGCTGCCAAAATCTGCTACATTAAATCCGTCAATATGTGTCAGATGATCCATGTCCACAGCGGCATTGGAGTTAATCAGAATATCGCCATCCGTGTTCATGACCCAGATTTCCGAAGCAAGGTAAGTGCCAAGGGTGGCAAGGCTGTTATGCAAATCGTCTACCGTAATGTCCTCACTGAAATAGTTAGAAGCATAGGTAGATGCAATCATATTGGCTTCCTTATATAGCCGGTCAACTTCGGTATCTTCAATATATTCATAAGTATAATGAGAGCTGAAGGTGGATACGAGAATAAAGCCGAGAATGCCAAAAATCACATATCCAATCAACAGCTTCAGATAAAGTCGTTTCTTCATTCTTTAACCTCGAATTTGTAGCCGATGCCCCAGACTGTAGAAATGCTCCAGGCGGTATGATCGTTAATTTTCTCACGAAGTCTCTTTACATGAACGTCAACAGTTCTGGTATCTCCCACGTATTCATAGCCCCAGATATGGTCTAAAAGCTGTTCTCTTGTAAATACCTGATTCGGTGAGGACGCAAGGAAATAAAGAAGCTCTAACTCCTTTGGCGGCATATCGATTGTCTTTCCATAATATTCCACAGAGTAATTGGAAAGATTGACCACTAGATCCGGATAGGTAACACATTTTAAATCCGGCTGTGCAGGCTCCTGCTTTACCGGCTGATAGCGGCGAAGCACTGCCTTGACTCTGGCAACCAGTTCCTTGGAATCAAAAGGCTTCATGATATAGTCATCTGCCCCCAGCTCCAGTCCGAGAACTTTGTCAAAGATTTCACCTTTGGCAGATAACATGATAATCGGAACATTGGCTTTTGCCCGGATTTCACGGCATACCTGATAACCATCAATGCCCGGAAGCATCAAATCAAGAAGAATCAGATTTGGTGCATAGGTTTCAAATTCTTTCAAAGCAGATTCCCCATCATGAACCATCTTTGTATCAAAGCATTCTTTGGTCAGATACAGGGAAATCAGTTCTGCGATATTAACATCATCATCTACAATTAAAATTTTCTGTTTTGCAGCCATAGGAAACTTCCTTTCTGTTTTGCGTGGTTAGTATACATAATTTATTTAAATTCTGCAATGGTAACGCCTGCATCTCCTTCACCAAATTCGCCTAAGTGGAAGGACTTGATATAGGACTGCCGTTTTAAATGACTCTGTACGGCACTGCGCAGGGCACCGGTTCCTTTTCCGTGAACGATGCGCACGGAAGGAAGATGTGCAAGATAAGCATCATCTAAGTATTTATCCAAAAGAGCAATAGCTTCGTCCACCGTTTTTCCAATGAGATTGATTTCAGTGGAAACGGAAGCGGATTTACTCATCTTAAGCTTTCCGGCACCGGTCTTGGCATATTTCTTGCTGCCCGGAGTGGCATCCTCAATCAGCACCAGATCCTTGATATTTACCTGGGAGCGGAGAATACCCATCTGCACAAAGAGGTCGCCCTTGGCATTTGGTAGGGAGTGTACCGTTCCGGTTAAATTCATGCTTAATACTTTTACACTGTCACCGATACGAAGTTTCTTTGGAACCTTTGGATTGTAGATGGCAGTATCTTTTTTCTTTGAACTCTTTTTCTCATTGGCAGCCATTTTCTCACGGATATTAGTACGCTGTTTCTCCATTTCCTGAATGGAAGGTCTGGTGGTGCCATATTTATTGAAATTACGGATTGCCTCATCTGCAGTATCTTTGGCTTCCTGCAGAATCTGGTTTGCTTCTTCTTTTGCTTTACGAAGAATGGCATCCCGGCTTTCGTCTAATTTTTCCTGTTTGTTCTTTAACTGCTGCTTTAAGGCGGCAATTTCTGATTTGTAACGGTTAATTTCAGCCTGTTCTTTCTCAATGGTGATGCGGCTTGCTTCCAGGTCAGAAAGTAAATCTTCAAAATTCTGTTCATTACTGCTGATACGGGTTCTGGCATCCTCAATTAAAGTATCGGAAAGACCGAGTTTTTTGGAAATTGCAAAGGCATTACTTTTTCCCGGAATACCGATGAGAAGACGGTAAGTCGGACTTAAAGTTTCTACATCAAATTCGCAGCAGGCATTTTCGATTCCACCGGTAGTTAAGGCATAAATCTTAATCTCACTGTAGTGGGTGGTCGCCATGGTGCGGATACCGCGGCTGTGAAAATAAGATAAAATGGAAACCGCCAGGGCAGCACCCTCTGTAGGGTCTGTTCCGGCACATAACTCATCAAAGAGAACCAGGGAATGTTCATTGGCTTCCTTTAAAATGTGGATAATGTTGGTCATATGGGAAGAAAATGTGCTTAAGTTCTGCTCAATGCTCTGTTCATCTCCGATATCTGCAAAAATACCATCAAAAACAGCAAGTTCACTGCGGTCTCCGGCAGGAATCGGAAGTCCCGCCTGTCCCATCAGAGTGAGAAGTCCCACGGTTTTTAAGGAAACAGTTTTACCACCGGTATTCGGTCCGGTAATGACAAGCTGGTCAAAATCACTGCCTAATGAAATGTCAATCGGAACTACTTTTTTCGCATCCAGCAGAGGATGTCTGCCCTTTAAAATACGAATTTTCCGTTCCGTATTAAAATGTGGTGTAATTCCATTATATTCCAAGGCATAAGCTGCTTTTGCAAATATAAAATCAAGTTCTGTTAAAATCTGATAATCGGTTTCGATGGCAGGAATATATTCCCCTGCCTTTGCAGATAAAGTGGCAAGAATAACGGCAATTTCATCCTGCTCTTTGATGGATAATTCCTTTAATTCGTTGTTCAGATTTACTACAGCCATTGGCTCAATAAAAAGGGTAGAACCACTGGAGGACTGGTCATGCACCATACCGGTAATCTGGGATTTCGCTTCGGCTTTTACCGGAAGGCAGTAACGGCCGTTACGCATGGTAATGACAAAATCCTGCAGGCAGTTTCTGACATTCTGGTTATTTAACATCTGGTTCAACTGCGCATGGATGCGGTCACCGGTTGCCCGAATGGAGCGGCGGATGGATTTTAAATTACTGCTGGCATCATCACTGATTTCATCCACAGAAATGATGCAGCGGCGGATCTCATCGCAAAGAGGACTAAGAGGCTCTAAACCATCAAAGAGTTCGCTCAGGGAATCAGATGGAATATCTTCCCGTTCCTTTCTGCCGTAGGCTTTGACCCGGCGGGCAGTCTCTAATAATTTACAGAGACCAAGAAGCTCTTCGATGTTCATGGTTCCACCGATTTCCACACGCCGGATGGCGGAAGAAAGCGGTTTGATACCGGAGCAGTCAAGCCGTCCCTTTTTCAGGCTGCGGTTCATGGCATCCTTAGTCTGCAGCTGTGCATTGGTAATCTCGGAGAGGCTGGTGGAAGGAAGCAGGGAAAGACAGCGTTCCTTGGTGTCCGCACCGAAAGCATACTCTGCGAGCCGCTCTACAATTTTATTATATTCTAATGTTCTTAAAACCTTTTGATTCATAAATATTCTCCATAAAATGTACTAAAAATCACTGCTTCTATTATACCCCAAACCGATTGTGGTGAAAAGGGCGGTTGAAAATAAGTTTCCGGATAAATGGAAGGATAAATGTAAGGATAAATATTTCTGCGCCTCAGGCTTATAATAGCTCGGACAATGCTTTTGCCAGTGCTTCACAGGCATCGGGAATTTCTGATTCTTCTAAAGAACTAAAGCCCAGTAGAAAGATATCCTCGGAAGCTGTTCCGGTATGGAAATACTGCTGCACACCATAAATGGAAATGGACTTTTCCCTCAGGGCATCGATAAGCTTCTGCTGGTTGGTGCAGTTGCGGATCCGGACAATAATGTGGGAACCGGCAGGCGTATCCACTATATCCATATAGGAAGAAAGAAATGTGTGGATGGATTTCAGCAGAAGATTGTATTTATGTTCGTTTATCTTTACCAGCTTCCGCAGGTGCCGCTCAAAGTCACCAGATGCAATAAAATTGGATAATGCAATCTGGTTAAAGGAAGGCAGTGCCGCATTAAAATAGCGGTACATCTGCTCATACTTATCTAAAAGAGAGTATGGTAGAACAAAAAATGCCGTCCGCATGGATGGAGTCAGTATCTTGGCGAAGGTATTAAAGTAAATGACATGGTCATAGTGGTCAAGAGACTGTAAGGATGGAATCGGTCTGGTCTGATGCGGGAATTCACTGTCGTAGTCATTTTCTATGATGTAGGCATCATTTCTGATTGCCCACTCTAAAAGCCGCAGCCGGTTGCTGACCGGAATGGTGCGGCCGGTAGGAAACTGATGGGATGGCATGACATAAAGAAGGTTACAACAGGAATCAAAAAGTTTGTCAATATCAATGCCATTTTCAACAACCGGAATCGGAAAAAGTTCGTATCCGTTCTGGAGAAAAATATTCCGGATACCGTTGTGAGATGGTTCTTCATAGGCAATCCGGTGCTTCTCTGCCGGGAGCAGCCGGCTGATGATTTCAATGCCGTACTGGGTGCCGGGCACAAGGATTACCTGTTCCGGGTCGCAGTGAACGCCACGGTTCCGGTTCAGATAATGACAGATATTGGAACGGAGTTCATAGTTTCCTTTATTGGATTCGTATTGGATTTTCTTCTGATTCTCTTCCTGAAGTAAAGCATTGTTTACGTGCTGCCGCCACAGCTTCCATGGAAAAAGATGGGAATATACGACATCATGTTTAAAATCATAACGGACAGGAGTTGCTTTTGGCGCAGGATTTTGTCCGGAAATAGAAGAAGTTATCTTTTTGGAAACCGGAGGAACAGAAAGGGTATCCAGGAAAGTATTGGAGATATTCTCCACATAATAACCGGAGCCTGGAACAGAGCGGACATAACCCTCTGCCGTTAATTGCAGATAAGCTTTGGATACTGTGTTCAGGCTGATATTAAGCTTTTCAGAAAGCGTCCGGATTGGCGGAAGAGCCGAGTTCTTCGGCAGGGAACCGTTTGTGATTTCTTCAATAATGGAAGTATATAACTGCTGATAGAGCGGAGTCGAATCCGCTTTGTTGACATAAATCATAAAATCCTCTCCTTTGCATCAGGTGATACAGTTAATTTATTATATAGTCGCATAAAATCCTTTTCAATAGAAAAAACAAAATTGTAACCATGAAAAAAGTAAAAATTGTAACTTTTCGAATAACAAAATTAGTGATATGCTCAGTACAACAAAAAACAAAGAAAACAAATCAACGACGGAGTTGACCAGGGAAACCTGTGTCAACTCTATTTTTTTTACGCGAGTAGCGAGAAAAAATCTGGGAGAAAGGAGTGAATCCAATGGCTGAAAGCAGAAAACGTCAGACATCCGTATTTATATTATTAATATTAGCCGCAGGAACCGTTTATAAAGTTCCATATCTGAAGGCTGTTTTCTATGACCAGCTGGTAGCAAGCCTTGACATTACCAACACACAGCTTGGAATTCTTTCCTCCTTCTATGCAGGTGTAAAGATGTTAATTTATATTCCATGCGGAATCATAGCAGACCGGCTGGATACCAAGAAATGCCTTGTCTTTTCCTTATTGGGAGAGGGAATTTTAACCGGTGTCTATGCATTGCTTCCTTCCTTTGGAATCCTGGAACTGATACAGGCACTGTTAGCACTGGTAAATGTATTTTTCTGGACCTCATTTATTAAGAGTATCCGAATCCTGGGTAAAAATATGGCACAGGGTAAAATCTTTGGATTAAGTGAAGGCTTTCGCGGAATTACCGGTTCCATAGCAACATTCATTGCGTTAAAATGCGTGTCCATGATGGCAGAGACCGCACACTCTATCAGAGGAGCACTGCTTTTCTATGGAACGTTGTATCTGGTGACAGGAATTCTCATTTTGTTTCTATATCCAAATGATATGGAAGAAGATGCAGACCATCACCAGACCTGGGCAGATTATGTAGCAGTCTTTAAGAAACCGGCAATCTGGATGGTATCACTTTTGATATTTACCACATACAGCATGCAGGTAGCTTTTGAATATACCACAACTTATATGACACAGGTACTGGGAATCGCCACAGTTACCGTTGGAACCATAGCAACCATCCGGGATAATATCTGCGGAGTAATCGGAGCACCGTTAGCAGGCGCTTATGCAGACCGGGTGAAATCTTCCACAAAAGTGATTTCCTGGTTAATCGTAGTAGAAATTGTTTTATCCATTGTACTTTTCTTAAGTCCTAAGACACCGAAGATTGCATATGCTGCAATGGGATTTGTACTGGTGTTCAGCGTGGTACTCCATGGAGTCCGCGGAGTATATTATTCAACAATGTCAGAAACCGGAATACCGGTTTCCATGACAGCAACTGCAACGGCAGTAGTGGCAGTGCTTGGTTATACACCGGATATGTTTATGTCACTCTGGTGCGGACATATTTTAGATGCTTACGGCTATGAAGCAGGATTTAAAAAAATATTTGCAATTATAGTTATTTTTGGAATCATTGCATGGGGCATCAGTCTTGTGATGCGCAGCTATCAGAAACGGCTTTTAGCAAAGCAGAAATAAAATAGCTTTTACGAGATTTCCTGCTTCCCGGGATTTGCAGGAGTCTCTGTAAATAGAAATAAAAAGTAAAGGAGATTTTCTTATGAGTGATGCAAAATCAAATAAGATGACAAAGTGGATTGGTTTTATTATCCTGACACTTGCAGCAGGTTTAATTTACCGTGTCCCATATTTAAAAACAGTATTTTATGACAACATGGTATCCGACTTCGGACTTACAAATACACAGATTGGTTTATTGATGACTGTGTATTCTTTGACAAAAACAATTCTTTATATTCCGGGTGGTATTCTGGCAGATAAATTTGACAACCGGAAAATGTTACTTGGTTCCACCGGACTGCTGGCAATTTTAACATTCTGGTATGCAACCTCACCGGGATTTGCCGTATTGAGAGTAATTTATTTCTTCCTGGCAATTTCTAACGTATTATTCTGGGTATCCTTTGTAAAGGCGGTCCGTTTGTTTGGCTCAGAAGATGAACAGGGCTCTGTATTCGGTTACAGCGAAGGAATCCGTGCAGTAGCAGGCTTGATTATTAACTTTGCAGCACTTGGTATTTTAGGTGTATACATTTCTTCTACCTGCCCATTGCGTTATGTCTTAATCTTCTATGGCATCGTATATGTAATTATGGGAGTATTCATGTTCTTCCTGCTGCCACATGATGATAAGAAAGAAAATGTTGCAACTTCCTTTAAGGATTACATCAATGTATTGAAAGTACCAAGCGTATGGCTGGTAGCAATCCTGGTATTATGTGCATACAGCGTACAGGTTGCAGCAGAATATACCACAACATACCTTACAACTGTATTTGGCATGAGTGCAGTAGTAGCTGGAATTGTAGCAACGATTCGTTCTTATGGAATTGGAATTTTTTCCGCACCAATTATTGGAAAGGTTTCTGATAAAGTTGGTTCTTATACCAAGACATTAATCGGTTTATTTGTGATTGAAATTATCTTTGGTATTGCATTAATCGCAATTCCTGGAAAACCAAACTTCTTAATCCTTGCAATCGTAGTAGTGCTGGCTTTGGCAACTGTTTACTATGCAATTCGCGGTGTATACTATGCAACCATGGGTGAGGCAGGCGTTCCGGTAGCAATGACAGGAACCGCAACCGGTATTATTTCCGTTATCGGATATCTGCCGGATTCCTATGAAAATACAATTTTAGGTAACTTCTTGGACAAGTATGCAGCAGGCGGTTTCAACTATGTATTCGGAACCATCGTAGTATTTGCATTACTTGGAATCGGCGTATGCTTCATCATCCGCTTCGTTGGAAAAAGAAAAAAAGCGCAGGCTGAGAAATAGAGGAAATTGATATGAAAATAGCAATTACCTGCCACTATGCATCGCTTCCGGAGGATCATCCTACCTGGAAGCGGGCAATAGAAGCAGCAGAAGTAGTATTAAGTGAAAAAGTAAATTTAAGCAAAGAAGAACTTTTAGATTTTGTTTCCGATGCAGATGCATTGATTTCCGGAACAGATTTCATCAAAGAAGATGTGATTGCAGAGCTTCCGGATTGCTTAAAGGTAATATCAAGACCGGCAGTCGGTTATGACAGAGTAGACATTAAGGCTGCAAGAGCCCGTGGCATTGATGTATGTAATGCGCCGGGAACCAACAGCAACGCAGTAGCAGAATTGGCAATGGGGTTAATGCTGTGCTGCGCAAGGTCACTTCCGTATCATTTCGCCAATACAAAACAGAAATTATGGAAGAATGACAGAAATGGAATGGAGCTTACCGGAAAGACACTGGGAATCTTAGGATTAGGTGCAATCGGAAAAGAACTGGCAAAGAAAGCTGCCGTATTTGGCATGAAAGTATTAGGCTACAGCCGCCATATTGATGAAGCGTTCTGCAAAGAATATGGAATCATACCGGCTGACCGGGAGACGATTTTGCGGGAAAGTGACGTCATTTCCCTGCATATGCCACAGACTCCGCTGACAAAAGAAAGCATCAATAAAGACGCATTTGCACAGATGAAAAAAGGAGTCATTTTAATTAATACATCACGAGGTTATCTTGTAAACCGTGCAGATTTAGTGGATGCAATAAAGGCAGGAATCGTAGCATCTTATGGAACAGATGTCATGCAGGAGGAACCGCCGGAAGCAGATGATCCGCTGTTTTCGCTGGATGAGGTTGTGATAACACCGCATATGGGTGCATCCACAGAAGAAGCGCACATTAAAATGATGGATGTGGCAATGACGAATGCACTGGATATTCTGGAAGGAAAGCCTTGTAAGAACATTGTAAACTAAGGGAGGAAGAGAAACATGGAGCTGACATTAAGAGATGGTCTGAATGACCAGATTTTATCAATAGAGGTATCACTGATTCGTAAATTTGATGAGCAGACCAGTGATGTGCCGGATATTTTAAAATTAACATTAGGAGAGCCGGATTTTAATACACCGGAACATATCAAACAGGCAGCCATGAAAGGTATTGAAGAAAACTTTACCCATTATACCGCCAATGCCGGAATGCCGGATTTGTTAAAAGGCGTGGCAGCGTTTATGAAGACAAAATATAATTTAAATTATGACCCTGCCTGTGAGATTTTAACAACGGTCGGGGCAGAGGAAGGCGTAGCAGCATCTATTTTAACCGCACTGAATCCGGGAGATAAAGTAATTGTACCATCCCCGATTTATACGGCTTATGTGCCACTGATTCGTCTGGCACGGGCAGTTCCGATTACCGTAGATACCAGTGATACCGGAATGGTGCTGACACCGGAGCGGTTGGAAAAAGCCATCGAGGAAAATGGCGGAGATATCAAAGCAATTGTATTGAACTATCCGAGTAATCCTACCGGAGTTACTTATTTAAAAGAAGAGCTTGCGGCACTGGCTGAAGTCATCAAAAAGCATCATATGCTGGCTGTCTGTGATGAGATTTACAGCGAATTAACCTACGGCGATGAACCGCATCATTCCATGGCAGAATTTGCCAAGGAGAATACCATTGTAATCAATGGATTGTCCAAATCCCATGCCATGACCGGATGGCGTGTCGGATTTATCTTAGCAAGTGCCGATATCATCAAAGAAATCCGCAAGACGCATATGTATCTGGTATCCAGCACCAGCTCCATTTCCCAGAAAGCAGCATTAGAGGCTGTAACAGCGGGTATAGATGATGCACTGGAAATGAGAAAAGAATATCAGAAACGTAGAGATTTCTTATATGAAAAATTAAGTGCATTGGGATTTGAAATTGCAAGACCAAACGGAGCCTTTTATATCTTTGCAAAGATTCCGGCAGGACAGATTCAGGACAGCATGCAGTTCTGTGTGGACCTGGCAAAAAAAGCACATCTTTCTGTCATACCGGGCATTGCCTTTGGCAAAGAGGGCGAGGGCTATATCCGTATCAGCTATGCGGCAGCCATGGAAAAATTAGAGGAAGCCATGCGCCGGATGGAAAGCTATATTCTTGGAAAATAATCTTTTATATAGAAAACATATTCATATCATTACTCTTAAAAGAGGGCAGGTACTGATTGTATCTGCTCTCTTTTTTAAAAAATGTTGCAACATAGGCGGATAGAAAGTATAATTAAAATTGGTTGTATTTACAGTAGAAAAGAGGATTCCCTATGTCAGAAAATGAAAAAGAGGAATTTGCATTTATCAAAGAGAAAATCAAGAACAAGCCGTTAAATAAGAGACGTATTATTTTAAAAACTGCATTTACGGTTGTGCTTGCGGTTATCTTTGGACTTGTATCCTGTTTTGTATTTACATGGATGCGCCCAGTGATGGAAGAGTGGTTGAATAAGCCGGAGGATACCAAGGTGAGCATCCCGAAAGATGAAGAGGTACAGCCGGATACGGAAGAAGAGACAAATTCCACAGAGACAGGTGTAGACGAGCCGGATGTAGAAGAAGGCTTAAAAGAACTTACACCGGAGGAATATCAGAAATTACAGAGCAAGCTTTATGCGATTGGAAGCGAAGCAAATAAGTCCATTGTTACGGTAACCGGTGTGACCAGTGATGTGGACTGGTTTAACACGCCTTATGAGAGACAGGGACAGGCGAGTGGTGTCATTATTGCGGATACCGGTCAGGAGCTTCTGATTATGACAGAACGCAAGGTCATAAGCGGAGCAAAATCCATTCATGTGACCTTCCTTGATAACAGTACTGTAGAAGCGGAGCTTAAGAACTATGACGGAAATACCGGAATTGCGATTTTAAATGTAAAACGTTCCGATATCGAAGAAAGCACATTGGGCAGAATTAAAGTAGCAGTGCTTGGAAATTCACTTCAGACCACACAGGGCAGCGTTGTGCTGGCACTGGGCAGTCCGCTGGGAACGAATTTCTCCATACTGACAGGAAATATTACATCGACTTCTAACAGTATTTCCACCTTTGATGCAAACTACAATGTACTGACGACAGATATTGTGGGAAGCAGTCAGGGAAGTGGTGTGCTGGTTAATCTTTCCGGGGAAGTGGTTGGAATCGTTATGCAGGATTACAGCAGTGGCGATGAGAATACGCTGACAGCAATTTCCGTTTCCCAGTTAAAAGATATTATCGAGAAGCTTTCCAATGGACAGGATATTCCGTATCTTGGACTGAAACTGACTTCTGTAACATCTGACATTGAAAAGGAATATGACATACCAAAGGGCGTATATATTAAATCAGTGGGAATTGATTCCCCGGCGATGATGGCAGGTCTGCAAAGTGGCGATGTCATTACGAAGATTGCAGGAGAAAATGTGGAGACTGCGCAGGCATATAAAAATGTGCTGGCAGAGCAGACTCCGGGAGATGTTGTAAAGATTACCATAAAACGCCAGGGTGCAGCAGGCTATGTAGAAATCGAATGTTCTGCAACCGTTGGTGTATTAAAATAGAAAGAGGAAAATTATGCATTATATTGAAACATTACGCGAAGGCGAAAGAGTAAATGAAATCTATCTTTGTAAAAACAAGCAGTCCGCTCTGACGAAGGCAGGAAAGCCTTATGAGGCATTGATTTTACAGGATAAGACAGGCACACTGGATGCAAAAATCTGGGAGCCGGGTTCTGTGGGAATTGATGATTTTGACCGCTTTGATTACATCAATGTAGTGGGAGATATCACAAGTTTTCAGGGCGCATTACAGTTAAATGTAAAGAGAGTCCGGAAAGCAACCGAGGGAGAGTATGAACCAAAAGAATATCTTCCGGTCAGCGAATATAATGTAGATGAAATGTATGAGCAGTTACTTGGATATATTAAGCAGATGGAGAATCCATACCTTAAGAAGCTGGCAAGCAGTTTCTTTATCGAGGATGCAGATTTTGCAAAACGTTTTAAATTCCATTCTGCAGCAAAAAGTGTACATCACGGTTTTGTTGGCGGACTTTTAGAGCATACGTTAAGCGTAACGAAGCTTTCTGCTTATTTTGCTGACAACTATAAGATTCTCAATAAAGATTTACTGGTTTGTGCCGCCATGTTTCACGACATCGGAAAGTTAGAAGAGCTTTCTACTTTCCCGGAAAATGATTATACCGATGAGGGACAGCTTTTGGGACATATCATGATTGGTGCCATGGAAATTGCAGAGCGCATTAAGACCATCGACGGTTTCCCTGTGAAGCTGGCACACGAGATGGAACACTGTATTCTGGCACATCATGGAGAGTTGGAGTATGGTTCTCCGAAGAAGCCGGCATTACCGGAAGCAGTAGCATTAAGCTATGCAGATAACATTGATGCAAAGATGGAGACCATGCGTGAGCTTTTGGCAAACGTACCGGAAGGAGATACTCAGTGGCAGGGATTCAACCGTCTGTTTGAATCGAACATCCGCAGATCGAGTATATAAGAAATATGAAAAAAGATGACATTGTTACACTGACCATTGACGATATCGGAACCAACGGCGAAGGTATCGGAAGAACGGAAGGCATCACACTTTTTATTAAGGATGCTCTGCCGGGAGACATGGTTCGTGCCAAAATCATGAAGATGAAAAAAACTTATGGCTATGCCCGCCTGATGGAAATTCTTAAGGAGTCCACCATGCGGACAACCCCGCCATGCCCGGAGCATAAGCGGTGTGGTGGCTGCCAGATTCAGGCACTTTCCTATGAGAGCCAGCTTAAGTTTAAGGAAAATAAAGTACGCAACAATTTAAAACATATCGGCGGATTTGAAAATCCAAAGGTCTTACCAACACTTGGCATGCAGGAGCCTTACCGCTACCGGAACAAAGCACAGTTTCCGGTGGGTTATGATAAAGAGGGCAACCTGGTGGCAGGCTTTTTTGCGTCCAGAACCCACAACATTATTCCGGTGCAGGACTGCCTTTTGGGAAAGGAAGGAAATGGAAGAATCCTGTCCCTTATTTTAGACACCATGAAAGCCTATGGCGTCAGTGCTTATGATGAGAAAACCGGAAAAGGCTGCATCCGCCACATCCTAATCCGTTACGGTGAGAAGACCGGGGAGTGGATGGTCTGCTTTGTCATCAACGGAAAGAAGCTGCCACACGCAGAAAGTTTTATCGAAGTATTAAAAGATTTGCAGGGAATGACAAGTATTACCGTAAATATCAATGAGTCCAGGGGAAACGTGATTTTAGGAGAAGAGACTTATACCCTCTATGGACAGGGTTACATTACAGATTATATCGGAACGATTTCCTTTCAGATTTCTCCGCAGTCCTTCTATCAGGTAAATCCGGCGCAGACAGAGGTGCTTTATAACAAAGCTTTGGAATATGCCAATCTCACCGGTGAAGAGACAGTCTGGGATTTATATTGCGGCATTGGAACGATTTCCTTATTTCTCGCACAGAAAGCGAAGAAGGTTTACGGTGTGGAAATTGTACCGCAGGCAATTGCAGATGCCAAAGAGAATGCTCTTCGAAACCACATTTCCAATGCAGAATTTTTCGTAGGAAAAGCAGAGGAAGTCTATCCGGCATACTGTGCCGCCCATGGCGAAGAAGCCCGTGCAGAAGTTATTGTAGTGGATCCGCCACGCAAAGGCTGCGAGGAATCCCTTCTTGCCATGATGTGCGAGATGGCACCACAGCGTATCGTCTATGTAAGCTGCGATTCCGCAACCCTGGCCCGGGATTTGAAATATCTTTGCAGCCATGGATATGACCTCGTGGAGGTGCAGCCGGTAGACCAGTTCGGCCATACGGTGCACGTGGAAACGGTAGTTCTCTTGTCCCAACGAAAGCCGGATGATGTGATTGAGGTTGAGATAGAATTAGATGAGTTAGATTTGACGAGTTCGGAGAGTAAGGCGACTTATGCAGAGATTAAGGATTATGTGCTGAAAGAGCATGGGTTGAAGGTGTCTAATCTGTATATTTCGCAAGTGAAAAGGAAGTGTGGCATAGAAGTTGGTGAGAATTATAACCTACCTAAGTCGGAGGATAGCAGACAGCCTCAGTGTCCGGTGGAGAAGGAAAAGGCGATTAAGGATGCGCTGGAGCATTTTGGGATGGTGTAGAGAGGTAAGCATATGGCATTAAACTATACGGTGTATCAGTATGATGGCAGTAGGAATGCAGTTGTTATGACAGATATGGATGGCAAGGAACTTGTAATTGACTGTGATGAGGCTGAGACGCAGGTTGTATTTGATGAGCCGGAAGATGTAGGAATCCTTGCCAGACTTGCAAGGAAAGAGCCTGCAAGTTATATAAGTATTGCAATGCGTCCGGGCGGACTGCAGGATTATGTGAATGTGTGGAATGAGATGAATTAAGGACGACGAACAAAATAGGATATTAATAAAATAAGTATATGAACTTAGGTTAAAATAAATACAAGAGAAGGAGAGGATGGCATGACCAAGTTTTACGAAACAGTATTGACGGTACTTAAGCAAGATAATAGATTTTTTACAGAAGAAGGAGTTCTTCTGCGAAACGCTGTTTATGAGGCTGCAATGCAGATGGATACTAATCTTATTCATTTACTACTTACTAATGATATTACGAAAGAACATTTCTTCAAAGAGGTTGATGGAATTACTGTTTTTGATAAAGTAGGATTTGGATGGGTTGTTAATAATAGAGAATTTTTACCAGACAGTTATACTCGATTTAAAAATAAAATTGGTCTTGTTAATAATAATGGGGATATTATTTCATCAACAGGTAATGTGGAGTTGATTTTTCCATATAAAGATTGTGTTTTAGAAGGTGGACAAACTTTTGAGGAACAGAAAAGGACAGAAATTTTTTATAATGAAACACTTGCACCAGATGAAATAGATAGACTGCTATATCCAAAGGTTCTGTCAAATGTTAAATATTATGGTGAAATACATTCAGATAATTTAGTCGTAAAAGGGAATAATTTGCTTGCCCTATCATCAATATTAAAAAAATATGAGGGCATGATTAAATGTATTTGTATAGACCCACCTTATAATACAGAAAATAGTGGTTTTGGTTATAACGATTCATTTAATCATTCGACATGGCTTACTTTTATGAAAACTAGGTTGGAGTTATCTAAAAGACTTTTATCTACTAATGGAACAATTTTTATTTTTTGTGATGATCGCGAGCAAGCATATCTTAGAGTGTTAATGGATGGGATCTGGGGACGAGAATGTTATATACAAACTGTAGTATGGAAAAATTGTGATAATAGTAATAATGATGCAAAACAGTTTTCACAAGATCACAATTACATTTTGGTATATTCAAAAAACGAAAAATGGGAAAGTTTTAAATTGGATAGAACTGAGGAGCAGGCATCACATTATAAAAATCCAGACAATGATCCAAGAGGACCATGGTTTGATGGAAATCCCGTAAATTCGCCTAATCCACGCGAAAACTTGATGTATGATATTTCTTCGCCGAATGGCAATATTATAAAACCACCTGCAAATGGATGGAGGTGGAGTAAAGATGAGCTAGCAAGAAGAATGGAAACAGGAGAAATTCGTTTTAATTCTACTGAAACAGGTATTATTCGTAGAACATATTTGAATGAGCAAAAAGGTTTGCCACCATCATCATTATGGAATATCGAGACAGATTTTATTTGGGATGACATTGATGATACAGGACATACAAGGCAAGCTAAATATGAACAGAAAAAACTTTTTCCAGAAGAAAGAACCAGTGATCTGTTTAAAACTCCAAAACCTGAGAAAGTAATAAAAAAAATATTTGATATATCTACTGAAGAAGGAGATATGATATTGGACTTTTTTGGTGGTAGTGGTACATCAGCTGCAGTTGCTCATAAAATGAAACGTAAGTATATATTGTTTGAACAGATGGATTATATACATACATTTATTATTCCACGATTAGAAAGTGTTATAAAAGGAGAGATGGGCGGAATATCGAAAGAGGTAAATTGGCAAGGCGGAGGTTCATTTGTATATTGTGAACTTGCAAAAGCAAATCAGAACTTTGTTGATGAAATTCAGACAGCAACTACTGTTGATGCAATCAAAGATATATATAACCGCATCATTGAAACTGGATTTATCAGTAGCAAAGTTAATCCTAAGGACATTGACGATAATGCAGATGATTTCTATTCATTATCTATTGATGACCAGAAGCGCTTCCTTATGGAATTGCTTGATAAGAATTTATTGTATGTAAATTATTGTGATATAGACGATGAAGAATATGGTATCAGTGCTGAAGATAAGGCATTTACAAGAAGCTTTTATGGGGAGGTGTAATCTATGGCATTTCTACATGAAAAAATAGATGTGCTCCGGGAGAATGGGTACGCCGCTGAAATGCCGGCGTTTATTCCTGCTAACTTAAATCCATCGTTTGAATTGCGCCCATATCAGATTACTGCATTTGAGAATTTCATAACTCATTTCGAAAGTTCCAAATGTCCTCATCCAACACAGGTATTGTTTCACATGGCTACAGGTAGCGGTAAGACGCTGATTATGGCAGGCCTTATGCTTTATCTATACAGAAGAGGATACAGAAATTTTCTGTTCTTTGTAAACTTGTCTACCATAGTAAAGAAAACAGAGGACAATTTCTTGAATGCCGCATCAAGTAAGTATTTATTCGCTGACGAGATTGTGTTGGACGGAGAACGCATATCGATAAAGAAAGTTAGTAATTTTCAATCAACAGATCCTGATGCAATAAATATTTGTTTTTCAACAACTCAGGGATTGCATACTGATATGTGGATTACAAAAGAAAATGGGATATCTTTTGATGACTTTGATGATGTGAAGACTGTACTTATATCCGATGAAGCACATCATTTGAATGCTACAACAAAGAAACTTAGTAAGGAACAGGAGGATAATTATCATTCCTGGGAGCAGACAGTAAAGAGCATTTTTGACAGAAATAGTGAAAATATATTACTTGAATTTACTGCTACCTGTGATCTTGCTAATCCTCAGATTCGTGCAGAATATGAGAACAAGATTATTTTTGACTATCCTTTACATAAATTCCGTGCGGATCTTTATTCAAAAGAGATAAAAACACTTCGTTCAGATATGGATATTATGGACAGGGCTATTCAGGCTTTGGTGTTGAGCCAGTATAGATTAAAGGTGTTTCAGGATAATCATTTATCTATCAAACCGGTTGTGTTATTTAAGTCTGCTAAAATTGAGGACAGCAAAAAGTTTATGGCAACCTTTATTGATGTTGTAAAAAATTTGGATGGCTCTACAATTGAGAGAATTTCTGAATTGATTGACAATCCTACGATGCATCAAGCGTATAATTATTTTTCGTCTGCAGGAATAACCTTTGATATGCTTGCACAGGAACTTCGGGAGGATTTTTCAGAAGAGCATTGTGTATCAGTGAATGATGATAAAGAGGCGGATTTAAAGCAAATTTTGCTCAATTCTTTAGAAGATTCATCAAATCCGTATAGAGCAATTTTTGAAGTAAAGAAACTTGATGAAGGTTGGGATGTATTAAACCTTTTTGACATAGTACGTTTGTATGAAACGAGACAGTCTGGTGGTAAATCAATATCTCCAGCAACCGTTTCGGAAGCACAGCTTATTGGACGTGGTGCCAGATATTGTCCGTTTAAGATTAATGATGAGCAATCCAAATTTCAACGAAAATATGACAATGACGTAGAAAATGAGCTTCGTATTTGTGAGGAGTTATATTATCATTGTCAAAATGACAGTAGATATATAGGTGAGCTTCATAATGCATTGCGTGAAATCGGTATAGATCCTGACAAAACCGTTACAAAGCATTATATTTTGAAGGATGAATTTAAACAGGATGACCTTTATAAAAATGGTTTGATATTTATAAATGATCGAGTAGTCAAAAGTCGTTCTGAGGTTAACGAATTGCTTCCATCGGTAAGAAACAAGGTGTATTCGGTGACGCTGGTAACAGGGCAATCCGGTGAGGACATTATTCTTGATGATGGACAAGGTACTTCTGTTGATAGTAAGACAAAAACAAAGCTATATGCCACTACGATTGGAGAAATCGCAAATATAAATTATGCCATCGTAAATAAGGCTCTTGCAAAAGTTCCGGTGTATAAGTTTAATACCTTAAAAAGTAGATTTCCAAATTTGAAATCAACAAGAGAATTTATAACAAGTACCAATTATCTTGGAGACATAAAAATAGAGATTCGTAGCAAATATGATGAGCCATCGGTAGCTATTTTATCAACGGCTGTTACAAGTGTACTTACAAAGATAGCGGCATCAATTTCTGCAATAGAGGAAGAATATGAGGGTACCAAGGAGTTCCGTGCAGTTAATATACATGATATTTTCCGTGATAAAGCTGTAAATTATACTAATATTGTTGATGGTGGAATTGGAGTGTCTCAAAATGATGCTACTGTACCGGCTACAATGCGTATAGATCTAAAAGGAGAAGATTGGTTTACATTCACAGATAATTATGGAACTTCAGAAGAAAAAGCATTTGTAGCATATTTCCGCGATTATGTAGATAAACTAAAAACTTTTTATAGCAAGATTTATCTAATGCGTAATGAACGTCAGATGCACCTCTATTCGTTTGATGGTGGTGAAAGATTCGAACCGGATTATGTGTTATTTTTACAGAAAGATAATGAGGATGGTTTTGAACAAATGCAAGTGTTCATAGAACCTAAGGGTACGCACCTTGTGGAATCTGATAAATGGAAGGAAGACTTCCTGTTGCAGTTGAAAGAAAATGCAATTCCTGTAAAAACATTTGTCGATGACAATAATTATCATATATGGGGATTCCATTTCTTTAATAGAGACTTAAGAGGAACTGAATTTAGTGCGGATTTTGAAATGTTACAAAAACCAGAGGAGCATTTAAAAGTATTAAGTGCTTATGCTAAAGGATTTGTGGATAGAAACTAACTAATATGAAATTTGCTGAGGACAGGATAAAACCAATGCCATGATTGGAGGAATCAAAATGGAATGGACAAAATTTAATACTCACGGAGAATCTTCTAATCATGCATTTGAGGTCATGTGTAATGTTCTTTTTGAGAGTTGGTGTAAGAGTGAGTATAAAGATAATCTAAAATATTTTTCATTTGTAAATGGAAGTGGTGGAGATGGTGGTGTAGAAGCCTATGGTGTATTGAATTCTGGTGAAGTTATTGGAGTTCAATCAAAGTGGTTTCCAGATAAGATGGAAGATACTCAATTCAATCAAATTGAGAAATCGTTCAATACAGCTATAAAAGTCAGACCGGAGATTACAAGATATATAGTTTGTATTCCAAGAGATTTTACTTCAAAAAAAGTGGTTAAAAACGGTGAAATAGCAAAAAATACAGAAGAGAATAAATGGATAAAACTAGTCAAAACATTTAAGGATTCAAATCCTTCTGTATCAGTTGAGTTATGGGATGAGACTACTATTCAAGCAAAGGTGATGAAACCAGAAGCAATGGGGTGTTATAAGTATTGGTTTGATAATACAGAAGTTTTTGATGCAGAGATTGTAAATTCATTTGAGAGAGCGGTAAATGGATGGGCGAAAACAAAGTATATTCCGGATCTATATTCAACTGGATACATTCACGATAAATTAGAAGTTTTTGCAGGAAATTATAATGTCATAAAAAAACGATATAATGGAGTGAAAAAGATATTATCTATCTTTGAATCGCTTAAAAAAGCATATGTGGATATTTTAAAACTAAAGTATCCTGAAAAGGAGAAGTCTATCGTTGAAAACATCAAACTGGATATTGCTGTGTTAAATGAATGGATATCTCGATTTAAAATCATTGAAAAGATTATAGTCGATGGCGTAGAAATTGAGGAAGATTTTGTTGATGAGAGAATTAAGCTTAATTGTACAGTCTCTGATTTAAAGGATTGTTCATTATATTATCATCATTATTCACATTTTACTCCTGTTATAGAAATACTTGAAAATGTCGTAGATGATGTATTTGAGTGTTGTCAAATATTGAATAGTGGTTTTGACAACCGAATTATTTTTCTTGGAAATCAAGGTACTGGAAAAACAGCAGGAATTATAGCTGAAGCTAATACATTGCTACAAGAAAAGAGCCATTTGCCAATATTGGTTCGTGCCAAAGATTTTACTGTAGGGGATAATTGGTTATCTATTTTAGTAAAGACACTGGGATTACCGAATACATGGAGTGATAGGGAATTACTTAGGGCTCTTGAAAATGCAGCGTTGCTAAGAAATAAATTGCATGATCACGGCCATTCCATCAATATACAACCTAAATGTTTAATTTGTATTGATGGAATAGAGGAAGCTGCATCTTGGTCTTTTTGGGAGGAGCGAATTGAAGAGACAAAAGCTTATGAGAAAGATTTTGCCGGTATAAAATTCGTTTTTTTGTCACGTCCATATGTTTTTCGGGATTATTATAAACGAGATTATAGACATTGTTTTTGCCGAATGCCAGGTTATGGCGATGTATCTGTAGCAGAACTTTTTGATAAATACATTGGTTATTACAACATAGATTTAGATGGAAACAGATGGATTAAAGGAATGTTGAGAACTCCGATGGCACTTAAATTGTTCTGTGATATATATAAAAATTCAAAGGTGGGTTCTTTACCTAAAAATTCAGTGGTAATAACAAAGTTATTTCAAGAAAAAATTAAGTCTGTTGAGAATGTGTACAGAAAGGCAGGAAAAGAAACTGATAATCAGAGTATGGTTAAGTCAACCCTTATTATGGTGGCAACTATGCTTGTTGATAAAAGTGAACTTTCTTATGACGAAATTTATAGTGCGTGCAAAGAGCCAATAAAGAGCCATTTGGAGGATATCCTGAAATTTGTGGAGGAAGAAGGATTTATATATTCTCGTCAAATTCAAATGGATGATTTTAGTATACCAGAAACACTATATTCGTGGGGAATGCAACCTGCATTCGATTATCTTATAGCAAGGAAATTATTTGATGCGGTTAAGGCGCATAAGACTATTGAGACAGAATATACGAATGGAATTTATCAAATGCTTTCTCTTGTTGTAATAGAGGAAGATAAGAAGCTTTTATTTCAATATCCTAATATAAAACTTAGTGATGATGTGAAGTTTGATTTGGTTTGTTATGCGTTGGCAAATACATCTGTTGAAATTGCGTCAGATTATCGGGATTATGTAAAAAGTTTAATGAATTATTCTCCGGATGAATTTCGAGAAATATTTGATAGAATTATTCTTCTTACAAGTAATGTTCCGAATCATCCGTTAGGAAGTATATTGCTAGATGAATTTTTAAGAGAATTTGACTCCTCTGCTCAAAGAGATATATGGTGGTCTATACCAACTTATTTGAAGGATAATTATGATGCTGATTGGAGATGTTATACAGAAATTGATACAACTAATATAAAGTTGTCGAACGATGAAGATTACTTAGGGTTACCACTTATTTTAGTATGGCGTCTTTCCTCTGTGGACAATGATGTGAGACATGAGTGTAGAGGAAAGCTTACTGAATGGGGGATAAATAACTCCAAACAATTTTGTAAACTTTTTACCCATTGTGTTGACATTAATGATGAGCAAATTGTAGAAGATATTTTTTCTGTTGCATATGGAATTGCATTGGGACAAAATGTACAAGATGAATATCTAAACAGTCTTTCAAATTGGATTATGGAGAATGTCTTCTCAGATGAAGGGCTAGTTAGGTATGAAAATGTTGTAGTTAGATACTATTGTACAGGCATTGTTAAAATAGCAATCTGTAAAGAAGTGTGTGATAAAGGTGTAGAAAGTAAACTTATACCACCGTATACTTATCAAGCAAGTATTATGCCTGCTTGTGAAGAGGCCTTTGATGCAAAAAGGATGTCTGGTTATGGTCCTATAGATTATGATCTTGCTAGATATGTTTTATGTGATCAACTTGATTGCTTTTTTAAGCCTGACCATAAAACCAACAGTTATTCTGAGGAAACTGAAAAATTTATTGATGAATATAGGAAGAAATATAATAGAGAGTCATTAGAGATAGACGGTCTGATTGTATCGGTTGCTTATCAGTATTTGTTGAATCAGGGATGGAATAAAAAAGCGTTTTGGGAATACGAAGATAAGAAAAATATTGGAGTAGACATTGCAATTAGAAGAACGTTTTATCATGCAACACATGGTACACAGTCAAGGGTCATGAGTGTTGCAGAAAAGTATGTGTGGTGTGCAAAACACCGTATAGAAGCGGTGCTGGCAAATAGGATAAAAAGAAGTGATTGGGGTAGAAATTCGGCATATATCAATGATTATTCGGATTTAGAAAATTTCATAAATACATATCAGGATTATGTTAATGCGCAACAAAAGGAACAGAAAGAATTATGGCTTCATACAGACCAAATGGTGTGTTCTCAGAATGAAGATTATTCAATTGAAAGCATTGAAGCATGGATGACAAATGGAGAAGTACCTAAGTTTTCAACATGGATTCAGGATAATCAAAATGAGGAAATTCTGTATGCTTATACAAGTCTTACTAATGAGCTAGCAGGTATTGAAGAAACTATTTGGATATCTTCTGGAATTGTTAAGTGTAATGAGTTTGATGATTTTGTAAAAGAGTTGAACAATTATTGGGAATCAAGGTGTGATTTATTGAATGTTGCAGATTTTCATGCTTGGCAAGATTGTCGGTGTTATTGTACTCCTCAAGAAGCATGTACCATTCAAAGTCATAAGGAAATTGAAAATAGTATTTCTATCGATGAAGATGGTACATTAATAATATATAAAATGGTTACAGAGTGTACTACGGCACATGCAGAAGATACAGAGAGTACATTTGCTTTTCCTAGTAGGTTAGCAAGGGAGTTAACAGGAATTACATATGGTGACGGCTACCGATATTTGAACAAAGAAGGAGAACAAATTAGTAGGTATATAAGTGTTGGCGAGAATTGGAAAAATCAACAGGAATGTCTGCTGATAGATACAGGTGTTTTAAAAGAGGCGCTTGATCAAAATCAATATAAGATGTTCTGGGTGTTCAGAGTATATCGTTCTCCATCTCATAAAGTATATGAAGCTTTTGGTAATCAGATTATGCATAGTACTGATAGAAGTTTTGTGGTTTGGTTTGATGGAGGCGAATGCACATTTGTTGAACTACAAAATATTGAACCACCTCGTAAAGAAATGAACGATTATGAATCGATAGTTAAAATTATTTATTCTGATATTGAGGAGTAATTATTGTTCTCTAAGCAAGGTGAGTCAAAAAGTGGAGCACCTTTTAAAAAGTGACGCTAAAAAGTGGAGTACTTTTCCGAAAAGTGGGTCAAAAAGTGACGCACCTTCAGAAGCGGGGAAAATTTTCAACAAAAAAGGTGCGTCAAAAAGTGGAGCACCTTTCAGAAAGTGACTCCAAAAAGTGGAGTACTTTTTCAAAAAGTGCGTCAAAAAGTGACGCACCTATATAAATATCAGGGGTTTTGGGGGAATTCCCCTAACAAGAAGCATGAAAATGGCTTGTGGACACAAAATGCGTATCTTGCAGAAGACACCATGAGAAATTTTCAATATGAATTTTGAACAGAACTATGGGGAGGCAATAGTATGTCCCAAGGCAGATTAAGTCTTGTAAAGAAATTTCGCTTGAGTCCGGAGGTGGCTGCAGAGCTGGCAGAAAAAGCAGAGAAGATGAATATGACCGAGTCTGAGTATTTGAGGTTTATGATTTCGCAGAAACCTACAGATTACCCGGAGATGAGGATTTTATTGAGGGAGCTTATCAATGAAGTAAATCATATTGGTACGAATATTAACCAGATTGTACATAATAATAATTCCGGTTTATATTCAGAGACGGATAAAGAACAACTGGTGGCATATATGAGAAAGCTGAATGTAGAAGTGGATAAGGTTTACGAAGTGATAAGTGAGAGAAAATCCGGAAATATGTAAGCAGAATTTTTTTTGAATCGAAAATATTGCCTTTTCCGTAGCGAGGCTATATCATCAAGAAAAGAAATATCGGAATTGTTTTGAAAAGATGCAGAAGCGACTAAGGAAGGAGGGAAGCTTTGAATAAGGAATTTGAACGCTGCTGCACATTTCTTGCTGAGATGATGGAGAAGTATGGTCTAGAGGTTTTGCGTGATATAGCTGTAGAACTTCAGTTTGATCCGGAAACTTGGCGTGATGATGCAGAGGGAAAAAGACTTCGGTATGAGGCTTATGCGAAGAGATTTCTGGAGCGGTTTAAGGAAGCTGCATAAGGATTACCGGCATCCTGCGAAATTTGTATCAAGTTTTCATCGAAAACTTGATATGTAGACCGAGCCATTTGCGAAGCAAATTTTGCATGGCGAGGGTTCATTGATTGAGTGGGATGTAATACATACGTTAGAGCGTTCAAAAAAGTATCTGAATAAAGAATTGAAAATAATGATACGGATTAAACAATGAGGAATCACTTGATTTGTACAAAGTGCAAGTTGAGTGATTTTTTAATATCTCAACATAAAATACATCGAAATGAGAAAAAATCACATTTAAAGGTTGATTTATTTCAAAAACTGCATATAATAGAAAGTAGAAAAGAAGGTGAGGTAGCAATCATGTTAATTCAGTTTAATTTTAAAAATTTCAAATCCTTTAGAGAAGAGGCTACTTTGGATTTATCGGCTACAAAGATGACCGAGTTCTCAGACAGAGTAGTGACGATTGGTAGTGAGAAGATTTTGCCGGTTGCTGCCATTTATGGTGCAAACGCAAGTGGAAAGTCTAATATTTACAACGCTTTCGAATATATGTCTGATTATGTTGCTGATTCTTTTAAATATGGTGACGAAGAAGAGAAGTTTGACCACTTCAGACCGACGCCTTTTTTGTTTGATTCCACATCAGCAAATGCAGAGTCTAGTTTTGAAGTGTATTTTACATTGCCGGGAGATAAAGCTGAAAAGACTTATAACTATGGATTTTGCATCAATAAAGAAGGTGTAACCGAAGAATGGTTAAATTCTAAGGCAAAGACTGCAAGAAAGTATAGTGCGGTTTTTTACCGAAATGCAGATGAGTTAGATCTGTCCGGCTTTCCTAAAAATAGCAGGGATAATATTCAAGTGGCTTTGGAAAAGCAGGTGCTCATTGTGTCTTTGGGAGCAAAGCTGAAGATTGGTAAGTGTAAGGCAATCAGAGATTGGTTCCTTGCAAATGAGTTTGCGGATTTTGGAGATCCTTTTACAAACTTTTTTATGTCTCGCAGATTACCGAAGGGGTTTGTGGAAGACAAGAATGTTCAGCAGAAGGTTGTAGAATACTTTGCATCATTTGATGAGCATATCAGGGATTTTAGAATCGAAAAGGTTCCTCAGGAGGGAGATTCCAAAGAGGAAAAGTATAAGATTAACGCTCTTCATAAAATGATTGGTTCTGATGAGATGGCAGAGATTCCGTTAGAATTAGAATCTGCAGGGACTTTGAAGATGTTTGCATTATATCCGGAATTGCAGGAAGTATTGGAGAAGGGGAGTGTGTTCTTTATTGATGAATTAAATGCCCGTCTGCATCCGTTACTTGTAAGAAACTTCTTGCTAACATTCTTAAATCCGGAGATAAATACTAACCATGCTCAGCTTGTGTTTACAACTCACGATACATGGCAGTTGTCTAACCAGCTTTTGCGTCGTGATGAAATTTGGTTTGTAGAGAAGGATGAAGAGGGTGTTTCTACACTGTACTCATTGGCAGATTTCGTAGACGAGGATGGTACTCGTATCCGTAAGGACGAAAGCTATGAGAAAAATTATCTGATAGGAAAGTATGGTGCAATTCCTGCCTTAAAGAGTATTGATATTTTTAAGGAGGATTAGGATGGTGAAAAAGGACAGAACAGGTAACAGAAAAACTCGTGAGCAGAGAAAGCAATTCAAGGTGCCGGAATTAGGTTACTATTTGATTGTTACGGATACAGAAGCTACAGAGCGATGTTTCTTCACAGGACTCCATCAGGCTTTGCCGGAGGATGTGAGAAGCAAACTCGTAATAAAGGTGGTAGAGACAAAAACTCGTGCCATGATTGATAAATGTCTGGAACTCACTGCTTATGATGCACAATATCGTATACCTTGGATTGTATTTGACAGAGATCAAGTGCAGGGATTTGACGAGATTATTTCAGAGGCGGTGAGTAAAGGAATACAAGTGGGCTGGTCCAATCCGTGTTTTGAAATATGGATGTATGCTTATTTTGGTTCCATGCCGGCAATCCAAGATTCATGGGCATGTTGCTCGGATTTTGGACGAGTATATGAAACTAAGACCGGACAGAAGTATTCCAAGGCTGATAATCTGATGTATGAAAAACTTTGTAAAGCTGGTGACGAGGAAAAGGCAATTCAGATAGCACAGCAGAAACTGGAGCAGTGTAAAAGAGAAGGAAAAACAAAGCCATCGGAGATGTGTCCGTGTACGACGGTGCATGAGCTGGTGGGAGAGATTAAGGGAAAGGTAAAATAGTATTCTATAATAAGCAAATTGAAAAATGGTTTGGAGGTGTACATATGTTACAAGAAGATGGGATTCCTAAAATATTTATTTCATATGCATGGGGAAGTAGTGACTTGGTACTTGAATTAGCACAAAGATTAGTGTCTCATGGTGTGGATGTTGTTTTAGATAAGTGGGATTTAAAAGAAGGTCAGGATAAATATGCATTTATGGAGCAATGTGTAAATGATCCTGAAATCACGAAAGTTCTTATTATCTGTGATAAAGCATATGCTCAAAAAGCTAATAAGCGTACTGGTGGAGTAGGAGATGAAACTGTTATTATTTCTAGTGAAATATACGGAAATATGAAGCAGGAAAAGTTTATTCCGATTATTGCTGAAAGAGATGCGGAAGGACAACCATATGCCCCGACATATATCAAAACAAGAATATACATTGATTTATCGGACCAAGAAACATATGAGGTTGAATATGAAAAACTTCTTAGAAATATTTATGAGAAGCCACAGTTTGTTAAACCTAAATTAGGTAAAAGACCAGAGTGGATTGATGATGCTAAGACAGATTTTTTTCCGATAAAGGATTTGATACGTCAAATTCGTGGAAGTAATGCTGATGCTAAGCGTAGAAGTTGTATATCTAGATTTCAAACAGAGTATATTGATGTCTTGAAGTTATATTATGAAAAAGGTTCGAATCCAGAACGAAAATATGAATTATTTTTGAATACGAAAGTTATAAGAGATCTTTTTTTAGATTTTGTAGAAGTTATTTCTGAAACAGAGAGTAACTATGCAGAAGTATTAACAGACTATTTTGAAACGATGTATAACCAATTGACTTGTGTTAAAACATTTGAACCTAAAGCAGGCTCTGCTTCGGATGATGACGTAGATGTGTTTAGAAATCTTATGTGGGAGTTGTTTATTTGTGTGATAGCTTTTATGCGTCATATAAAGGATTACTCAGCTATAAACACAATGTTAACACACACATACTTTTTAGAGACTAGCATATTTGGAGGGGCTATTAAGCAGAATAATTATACTGCATTTAGACATCATAGTCATGTGGTTGAAGAACGATATAAACCAAGTACAGATATGAAAAATAAATTTACTCTTATGGGTGATACGATATGTAACCAGAGAGAAAAACTTCCTATTTTTACAAGTGAAGCTATAGCAGAAGCAGATTTGTTTTTGTATCAAGTATGTAATGCATATCAACTTGCGGAAGATGAGAATAGTTGGCGTGAATCTTACTGGTTTCCTACATGTTATGTATATGCTAAAAGTGCTCCAATAGAATGGATGAAAATGAAATCCAGACAGTATTGTCAGAAGATGATGGCATTGTTTGGGGTAAGTAGTCTTGAAGAATTAAAGGGTGTTGTTGGAAAATGTGTATATGACAGTAGAATGAAATATTCCGGAAGTTGGGATGCGGCTCCTGCGATATTGAATTATATAAAAGTGGATGAAATAGGTACATTGAATTAAACTGTCATAGATAAGGAATAGCACATACAAAAGTGAAAGGTGGAGATTACAATAGAAAAAATAGGATATGATTTAGTGCTTGCTGTTGTCTCTGCAATTTTAGGAGCACTATTTGGAGCCTTGATTCCTAAATTGTTAAAAGATGAAAAGAAAACAACTGAAATACAAGTTGATAAGCAACTTATTTTTTCACAGATTCATATTGAACAAAAACAATATATAATTAATAATTCGAGAAATCAATGTGCAAATTCTAAGGGTACATACAAAAGTGAAAGTTCAAATGGAATTGAGATAGTTTTGGTTTTTTTATTAGTAGCTTTATTTTTGGTTTATTGGTTTTTGAAATATGAAAAATATATTTGTGCAGTTGTTTTGGTTTCGTTTGTTTTTTTAGAAGTAGCTTTTCTAGTGTCAGCATACATAATAACAAGAAGATATGGGATTGATAAATCTATTAAATATATATTGTTATTTAATATTTTGGCGACAATATGTATACCTTTTCTGGTAAGTTTCATAAAAATGCCAATTATGGGGCCGGATTTTAATAAAGAAGCAATGCTTAATAAAGTGCAGGAAGCAGGAGTATTTACCATTTTGTTTGATGTAGAAGCGTTTGGTTTTTTGCTATATCAAGCAATGGGAGTAATCATTTTAATAGTATTTATGATGTTTACATTAGTAGGGATGATACATGTTTTATCTATGGTTAATTTAGCGTTAAAAAATCGTTTTAGTAAGATGTGGGAGTGGCTTTACATAAAAACCCTGGGATTTTGTAAGACTGTAAAGTTTTATATATCTTTTGGATTGCTTTTGTTGGTATTAAGTTTTTTGTGTGTGTCAGGTGTATTTTCTGCATTAATTAGTAGATTATAGGTTATAAAAATTGGCAGTTATCTGCACTGTCGATTTTTTACTTGAAATCGGGTTGGAACAAATATATAATTTTGTTGGGACAACGAAAAAGGAGGTGTAGAGCATTGGAAAAATATTTAGAAGGATTAAAAGATATTGTGCAATGGATGGCAGATAATGCTGCATTATTATCAGTTGCGGTTACTTTGTTGCTCTTTTTTCTTAGTAAGAAAAAAGAGAATGAATTGAAAATATATGAAACAAAAAAATCAGAGTACATGAAATTGATCGGTTTATTCGAAAAACTTTTTAGTGGTGTAAAAGATAAGAAAGATATTGCAAAATCTATGAGCCAAAAAGAATTTTACAATGTTGGCTCTTCTTTGGCTATTTTTGGTTCTAAGAAATTATATAAAACTTATTGTTTGTACAGGGAGCTTGCTGTTAATGAAAATTGGCAGAAAGTTAAGTACTATGATAAGGATATGTTGATATTTCTGTGGGGCGAAATGTATCAAATTATGAGAAAAGAGATTGGTTTAAATACAGCTACACAGTATGTTGATGTTCCAGATATAATGTTTTTTATCTTAAATGATATTACAAAACCAGAGTATAGGAAGAAGTATTATCAATTTAAATATAGAAAAATGGTATTTAAAATTTTGATTTTTGCAGCAAAGATAGATGAAAATTTGCCTATAGTGTGGGTGTGGAATTGTATTGTAAAACCGCCTATATTTGTTATTTATTCAATTATACATATGTGTATTAAAAAGGCAATTGTGAATCCTATTAGATTTATTATCGGTAAAATAAGAAAAAGGCCAGCTGAATTAGAAGAAGGTGATAATAAATGAAAAAACAACTCAAATGCTACATCTACACCCGTGTATCCACCTCCATGCAGGTAGATGGCTACAGCTTAGATGCGCAAAAAGATAAATTACATAAATACGCCGATTACCAGGATATGATTATCGCCGGAGAATACTCCGATGAAGGTAAGTCTGGTAAAAGTGTAGAAGGGCGCCCGCAGTTCCAACAAATGCTTCAGGATATCGAATCGGATAAAGACAACATTGATTTTGTCCTCGTATTCAAATTATCCCGATTCGGGCGAAATGCGGCCGATGTATTATCATCCCTTCAGAGAATGCAGGATTTTGGTGTTAATCTTATCTGTGTGGAAGATGGTATTGACAGTTCTAAGGACGCAGGAAAGCTTATGATTTCCGTTTTATCTGCGGTGGCAGAAATTGAACGAGAGAATATATTAGTTCAGACCATGGAAGGTCGAAAGCAAAAAGCAAGAGAAGGTAAGTGGAATGGTGGATTTGCGCCTTATGGTTATCAGCTTATCAATGGTGAGTTGCACATAGCTGAGGACGAAGCGGAGGTTATACGAATTATTTATGATAAGTTTGCCAATACCACCATGGGAATTGCAGCGATTGCCACATTTTTAAACAACAGCGGATACAAGAAAAAGCTTCGCCAGAATAATACCATTGAAGGATTTTCCACATCCTTTGTAAAAGGTGTTTTAGATAATCCTGTGTACTGCGGCAAGCTTGCATTTGGCAGAAGAAAGAATGAGAAGATTCCGGGAACAAGGAACGAATATCATGTGGTAAAACAGGACAATTACATGATAAATGATGGCATCCATGAAGCGATAGTATCAGAAGAATTGTGGAATCAGGTGCACAAAAAAAGACAGGAAACTGGTGTTGCTAATATCAAAACTCACAGTCTGGATCACGAGCATATTTTATCCGGTATTATTAAATGTCCGATATGCGGAAGCGGTATGTATGGCAATGTAAATCGTAAAAAACATCCTGACGGCGGGTATTACAGAGATTATTTTTACTATGCCTGCAAGCACAGAACCTTTGTAAATGGTCACAAATGTACTTACCGTAAGCAGTGGAGTGAGGATAAAATCAATGCGGCGGTGGAAGAAGTTATCCGTAAGCTGGTAAACAATCCCAAGTTTAAAACAGAGATTCAGAAGCACATCGGACAAAGCATTGATACCCAGGAGCTGGACAGAGAACATACAGGTTTGCAGGAGCGATTAAAGCAGGTGACCGGAGCCAAGAATAAATTGGCGAATCAGATGGATAACTTATCCGTATCGGACAAGCATTACGACAAGAAGTATGAGGATATGCAAGTGCGTCTGGACAAGCTTTATGACGAGATAGTAGAAATCGAAACTCTGATTGAAGAAGTGGAGACCAGACTGTATAATATTAGGCAGGAGAAAATATCCGCAAATAATGTGTATCAGTTCTTATTATTCTTCGATAAGCTGTACGACAGATTTACAGATATGGAGAAAAAGACATTTATGAAAAGCTTTCTTGAGGAAGTTAATATCTATGAGGCAGAACAAGAGGATGGAAGGATTCTGAAGAGTCTTAAGTTCCGCTTTCCTGTATTTTTCAATGATCAGGAATTGTACGAATTGGATTGGGACAATGAAAGTACCGTTGAGTGCGTAACACTGCTCCAAAGGAAAAATACCTGAAACTCCTTGAATTTAGGCACTTTGAGAGGCATATCGTGTTTTCTCAAAGTGAACGAAAAGAGAAGAAAAAGGCAATTTCTAATGGAGTGAATGTCCAAGTGGTTGTGAGAGTGTAGTTCGGAAACACAAAAATCTATCGTTAATAATTTCATCAAAAAACTAACATTTAAATAAGAGTAACAAAGTGGTCTGAGCCGCTTATTTTCAAGTGTATTTGGAAATAAGCGGCTCTTTTGCGTTTAGTAACGAGAAAAATGCAACAGTGACAGAACTTGTTCTGGAGCTCTCGCTACGAAGATTATTAGGAGGTAATTAATTTTATGAAGAAAAAAGAAGAATGGTATTCTTTTTCACAACAAAACAATGGAGCTATGGTGGAAACAGATATCAGAATGATTCCTTTATCGGAATTGCACGATTTTAATGGGCATCCCTTTAAGGTAGAAAACGATATGGCACTTTTTGAATTAATGCAGAGCATTGAGAAAGAAGGTGTGATTGTCCCGGCACTTGCAAGACCGAAAGCGGATGGTGGCTATGAACTGATTGCAGGTCACAGAAGAAAGGCTGCCTGCAAATGGGCGGGACTGGATTGTATGCCTGTGGTAATTCGGGATTTGGATGATAATCAGTCGGTGATTGCCATGGTTGATAGCAATTTACAGCGAGAACACCTAAAACCCAGCGAAAAAGCATTCTCTTATAAGATGAAGCTGGAGGCAATGAAGAGGCAGGGGGCAAGAACGGATTTAACTTCTTCACAAGTCTGGCAAAAGTCAACTTCGTCACAAGTTGTGACAGAAACTTCGGATCAGGATGGACCGGAGTTGTACAATCCGACTACGAAGGCTTATGCATTGCAATCGAATTATGATGTGGATGGCAATTGGTGTATTACGCAAGGTGATATGATTTCTTCCAGCGTCAGATCAGACGAATTGTTAGCAAAACAGGTGGGAGAAAATCGCATGACCATACAGCGTTATATCCGCCTCACCAATCTGATACCAAAAGTGCTCGATATGGTAGATGAAGGAAAGATTGCTTTTACCATAGCAGTAGAGCTTTCCTATTTGACAAAGGAGCAACAGTATGAGCTTTATGAAGTTATGGATATCGAACAATGTACGCCTTCATTGTCGCAGGCGAACCGTATGAAGCGAATGAGTCAGTCGGAAAGTCTTGATATGGATGCGATGTTTTCCATACTGGAGCAGGAAAAACCAAACCAGAGAGAACAGATTAAGCTTCGGACGGATTCTGTTGCAAAGTATTTTCCGGAGGACTATACACCGAAACAGAAGACAGATTTAATTGAACGTCTTTTGAAGGAATGGTATGAGAAGCAGGAGCGTGAAAAAAAGCAGGGGTCTGATAGTAGCCGGGGCAGAGCAAGATAACAGAATGGAGGTAGTGACAATGAGCAGAGATTTATCTTTATATGAAGCAATGGGCGGTACTTATAGGTCAGTGGATGGTATTTTATATCCGAATATCGATGTGGATGTTATGCATTCTGGAATGGATTCAGCTATAACAACCTATGATATCGGGAAATATGGTCATCTGTGGATTTCTTATATGAAAGAAAATCATCATGACAGGTATCGACATCATATTAGGTTGGGACAGCTTCAAATTAAGGCAAAGGAAGTAAATGAGGAGGCTTATGAGATGTTAGATAGGATTGTAGAGAGGTATCTGGCAAAGCATAAGCCGAAAGACAAGCATTCCACTATGGAATTGTGGAAAATACGAGAACAGGCAAAGATGCTTGCGGAGGAGGATATTTATGGAGAGATTGTTTACCAATATCACTAATGAAGAATTAACACAAAACAACAACGATTTGCACACCGGTTGTTATGCCGGAGAAAGAGAGGATTTTATGATGAATGGTATTTATATGACAGAAAACGGATTGAAAGCTGAAAATGCACCAGTGAAGATTGCATTGGATCACGGATGGAGTTCCATTAAGGGAGAGCATATCTTTATGGAAACTTCGGTTGTTCCGGTGGATTATACACCGCTTACCAATCATGGATTGCTGGAGTATAAGGGAAAGAAGTATATCGTAGGTCAGGGAAGACTTGGAAAGCAGGCAACCAAGACAGAGAATGAGAATTATTTTTTATTGACGCTCGCAGGGATTGCAAAGGAGCTGCAATATCAGGGAAAAACACAGATAGAGCATGTGGAATTATATGCAGGAGTTCCACTTACTTTGTTTGGAGCTGAGAGAAAGGAATTTCGTGATTATCTGTGGCATAAGGAAAGAATTTCTTTTACCTTTGAAGGAGTTCATTATTCCTTCTTTATTGACAAGGTAAAGATATACCTTAATTGTTAAATGAAACGCAGTTATTTCATTCATCTATCCTTTATTAAAATACCTATATTTGTAATAAGCACATGTACTGCATCATGGCTTACAAA
>ONAD01000047.1 GCA_900315735.1 uncultured Lachnospiraceae bacterium | reverse complement strand
GTATCTACCTGATTAACTGGTTCTGGCGGCAACTTTTCATTTACTGATATCCATTTCATTATCATTTCTCCTCGCTATTTGTTTTTCTTTAACATCCTCTTCATAAAAAACATGAAGCTGACCATTTTTATCGTACTTGTACACATATAACTTTCCATCAGATATAAATGTTTTATCATCGAAAAAAGCACATTCTCCGTACTCTCTTCGTATAAGTTCTTCTGCAGTCATATTTGTTTCACTCGGTTCTTCCATAATATCTCTCATAAGAGCAAGATATAAAGTGCCTGCAAAAAAAATAGCTACTGGTATTAATATCCTTACAACATCTGGCATTGTTAGAACACCCCCTTTTATAATTTTGGACTTCTCGGTTTCTTCTGATGTATTTTATTTTTCATGGTTTCTTTGTACTTATATTTGCTTATAATATTATCAACATTGCTTAACGCCCCATCATTTATGCGGTTAAAATCATCACCTGATATTTCGCCTTTTTTTAGGGCATAGGAAGCATTAACAATTCTTTCATACTCTTTTTCAGAATCCTTAAGCATTTTTTTTACCATTTCATTCATCCTATTTGTTATCTCCCTTCATTAAATCTTCCAGACTTATTTGCTGAAAGCTATTCTGCATCTTTTTCTTTTTGCTACTCTTTTTTTTACTTCGATATTTGTACATGAGGTTTGATATGCTTTCGCCGCTTTCATAATATTCAATAATAAGCTGCAAGCCTTCCATCCTTTTCTTATCAAAATAACTGTGTGTCAATCCGCTTTCATGCTCTACCGTTTGATATAATTCTCCGACAACATATAAGCGCCGGAGGATATCATAATAAGGTTCCTCCAGCACATGGAAGCAAGCCCACACCCGGTTTATCGATTGCTCTTCCTGCGAAAGTGCCCACATCATTTCCCGAATCTCAGCATTTCTCCGATAAAGCTCGTTTTGATAATTGATTAGCACATTCCCAAGGTCCTTGTGTTCTCCCCTTGCTCCTGGCATTCCGCTTATGTTTTGAGCTGGCAGTGCAACTGTTTCCAGCACCGAATCCGTATCATTTGCATCTTCGTAGAGGGAAATCATTTTTTGATGTATATTTTTTAATTTAGAATTCCGGAATCGAAGGATGTTTTTTACTCTGTCCTCTGTCATCTTTGTCATTTTCATTTCCATAAAACCGCTACTCCTTTTGAGCCTTTTGTATCCCGACCACAGTATACTGCAGCCGGGATGGGGTCATATGTGTACCGAAATTCGGTACAAAAGGATTCTTTTCCTTTGCGGCTACGTCTTGCATCCGGGATACTGCCCCGGATGCATACGAAGAATCCTGGTTACTTCTGTATTGCTTTTAGAAACTCTATTAATTCCGTAATACTATCAGAATGTCTGCAATACCGTTCATGATATGGATATCTAGGTACTCCATAGCTGTTCTTTTCCCTTTTCTTTGGTCCACCAACCAAGTGAAAAAAAGCATTACCATATTTTGAATAATCCGACTTATACTCTTCTGCAATTAAAATCGTCGCATCGGGGAATTCATATTTATAATAAGTCACTCCGATTCTGCTATCTGTATACCAAACGCCCCAGTCTTTATAATTTTCAAGCCATTCTCTGCGTTCCTCTGTATTATGGAATTTGGGAAGCTCTGGCTGCATCAGCTTTACAGTTCTTTCTTTAATATTGGAAGTTTCCGTATTTGCAGCAAATGCTATAAGAGCCTTTACAATCGTCCGCTGTCTTTCCAATGCTTTTAATGTAGACTCGGATATGTTTTGTATTGCTGCCACAGCTCTTTCCATTTCTTCCAGTCTTCTTTCCTGTTCGTGGAGAAAATACATTGGTGTATATTCAGCACTTTTTGTTTTATTTTCTATTTGCTGAATATCTTCCTCTACATTCATGTCCACATCTACTACACAGAGCTGTCCTGCAATATTATCATCTTCTGTCGGACTGGCAACCGAAGCATCTGTACCGGATTCCGCTACAATCTTTTCCTCAACTTTTAGTTCTGCTGTTGGAATTACCACTTCCCTTTTTTCAACCGGATAATACTCATCAATTTTTTTTACGAATTTAGCCCAAGTGATTTCCATGCTTTTATTAAGCTTAATGCCTTTAGGAGTGCATGAAAAATCAATTGCTCCACCTGTTCCACAAGAATGGCATCTTCCATATGTTCTTATCAGATATTCTTTCAGCTCATCTCTGTTCTTATCATGTTTTTTTATGTACATTTCATAAAAAAGCTTAATTTCTTCCTCTGCGGGCTCCAGCATTTCCTCCTTATAAATTTTGATGTCCTTTTGTGCTGTAACCCCAGCATCAAGCAGCTTGTTCTGTTCTTCTTCTGGAAGTGCTGCCATTTCAAGTGCTGCTGTCTTATTTATTGTTCCTCCCTCAAATGCTGTTCTTGCATTCTCACCGAGGTTTTTGGATATAGTGAGGTACTCTCCTGCCGTTGTCTTATTCATATTTAACTGTTTTGCAAGCCGTTCCACCATTCTTCCTGTTTGCAAATTTGGAAACTCTTCTGGATATGTTTCCAGCAAATATTTCATACGCTCCAGTTCATGCATCCTTTCATAATCCGACTTAGGGTGATGACTGTTTGATGAATATACCTGGAATTCAGCCTGAACATCACTTATATTTTCGACGTAACATGGGATAAAGCGGTATTCTTCTTTTCCTTCCTCTTCTACTAAATACTTGCAGGCTCTTCTCCTCTTATGTCCGGCAATGATTTCATACTGGTCATCATTTATTTTGCGAACCAACACATTCTGCAACACTTTCTTACTGGCATCAATCAATCCTGCAAGCTGAATGATTTCTTCCTTATCCTTTTCATTACAATATTGTGCAGCGTTATCGCATAATTTTGTATAATGAATCCATTTTGTCACACGCTGTGGAGGAGTTTCTGCTTTTTTTACTCCCGCAGTGGCAAACATTGCTCCAAGAGTTGCCATTAATCAACCCCCCTTTCTACTGACATCTGTTCAATTTCATCAACAAGATTCATATAATCGACACACACCGGACATCCACTTCTATGCCTCTGCACTGGCTTATATAACTGCAATGCAGTGTTTACTACTTCTGAGCCACTAATACATGCGTCCATGATGGGATAATCATGTTTTGTATAAAGGTCTGTAAAAATAGCTTTCTGTGCTTTTCGATTTGGCAATACTTTATTTGCAAATACTTTCCATACTGGTCTGATGTTTTCCGGAATAGAATCAAGGTATGTGTCTACTAGAGTTAAGTTGTCTCTGCAGAATTTATCCAAGCATACTGGCGTAAGAAGGATATCTGATACTAATATTGCAGCTTCGGTTAATCCGCCAAAAGAGGGTCTTGTATCAATTATCATATAATCGTACATATCTCCCTTTTCCTTCTGAATATTCTTAAATGCTCCAAGCAATGCTTCTTCCTCTTCTCTCTCTGCTTCTAATACCTCCGGACATCCTTTTATAATGTCCACATTTTTAAAACGGCTCCGACAGATGCAACTCCGGAAGTTCTCTGGTTTCTCCAGCAGGTCACCTATTGTGTGGCTTCTTGCATTATCCCGCTGAAAAAATGGTGTAAGATTGCACTGTGGGTCTGCATCAACCACTAATACACGCTTTCCCTTATAAGCAAGTGACCATGCAATATTTACTGCTGATGTAGTTTTGCCAACTCCACCTTTCAAGTTACTGATTGTTATTGTTAACATATATGACCCTCCTTGCGTACCGGATTCCGGTACGACTTCTTTATTACTAAGCACAATTGCTTAATGCGGCAGGCTGGACTCGAACCAGCGACATCATAGACACCGACTGACAATGGCCATAGCCATTTTGATTTCACGGTGCCCGTCCCTCTACCAACTGGGGTACTGCCGCCTCTTATTTACTCTCCTTCCATTTGTCCTACATTTTCAACTCAACCGAATGGATAGTTCTTCATCAGATAAACGAATAACTATCTGTTTCGGTCTGCTTCCATTCATCTGCTTTATCTCCGTATACGTTTCTATCAATTTCTTCTTCCAGGATATCCAACACTTCTTTTGCTGATATTTCTTCTTCCACTTTTTTTAAATCATCTTTGATTTTCTTGTATCTTGAAATATCCTCGTCTGCTTCCGCTCTCACTAAGGCACATTCAAGCATTGACTGATAATCTTTCAATGCTCCGATAGGTGCTTTTTTAATATCAATTATTATTCTTCTACCCCCTCATTTTCTTTGATTTTATTCTACCAACTTATACAACATTCCGTCTGCTCCGCAATCTATGCAGCGGTATTGCCACGTTTCCCCATTTTCATATTTAATCAAAAGGCACTCATTTTCTCGGTCTAATTGATAACCAACAACCTCGCCTTTAAATCCTAAATCTTCATCATTTTGTAAGTGCTGGTATACTGCTTGTTCTACTAATTTTTTTCTTCCAACTCCTTAATGATATTTTCTTTTCCTCTTATCAGCTCAACGCTCTTTAATACTTTTGGATGGTCCGTTCCAATTCCGACCAGTTCTCCCTTGCACTCGCAAATCGCGTAATAGCTCTCAGCTATATCTGAGCTATCCGAAAAGCTCGTTTCATAGTCCCATGAGCCGTCCTCATATGTCTTTTTGATAATGCCGTGATATCGACCAATTTGATAATTTCCAACTTTCATTTTTTGACCTCTCTTATCATTTTTGGGATTTTCTGTGCTTGGATTTCTTTCTGCTCCAGTTATTCCTCGGATAATCTAAACAATACTTGTTTCGGTCTGCTCTTGTTTGCCATTGTCCTACTCCTCAATCGTGACACAAAGCTCTGGTCTACCATTAGTTGTTAAAATAGCCATGCTTTTCACTTTCTTGTCCTTGTACTTTTTCCAGTATTCCTCTTTCTTCTCGTCCTCGTATTCGTAGAAAGATAATTCATCACACCAACCATTAACAGTGATTAAAAAATCTGCATTTGTGAACTTGTTCAGAAGCTCTTGCAATCTCATAAAAACAACCTCGCTTTCTCCGTTTCTTCGTTTAATCACACTATCTTCTCAACTGCTTCTGCGCTTCGTCAGCACTGTATGATTTCTGATCTTTTGCCTTACCAACTTTTCGAAGCTCTGCATAAATGGCAGCTCGCGTCATACCAAGTTCACCAGCAATAGCAGCTACCGACATATTGTTTTTAAGCATACTCTCCATTTTTAACCTATCCTCGTACGATAAAAAGCGATACTTTCTTGCCACGTTTATTCCTCCTTAAAATCAAAATACAGCATGCAGAGATTTTTTCTCTACATGCTGTATTCCTATAAAAAAAGAAATTCAGCAAGAGATGAAAACCTCTTGTTGAATTTAATTTTACAGCTTATC
>ONAD01000015.1 GCA_900315735.1 uncultured Lachnospiraceae bacterium | reverse complement strand
TTCTGCATCCTTCCATTTTTCCAGTTTAATGGCCGTATCCCCTGCTGTCTTGTAAAGATATAAGTACATTCCCTTGTCTGTTCCATTCGGTACCTGTCCTTTTGTTTCAAAACGGACAGCCGCACTACGCATACCAATGGAGCTGTTTGCTGAATATTTGATTCCCGGCATTCCGTCTCCGGTATGGAAATTGGCAACCGCATAATCATCGGATTTATTTCCGATATCAATCTGGAGCGGTTTTAATGCCAGACGTTCTACTACATAATAGGAACCATTATCTTTATCCTGCATTCCAATCTGATCCATCGTCAGCTTCTTGGTTAAGGAGAATAATACATCAGAGTATTTCTCTGCATCTGATTTCTCTGTAGTACAAAGTGCTGCTAAAGTATAGCGTAAGGAAAGTGTTCCATTTTCCTCAGAAAATCCGGTGGAATTGAAATTCGCATCCATCGCAGGCTGGAATACAGAACCGCCGCCCGGTGTACTTACACGGAGCGCATCTCCGATATTCTCTGCTACAAGCTGGCATCCGGAAAGGCTGCCATTGTTGTCTCCGGCTTTCATGTAAATACTGCTGAAGCTTAATACATCATCATTGTTCTGGTAATTCCATGCTTTCAATGCCCATGCGCTTTTATTAGAGGCGGTAAATATATCTGAATCTGCCTGACCAACATATTCTTCCAGGGATTTGGTTCCTGCCTCGTATGTCGTATAGTAAGCTTCTACCTTAACCTTGGCATCCTTACTGTTGATTCCTGCTTTTACAATTGGTGCATAGTCAAGATATGCATATCCATAGCTGTTCTTTGCACTTCCAAGTCCGGTCTTACCATCTGCAAATGTAACCTCTACCGGGTCATATACTACCGTGGTATCCACACCATCTTTATTCTTTGCTGTCAGGGTAACCTTTAAAGCTGCCACGCGGAACAAATCACTTCCCTGTAATGTCAGGCGGATCCGGTACCCATAATCATCCACAAGACCAGCTTCTGTTCCGACACCTTTTACCATAACACCATTGACGGTATAATCCCTGTCTGCTTGGCTGTGAGTTACATCTGCGATCTTGTCACTTAATACTTCGGTGTTAATCTCTGATACTGCATTTACCGGAACCGGTTCTTCTACTACACTCTGAGAATTTCCGGTATAAAGTTCATATGGAATGGTTACAGTGTAGTAACGTCCGTCTGTCAGTCCAGAAAAGCTGATATCTTTATAGGATGCTTCTAATTTCTCATTAACATAAAGCTTGACAAGTGATGCTGCATCCTTTGCTACTCCTGTTTCTGCTGCTGTTGCTGCACTTTCAAAATCAGCATACTCTGTTACTGATGCCTTTACATTCGTAGAAATATCACCTTCGGATGCTGCTAATAATGCATTATCCGGGTCTGTAATCTTATATTTCCAGGTCTGTGTTGTAGTTCCATCTGACTTCGTTCCGGTATCATAGAGATATCTCTGCACTACAGGAACCTGTCTTGATAAAGCAAATACCTGTGAACGGTAGAATGGGATATCCCGGTCTAAAACGCCTGCATATACACATGCCGGATACTTATCGCCTGCTGCAGTATCCCCTAACTTACCGCTGGTAGTTACTTCGTACCGTACAAAATACTGTTTTCCACGTTCAAATATTGTTTTGCCTTCATCATCCACATTGGACGTATTGCTGTCTGCAGTTTTATCCTTAAAATAAACTGTCCATGGAGAAATCTGCATTCCTACATCCGGCTGGCCGTCCGGTGCATATTTTACTGTTTTTACTGCCACAGGTTCAATGGTTGTTCCGTTGATTGCCCAGTTTCCTTTGTTCAAGGTACCGCCAATGACCGGCTCATTTTCCAATGCTCCCACTTCATATACATAATAGGTCACAGAAGTCACATCATCCCAACGATAATCCGGTGTCAATGTCACACCAACCGTTGTATCATCATTAATGTCACTCTCTTTATGCTCGTCCGGAGCATCTGCATTACTGATTTCTTTTACCTTGATGGCATTATCCGGGTCTAATGCGGTATGTCTTGTTTCCAGTTTGAACTCATAACGCATACTGTTTTCTTTCCAATCCATTTCATTGGTATAATCCGGATAATCGGTATCATTTTGTGTATAGTCATAACCATAGTTAATCTTGATTACGAAGTCACCACCGGCTACAATTCGGCTGTCTCCCTTTGCGCCAAAGGTTGCATCAGTCAGTATATACTGTAAATTATATTTCTGATCACTTTCCTCTGTACCCGGTTTAGAATAAACACCTGAAAAATCACTGGTATGCCTCTCCTCTTTTTCATCTACCAATGTTGCGGTATTACCAATCACTTCACCAGACTTGGTCATCAGAGTAAAGTATACTTTCTCTAAGTTGCCAACCTCATATGCGGCATCATTGCCAGCTTCTGCAGTAATACCAAACTGCACAGTAAAGAGATTCTCTGCGGTATCTGTCATCTTATAACGGGCTACCATAGTAGCTGGAGCTCCAGTATCGATATTTACACCAGCAAGATAATACTGAGAGCAAATTGTCTTCTCTTCTGGTTTTAAGTTATCCCATATCTTGTCAGTATCATTTACCGGGCCGGATACAGATACGGAATACTTGGTATTTCTTCTTAATCCGTCCTGCTTGAAGTAATAATATTTCACATCGGTTCCTGTTACACCGCTGCCATCCGGAGCAGTTGCTTCTGTATACAAAGGAATGGAAATCGGATTTCCTGCCTCGCTGACTAAAGTCACATTTAAAGGATAATCTTTGCTTACATTAGCAAGCAGCATATTCTGCTTATCATTTACCATGATATATCCTTCAATACTGTCGTATGTATGTTTCATGCTTACAAAGCTTACAATTGGATAGTCGGTCTGATTTAAGGATGTTACAGAAGAATATCCACTTGGGATTTCCACTAACTTCTCATTATCCTCAAAGAGTACCACAACGCGGCCTACATAACTCTTATTACGGTCAACATTGAAGGTAACAGTCTGCATGCCCTGTACTTCTTTTACGAATGCCGGTGCTGTTGTCGGATCTTCACCCACTGCAGATACTTCATACAGCTCATAACGGTATCCTGTAATTCCGCTGTCCGGATCCTGAATAGAAGTATCGAGATTCAGGCTGATAGTCTGGTAACGGTCACTGCCGGTTGCTGTTGCTTTGGTTGCTTCAATTTCGATTTTTGTATTGTCCGCTCCTGCGTAATATGGCGTTGTCTTTAATGTTGTGATCTGTTTGGAAACATCTGCACCAATTGATGTACTGTCCTTATTAATAAGATTTGTAAGTCTTACCGTATATATTGTATCCGGGTCTAAGCGTTTACCATTTTCCAGCCCGGTTGCTGCATTAAATGTAAAATCAGTTCCGGCTGTATATATATTACTGATATTGCTGATTTTGTTGCCTGCTTCATCATAAAGTGCAACGGAATAACTTCCCACCCGGCTGTCTTCATCCATTACTGTCTTTATGGAAATAGTATCTTCTGTTACCTGAACCTTCTCAATACGAAGTCCAAGTGTTTCCGTCGAAAATACCTTTGTAAAGAAATCACTGTCATATGTATTGATTTCTGTCGCATAGCTTCCGGAAACTACAAGTACATATTCGGTATCCGGCTGTAATGCGCTGGTAGATACTGCTGCACTGGTTACTCCTCTCGGAATGATTCCCTTGGCTGCCTCTGCCATAGTATTCCGGTTATAAATTGCCCATGTAAGGTCACTTTGCAGCATACTGTTCGGGTCATCAATTTTCAAATTCATCAGAACCGAATTTGGCCCTACGGTATAAGTATCTGTCTCAAGAGAAACTCTCGGTGCCTGTTGCTGCTCAATCGATGCAATTCCATCGTTAGAGCCTGCATGCTCTGCATTCTGTCCGTTTCCTCCATCCTTACCGTCATAGCCCCAGTCGCCACTGTTTCCTTCCTGTCCGTCATATCCATTGCTGCCACTGTCCCCGTCTGCTCCGCCATTTCCGTTCTGTCCGCTCTCTCCGGCAGTTCCGTCGTTTCCGTCGTTTCCGGATTCTCCTTCGTCTCCGTCAGAGCCATCTTTACCATTTACAACGTTAAAGGTCGGGATTTTTACTTCATCTTCATTTTCATCAACTTTTAAATTTGCTGAAGAATCTATTACCATATCATCTAAGGATAATGCCTCTACGCCATTTACCATAAATGTCTTATTCATCAAATCCAGTTCCACACCGCTGTCTGTAACCAGATAAGCATTATCCGCAACTGTCTGGTAGGTTCCCTGCTGATGTACCAGACGCACAATCCCGCCATCCACATACTGAAGCTGGATATAATCCGGCAGAGTAACCTCTGAGCCTTCGCTTAAATGCAGTGTAACCTGTGGAGTTACAATCATATATTTATCATCTGCGATTTTCCATACAAATTCATTCATCTGCAGATTATCGCCCATGTAGGACATGGTATAACCTGTACCGTCTTTTAAAACTGTGGTTTTGTTTGAGATTCCATAGTAGGTTGCCTGATCATTGCCTACTTCAGAAAGGTCCATGACAACGCCCTTTGTAAAGCTTGCCAGAGATCCATCAAGATAATGTAGAAATTGTTTCGTATCCGTCGTTACTTTCTGACTGGATGTATCCTTAAAAGAAATGGTCTGTCCAAATTTTTCACGATAAGAAGTTCCTGCCGAGAAATAGTACTGCTCATTTACATCAGTAGTTACCTCTGCTTCCTTTGATGGCACCAGTAAATAGCCATCTCCTAAAAATTCCTTTCTTGCATCCATTACAGTCTTGACTGTAAGTCCTGCTGTTACAAGAATAGCCACTGCGACTGCTGCCACGACAATGCGAAGCTGAGGAAGTTTTGTCTTCTTACGTTCTGTCTTCTTCATGATTTTACCCCTTTATCCTTTGAATTTTTGTACCAATAATAGAAGAGCTATGCTCTCCGAAATCACTTAATTCTTCTTTTGATAAAGTGGTGTTCCATGTTGTCTTCTTCTCTTATGTAAAAAAACCATTCTCCTATCAAAAGCTGCTTCCCTGCCACCCTCCAATGCGTCTTATCACGCAATTATACTGCTCTTTCCAACAGCATATACAGAATTTGATAGTAAGAAACCAAGCAGGGCTGTAAGCCGGGTTATGTTGAAAATGGTCATCTATCTAGGACGGCTGTTGCCAACCATCTCAAGCAACCTACCTTAAGCTGGCGGGCCACGTCAATGCTTAAATCTGGTCTTGCTTCGAATGGGGTTTACAGAGCCATCTCTGTTACCAAAGATGCGGTAGTCTCTTACACTGCCTTTCCACCCTTACCAGTTACCTGGCGGTACATTTCTGTTGCACTTTCCTTGGAGTTGCCTCCACCGGACGTTATCCGGCATCCTGCCCTGCGAAGTCCGGACTTTCCTCGTCTGTATGTCTTTCGACAATGCAGCCGCGACCATTCACCCTACTTGGTTCTTCATGGTTTTATTATATAGTAACGTTACCAGTTTTTCAACCCATTTTTCGATTTTACGAATTGCTTTTCCGGTCTTATACGATTTCGTTCCCATTTTTCCAATAATTTTTTTCTTTTGTTCTAATCTGAATATTCTAATGCTTGAGAGCCACCATTCTAATGCTTCGGAGCCACCTATAAATTTAAATCTTGAGAGCCATACTAACACATTTATATTTTACAATAAACAAACCACAATATATAGTAATAGCCCATAAACAAAAAATGATTATGGGCTACATTTTTATTATTGTATATATATTTTATTTTTCAATCTCATCTACGAGTTTCTTTAATTTCTTTGAATCATAAATCTTTCTTAAATTTGTATCAGAGCTTGGAATCTCATAAGCATTATGAACTATTCTGTCCATTATTGAATCAGCCTGTGTTCCTCCGCCTATTCGATCATGCCATTCATCAACGGGAAACTGTCCCACAAAAATGGTTGGCTTAACTCCACTTCTCTGCTCGAAAAGTTCATACAGCATTTTGGCATCCTTTTCTGTAAGCTTATAATTAAGCCATTCATCGATAATAAGAATGTTGTAATTACCTATTTTTTTCGATATTTTGTAAGCTCTCTAAGGTCATCTCTGTGATTTTCAAAATTTCTCATAAGGTCCGGCATTCTTATGTAGCAAACTCGATAAGTCTGTTTACATGCTTCAATCCCAAGTGCACATGAAAGATATGTTTTGCCAGCTCCTGTAGGTCCTGTTATTATAAGATTGGTTGCATTTTTAACAAATCCCATTGTGGCAAGGTTAAGTAAAGTATTCTTTTTAATCTGTCTTGCATCAAAATCTAATGATTCTATACTTGCCATAGGATATTTAAAGTTAGCACCCTTTATAAGACGATTAATAAGTCTATTTTCTCTTTCCGAAACCAATGCTTCAAGTAAGTACTCAAGATGCTCATCAAAGCTAAGTTCACTGAGTTTTAAATCTCCTTCCTGTGATTCGATTAATCGTGCAAAATCTCCAAGTTCATGTTTTATTAGGTCTTTCTTTAATTCGAATTTCATTAATTAGTGTCTCCTTTTTTGTAGTAATCAGCACCCCTTACAATGCCTGTACTTTTATTACTTTTTATAAAATCTTTCTTTTCGGTTTGATTATTAATATATTTTGCATGCTTATATATGGTGCTATAGTATGGAATATGATACTGTCTAAGCCCACGATTACATGCCTCTTCAAGTATTTCAGGCGAAAAGGTATCAGCTATAGCCAGAATACTTCTTGCCGTCTGTGTAGGCTGCTCTTTTACTTTTGCTTCATCATACATTCTTCTGATGACTTCAAATGTCTTTGACCCAATTTCACGAGCTGCATCGATAATATCCTCATAAAACAGGTTTTTCTTAAGTGGAAATGGCAAATGAGATTCCTCAGTTCTTACTCCGTCAATAATCCCCTTAGAAAGAATTTCATGTCTTGCTATTTCTGTTCTGTTATAATAAATAAAGACTAGATGGCTATTAAACTTTACATCTACTTTATTGCCAATATATCTGCAGGGAACAGAATACTGGCCTTTATTGAAGCTTATATGAGAGTTTTTACCAACTTTATATCCATACGACCATTCGCATACTTCATATGGAATAAATGGTAAGGCTCTCAGATAAGTCTTCTCCTGAGTATTAAATACTGAGCTACGACTACCATCTCTTTTTTGAAAAGCTTTATCATTATATTCTTTTACAGCTTTCATTATGGCTTTGTTCAAAGATTCTAATGATGTAAAAATTTCATTTCTAAGCTTAGCAATAACAGCAGTAGCAATCTTACCAACAGAGCCCTCAACACTTGCTTTCTGCTTAGGTTTCTTAACTCCAGTTGGCATTATAGCAACGTTATAATATTCACCGAGTGCTAAATAAGCATCATTTAATATAATTTCACCATTTTTAGGGTGCGATATTACCCCTGTTTTTAGGTTGTCACATACAACCTTTACAGGCGTTCCACCAAAGAATTCAAACATGTGAACATGACATTCAAGCCAGGCCTTTTCTTTCATATCAATGGTTGCTTCCACGTATCCGTACTGACTATAAGGAAGAGTAGCAACAAAAAGATATGCTGTTACAATCTCTCCGGTATCAGGATCAACATAATTCATAGTAGGTCCTGACCAATCTACTTCGATTTCAACACCGGGCTTGTGTTCAACGTGGCTCGTATAATTTTTAGAATTAGTAAATTTATAATAATTAAGATTAAATGTTGGATAAGAGCAGTATTTCAAATCTTCTGAAATACATTTATCCTTATACTCTTCCCACAGAAGTAACATAGTCACGCCAACTTTCTTTAATTCAGAATGAACATATCCGTAATCAACAGGAACATACTTTGGTTTTACCTTAAATTTTTCAGGAAAAAGCATTTCGTATACCTGATCATCAGATAAATCTTTGATATCATCCCATGTTTTTCCATACTTTTCACAACGTGCAATAATACCTGCAACAGTATTCCTAGAACAACTAAGAGTAGATGCCACCTCCCTTTCACTCAGATTTTTGTTAAGAAGCTCCATTACACTTCTTGGTTTTGTCTTCTTGTACATAAAAAGACCTCCTTTAGATTTATTTAAGGCGTTACGCCTCCTTAAAAATCTATAAGAGATCTTAATTTTAATCAAATGATTAATACTATATCTTGTGGTGGCTCTCAAACATTAAAATATCAAAATCAGGTGGCTCCGAAGCATTAAAACGGTGGCTCTCAAGCATTAGAATATTCACTTTACATGCTTTTCAACAAAATTTCTATTTTTATTCGCTTTTTTTCGTAATTTTTGTCTATTTTTTGTGTTTTAAGTAAAATTCAGGGATAGACAAATGTCTCTTTTGCACAAGAAACACGGTCTATCCCTCATATTGCTTCTATATCAGACATTAAAACAGCTTCCACCGATAAACTCACGGATAATCGAATTGTTATTGATATTATCTGCCGGTACCGGAAGGAAATAATCCAAGAACTTCAGCAGCCGCTTTGCTTCAAGATACTCCGGACAGTCCCGTTCAATTGCAAACAGCAATGGCTCTGCATACTGTTTCAGCACAGCAAGTTCATAAATTAAAGCTGAATTAAACATTACATCAGCACCTTCCTGAAACGGGAAGATATTTTTTTCTTCTCCCCGCCTTACCGAATCCCACATGGCAATGGTCTCCCTCGCTGATGTAGCCCTGGTTCTTGCATCCCTTACAATTCTCCGGATCAGTCTGCCATCTGTCGTCGGCAGGCAGTTATGTTCATCAATATCCAGCTGAGTCAGCGCACTGATATAAATACGGAATTTGCTTTCCTGCGGCAGAGAGTAGGAAAGCCTGTCATTCAGTCCATGGATGCCTTCAATAACAAGTACATCTTCCTCTCCAAGCTGCATCATTCTGCCTTTTTCTTCCCGCTTTCCGGTTTTAAAATTAAATACCGGCAGTTCCGTTGGATCTCCATTTAAAAGACTTGTCATATCATTATTAAAACGGTCAATATCCAATGCCTCCAGGCATTCGAAATCCAGTTTCCCATCTGCATCTTTCGGTGTCTTATCCCGGTCTATATAAAAATCATCCAATGGGACCGGATGCGGTTTCATGCCATGGGCGGCAAGCTGTATGGACAGCCTGTGGGAAAACGTTGTCTTCCCGGAAGAGGACGGACCTGCTATCATAATGAATTTCTTATGATGTCCCTCTTTAATCTGCTCTGCCAGCTGTCCTATTTTCTGTTCCATCAGGGCTTCCTGTATCAGAATAATTTCCTGTATTCTGCCTGCAGAAACTGCATCATTCAAAGCTCCTATGGTTCCTACTCCCATGGTATGTCCCCACTCTGACGCTTCTTCCAGTGTCAGGTACAGTTTATCCGATGGGACAAAAACATCCACCGTCCTGGTATCTTTTCCCGGAAAGAGCAGCATAAAACCTTCTTTATACAATGTCAGGTCAAAATATTTCAGATAACCGGTAGACGGCACCATATATCCATAGAAATAATCTTTGTAATGATCCAGCTCATAGATATTGACCCTTGAGCTTCTCCGGTAGCGGAACAGTCTTTCTTTATCGGTCATTCCCAGTCTCCGGAAGAGTTCTACTGCATCTGCCGTCGGCAGACTGTGCTTTTCAATCGGAAAATCGGCTTCTACCAGACGCTGCATCTCCTGCTTTAAATCCCTTAACATCTGTTCATCGACAGCTACCCATTCTGCCTGCTCTGATGTTCCGTTCTTTTCCTCATTCCGCTTCAGTTCGCAATAATATCCCTGGGCAATGGAATGCATGATGCGGACCGTAATCTTTTCTTCCCCATAAAGATTATGCACTGCCTTCTGCATCAGTAACGCCGTACTTCTCCGGTATGCTTTCCTGCCATCCTTGTCTGCCGTTGTAATAAAGGTAAGATTTCCCGATTCTGCCTTCTCACGCAGCTCCCGCAGGCGGTTGTTCATCAGCACCAGGACAATATCATCCGGAAACTGTTTCTGATATTCCTTGGCAAGCTGCTGGTATGTGGTTTCCGGCACATACTCCCTTACGTTTCCATGAATATTAATTCTACATTTAATTTCTCCCATAGTAGTCCCCCATTTCTTTGATTACTATTTATACAATATAGGAAAACGGAGATTGTAACTTCTGGCTGTATATGTTCAGTTCCGGTAATTTCTCCTTGAAATATTCTGCCATATAGGTTACAAAAATATGCTCCAATCCATAATGTCCTGCATCTAAGATACTTAAGCCTCTGGCTGCTGCATCAATTCCCGTATGGTGGTCAATATCTCCTGTTATCAACACCTGGGCACCCTTTGCAATCGCTTCATCCACTTCACTCTTTCCGGAGCCGGGACAAATTGCTGCACGCTGTACCATGCGGCTGGTATCACCAAATACTTTTACCGCTTCTGTCTGAAACCGGCTTTTTACAATCCTGCCGCAATCCCCTAGACTTATCTCCTCTGGCAGCATTCCCACTTTGCCGATACCACAGGATTTTCCCTGCCACTCCCCGGTTACTTCCAATGGTTCTGTCTCCATTAGTTCCAGGTAATCTGCTGCAAGGTCCGCCATGACGCAGATATCAAAATTCGTATGCATCGCACAGTAAACCATATCCTGCTGTGCCAGTCCGTAAATTCTTCTGCCGATAAAATCACTGGTAAGAATATTTTTTATTCCACCAAAGATTAACGGATGATGCGTCAGTATCATATCAGCCTTAAGTTCTTTTGCTTCCGCAATTACTTCATCGGTTGCATCCACCGCCAGATAGATACTGTTTATCTCTTTCTCCCATCTGCAGACCTGAAATCCTGGATTATCCCATTCACAGGCCATTGCTGCAGGAGCAAGTGTCTCTAATATTTCCCGTATCTGTTCACACTTCATACCTTTTCTCCCATGATACGCTCTGCTTCTTCTATCATTGCAAGCTTCTCTTCCAATTCTCTCTGCCGCTCAAAACGTCTTGTGCTGCCATCTTCTTTCTGCCGCAATTCATCCTGTTGCGTTGCAGATTGTTGCAGCGATTCAGGTTTCTGCAATACAGTTTTCTCCGGCATAGGCTTCTGGATTTCAAGTTTTTTTAAGATTTCCGAGAACTGTTGCTTCTGTTTTGTTAAATATTGTTTTAATATTTCGTTTTTGGTTTGTAATAAATATCCACCATAACGAAAAGCAACATCCGTTAACGGTGCTGCTTTTCCCGGTACGCATCTTAACATCACGTAATATTTGCCTTCTTCTTCCACCATATTTTCTTCTTCAATGTGAAAGTCTTCTGCATAAATGAAACGACGTACCTCTTCTATTTCAGACTGTGGCTGTAACACAAGGTTGTTCATCTTCTTCCAGATTTCCGGATGATCCGCAAGAATCCGCTTTGTCAATGCTCCACCCATTCCTGCAATTACCACTCCATCTGCTTCTGATGGAGCCAGTGCCGTAAGTCCATCAGACAATCTGGTCTCTATGTAATCTTCTAAATGAACTTCCCGGATATGTTCTTCTGCCCGAAGAAGCGGTCCCCGGTTCACATCCATTGCAATGGCATGCCCAATACATTCTGACTGAATCAGATAAATCGGAACATAACCATGGTCACATCCTACGTCTGCAAGGCAGGTGGTATTCTGAACCAATGCTGCAACTGCCTGCATTCTTTTTGAAAGTTTATTCATATATTACTCCAGATAGTCCTTTAATTTGCGGCTTCTGCTCGGATGACGCAGTTTACGGAGTGCCTTTGCTTCAATCTGACGGATACGCTCCCTGGTTACATTGAATTCCTTTCCAACTTCTTCCAGTGTACGGGCACGTCCATCTTCCAGACCAAAACGAAGGGTTAATACCTTCTGCTCTCTCTCGGTCAGTGTTCCAAGGACTTCCTCTAACTGCTCTTTTAACAGGGTAAATGCTGCTGCATCTGCAGGTACCGGCACATTATCATCCTGAATAAAGTCTCCCAAATGAGAATCTTCCTCTTCACCGATTGGGGTCTCTAAAGAAACCGGCTCCTGGGAAATCTTTAAGATTTCACGTACACGGTCTACCGGCATATTCATCTCTGCTGCAATCTCTTCCGGGGTCGGTTCACGTCCTAACTCCTGCAGCAACTGTCTGGAAACGCGGATCAGTTTGTTGATTGTTTCAACCATATGAACCGGAATACGGATGGTTCTTGCCTGGTCTGCGATTGCTCTTGTAATTGCCTGACGAATCCACCATGTTGCATAAGTAGAGAACTTATATCCTTTCCGGTAATCAAATTTTTCAACAGCTTTAATCAGACCTAAGTTACCTTCCTGAATCAGGTCTAAGAATAACATACCACGTCCTACATAACGTTTTGCAATACTTACTACCAGACGAAGGTTTGCTTCTGCCAGGCGTTTCTTTGCTTCCTGGTCACCTAATTCCATTCTCTTTGCCAGTTCGATTTCTTCCTCTGCACTTAAAAGAGGTACTTTACCGATTTCCTTTAAATACATACGAACCGGATCCTCAATGGATACGCCGTCCGGTACAGATAAATCAATCTTTTCTACCTCTACCTCGTCTTCGTCATCTAAAATAATATCGTCATCGATATCGTCATCATCCATGATACGAAGTACGTCAATGTTGTTAGTTTCAAGGAAGTCTAAGATTTTCTCAAACTCATCTGCATCCAGCTCCATGTCTTTAAAGAACTCGCTGATTTCCTGATACTCAAGGCTGTTCTTTTTCATCTTTGCCAGTGCAAGGAGTTCCTTTAGTTTTTCCTGCAATTTTGCTTTTTTCTCCTCAATGCTCATCTTTTCGTCTTTTGCTGCCGGAGCACTTTTTGCAGCTTTTGTTGTCTTTTTCGTAGTCTTTTCCATCTTTTCATCCATTTTCTTGTTCATCCTCTCATGATTCGTCATATAAACGGGACTAAATAGTATTTTGTCCTCAATCTATAGAAATATGCATTTTCTCCATATTCTGCAAGGTTCTCTTATCTGCCACAATCTGTTGTAAGCCCTGCATATCCGTAGGTTCAAGGTGTGCCGAACGATAGGAAATGCTGTTATCCTTTACCCGCAAAATCGTTTCTTTCAACGCCTTGTCCCGCTCTGCGGCAGAATCCACTTCATGGATTCTCGCATGGAAGAGTTCCGCAACTTCCCGCTGCTCCTCTTCTTCTGCAAATAAACTGATAATCTGTGCCGGATTGACAGTACCCGACTTCTTCTGCTCGTAGAGAAGCTCTGCCACCTTACGGAAAATGTCTTCCGTAAAATCTTCCGGTGTAATGATATCTTTGATTTTATCGTACAGATTATCATATTCTATGAGCCAGGTCAAAAGCAATTTCTGGGACTGCTTCATGCCGTCCTCTTTCTTATGCTTCTTCTCATTCAGCCCACTCTTAAGCGGTGTCCGCTCTTTTACAAGTCCTCCCTGGGTGCCCAGCTGGTTTACCAGATTCCGGAGTGCTTCAAAGCTCATATGATATTTATCCGCCACGGCTTCCATATAATTGTTCCGTTCCAGTTCCGTGGTAAAATCAAGCAGTTTCTTTGCCACTTCTGTCTGGAATGCGGTCTTTCCTTCCGGGTCCTTCATATCATAGTTCTGCTCTAAAATCCTGATTTCAAACATAAAGCTGTTTTCTGCCGCATCAATCCGCTTCTGGTATTCTTCCGCTCCAAGTGCCTTGATGAATTCATCCGGGTCTTTGTACGGCTTCATGTTGATGACTTTGGCTGTCAGCCCTACTTCTTTTAAAATCGGGATTGCACGAAGTGCCGCCTTAATTCCGGCGCCATCGCTGTCGAAGGTAAGATAAACCTCCTTCGTATATCGTTTCAGCAGACTGGCATGTCCACTGGTAAACGCGGTTCCTAAGGATGCCACTGCATTGTCAAAGCCTGCCTGATGCAGTGCAATTACATCCATATAGCCTTCACATAAGAGCATCTGTGGTTTCTTGGTCTGTCTTGCAAAGTTCAATGCATACAGATTCCGGCTCTTATCAAAGACTTTGGTCTCCGGCGAATTTAAGTATTTCGGTTCGCCGTCTCCCATGACTCGTCCACCAAATCCGATTACTTTATTATGCACATCCATAATCGGAAACATGGCACGATTCCAGAATTTATCATGTCCGCCCCGGACTTCGTCAATGGACACAAGACCGGATTCCTTTAAGATTGCATCATCATATCCAAGCTTTCTTAAATAGCGGTACAAATCATCACTGTATTTATCCGAATAGCCAAGCCCAAACTTCTGCATGGTGGCATCCGATAATTCTCTCTTTTTAAAATATTCATACGCCTGTTTTCCGTGTTCGCTCCGCAGCAGCATATAATAATATTTGCCGGCTGCCTTGTTAATCTCTAACAGAATCTGGCGTTTGTCTGCTTCTTTCTTTGCCTGGGCACTCATTTCCTGCTTCGGCAGTTCGATTCCGGCACGCTCTGCCAATGCTTCCATCGCTTCCGGGAATGAAAAGTTCTCATACTGCATCAGAAAGGTAAATACATTTCCGCCTGCTCCGCATCCAAAGCAGTAATACATCTGCTTATTCGGTGATACGGAAAAAGAACCGGTCTTTTCATTATGGAAGGGGCACAGTCCAAAATACGTGCTGCCCTTTTTCGTCAACCGTACATATCCGGAAATCACATCTACGATATCATTTCTGGAACGTACTTCCTCTATTAATTCATCTGAATAATATGCCATTCCTTAATTCACCTGCCAAGCCTTCGGTACAAAATATTCTGAGAATTTTGCAATTGCATACTGGTCGGTCATTCCTGCAATATAATCACATACTACCCGTTCTTCCTCTTCGCCTTCCGCAATCATATCGGTATACTGCGCCGGCATTGTCATCGGATATTCCATATAATATGTAAACAGTTTGCTGAGTAAGCCTTCTGCCTTTGTCTCTTCTCCTTTGGCAATGGGATTGGTATATACGCTTACAAACATGAACTTCCGCAAATCCTGCATTGCCTGGAAAATTTCATCGGACATAATGATATCCGGCTTATCCATGCTGTTGGTTATAATATCGTGAATCAGCGTATCCAGCCGGTCTGCAGAATTCTTTCCCAATACCTTCCGTATCTCGATTGGAATATCTTCTTCCACCATTATCTTTCCACGCACCGCATCATCGATATCATGATGAATATAGGCGATTTTATCGGAGAAACGGACGATTTTGCCTTCCAGTGTATGTGGTATCGTACTGGTCTGATGATTTAAGATGCCATCCCGCACTTCCCAGGTCAGGTTCAGTCCCTGTCCGCCTTTTTCCAATTTCTCTACGATACGTACGCTCTGTTTATTATGTTTAAAACCACCGGAGCAAAGTTCATTTAGCACCCGCTCTCCGGCATGACCAAATGGCGTATGTCCCAAATCATGTCCTAATGCAATGGCTTCCACCAGATCTTCATTCAGCCGCAGCGCCTTTGCAATGGTTCTGGCATTCTGTGATACCTCTAAGGTATGCGACATACGGGTACGATAATGGTCACCCTTCGGTGTTAAGAACACCTGCGTCTTATTCTTCAGACGGCGGAATGCCTTACAGTGGAGAATACGGTCTCTGTCTCTCTGGTATACGGGACGTATATCACAAGGTGCCTCCGGATAATCCCGTCCTTTGGAATTCTCGCTTAATGCTGCATAAGGGCTTAACATCTCATGCTCCATGCGCTCCATCCGTTCCCGAATTGTCATATCCTTATCTTCTCCCTTCCTGTCACATCACCATTTCATGATGTAAATGCACTGCCATCATCTGTACCATTGTGAGGACGTCATTCGACCCCTGCTATTATAATTCTGTGTCCACCTTCAAATTTCCTTTATTTTTTACAATTTTTCATCATATTTTTTCTAATACTTTCCGATACGTTTAGAAATTGCCCTTGCAATCTTATATACCGGGTTCTCCATCTTCTTTGCCACCTGCTTTAATTCCTGCCGGATAGCAATAGACTGTGGACAGTGTTTCTCACATTTTCCGCACTGGCGGCATTTTGACGCATTGGAAGGATTGGTCTTCAATGTGGTACACATGAAATATGCCTTCATGCCGGAATAGAAGCTGTCGGTATACCGTGTATTATATGCTGCAAAGCAGGTCGGAATGTCTACTCCGTGCGGACATGGCATGCAGTAGCCACAGCTGGTACACGGCACCTTCATATGCTGGTTAATGGATTTCTTTACCTTTTCAAAGATTTCCAAGTCTTTCTCTGTCAATGCATCTGCTGTGGCATCTGATGCAATCCTTACATTTTCCTCTACCTGTGCAATATCATTCATTCCGGAAAGCACTACTGTCACCTCCGGATGGTTCCATATCCAGCGGAGTCCCCATTCTGCCGGGGAACGATGCGGTTCTGCAGATGCAAATATGGCTTTGGCATCCTTTGGCAGTGCATTCACCAGCCTGCCGCCCCGCAGCGGCTCCATGATAATCACCGGAAGTCCCTTTGCTGCAGCATATTTTAAGCCCTCGGTTCCTGCCTGGGTATGTTCATCCATATAATTATACTGTATCTGACAGAAATCCCAGTCGTAAGAATCTATGATTTTCTTAAACTGGGTGGCTCCGCCATGGAAAGAAAATCCGATATTTCCAATCTGACCGTTTTTCTTTTTCTCTGCAATCCAGTCCTGTATTCCAAGTGCAGTCAGCCGCTCCCATGCTGCAATATCATTTAACATATGCATCAGATAATATTCCACATGGTCAGTCTGAAGGCGTTCTAACTGTTCCTTAAAATACCGCTCCATATCACCTTCCGCCTTAATATAATAATGTGGCAGCTTGGTGGCAATTTTTACCTTATCACGATAGCCTTTTGCTAAGAACTTTCCCAGGCAGGCTTCACTTCCACCGTAAGTATATGCGGTATCAAAATAATTGACCCCGGCTTCCACTGCCGCTGCCATCTCCCGCTCTGCCTTTTCCTGGTCGATTGCGGTTCCTTTCTTAGAATAACGCAGGCAGCCATAGCCTAAGATGGACAGCTGGTCTTTGTTTCCCGGATTTTCTCTATATTGCATTTTTGTTCTCCCTTGCACTTGTTGTTATGGCTGTTGTGAAACGGAAAATGATAATGAAGATGTCTTACCGCTGCTTTGACTGGATGCGCCTTTTGTTCACCCATAGCGAATACCACTCCGGCTGCAAGGGGCTCTAAGAATTTTGAAATAATTCTTTTATATATGGCAAACGGTGCAAAGTCACATCCATGTTCCTCTGCACCTCGCTGGTACGTCCCTGTACCAGCGTTGCCAGATATTATTAAAATTCTAAGAGCCCCTAACAGCCTGCGTAAATGTATTCGCCCATAGGTGAACAGAAGGCGGCATCTTGTCAAACATTGGGCAGACAGACATTTCGTTTTTCGTTTATCATTTCTCTATTTCGCAGTTACCGATTCTGCATAAGTTGCCGGGTGATGATATTTTCATACCACCACCCGGCACATATACTGTCATTATAAAGCTATCGAGAAAGTTTTGCAAGAATCACTCCCGCTCCTTTAACATTTTAAATCCATCGGTCATATCATAAGATGTGATGGTATCATAAACCCAAAGATAGAATACATTTCCGCTATACATTCCACGGACATTCTCGTAATTAGCTCCGGTAATGCCCGGAATCTCTGCCTGTTTCTTAAAGGTTCCATTTTCATAGGAATATATCTGGTAGGTCTGCTTTGTTTCACTGCCGCTATAATTCTCACAAATCAGTCCGATTAAATTCTTATCCTTTGAAATAATGACACTCTTATAATTAAATATTGCTTCGCTGTAATCTACATCCTTTAATACAAGTTTGGCTTCTTCGGTTACTTCTTCCGGATTTTCTATATTAAACATGGAAAGCTTAATATTTTCTATATTTCCTGTTTTCTCATCTGATTCGTAGCCGATGCCAAGTAAATGTGTGTCATCCCAGAAATGCAGATATTCAGAAAAGCCGGTTACCTTGAGTTCGCCGATAATTTCCGGTTTCGCCGGATCTGACAAATCTACGGTAAACAATGGGTCGGTATTCCGGTAGGTTACAAAATAACCAATGTTTCCCATAAAGCGGGCTGCATAGATTTCTTCTCCCGGTGCAATGCCCGTCAACTGTCCGGTTAATTTCATATTCTTATCGAGAATATAAAGAGCATTTGTCTCATCCTCTGTGCTATTATCCGTTGTCAACACCCGGAGATATCCATTACTGGCATTAATTGCAAAAGTATCTCTGATATAGCCGCTTACTGCCGTTGCAGCTACACCACTGATTTTTCCCTCGTCCAGTGCAAATTTTGCAATATTGGTAACCACTGTCCCCTCATAATCTTCCTCATATAAATACAAGGCATCTTTGCTGATATAAGTCTGGGCATATCCGGTAATTACAAGCTTACTGTCCAATGCTTTATCCGGCTTATTTACATCCACTGATGCAACCAGTATACCGCTCTCTCCCGACTCCGGCAGATAAATTTCATCGGCAGCAACCTGTTCTCCATTTACCTTCGGAATCACTGCTTCTGCCAGGCTGCTGACACCATTTTCTTCCTTCAAGGCTTCTACACCATGCTTCTTTTCCACATATCCCATCACATCGGATGTCATATTATACTGCGTAAAAAGATAGACTACATCTCCGATTTTCCGGGAAGTATTATAATAACCATCCTGAATCAGTCTGCCTTCAAATTCTGGATTCTTACGGTCTACGATACTGTATACCTGTATCTGTGTGGTGTTTTTTCCATTCATTTCATAAAAGAATGCGCTGTCTTCAGAAACATCTGATGCAGCAGTTTCTTCATCGGAAGTTTCCTTATCAGAGCCAGCCTTACTGTTTCCTTCTAAGGATGTTTCATAGCACTGTACCACCAGAATCAACTGGTCTCCATCCACATAAATTTCCATCACCCGGTCTGCTGCGCCACAGTCCTTCGGCAGGAATCGTGTTACTTCTTCTAATTTCCCATCCCGGATATCCGTAATAACAATATATTTATCCTCTACGGTATAAATGTAGCTGCCATCAATTTTAGCAATATCACTCTCGTCTACACCTTCCATCTGAAGATTTGTAGTAGAACAATCTTTTCCGCCTTCCTTGCTTCCCTCCGGCAAATCCGCATCGGCACTTTCATACTTTGCTTCATCACTGTAGTAATACTCGTCACTGCCGGAATCCATTGCCCCCGATGCAGCTGTGCTTGTCTCCGCACTCGTTTCTCCTTCTATCGAGTTCTGCTGATAGCCTTTAATAAGTGTCCGATATACTTCCTTATAATCAGATGCAAGATGATACATATCTCCCAGTGATGCCACATCTACACGCTCTGCTTCATCTGCTACATCCGTTTCATCTGCTTCTCCCACAGTCTGCTGCGTATCCGTCATAGCTATGGAATCCGTCGTTTCCGGTTGCTCTGTACCGGAACTCTTATCTAAACGGGTCACTGTTATATAAATTCCGCTGCATACTACCAGTGCCAGCACCGCTACCATACTGCCAAGTCTGCGCCATGGAATTATTTTCTTAGCTTTTTTCAATTCCAAATGCTGTTTCGGCTGCTGATTTTCCTGCTGCTGTTTCGGCTGTTTCTGATTTTCCTGCTGTGATTTCTGCTGCTCTTTTTGCTGCTCCTGCTGCTGTTTCGTTTTTTGTTCCTGTAATCGTTTTTCTATATGTTCCGGTTTCAGAGCTTCTGGTATTTCTATCTCTTCCGCCGCTTTTCTTAACTGGGTTAAAATCTCCTGTTCATTCATACCGGCACCTCCATCTCATCTGAATTTTCCTGTTGTTTTCCAGACTCTTTTTGCATATCTTCCGTTTCTTACTTCCAATATTTCTCTACCATTTTCTTTATTCCACGGCTCTCTTTCGAGCGGACGGTATTTTCATTAAGATCTAGCAGTTTTCCGATTTCCTTACTGCTATACCCGCAGAATAAATGCATGGCGATAATCATTCTTTCTTCGGAAGGAAGCTCAAAGAACAGACTCCGTACTGCTGCATGTTCATCCATCCCGGATTTTCCCAGATGTTCCATAAGCTCCGGCGTCAGTTCTTCCGGCCGGTTGGCATATTCTTTTAATTTCCGTTTGCACTTATTACTTAAAATGCGAAATATCCACGCCCGGAACGCTTCTGTTTTTCGAAGCTCCCCGATTTGTGCAAATGCATCCATCACGGTATCACTGACCACGTCCTGTGCATCCTGCGGATGCTTCAGCACATATAAAGCAAATCGGTATAAATCCCGATAAACGCCTTCATATAATTGTGCAAATGCACTGGTATCCCCACTTTGTGCCCTGCACACCAGTTGCAGTTCCTGTTCCATATGCTCACCCTATGCCTTCCTAAGTCCTTTCCTTTGACCGGTCTCATATATATAGTGTCGCTGAATTTCATTCTGTTGCATATATTTTAAAATTTTTTTTGCGTAAATTAAAAAGGATAGCTGTGCCCTTCATCGAAGTGTGGCTGTTTTTTAAGGGCTGTTAGGGGCACTTGGAATTTCGTCTGGTATCTGGCAATGCCGGCACAAGGACGTGCCGGTAAGGCGCATAGGAACATGGATGTGACTTTGCGCCGGTTGCCGGAAAATCCATTTATTTATCCGAAATTCTTAGTGCCCCTTACAGGCTTTATGTCACAGCCGCACTCGATGAAGAGTACAGCTATCTGTTTCATATCAGAAAACATATTTATAACTGGCTGATTACCAACACATCATTTTCACGAATCACGGTATTTCCATTGGGTATCACAACCTTCTCATTCCGTTTCAGAACCAGAACCAGCTTCTCTTCACCCAGTTTTATTTTGGATAATGGCTTTCCAATCCACTTGCTGTCTTTTTCGATTGGAATTTCTGTCAGACAGATGCCGAGATTTTCTTCCGGGGATAAAGCGCTTAAGACAATCTTATCTCCCGCAAGCACTACGGTATTGCCATTTGGAATAATGCGTTCTTCTCCTCGCAAAATTAATACCAGCAATAAATCCGGCAGGGAGGTAAGGTCTTTTATCCTGCGGTTTTCCCATGGATGCCCTTCTTTGATACTGATTTTGACAAACTCCACCGGCATTTCATCGGAATAGTCACTGAAAGTCTTCATAACGTTACCGTTTTCGTCTATCATATCAAGCTTCTTTGCCACAAAACCAAGCAGTGTACCCTGAATACTGATGGAGAACAGGACGATAAAAATAACTATGTGGAACAAATCATTTTTCGTATATGCCGGGCTTACCGTTGCCATTATGGCAAATACAATGGACGCTGCTCCACGAAGTCCCGCCCAGGACACCAGAAGCTGCTGTTTTACCGGGCAGCGGAATGGTGTCAGTATGGCAAATACAGAAATCGGTCTTGCCACAAAGGTTAAAAATACGGCAATAGCCAGTGCAATTGGCAGTATCTTTGGCAGCTGGGATGGATATGCCAGCAGACCAAGCAGGAAGAAAATCAGCATCTGCATCAGTCCGGTGATTCCATCAAAGAAATGCACCAGTGATTTTTTATGATGAAGGGGACTGTTTCCAAGGATAATTCCGGCAATGTATGCCGCCAGATAACCATTTCCATTTATCATGGATGCTCCGGCATAGGACACCAGCGCCATGCTGAATACAAATATCGTGTCAAATCCATCCGTTGCAAAATTCACTTTTTTTAAGATGAACGCTGCTGCAAGAGCTACGACTACACCTACTAATATGCCAAAAATAATCTGTGAGAATATCATGACAACCAGTGAAGAACCACTCAGTTCTCCACTCATTATAGTTAATATAATTACCGTCAGCATATAAGAACATGGGTCATTGCTGCCACTTTCCACTTCTAACATGGAGGCGGTATTGTTCTTAAGATTCAGCCGTTTGGAACGAAGAATTGAGAATACGGATGCGGCATCCGTTGAACTGATTACAGAACCAATCAGCATGCTTTCCCAGAAATCCATTTTCAAGATAAAATGGCAGAATGCTCCGGTTGTTACTGCGGTCAGTATAACTCCCACTGTTGATAATAATACTGCTTTGCCAGCCACCGGCTTTGCCTGTTTCCAGTTGGTTCCAAATCCACCATAGAACATGATAAAGATTAAAGACACCGTACAAATCTGTTCGGCAATCGTAAAATTATCAAACGGAATCTTTAAAATTCCATCGGTTCCAAACATCATGCCAAGAAGAATATATGCCAACAACATTGGAATCCCCAGTTTATTGGACATTTTATTCAATGACAGGCACAATAGAATCACTGCTGCTACCAGTAAAATATAACTTGTCATAAATTCCTCACTTTCCTGTTTTAATTTACCTGTTGCTCTTACGTCTTCTTCTATCCCCTTTTCTTTTATTACTTCTACCTATTCCTTCTTTTCTTCTGTCTCCATGATACTTCCTACTTTTACCAGCCCTCTCTGCAATGCATCCCTGGCATTCTTCCACGGCTGCTCTTTATAGCGGTAATCATTTTTGCAGATGAACCATTCCAAATCATCCCGCACCCGTTCGTATTCGTTGATAAAAGTCTCATTTAAAGTCGTCAGAAATTCGTTTAAATATTTCTTACCCATATATTCCGGTGCTCCGGAAAATAGAACTTTATAGTGGTTCACGCAGAAGCCCTTAGATGCTGCAAACTGTCTGCGGAAGTCTTCTTCTTTTTCATATAAATAGTAAATGGTATTGATGTAATTTGTAAAGCTGTGATTGATATAATCACATACAAAGCACTTTTTCTCTTTTTCTTCCACAAAGGTAATCACCGGATGGACTGTCTGGCTCTTTTTCTTGAAAAGTCCGGCTGACTGCGGCAGTGGTGCTTTCATTGCTTTTTTTAATTCCTTTGCAGTCTTATCCATGTGGGTCTTTAACATCATGGCAAACCCTAATTTATTCGGATATTCATATAACATTTCCAAATGCTTCTGACAGAAGCCCTGTTCGTCACTCTGCTCCCGGATGTCTCCCTCCATGTAACTTGCACCCGGTCCAATGGTATAATTAATGGCATTTTCCTCTAATTTCTGATACATTCTGCAGACCGGGCATTCGCATTCCTCTGCAAATGCGTCCTGTATCGGTATCGTATAAATCTCTGTTTTCATCTTAATCTCCTTAAAGCAAAAGGGTATTCCATACGCACTCCTTCGGCCTGTGGAATACCCTTCTTTTTGCAATTGTATGTATGCCTTACAGCATGTTCTGTACTTCCTCTTTCATGGAAGAAACGTTGAATTTGCGAATATTATCATCTAATTCTGTTGCCACGGAAGTAATCTTACCGGTTGCATTTCTACACTCGCCAACCAATGCTTCAAATTCATTCATTGTCTCAGATGTTTCCCTTGCACTTGTTGTATTTGCTTCTGCTGCTGTCGCAAGAGAATCCATTTTCTCTTCAATGGCACTCTTATGCTCATTCAAGCCGCTGACTTCTGAATTGATTCCCTGGATAGAAGTGCTGACACTTTCGATTTCCTGATTCAATGCAGTAAAGATGGTCTCTGTCTCACGGATCTTCTCATTCTGCTGTTCAAATGCTTCGGATACTTTTCCGGTAATCTCTACACTGACATTGGAATTGTCAATCAGCTCGTTGACGATTTTATTAATCTGCTCAGAAGACTCTCTGGACTGGTCTGCCAAAGTACGGATTTCTTCTGCAACTACGGCAAATCCTTTTCCCTGTTCTCCTGCTCTTGCAGCCTCAATACTTGCATTTAATGCAAGCAGGTTGGTCTGGCTCGCAATTCCTGCAATAATCTCTGTTGCAGTACGAATCTGTAATGCTGACTGATTGGTTCTGTCTGTCTGGCTCTGCACTTCATCAATAGACTTTCTGTTCTGTTTACTGATTTCTACTAACTGCTGCATAATCACTTCTGCTGACTCGTTGCAGTCCTTCATTTTTAATGCACTGTCTGAAAGAAGTGTAATATTGCTGGCAATTACTTCAATGGCATTACCGATTTCTGCCACCTTCTGCTGTACATGCTGTGTTTTCTCTGCCTGTGACACGGTATTGTCTGTAATAGAAGCAACTTCTCCGCTTACCTGCTCTAACGCTTCATTCATGGTATCAAAGGACTGGCTGAATGTTGTAGACAATTCACTCAGTTCACTGCTGGCTCTGCGGATTCCGGTTACAATCTGTGCAAAGCTTCTTACCATATCATTGGCAGAACCTAATAATTTACTGATTTCATCATTTTTATTATTATGTTTTGGCTCTTCTAACTGAAGGCTTCCGTCTGCAATCTTATCCATGCTGCCGATTACAGCTTTCAATTTTCCTGCGATTGCTACTGCAAGCCACAGGGAGCCTGCTATAAATACTGCTAAAACTACGATTAAAATAATTGTTCCCACACCTGCATTTAAAGCTGTATTCTGTACCAGATGCATAATGATAACTCCGGCAAGTCCAACCAAAAGAATCGGGAGTGAAATTACTGCGATTAATCCAAGTACCAGTTTCTTTCCTACATCACTTTTTTCTGAAGATTTACGTTTCTCTGCCATTACTTCTCTTCCTCCTTATAGTTCTTATCTCTTTTCTTACGTTTTATCCTTTTATTCGGTTATCTTTAAGTAAGCTGCTGAAAATGCCGGCATATCGATGCCACCCTGAAGTGCTGCTTTTTCTCCGGTCAGCAGGTCAACTGCTCCGGCTGCTCCTGCATCAAAGGATGCATGGAATGGATTCTCTTCCAGATTGATTGCTACAAGAATCCGCTCACCTTCAAAGCTTCTTTCAAATACAATCTGACGGTTCGTTAAGAATACTTTACGATAATTACCATAGCACAGTGCCTTTTCCTCTTTATGAACCTTCGCCAGTCCGGAAATATAATCAGTCAGTTCATTCCACTCCGGTGCTTCAAAGGATGGGCGGAGTGCATCATCTCCACCATTTTCTTTCTTTCCTTCTGCTGCCCATTCGCCACCATAGTAGACACATGGAATACCAGGAATTGCAAACAGCATCGCATATACTAACGGAAGATGCTCTTTTTCCTTTAATGTGCTTGCCAGACGGTTCACATCATGGTTATCTAAGAAATTCAAAAGATGCTTGCCCTGATACATTCCGCAGAAATGCTGCTCCAAGGTATAATTGATTTCAAAGAGATTACGGTCGTTAAAGCTGGACCACATTCCCTTATATGCCTGATAGTTTGTTACACTGTGCAACATATTCTGTTCATCCAAAAGACGGTTATAATCACCATGAATCATCTCTCCCAGAAGATAGAAATCGTCTTTTTTCGAATCTACAAACTGACGTAATCTTCTTACAAAATCCATGTCCAGACTGTATGCAACATCCAGACGCAGTCCATCAATATCAAATTCTTTAATCCATCCTTCTACTGCGGAAAAGATATGTTCAATAACCGCTTCATTTCTTAAATTCAGCTTTACCAGCTCATTATGGCCTTCCCAGCCTTCATAGCAAAGTCCGTCATTATAATTATTGTTCCAGCCGAAATTGACATTTACAAACCAGTCTTTATATGGAGAATTCTCTCTGTTCTTCAGCAAATCCTGAAATGCAAAGAAGCCTCTTCCCACATGGTTAAACACTCCGTCCAATACTACTTTGATATTGTTCTCATGCAATTTCTCACATACTTCTTTAAAATCTTCGTTGGTTCCAAGCCTTACATCCAGTTTGGTATAATCTCTGGTATCATAACCATGACGGTCTGATTCAAAAATCGGGCAGAAATAAATTGCATCTACCCCTAGCTTTACCATATGCGGAATCCAATCTTCCACCTTCTTTATCCGATGAGCCAGAACACCATCATTTTCTGTCGGTGCTCCGCAAAATCCCAAGGTTGAAATCTGATAAAATACACTGTCATATGACCACATAAAAACTGTTCCTCCTGTCTGTCCCTCATGCGCTGTGGTTTTCCCGCTACTCGCGTAAAAGAGGACGGTTCCGTCTGCGGGAACCGTCCTCTTAACTTCTTCCCTCTGCCTTCGCTCATGTTGTTTCAATTACGCTTATTATAGCATAACTTTATAGCATAAGGGAATTTTTTTCTTGCATTTTTCATAATTTTTTTTAATTTTTATGGTGTTGTTTTGTTATTTTTCAACACCAGTAAGCTGATATCCTGCTTTTTCAATGACTTCTGCAAATTCAGCTTCTGAAATTTCTTTTTCCATAGTCACTTCTGCACTCTTTGCTTCAAGATTTACCGTTGCCTGTACTCCTTCCATGGCATTTAATGCATCTTCCACATGCTTCTTGCAATGTTCACACATCATTCCTTCGATTTTAAGTGTTGCTTTCATTTTATTATCCTCCTTCTGATTTTCCTTATTATCTGTTACTTTTTCTGTTGTCTGTTCTACCTGACTTTCAGTTGCTTTCTCTACCGTCTGTTCTGCCGTTTTTTCCGCTGTCTGCTCCAGACGCTGCGGTTTAAAGAACTTTAACCGGAGAGCGTTACATACGACGCAGACGCTGCTTAAGCTCATAGCTGCTGCACCGAACATCGGATTTAATTTAATATGAAATGCCGGATATAAAACACCTGCTGCCAGCGGGATTCCAATACTGTTATAGAAGAATGCCCAGAACAGGTTCTCTTTGATATTGCGGATAACCGCTTTGCTCAAACGGATGGCTGTTACGGCATCCATCAGATCATTCCGCATCAGTACCGCATCTGCACTTTCGATTGCCACATCTGTTCCTGCTCCGATGGCAATTCCCACATCTGCTCTTGCCAGTGCCGGTGCATCATTGATTCCATCACCAATCATGGCAACCTTGTGTCCCTGCTGCTGCAGTTTGGCAATATGCCGTTCCTTATCCTCCGGCAATACTTCTGCAATTACTTTCGGGATTCCAAGCTTCTTACGAATGGCTTCGGCGGTACGCTTGTGGTCTCCGGTCAGCATTACTACATCAATATGCATCTTGCGGAATGCTTCGATGGCATAGCGGCTGGTTTCCTTTTCCACATCTGCTACTGCAATGATGCCAAGCAGACTGCTATTTTTCGCAAAGATTAATGGAGTCTTTCCTTCTTCTGCCAGCTTGTCTAAGGTGTCTCCAATGGCATCCAAGGCTACGCCCTTTTCTTTCATAAAGGCTTCGTTTCCTGCATAATAGGATGCTTTTTCATCTTCTGCTTCAATTCCTCTTCCAAGAATCGTCTTAAAATTCTTCATGGAAAGCGGCGTAACCTCCTGCTCCTTTGCATACTGCAAAATTGCCTGTGCCAGCGGATGCTCACTTCCCTGCTCAACACCTGCTGCAATTGCCACAAAGTCCTTTTCGTCTAATTCTGTGTTTCCTACACTCACATCCGTAACTCTCGGCTTACCTTCTGTTATGGTTCCGGTCTTATCCATAACTACGGTGTCGATGCTGTGCGCTGTTTCCAGTGCTTCACCGGACTTAATCAGGATTCCGTTTTCCGCACCTTTTCCGGTTCCAACCATAATGGCTACCGGTGTCGCAAGTCCAAGGGCACACGGACAGGAAATAACCAGCACCGCGATTCCAATAGAAAGTGCAAATTCAAAGGTTGCTCCACTGATAAGCCAGATGATTGCGGCAATCAGAGTAATGGTAATAACCACCGGCACAAATACGCCCGCAATTTTATCTGCCAGTTTGGCAATCGGTGCTTTACTGGAGCTGGCTTCCTCCACCAGATGAATAATCTGGCTGATGGTGGTATCCTCTCCGACTTTGGATGCACGGATTTTTAAGAAACCATTCTGGTTAATGGTTGCGGAAATTGCAGTATCTCCCACTTCCTTATATACCGGGATACTCTCGCCGGTAATTGCCGATTCATCAAGACTTGACTGTCCCTCTTCGATGACTCCGTCCACCGGAACAGTCTCACCGGGACGCACCAGTACCAGATCACCTTTTACCAGATTCTCTACCGGAACAGTAACTTCTTTGCCATCTCTTAAGACCTTTGCCTGCTTCGGAGCTAAATCCATCAGCTTCTCAATGGCTTCACTGGTCTTTCCTTTGGAACGGCTCTCTAAATATTTTCCAACGGTAATCAATGTCAGAATCATTCCTGCGGACTCAAAATAAATGTCCATGCTGTACTGGCTTACCAGTGCCATATCCTGATGTCCCAGACCATAACCAATCCGGAAAATTGCAAATACACCATAGATAACGGAAGCCGATGCACCCAGTGCAATCAATGAATCCATATTCGGACTTCTGTGTACAAAAAGGTTCTTAAATCCTACAATAAAATATTTCCGGTTCAGATACATAATCGGAAGCAGCAATAAGAACTGGGAGAGGGAAAATGCCAGTGCATTCTCATCTCCGTGAAATGCCGCCTTGATAAATCCCGGTACCGGAATTCCAAACCATTCATAAAACATATGGTGCATGGAAATATACATCATCGGAATCAGAAAAATAATGGACCAGATCAGGCGAATCTTCATCTCATGAATTTCCTGCTCTGCCTTATTTGTCTTTTTCCCTTTGTCGGTACGCTTCTCATTTCCGGCATTTGCCGGTGCAGCACCATAACCTGCCTTCTCTACTTCTGATACAATGATATCTTCATTGACCTTATTCTCGTCATAGGACACCTGCATGCTGTTGGTCAGCAGATTCACGGATACATTTTCCACACCGTCAATCTTTGACACACACTTTTCCACACGGGAAGAGCATGCAGAACACGTCATACCTGTGACTTCATAACGTTCCTGTTTCATTTTTGTCCTCCTCTATTTCATCAGTTTCTGAAGGGTCGCACAAAGCTCATCCACTGCTTCTTCCTTTCCGGCACGGATGTCATCTACCACACAGGATTTGATATGCTCCGCCAGCAATACCTTATTAAAGGAATTCAGTGCGGAATTAATCGCAGACACCTGTGTCAAAATATCCACACAGTAGCGGTCTTCTTCCAACATTTTCTTTACGCCCCGCACCTGTCCTTCGATTCGGTTCAAGCGTTTCAATAAATCCTGATATTCTGTTTCCTGTCTGTGTTTCTTCCGCTCACAACAGGATGGACACATCTCTTTTTCTTCTGCCATAGTCAGGCTCCCTTCTATCTTCACATTCCAAATACACACCTACCGATAGTCATATACCCCCTACCGGTATGCTTATATTATACCCCCATAGGGTATTTGTCAATCCTTTTTCTTCTGATTTTTCATTCTATGCCTCGTCTTCGTTTTCCTGCTCTAAGATATTATCTTGACTTTTCATATGATTTATGCTATTTTCATAACGCTAAAACTGGTGTGGATTTTTCTAGTCTGACTACTTTTCGCCACACAATTATCCCCGTGATAATTGTGTGGCGTTTTTTAGTTTTCTCACACTTTGGAGTAGCGAGGAAAAGAGATAAGTGAAAAGTTCTGAGAAAAAGGAGCAATTATTATGAACGAAGATTTTATGAAAGAAAAACCGATTTTACCACTGCTGACTACCATGGCACTTCCTATGGTTATCTCCATGCTGGTAAATTCTCTTTACAATATTATAGACAGTCTGTTTGTGGCTAAAATCAGTGAAGATGCCATGACAGCCCTTTCCTTAGTCTATCCGGTGCAGAATTTTATCAATGCAGTTGCGATTGGATTTGGTGTTGGAATTAATGCCTTGATTTCCTTTCATCTTGGTGCTAAAGAAGGCGAAAAAGCCAATATTGCTGCAACCCATGGTTTCTTCTTCTCTGTTTTGCATGGCATTATTTTAACAATCGGAAGTATCGCACTGATTCCTGCATTTTTAAGCCATTTTACTACTGACGGCAAAATTCTTAAGTTAGGCGTAGAATATGCAAATATTGCATTTTTATTCAGCATCATTATTATGATGAATCTAACCTTTGAAAAGGTCTTTCAGTCTGTAGGCAAAATGAATGTCTCAATGGTGGGACTGATGTTGGGCTGTATTACCAATATCATTTTAGACCCGCTTTTGATTTTCGGAATCGGCTTTTTCCCAAAAATGGGAATGCGTGGTGCTGCCCTTGCTACCGGTATCGGACAGCTTTTTACTCTCATCCTTTATCTCTTTGTCTATTTTCTGTGCCCAATCAGTATACGGATTAGCAGAAAATATCTTATCCGGGATAAACATATTGATTTGAAATTATATGGTATCGGCATTCCAGCCATCTTAAATCTGGCGCTGCCATCCTTACTTATTTCATTTTTAAACGGACTCCTTGCCGCATATGATCAGTGCTATGTTGTGGTTGTTGGAATCTATTACAAACTGCAGACCTTCCTCTATCTCCCTGCCAATGGAATTATTCAGGGAATGCGTCCGCTGGTTGGTTTTAATTATGGTGCCGGTGAGATCAAGCGTGTAAAGAAAATCTACCATCTTACGCTCTGTATGAACGGTGTCATTATGATTCTTGGTATGATTATCTGCTTTACCGCCTCCCCTTACCTTATGGGAATGTTTACCAGCAATGCTGCAACGATTTCCGTGGGAAGCAACGCCCTTCGGATTATCTGCTGCGGTTTCCTGATTTCCACTGTATCCATCACTGCTTCCGGTGCTTTAGAAGGGCTTTCAAAGGGCGGACAGTCCTTAATTATTTCTCTGCTCCGCTATATCCTTTTTATCATTCCGATTGCTTTTCTTCTCTGTAAAGCATTTGGACCGCAGTATGTATTCCATGCTTTCTGGATTACGGAAATTCTTACTGCCGCAATTGCCGCTCTTCTGATGAAATCAAGCCTCCGGCTTCCGGGCACACAGGTATAATGCGACCCAAAAAGCAGCCAGCGAAATATTTCGCCGACTGCTTTTTGCTATGCCACTTCTTATACATATATAATTGTTACGCCGGAAAAATTACATTCTCCGTTAAGTATCACACTGTGCACACCATCCGGTGTATTCCGGTTCTTCTCTTCCACTGCGCCAAATGCCGCATGCACTTTATTTACCATTGCCCAGTTCTTTGGAATGTAAAGCTCTACTCCGGAAAAAGATGCTTCCAGATAAATGGTTGCCTGTGGCTGCTGCATCATTGCATTATCAAAATACACTTTCATGCTGCCAAAGCTGCACTCCAGGGAAGCAGACTGGAAATCATCTGTATTCACATATTTGATGGATGCGCCAAAGGAAGTCTCGAAGGAAATCCGGTTACCATCCTCTTCATCTATAATGGTCTCATAGTCCGTATCTTTTTTCTTTTTCCAACATTTTGCGGTACTCTTCTTAAAAATAATGCCAAAGCCTATGGACAAAAGCAGTGCTGCGCCGAGAATCGGCCATGGTGTAATTGCCTGTATGCCAAGCTGTTCATCATAAATAATGCCGAGAAATGCCAGTGAGAAAAAGATTCCGGTAAACCGAAGCTTTATCAGGCTGCTTAATAAAATACAGCCGAAAAATACTGTTCCGATTACCGTCCAGAAGCCAATGCCTTCCACCAGTCCCAGTTTGCTTACAATCAGGAATACCGCTCCAAAAATCAGAAACAGTCCCCAGAAAATTCTCTCTTTTTTCATTTTCTTATCCTCTTTTCTTCCAGTTTACATTTTAATGGTTTGTAGTAATATCTTGATACATATACCTGTTTATGGCTTCCCATAAATTCCACCACACTTGATGCCGTAAGATTTCTCGTAATGGAGTAAATCCGGTTGGTGTTTAAAATCGTGGATTTGGAAACCCTCATAAAATGTCCCGGCAACAGTTCTTCCAGCTCATACAGTTTATATCTGGTCTGATACATCTTATCTGTTGTGTGCACCCATACTTCTTTGGCTTCTGTCTCAAAAAACAGGATTTCATCCAAAGACAGATAGTATTCCGTATCTTCCTTATAACAGATTAACTGCTGTTTTCCGGTAAGCACCTGCGATACGGCTTCCTGTATTTTCCTTACATTTTCATCTAAGGATTTACAGCGAATCAACACTTCATCCTCTATTAAATTTTCGTCCAGTTCTATCCGTATCTTCATTGTCGTTCCTTCCTATGTCACTCATTATACACAAACACATTTTTCTGTAAATGCCTTTGGAATAAGTGGTAAGAAATACGAACCAAGTGGTAATTATTTCCGTTCTTTTTCTTCTTTCAGACGCTTCTCAATTGCTTCTACCACCGTACGAAGCACTTTAATTCTGGCATAATACTTGCAGTTTGCCTCTACTAAAATCCATGGTGCATAAGTGGTAGAGGTACGAATCAGCATTTCATCCACTGCCTTTTCGTAAGCATCCCACTTCTCACGGTTGCGCCAGTCCTCATCAGTAATCTTCCACTGCTTTGCCGGATTTTCCATACGCTCCTTAAAACGACGCTCCTGCTCATCCTTGTCAATGTGCATCCAGAATTTCAAAACAATGGTTCCATGGTGTGCCAGCTGTTCTTCCATTTCATTCATCTCATGGTAAGCACGCTTCCACTCTTCTTCCTGACAGAATCCCTCGATGCGTTCAACCATAACGCGGCCATACCAGGAACGGTCGAAAATTGCCACATGACCATCCTTTGGAAACTGTTTCCAGAAACGCCACAGATAATGATGTGTTTTCTCTGCATCATTTGGTGCTGCCACCGGATTTACCTGATATCCTCTTGGGTCCAATGCCTGGGTCAGACGTTTAATGGCTCCGCCTTTTCCACCAGCATCCCAGCCCTCAAATGCCAGTACCACCGGAATCCGGTATTTATATAATTCATTATGAAGTTCGGAAAGTCTCGTCTGAAGACGTGCAAGTTCCTTTTTGTACTCTTCCTTCTCCATCTTCTTTGAAAGGTCTACGCCTGCCAGCACGGAACTCTTAAGTACCTGCTCCTTCTGTGCTGCGGCTCCTGCTTCCTGCAAAGTATCCTTTTCCTGTTTTAGTTCCTGCGCCTTTGTTTTCTCCTGCTCCCTCTTCTCCTGTTCGGCTTTCTTATCTGCGATTGCCTGCTCCAATACAGAAACTACGATTTCCGTCATTTTTGCTGCTGCATATTCCCGGTCGGTACACTCTAAAATATGCCACGGTGCATATTCGGAATCCGTCTTTTCCAACATTTCTTCATTCATGGCAAGGTATTCCTCGTAATGCTTATTTCTTTCCAGATCATCCTTTGTTACCCGCCATGCAGTCTTCTTATCCGCCAACAGCTTATCAAAACGTTTCTTCTGCTCCTTCTTTGACACATCGGCGAACAGCTTAATAATTACCATTCCATCATCGGTTAATTGTTTTTCAAAGGAACAGATTTCTCCGAATGCATAATCTAACTGCTCCTTTGTGGTCACGCCGTCAAAACGATCCACCAACACTCTCCGGTACCAGCTTCTGTCGAAGATTGCAATTCTTCCCTGGGACGGAATCTTCGTCCAGAAACGCCACAGGAACGGATGCATTTTCTCTTCCTTGGTCTCCACTGCAGTAGCATAAACAGAAAATCCTCTCGGGTCTAAGGGTTCAATGATTTTATTAATCAATGTTCCTTTTCCTGCTGCGCCAAATCCCTCAAATACAATCATGACCGGAATCTTCTGTTCTTTACAGGCTCTCTGCAGATAGGACAGCTTCGGCTGCAAATCGTCCATCCACTCCTTGTATTCCTTTTTCCCCATCTTCCGATTTAAATCTACCTTCTCTAACATCGCATGTCCTCCTTCGCTTATAACCCCACAATACGTTGCATTTTTATATATAGAAATAGTATAATATTTTTCTTGAAGAATATCCAGTCTAATGGGTATAATGAAACAAATATGTGATTGTGAAAAATGAATTATTATTTCAAAAGGCTGTATTCGAAGTACGTTGGCTTTGATATGAAATACCGCAGTTCTAAGCTGCCTATTTTTCTTTTTGTGATAGAAAGCAGTCTTTCCAATGTTTGACAAGATGCCGGTACTGTTCGCCGAAGTGCGGATGCTTTTTAATGACTGTTAGGGGCACTTGGAATTTCGTCCGGCACCCGGCAACGCTGGCACAGGGAAGTGCCAGCGAGGCACATCTGAACATGGATGTGAATTTGTGCCGGTTGCCGGACCTGATAAAATATGTCTCGAAATTCTTAGTGCCCCTTGCAGTTATTATGTGGCATCCGCACCCGGCGGACAGTGACGGCATCCGGTCAAAGCAACGGAAAGACAGTTTACCATCAAGAAAAATAGGCAGCTAAGAATTGCTGGTATTTCACATCACATAAGCCACCTGTACTTCGAATACAGACCTTTGTCAAATAAACACCACTTTTTCGCAACCACTGATATGTATCAATAAAAGGAGACTCACTATGAAATTTATTTCTTGGAATGTAAATGGCTTACGTGCCTGTGTCAATAAGGGCTTTTTAGATTTCTTTCACGAAATTGATGCAGATGCTTTCTGTATTCAGGAGACAAAACTGCAGGAAGGACAGATTGACCTTTCCCTTCCGGGCTATTACCAGTACTGGAATTATGCGAAGAAAAAAGGCTATTCCGGCACTGCCATTTTTACCAAAAAGGAACCTCTTTCCGTAAGCTATGGCATTGGCATCCCGGAGCATGATGAAGAAGGACGTGTTATCACATTAGAATATGAAAACTACTATCTCATTACCTGCTATACACCAAACTCCCAGAATGAACTGGCAAGACTTTCCTACCGTATGGAATGGGAAGATGTTTTTTTACAGTATTTAAAAGGATTAGAAGAAAAGAAACCGGTTATCTTCTGTGGTGACCTGAATGTTGCCCACAAAGAAATTGATTTAAAGAATCCGAAAAACAATCGCAAAAACGCAGGTTTTACAGATGAAGAACGTGAAAAATTCTCTGTTCTATTGGAAAATGGTTTTATCGATACTTTCCGCTATTTCTACCCGGAACAGGAAGGCATCTACTCCTGGTGGTCCTATCGCTTCCACGCAAGAGAAAAGAATGCCGGATGGCGTATTGACTATTTTCTGGTTTCCCAGTCCTTAAAGGAGCAGTTAAAAGGAGCTGCCATTCACACGGAAGTCCTCGGTTCCGACCATTGTCCGGTGGAACTGGAGATAGATTGTTAAACCTATAAGCGGATTTTAAAAGAGACAAGAAATTAAAAGAATAAGCATATAAAATGGGTAAAAAGCTTAAACCGCCTTTTACCCATTTCTTATATCTATAAATATTTCTTTTCAAAGTCATCAGCACGCATTGGCTTGCCATAATAATAGCCCTGAATGTACTGTACTTTCATATTGCGGAGCTTTTCCACCTGGTCGATTTCTTCTACTCCTTCTACGCAGATTCGTACTCCGATGGTTTCTGCCAGTTCAGATACCATCTTTACGAAAGCTTCGGCATACTCATCTTTTCCAATATCAATGATAAAGCAGCGGTCTATCTTGATGATATCAATCGGCAGTTCACGGATATGATTTAAGGAAGAGTAACCGGTTCCAAAATCATCCAGTGCAACCTTTACGCCAAGGCTCTTGATATCCGCAAGAATCTTCTTCATACGTTTCATATCGTTGATTGCAAGACTCTCTGTTACCTCAAGAGTAAGGTTTGCCGGATCCATCTTCGTCTCTTCTAACACTTCCCTGACTTTTTCCTTCATATCATTCTGCAAAAGCTGTACTACAGAAAGATTGACATTAACATGATACTCCGGATGTCCCATATCATTCCAGTATTTACAACGGCGGCAGGCTTCTTTTAATACATAGCTTCCAATTGGATTAATCAGTCCTAAATACTCTGCCAGTGGAATAAATTCAGACGGAGAAATCATTCCCATCGCCTCGGAATTCCAGCGGATGAGTGCCTCTGCTCCACTGCACGGATCACCCGGCTTGGAAATATCCACAATCGGCTGATAATATACTTCAAATTCCTGACAGGAATTCGTAGTAGCATAACGCATATTCTTCTCTAAGTCAAGCCGCTTAAAGGAGGTTGCTTCTACATTTTCATCGTAGAATTCTATACGGTTTTTGCCGCTCTTTTTAGCTTCATATAAAGCAATATCTGCTTTTTTAATCAATTCCTGCACATTGTCTCCGTCATCCGGAAAACATACCACACCCATACTCATGGTACAGTAATAGTCTCCGCCTTTTAAGAACCATGGCTTGGAGAAAATGTTCTTAATCTCGGTTAAAATCTCATCCAGGCGGTGGTATTCTTCCTGATTGATAATAATGATAAACTCATCACCACCCATACGATAACAGGTAGATTCCAGTCCCGTCACTCCCTGCAGGCTTCTTGAAATCGTCTGCAGCAGAATATCTCCATACTGATGTCCCAGACCATCATTAATATGCTTAAAATCATCCAGATCGATATAGCAGAGTGCTCCTTTGCCGCCCTGTTCTCTGGCTCTTTGAATATAGATTTCCACATCATGCTCACAGCGCATTCTGTTATAAAGTCCGGTCAGGAAATCATTATTTGCCTGACGTTCAATTTTCTGCTGATAAAGCTTCTTATCTGTCACATCATAAACCGTCAGCAGCATAACCGTTCTGCCATCCACCCAGCTAATCTGGGTATGATAAATGTCAAAATAGCGGTTATCCTCCTTGGAATAATATTCCACAAAATTACCGGCTCCATAACGCTTATTGCCGGAACGGAAAATCTCATCCTGCTGCTTTTCAAACTGGTCATCCGCAAATAATTTATGGAACTGCTGGTTCGTATAGAGAATCTTTTCTGAAAGCATATCTCTTACACAGATTCCACAGCCTACATTTTCAAGGATTGCCTCCAGTGATGCATATGAGCTTGCCAGAGAATTCTTGGTAATCCGCTTAATTAAAATACTCTGTATAATCTGTTTTACTTCATTTAAAAATTTAATATCGGAAACATCCCAGATACGGCGCTTGCGCAGTTCAAAGAAGCATAAATACATCGCTGCTTCCCCGTTAATCTCCACCGGAAGACTGATTGCCGCCTGAATTTTCCATTTTTCAAAAAATTGTGCAAATGCCGGTGGCAGTAAAGAATCTGCCGAAATCATATAAGGCTTGCCATTGGTAAAAGGAAATTCTGATGTGGAAATGCCCTGGCATTTTGCAATCAGTGCATCCTCTTCTTCCAGACAGCACTCGCTTATCATGTCCGCAGTCTCGCCGTCCCGGTTAATGCGAAGCAATGCCGCATTACTGATTTTCAGATAATCACAGACATCGGTCAAAATTTCATCTGCAATCTTGGAAAATCCATTTTCACTCTCCAGCATTTTTACAATAGAAGTCATGACTTCCGTACGCTGTAATTCTGTCTTAATCTGCTCCTGACTTTCCCTGTTTTTTGCAAATGCTTCCTGTGCCAGAAGCTCGTCTAACTTTGTTGCAAAATACTGTTTGGATATATAAGTTAAAAAATCAAGTGAATTGTAATACTGCTTGGTAGTTGTCTGCTGGATATTTTCCGGAATCACATTGTCCGGTTTCTCCACATCGGAAAGTACTCCGATAACAATCCAGATTGCCGCAATTTTCCCACCTACACGAATTGCGACACCACTCATTTTTAAATAATCCTCTTCCAATGGTTCTTCCACTACATCTTCCATTTCAGAGGTAATCAGTCTGTTCAGCAGCACAACATGGCGCGCCATACCAACTTTTTCATGTATATAATTCAGTTCTTCCTTGGAACCATATGCCTTGGTCACAACCCCCTGTGTCTGGCTTAAGCATACACAATATAAATTATTACAGGCACAGAAACGGTCCTGTAATCCCTGAAGCACTCTTCCGTCGAGTAATTCTGCTCCAAACATTAACTCATTACTCCCCTGCATGTCCAACTTCTGCTTCATTCTGTTACCCCTTTTTACCAACTATAAATAAATAAAAACCTTCTTTTTCCCGTATACAGAACTCGTCTATCAGCCGATACTCCGTATGTCTCCGCAGCTGCTTCTTTACAAAGCCGCCCTCATTGGAATATAAAATCATATGACCGCCATTTTTCAGGAATTTCCCTGCACAGTCAAAGAACTGACTGTAAAAGGCATCCTGTTCTTCCCTTGTTTTCTTCCCACGCAATGGCATATTCGTTATGATTTCATCAAACAGGTATTTATGTGTAAAATCAAAAAAATCACGATTGATATAATTAATCTGTCTTCCTGCCGCTTTAGCATTCTCTCTTGCCTTTATAACGGCCTCTCCGAAAATATCCAGTCCATACATATCTCCCGCCGGCACCAGAAGATCCCGTTCGATTAACATGGTACCAACGCCGCAGCACGGGTCCAATACCTGTGCGCCCTTTTTCAGATAATGTTCTGCCAGCTTCATAAATAATGCTGCATTTGCCGGATGAATGGATGCTGCAATTGATTCCTTCCGGTAAGAAAATCTACGCATTGGAATCGTAAATAATTTGCAGGATGGATATAATGTGCCATCTGCATTCTTCGTAAGCCGCAGTTCTATTTCATAACCATCTACCGTATTTAATAACTGATGTCCGGTTAAATCCTCTAATGCAGCTGCTGCCTTCCGGATAAAGCTTCCCTTCTCTTCCGGTGCTATGCCCCTTACTTCCATACGAAAGCGAAATGGCGGATTGCCCTCATGCAGCCGGTTTAATAGTTCCATGAGATTTGATTTTGCAAAGGCTTCTGCTACCGCTTCCGGTTCTGCCGCAATCCGGTGTCCCCCGGAAAGCATCAGTAACATTTCCCGGAACGTACGAATCTTTATCACATCCCGAAGATGTGTTGTCTTTACTTTTACGCCTGCCGGAACCAGTACCGGACGGTCTTTTTTTATCTGTTCTGCTGTAATCTCACGATATGCAGGATTCGTTGTCAGAAGCACTTCTACCTCTTCTTCATATCCGGTAAAACGATGCTTTTTATTCTGGTTCTGCCCACCTAACAATTTATCCAAAGCATGCAGTTCTTCCGTTCTGTGTTTCTTTTCATTTTCTGCCGGAACTTCTGCTAACAGTTCCTGATAACGTTCCTCTAATGCGTTCTGATAATCTTCTATATCAAGTCCGTTCATAGCAGTAAGGTAAGCACTCTTAACAAAGCGTGTACCTTCCTTCTGATATGCCTCAAATAAGGCTTTTGCTGCCCCTGATTCATTCGTCTCACCTAAAATAAGTGCTGCATTTTTCCGGATTTTAGCATCCTCAGAACTCAAAAAAGCATACAAAACCGGATGCTTTGCATGGTATTCTTTCCATTCCTTCAATGCATCCTGATTTTTTATGCTTTTCTTTAATTCTATCAGATTTTCACGTATATTCGTCTCTTCGGACAGTGCCTTACAAATTTCTTCTAACATGTTCTTCCTTCTTACAACCAGTGGATTTTTCGTCTCTCCACTATCGATAATTTAATATTACTTGAAATTAGAAGATTTGGCAATACTTACTCCTTGTCATTTTTTAGATTTTCCGGGTCAACTCCGTTCTTTTCTATATAATCTGCCACATCCACCTTAAACTGCTTCCAGGCATCCTCATGCTCCACATAATATTTCGGGCAATTTTTTCCGGTGACATCATAGTGCCGGATAACATCATCCATGGTTAAATCATATCTGCCGCAAAGCCATGCCACCAGATGCACTAAGGTCTGATACGTGGCATCATTGAATCTTCCCGTATCATCCGGGATACAGCATTCAATGGAAATGGTATCATTGTTCCGGTCATTGGAGGCATAAGCAATCTCCTTGCATGGAATGCACTGAATCAGTTCACCATCCAATCCGATGACAAAATGACTGCTGGCATGGGTTTCATGGCTGTCCTTTAAGCTTTCAAAATAATCCCGGTTCTGCTGTGCCGTGGTTCCCGGATTGGCTGTATAATGCACCACAATGCCATTTACCTTATCAATGGCAAGTCCCGGTCTGGAATAATCATTTATTGTAAGCAGCTGTACATCATAATCCGGTGGATTCTCTACTACTTTGGTAACTGCTGCCGGTGTATCAGCCGCTGCCGAATGTCCTGCCTTTATCCAGCGGATGAATTTTCCACCTAATACAAATAGTAAAATTGCTGCAAGAATAATTCCAAGAAGCAGCAGCATTCTCTGAATCCGCACCTGCTGCTGTCTTCTTCTGCGCCGGTATTCTGCTGCTGTATGTGGTTTCTCATGTGTATATTTTCTTCTTCCTGTTGTTCTCTTTCCTCTTCCGGTCTGACTCATTTATTTTCATCTGCTCCTGTATGCTATGTCTGTCATTTCTTTCCTTACCATCATACACCAAATTTTTATTACATTTTATTAACAAAAACTTAATTTTCTTTTATGGTAATTTTACACAATTTTTTCATATCTTTTTTGTTGACATTTACCAAGAGTGAGTATATAATACAAAACGAACAAAGGGATTTGTTCAGATAATAAATTGCATAAGGAGGGATTTGTATGTTCTTAGAGCAGGATGCAGTGCTCGGTCTTTCCAAGTTCGTAGCAAAATACGAGGCTTATGTAAGAGAGATGAAAGCACAGAAGAAAGAACCTGTTACCATGTTAGCTTATCTGGTAGAAATGGTTCAGTAGACCAGTTGACCAAACGGCGCTTCACAGCCGCCGCTTTCCGTCACTGGTCTATTTTTTTATGCTTTCCCCATGTTTCCGGAAATAAGAAATCACGAAAGGCATACTGATGATTGCAGTCAGTCCGTCCGACAATGCCTGTGTAATCTCAACCCCTGTCACTCCCATCCATTCCGGCAGCCATAAAATCAGTGGAAGAAAAACGATTCCCTGGCGGCACGCCGACAGAAAGGCTGCCTTTCCCTGCTGTCCGATTCCCTGAAACAGCATATTGCTTAATATTCCTATGGGAATCAAGGGAAGTACCAGACACTGACTCCGAAATGCATAGCTGCCAATTCTGATTACCGCTTCTTCTTTTAAAAAGAATTCCATCATCACCGGTGCCAAAAGAAATCCTGCCACGCCGATTCCTGCCGCTGCTATGGTACTGCTCCACAAAGTGAAAACAAATGCCTGTTTTAACTTTTTTCCATTTTTTGCTCCAAACTGATACCCTGCCACCGGCTGAAAGCCCTGACCATAGCCGATAAAGAGGCTGAAAAATACCATAAACATTCTGCCGGTTACTGACATTGCCGCAACGGCATCCGCCCCATATCTTACCGCCTGCCGGTTCAGCAATACTGCTGCCACACTGGCAAGCCCCTGCCGGCAAAGCGATGGCAGCCCGTTTTTTATAATGCTTCCATAATCTTTTATATTAAAATATTTCTTTCCACGCAGTCTGATTCTGCCATGCCAGAAACAGCATCCCAGTATAATTGCTGCAACTGCCTGTCCAATAAGTGCCGCTAATGCAGCTCCTTTTACTCCAAGATTTAATGCAAACAGAAATAACGGTGTCAGTATAATATCAAGGATTCCACCGGTTACAATGCCTGCCATGGATGCTTTCGCCCTGCCCTGTGCCCGAAGAAGCGTACCAAGTACCAGTGTCTCTATGGTAAAGGGTGCTGACAGCAGCACAAAGATGGCATATTCTCTTGCATTTGGAAGCAGCTCTGTTGTTGCGCCGGAAAGCTTCAGCAACGGTGTCAAAAAAATCAGGCCTGCGCCAAGACTTATGAGTCCAAGCAACAGCCCTGACATAATTGCCGCGTTTGCAATCTGCTCTGCCTGCTCTTTTTCTTTCTTTCCAAGGAGCCTTGAAACAAGGCTTCCGGCTCCCATGCCAACGGTATAACCCACTGCCTGTATCCATGCGACCAGTGCAAATGTAATTCCTACCGCTCCGGTTGCCCTGCTGCCAAGTCTTGTTACAAAAAAGGTATCTACAATACTGTAAGCGGAAATTACCAGCATACTAAGTACTGTAGGCACTGCCAGTGATAAAATAACACGATGCACCGGTTCTGTTTCCATTTTCTGCTCCAGATTCTTATTGCTCATAAGATACCTCGCTGTCTGATGGAACATATTTATACCCGACTCCATGTACCGTTATAATATACTGCGGCCGTCTGGGATTCTTTTCAATTTTCTTGCGGATGCTCTTAATATAAGAATCTATTGTTCTGTCATAGCCATCAAAGGCATCCTCCAACGCATAAGTAATCAGCTGATTTCTGCTGTATACCCGGTGGGGAGATTTCACCATGGTATATAATATTTTATATTCATTGGGTGTCAGATGTATCTTTTTCCTGCCTCTTCTAATGCAATGATTATCCACTTCTAAGATGCAGTCCGTTCCGATTTCAATCTGGCTTCCCGCCCGTCTGTCTTCTTCGTATACAATGCGATAGCCCTCTTCTAAAAGCTGCTGGCAGAGTTCCTGGGGCATTCTGCCTTCTGACTCCTGAATGATAATGGTTCCCTTTGTTCCCATATATCTTCAATCCTTCCTGCTACAATCTTTTCTAATCTATAATCTTTTCTAATTTATAACCTTTTCTATTGTAGTCAGTATCTCCACGGATTAAATTTTTATTCTCTTTATACGATTCTTCGGATGGAAAGAATCGTCCGGTAATTCGCATTTGATACTTTGATTCCGGTCTTTGCGGAACTGGCATGCACAATCTGTCCATTTCCGATATAGATTCCGATATGACCGGAATACCAGATTAAATCTCCCGGCTGTGCCTCTGCTAAGGATGCCACTGCGCTTCCGCAGGCTCCCTGCTCCCCTGAGGTTCTTGGCAGATTAATCCCAAAATTCTTGTATACACTCTGCACGAAGCCGGAACAGTCCGCCCCATTCGTAAGGCTGGTTCCACCATATACATATGGATTTCCTACAAACTGCAATCCATAATTTGCAATCTGCTGACCTAAACCGGCATTAGACGCAGACGCTCCTGTTCCACTGTTTCCGGATGCAGCATTTCCGGCTGTTGAAGCTCCAGATGTTGAATTTCCTGCTGTTGTTCCTGTTGACGAATTTCCTGCCGCAGTATGGTTGGTACTCTGCTGTCTGTTATTCTGATTCTGCCCTGCTTTCTGCCCGGTCTGCTGCTGCGCTGCTGCCTTCTTTTGTGCTGCTGTCTGCTGCTCCGCTTCTTTTCTTTTCGCTTCTGCTTCCTGCGCCGCTCTTCTTGCTGCTTCTTCTCTTGCTAACCGTTCTGCCTCTTCCTGAATGGATTCTGCATGAGGATATTCGGTATAGGCTTCCACATAATCAGCCGCTACATAGCCTTCCCCTTCCTCGGTGTCAACCTTTAACCAGCCATCCAGCGTCTCTGTTACGGTCAGAATATCGCCCTCCGGCACTAATCCTAATACGGCTGCCTCTGTGGATGCTTCCGTACGCACTTTTAAAGTTGTTGTAGTTACCCGGGCAAGATGTATGCCGATTTCTTCTGCCAGTGCTCCTGCTTCTTCTCCCACGCAGACATATTCTGCACTGACATATCCGCTGACCGAGCCTGAAGTAATATAATACCAGCCTTCTTCTGACGCCTCTATCACACCTACCGTATTACGGTAAAGTTTTCCAAGCACTTCTCCTTCTGTAGACGGTTCCTTTCGAATATTCACATAATTCGGTGCGATTGCAACCGCAAGTTCCGTCTGGTCTGCTGCCAGCATTCCCTCTTCTGCATTTACAAGGGAAAGTTCCGCCACACCATCTATACCCGCTTCGCCTGCTGCTTCACCTTCTGCCAGTTCACCAGCTCCTGTCTGTATCTGCTGCAGTGCATACTGCTCAGATAAAATGCGCTGCTCATTCAGTGCCCGTATTACACCTGCACCGGATGCAGTTGGTGTCTCCATGGCATTGACATTGGTCCATAATGAAGTTGTGGTTGTCAGGATCGCGGCTGCAAACCATAATTTTTTTACTGTTTTGTATTTCATATCTGTCTCCTTACCTATGTAATCATCAGGTATTGGGGAAGAGATATTTTATTTTTTAATAAATTAATGAAATAGCCAGACAGTCCTGCAAGTGTAAAAGCTGCATCATAACTGCAAGGGGCACTACGAATTTCGGATTGTATTCTTTTTATCCGGCAACCGGCGCAAATTCACATCCATGTTCATCTGCGCCTCGCCGGTACTTCCATGTACCGGCATTGCCTCTTCCCATACGAAATTCCAAGTGCCCCTAACAGCCATGAAAATGCCTTAGCACTTTGCAGGACTGCCTGGCTATTTGTTCATTTTCCCAAATAAATTCAAATAAATTTTCTCTTCTCGCAATTTCCTATGTAATCATTCGCAAGTTATTACGAACTTGTTACATCTTATTACATAGATATGGAGATAGTGTGGAGATGGAAGGATTATATGATTACATTGCTTTCATAATGTCCTCATAAGAAACTAAGGTAACATTTCCCATTTCGTCTGCTCTCTCCATACATCCTTTTGTAAATCCGGTTTTTGAAAAAAGAAAATAATGCATCTTTGTATAATGGAATAATCTGCTTCGGTCTATCAGCGTTTCCAGCACATCTAAATCAACATTTTCATTACGCCATTTACACTCTGCAAAAAGGGCTGTATTGCTATCCTGCTCACCCATAATGTCAATTTCTGCCTGACACTTCTTCTTCGGATCATTTCCCCACCAACGGCCAAGGGATGTAAATTCTACTGGCGAATTTCCTGTAAGGAGCTGTTTCCACAAATACTGTGCAGAAATATCTTCAAACACTCTGCCCATATAATCACTTAGCTGTGCTTCAATTTTCTTATAAACTAAATCGGCTGCTCCTCTTACAATAATGGAATTATTATCTAATACAAATCGATACCAAAAACAAAACATGTTATCTTCGATAGAATAAATTGACTTTTTAGAAGTCTTTTCTCCGTATGGTGTTTCCTTTTTAATAATTCCAAGATTTATTAGATTTTTCAAATATCCGGAACATACATTAGTATCTTCCCCAACCTTGGTGGAAATCTCAGACATCCGGGAATGTCCTGTTGCAATTGCTGTAATAATTGCAGTATAAATTGCTGGTTCTCTTACTTCCTGCTTTAAAAGGTTCATCGGCTCTTCATATAAAAATGACATTGGATTCAAAAACGTATTCTTGATATTTTCCTCCACGTTCATCTTATCGTCCATCTGAAGAAGGTATTGTGGGGTTCCTCCGACAATTCCATATATAATTGCTTTCTCTTCATCCGACATTTTTTTTAAATATCTGCAGCTTTCTTCGAAGTCAAACGGCATAATCTTCATCTGTGCAGTCCTCCTGCCATAGAGAGGTGCTTTATAGGCAAGCACATGGTCTTCCATATATGACATGGAAGATCCGCATAAAATAAGCATTAATTTCGATGTATCTTTATATTTATCAATCAATAACTGTAGGGTAGAAGCCAGACTCTTAGACTCTCTTGCCACATAAGGATACTCATCTATCGTTAATATAACGCGTTCCTTTTCTGCCAGTTTAAATACATATTCGAGTGCAGCCTGGTATGATGCAAAAAAAGTATCTGTTTCAATCCCATTACTATACTCCAAAATACTTTTGCTTAAATTTTCTAAATTCTGCTTTTCGTTACTTTCTACTCCCATAAAATAAATGGATTGTTTATCATCAATGAAATGGTTAATAAGTGCTGTCTTTCCAACACGACGGCGTCCATATATTACAACAAATTCAAACTTTTCTGAATGATATAACTTATCCAGTGTTTTTAACTCTCTGTCTCTGCCTATAAACATATCTGTACCTCCATTTCTGTAAATTAACTATAATCCCATTTTTATTTTTAGTCAAGTACGACTGACTAAAGTATACTTGACTAAATCATATCTGACTAAATTTTCCTAACAGAACCTGCCACCGGCAGCTTCTTACGGATACTTGGCACAAAAAAAATTCCCCATCAGTCAAACACCAATGGAGAATCCTTAGAAATAAAACAATTACATTTTTCAATTTTCTTCATCACACGGAAATACAATTCCGGCATCCTTTCTTGCCCTCGTCAGTATCCGGCTGACTGCCAGACTGTGGTCGAGCATTTCATAGCAGGCTGCAGTATCTTTTGATGCAATCTCTTTTACAAAGGAAACAAACTCTGCATACATACGGTGTGCATCCCCATTCCCATCATAAGATACTTCTCTTCCGTCCCGGTAATGAATGGTCACTGCGCCACAGACATTACACGGACTGTTCTGGACAATGTAACCTTCACTTCCTTCGATGCGGTATTCCGGCTGTCCCTGACAGTCCTTGGCTCCTATTGCCACTGCCTGAAAACCCGGATAAGATAAAACCGCAACACCGCTGGTATCAACTCCCTTTTCCATATTTGCGGTATAGTGCACAGACTGTGGTTCTCCAAACAATCCTTCCAAATACTGGATATTATATAAATTTAAATCCATCATGGCTCCGCCTGCCTGCTTTACATCAAAAACAGGAATGGTTTCTCCCTTCCGGAAACGATCATACTTTCTGGAATACTGACTGAAATTGCAGACTGCCATTTTGATTTTTCCAATCGTCGGTAACTGCTCTTTGATAAACTGATAGTTCGGCTGATACCTTGTAGTAATGGCTTCAAACAAAAATACTCCCTGCTTCTTTGCCAGGGCACAAAGCTCCTCTGTCTGTCTTTCATTGGCTGTCATTGGCTTTTCTACAATAACATGTTTTCCACGAAGAACTGCTTCTTTTGCCATTTCAAAATGCAAAAGATTCGGCACAGCAATATAGACAGTATCAATTTCCGAATCCAGAAGCTTTTCATAATCACTTACAGCAAGCTGCATCTGATACTGTTCTTTTAATTTTTCTGCTTTTGCTTCACTGCGCTTTGTTCCACAGATTCCATAGCAGGAAAGCACTTTTACCTGCTTCAATACCGGAAGCACTTCTTCTACGATAGTTCCTGTTCCTACGATTCCAAGCTTCATTTCTTTTCTTCCTTTCCACGGATATAAGGGTCTCTGTAATAGGATATGACAAGCTGTATACACATCAGGCACCAGATAACCGGTTCACAGATGATTACACCAAAATATTTTAATGTCGGAATAAATAAGATAACAAAAACAATTTTTCCAATCAGCTCTATGATACTTGAAACCAGCGGCACAACCTTTTTGCCAAGTCCCTGCAATACGTTACGAAGAACCAGCAATATACCAAGGACGGAATAAAACGGTGCATTCCAACGAAGATAGCTGGCTCCATTTTCAATGACAACACTTTCTGAAGAGCCGGAAAGGAATGTAATGAGAGCCGGTGCTGCAAAAGCAATCACTATGGTAATAAAGATTGCCCACCCTAAAGAAAGTATCATGGCATAACGCACCACTTTTAAGATACGGTCACGCTGGTCTGCTCCCCGGTTCTGGGATACAAAGGTCGCTGTTGCCAGTGCCAGAGGTGTCAACGGCATGGTACAAAAGCTGTTTAATTTTCGTGCTGCTGTATGTCCTGCAATAATCAGATACCCCAGCTGGTTGATGGCATACTGTAAGATTACGGTTCCCATGGAAACAATTGCCAGCATGAATCCCATGGAAAGACCCTGGCCTGTCAGTTCCCGGTAAAGTGGTCCATCTACTTCAAAATGCTCCCGTGCCGGTATTAAAAGCTTACATTTTTTCATAATATAAATGGCACATAATACGGCTGAAATTCCCTGTGCTACCACCGTTGCCACAGCCGCACCGCGGATTCCCATCTGAAACTGTGTAATAAAAAGAACATCCAGTACAATATTGATAACGGACGAAATAATCAGAAATGCCAGCGGCATAAAACTGTTTCCAATTGCACGAAGCAATCCGGACAACAGATTATATGCAAACATTACTCCAACACAGATTGTTACAATATAAATATAAGAATAGGTTTCCTCCATGATTTCTGATGGTGTATGTAACAAGACCAGAAGCGGACGAAGTCCAATCTGTGCAATCAGCATTACACCAACCGTCACCGCTGCTCCAATTACCAAAGAACCTGCAACTGCACGCTTTAACAAGTCTTTATCTCCTACACCAAAGCTTCTTGCCACTACCATGCTAAGTCCATTTCCAAAACCCAGTGCAAATCCTACCAGCAGTTCATAAACCGCTGTACATGCACCGATTGCTGCCAGTGATTCATCACCCAGAAAATGTCCTACTATCATGGTATCTGCCGCATTATAGAGCTGCTGAAATAAATTGGAAATAATAAGTGGAATTGCAAATAAAATCAAAGATTTTAAAATATTACCCTCTAATAAATCTGTTTTTGTATGCATCCTTTTAACCTCATCCTTTTCGTATCCTTATTTCAACTCCTGCAATACATCCTCATATACCTTCTGAAAAGAAAGTCCTCTCTCTCTGCATATCTCCCGGATGGATTCATACTCCGGAGTAATACGCACTTCTCCTTCACCCTCACATATTTTAACCGCCACCACACCATAGGAGGTCTGCCGCTTTTCTGTCCTTCTTGGCAGAATCGTCCGCACCATTTCGACATAGCGGATTCCAATGGTTGTTGTCTCACGAAATATAATTGCTTCTAATTTTTCCCGGTCTTCTTTCTTGCAGATTACTGTCAACTGATACGCCGGGCGGTTTTTCTTCATATAGACCGGTATGTAATGGACATCTCTTGCGCCATTTTCCAGTAAAAGCTCCATGGTATAGCCCAGTGCTTCCCCGGTACAGTCATCAATATTACATTCCAGTTTTAAAATAGAATCACTTTCATAGACCGCCTCTTCTGTTTCCAGCAACAATGCCCGGAGCAGTCCCGGCCGCTTATAGTCCCGCTTTCCGGCGCCCAGTCCGTTTCCCACAATCCGGTAACATTCCGGCAGCTCTCTTGACGTACCGATAGCCGCTGCAATTGCAGCCCCTGTCGGCGTCACATATTCTCCCGGTTCACCGATTTTTCCAAGCGGAATTCCATATTCCATCACAATGTTAGTCACTGCCGGAACCGGAACCGGCAGGATTCCATGCTGGCAGCGCACCGTTCCTTCCCCTTCCCACAGGGCAGGAATAATGACCTCATCTACTCCAAGATTATCAACACAAGCTGCCGCTGCAATAATATCTACAATGGAATCCAAGGCTCCCACTTCATGAAAATGTACTTCTTCCACCGGCACACCATGGGCTTTTGCTTCCGCTTCTGCTAAAATCCTGAATATTTTCTTAGCAAGTGCCCTGGCACTATCAAGCATATTCGTGCCATCGATTATGGAATAAATTTCCGTCAGACCGCGGTGTTCGTGATGATGATGTTCCCCATGGGTGTGTGATTCTTCCGAATGGGAATGCTCTCCATGGGTGTGTGATTCTTCCGAATGGGAATGCTCTCCATGGGTATGTGATTCTTCCGAATAGAAATGCTCTCCATGTGCGTGTGATTCTTCCTTCCCATATAAATACTTCATATCATGATCATGATTCTCATGGGCGGCATCTAGGACGACCTTAAAATCACATGCCGACAGGGCCGCCTTTTGTACTCTGCTGATTGCAATCTCAAAGCCGGATACCGGAATGCTCTTTAAAACAGTTTCCAATACTTCTCTGTCTGCTCCTGCATCCAGTAAAGCTGCCACTACCATATCACCACTGATTCCGGTATGGCAGTCCAGATATAAACTACGCTTCTTCATCATGCACCCCCAGTCTGTTTATCTGTGTTGCAAGATAGCCTGCACCATAACCATTATCAATATTTACCACTGCAACACCGTTGGCACAGGAATTAATCATGGTAAGCAATGCAGAAATGCCTCCCATATTCGCTCCATAGCCTACGGAGGTTGGTACACCGATTACCGGTCTGCTTACCAGTCCACCTAAAACACTTGCCAGTGCTCCTTCCATGCCAGCCACTGCAACAACACAGTTGGCTTTCTGGATTACCTCAAGCCTTGAAAGGAGACGGTGAATTCCACTGACTCCCACATCATAAATACGTTCCACATTGGCTCCGAAAAACTCTGCCGTCTGCGCAGCCTCTTCTGCCACTGCAATATCTGCCGTTCCAGCCGTACATACCGCTATCAGTCCACTGCGTTTTTTATCCTTTTTTTCAATTTTTAATATACGAGAAACAGGGTCATAGGTAACCTGCGGTAATTCCTTGTGCAACAGCTCATACTGTGCCAAAGACGCCCTGGTTCCCATGACCTCGCCTTCATCCTTGTATATTCTCTGAAAGATTTCAAGAAGAAACTCATCCTGTTTTCCCTGACAGAATACCACTTCTGCAAAACCGGAACGCATTTTCCGATGGCTGTCTATCTTTGCATAGCCCATCTCTTCAAACGGTTCCCTTTTAAAAAACTGCTCCGCTTCTTCTACGGTCATCTTTCCGCTTTTCACCTGTTCTAATACTTCATGCGCTTCCATTCTGACATCCTTCCAATCTTTTCCCCCTGCCGGACTTTCGTCTCGACTCCTTTATTGGAATTATACACAATATCTGCGTCCAGTTCTACCCTGTCTTTTTCCAGACACAAAATTACCGTAGAACCGCCAAACTCAAATTTACCTTTTTCTTCTCCACGGTGCACCAGGCAGTTTTCTTTCTCATTACAGATTCTGCCTACCATAAGTGCGCCCACTTCCATCATTAAAATATTGCCAAAATGCTGACTTTTCAGCACAGAAAATTCTCTGGTATTTTCCTTATAAATCGGATAGATTTCTCCTGCCAGCGGATTTACCGTATGAAAAACACCCGGAATCCTATAGATGTACCCCATTCTGCCATCATCCACAAAGCTGTAATGATGATAATCATCTACCGTCAGACGGAAAATGCAAAGGGTTCCGCCCTCATAATGACGGGCTATTTTCCTGCTGCGGAAAAGGCTCTCCATGGTATATTCCGTATCCTTGACGCAGACTTTTCCCTCTGCTGTAATGGGATATATGCTGAGCCTGCTGTCGCAGGGTGCACAGAAATTCTCCTTAATGTGGTCAAATTTCCGGTGTCCCGGCTTAATCTTTCTGGTAAAAAAATCATTATAGGAACGGTACTCCCGTTCCTCATAATCTGTCATATCTATATGATTCTTTTTTATAAATGGTGCAATTGCAGCCTTTGATACCGGCTGGTTCAAAAGGAATCCAGCTGCTTTGGAAACAAAAGGTTTCACCAGAATTCCAAGTGAGATTCTTCCGGCAGCCGTCTCATACAATGCCTTTAACACTCTGCCCTGTGCTGCATTCTCACCAATTTCATTTCCCTTCCGGTCTACACAACGCATCTTCGTTTCCTCCTCATTTTCCCTTATTGCAGGAAATATTACCCAATTTCTGTCTCAACAAACACAAGACCTGTCTCATCCGTCAGCGTTCCTACCGCATCAGACGGTCTAAAATGGAATTCTCCAATCCCGGAAAGCACAGTGAAATATGATATTTTGAGAATAAGAAGATTGCAATTACTGCACATGCCACAAGGATAACCAAAACTGCAAGAAATGCATTAGATGGCTTTTTCAATTTAAAATCTACAATGAATAATGTGCCAACTACTGCCAAAACAAAGAGCAGTAACACACTGAATTCACGCTCTGCAATTACAAAGTTCAGCATAAATGCCAGTGGCAGTACGATTGCCATCGTTGTAATCGGCAGTCCGTGATAATATTTATTGGCACCCTCCTCTACCCTCTGGCGGTTGGTTTCCAACACATTGAAGAATCCCAGTCGAATCACGGAGCAGACACAATAATATGCCAGAACAATGGTTCCAAGAATACCTCTTACACCAAGCACATAACAGATTACTGCCGGGAACGCACCAAAACAGACTACATCGCAAAGGGAATCAATCTGAACACCAAATAATTTTTCATCATCAGTACGGTTCTTTTTGGTTCTTGCAATCTTTCCATCAAACATATCAAATAATCCGGATAATGCCAGACAGATAATCGCTGTTCTGTAATGTCCTCCAATTGCCTGAGTGATTCCAAAAACAGAACACATCAGACTAATATATGTAAGTACTACTGTATAATCATAAAAACCTATCATTTTTCCCTCTACCTTTCTTCCCTCTTCTGTTTATGTGGTCTTCCTATCGTAAAATGTGCTACGACTGTCATAACTGCACTTAAAATCAATTCTGTGTAATAACTGAGTCCCCTGCTTACCACCATTGCCGGCAATGTCAGTGTGCCGCAGATTGGTGCAAAAATAGATAAAAACAGTGATTCACTGATTCCCATTCCTCCCGGTAACGGAAGCATATCCACCGCAACGGAAATCATTCCCTGTAATACAACAATGGTTACCATCCCTGTTCCATCGATTCCGAAGGAACGGCAGGTCAGATATGTTACAAAAAAGAGTAACAGTCTTTGTACTACGGTAATCAAAAATACATTGGTTACGACCAATTTATGGGTACGGAAATATCCTGCCACATCCTGATACTGCTTCATGGCATTTGCCATTTTTTCCCGGTAATACCCGGTACGTTTCATCAGATGAATTTTACCAAGTCCTCTTATGATGGCATCCATCATATTAGCTGCCAGTGTCGGATGGAAAACCAGAAACATCATAAATGCCACACAAAAGACATTTAATAAAAGTCCCAGATAACACCAGCCCAGCACCGGTTCAAGATAATGCATAATCTGTGCCGGACGGATGATTACCACCAATGCGCCGAGTACCACAAGTACCAGCTTATAGGTAATGGTTACAATCATTAAAACCAGTGTCGATACCGGTATGGACAGCTTATCCTTTTTCATATAATAAATCTGTGCCGGCTGTCCTCCGGTTGCCGATGGTGTAATACAGCTGAAAAAGAATCCAACAAAGGAATACAGGAAACAATGCATAAGCTTTATCTTCTGCCGGATGCTTCGCATCATATAAAATATAATAACTGATTCACTGCAGATAAAGAATACCACGCAGACCACCGCAACAAGCCAGTACCGGTAATCCGTATTCCGGATATAGCCGAACAATTCACCTAAATCCTGTCCATGAAAGATTGCATATATAGTAATTGCAAATACGGTAATAAGAAAAACTGCATTCAGTATTCCTTTTTTCTTATTCATCATAATGCTTCACCCCGAATATCTTTCTTCCGATTTTATCAAAAACTTTCATTACCGGACGGTACATTCCGGTATGCTTTGATACAAACCAGCAGAATTCTGCCAGAAGAATTCCCGCTACCAGGTCAATCATATAATGCTGCTTGGTAAACTGGGTGGATGCACAAATCAATGCTGCCATCACAAAGGAAAATCCCTTGTACCAGCCCGGTATCTTGTGGCTCTTCCTTACTCCGATAAAGCAGAACCAGCTTACCAGACAATGGATGGACGGGAACAGATTCGTCGGTGCATCCGATGCATAAATAAAACGCACCAGCCAGCTACAGAAATCATGTCCTGCCACTTCCGGTCTTATATTGGTGGTCGGAAGCAGAATAAAGAAGATACAACAGATTACTCTGGATAACATATCTGCCGTTGCAAAACGGAAAAACGTTTCCTTATCTTCTCTCGATACCAGAATATAATTGATTATACTGAATGCAAAAAATAAAACATACAGAATAATCCACTCTTTTACAAAAGGAATGCTCCTGTCCAGATTTCTGGTCAGGTCATAATGCTTTGCATTTGCCATCAGCCTCTGGGTGCCCCAATAAATAATGGTATTAAAAATGGCACACCATGCCAATGGCAGTGGTCCGTATGATGGTATCCATTTTGCTATGTATTTTTGATAAAATTTTCCCAACTTTGTCTCTTCACACATAATTTTCTAACTTTCTATTTTTTCCGACTTAATAATCATATTCGATTTTCCTTTAAATCACAAGCAGATATTCCCGGTGTTTATTAATATTTCCTTAATTTTGTTTTATTTTAAGCAGCTTTTTTCAGATTCTCTCTTTTCAGATAATATCCACCATACGAAGCCCTTTCGGATAATGATTCTTCATGATTCCACCTGCCAGCTTGCCCCAGCCGATGCTGTAGCCATCTACGCAGATTAAATACCAGCCCTTTTCTCCTCCCCATGAAAAAGTCTGTCCCATCAGATACTGTCTGATTTCCTGACTGCCAGAAGAAAGCATGGCAACATGAAATGCCTCTTGTGGCTGCATGGCAAGTGCCAGTGCATGGGATGGTTCAAAACGGTTCTTTTTTAAGGTGCCAAGATGCAGTCCCGGCCGCAATACCTTCAGCCCCTTTAAAGCAGGAAATCCTTCCGGCATCAGATAGAGCTGCTCTCCAAATTTAAGCACTGCTCCCTGAGGTTTTTCTTTTAAATTCTCTTTTACAAAAGAAAAATATTCCGGGCAGTCTTTTTCCTTTATGCCCTTTTCCGTCAGTCCAAAGCCGCCATAACCTTCGCCTGCTTTCGTTATCACTGCTGCAAAATGTCCTTCGCCTTCGATTTTATGCGGAAACAGTCGGATGCAGCCTTCTTTGTCATGAATGAAGCCTTCACTGTCAATTCCTTCTGCAATCTGGCAGTCCGGATGACGTTCTAAGAAACGGTGCACGCTCCCTTCATCCTCTTCCGGTGCAAAGGTGCAGGTGGAATATACCATCCTGCCGCCGGGTCTTAACATCTCATACGCACAGTCTAAGATGCCGTCCTGCCGGTCGGCACACAGTTTCACATTGTCAAGGCTCCACTCATTTCCGGCCTCTTCATTCTTCCGGAACATGCCTTCCCCGGAACATGGTGCATCCACCATGATTTTATCAAAGCAGACCGGAAAACGCTCTGCCAGCTGCTCCGGTGTCTCATTTAATACCAGTGCATTTTTAATTCCCATCCGCTCAATATTTTCCGATAAAATCTTCGCTCTCGCCGGATGAATCTCATTACAGATTAAGATTCCTTTCCCTTTCATAGCTGCCGCAATCTGGGTACTCTTTCCACCGGGAGCTGCACAGAGGTCTAAGATGATATCCCCCGGCTGTGCCTTAAGACATTCTGCCGGTACCATAGCCGACGGCTCCTGAATATAATACACACCGGCATTGTGATAAGGATGTTTTCCCGGACGAATCTCTTTTCCATAATAAAAACCGGTCTCACACCATGGAACCGGTTTTAGCTTCCAATCTGTCTGTTGTAAAAATTCTGATACACTGGTTTTCCCTGTATTAATCCGGAACGACTGCTGCCGCTCCTGCCCTAAGCTTTCAAAAAATGCCGGGTACTCTTCCCCTAACATTTCTTTCATTCTCTCTAAAAACTCTGCCGGGAAACTATTATTTTCCTGTTCTGAATGCATCCGTATTTCTCCCTTCATCCACTTGCAGTAATCCGTAGAGTAACGGTTTTAGCTGGAATTCTTCGCACATGGCATCCACTTCTTTTAAAAGCTTCTGCTTATGCTCCTTTGAAATTTTTGCCTTTCTCGCCCGAATCAGAAGATTCTTTGGCGTATGAGACAAATCCACAAATTCTAAGACCTGGCTCTTGTATCCGCAGCACTCTAAGAGGTTGGCACGGATTGCATCCGTTGTCAGTGCCGCAAAACGCTCTTTGATAATGCCATAACGGGTCATCAGATGCAGCTTTTCGCTCTCCATCTGCTCATTTAATTCATGCTGGCAGCATGGCACGGAGAAAATCATTTCCGCATCCCAGCTGATGGCATTGTATAAGGCAAAATCCGTTGCGGTATCGCAGGCATGCAAAGATACTACAATATCCACCGGAAACGGTGCTTTGTAGCCATTGATATCTCCCAGTTCAAAATGCAGGGTGTCATATCCGTATTTTTTTGCTGCCTGATTACATTTTTCTATGACATCTTTCTTTAAATCCAGTCCTACAATCTCTACCGGAATCTTGCGCACTTCCGTAAAGTAGTAGTACATAATAAAAGTAAGATAGGACTTACCGCAGCCGAAATCAATGATATGAAGCTTCTCCTTTTTGCAGTCCTTCACATAATCATCGATGATTTCAACAAAACGGTTAATCTGCTTAAACTTATCATACATGGTGCGGACGATTTTGCCCTCTGCAGTAAAAATTCCCATATCCACCAACGGCGGAATGACCTTACCTTCTTCTAAGAGATAATTTTTCTTCCGGTTATGGGTTGCAGTCTCATTTACTGCATTCTGCAGTTTTTTCTTTTTATAAGACGGCACTCCTTTTTTGGATACCAGAAGAATATGCTCTGCTTCTATATCAAATCCATTGAGCTGTCGAAAATGATTCTGCATCAGTTCTTCCAATGCTGTCTCTAATTCTTCTGCGGACAGATTCTCATGGAATACCTGCTTGTCCGTATATTTTTCCATCTGGAAAAAGGCTTCCTTTTTCTGTACGATAATTTTACGATACTCTTCCTGCTTTGTGGCAGGCTTACTGATAATCAGCTTCCTGCAGCTTTCTGCGATTGCTTCTATATACTCTCTCATTTCCATTATGCTTCTCTTAACTTTGCAATAATCTCATCTGCGATTGTCTCTGCACTCCTGCCGTCTGTTGCCACCGCAAGGTCTGCAACACTTTCATAACGGCTGCGGCGTTTTTCCATCAGTTCACGGATGTACTCCACATTCATATGGCCGTTTAAAATCGGGCGGTCCTTGCTGTAGCGGACTCTCTCATAAATGGTTTCCGGTGTAGCAGATAACAGAACGATTCTGCCATTTTCTTTCATAAAAGATACATTTTCTTCCCGCAGCACTGCACCGCCCCCACAGGAAACGATGACACCGTCTTTTTCTGAAATATCTTTTACAAGCTGTGTCTCCAAATCTCTGAAATGCGCTTCGCCATACTGTGCAAAAATGTCAGAGATTGGCATTTTCTGCTGCTCTACAATCATTTCATCCATTTCACAAAGAGGAACATTTAATTTCTCTTTTAATACTTTTGCTATGGTGCTCTTTCCGGCTCCCATAAATCCAATCAGAAAAATATTCTCTGCCATTTTCTAATTCCTTTCCATATACACCTTATCTATTGCTTCTGATTTCTGTTGTTATTCTTATGTATTGCTTTTACTGTCTGTTGCTGTTCTGATGTATAACTTCCAATATCCTCCGCAGCTCTTCTGCATCTATCTGTCCCGGTGCACTGCTCTTTCCGGCTGCGCCAAAGGTAACTGCCGAGCCAAAGATTTCTCCGCAAAGACGGCTGATTAAGCCCTCTCCTGCCATAGACATGGTAATAACAGGTGCCTTCCCTGTTTCCTTCCAGCTTTCCGTTACCGTAAGCAGTGTTAAAACATCCTTGCTGCTTTGTGGCATAACGGCAATCTTTGGAATATCTGCGCCAAGTGCTTCCATTTTCTGAAGTCTGGCAAGGAGTTCTTCTGCTGCCGGTGTTTTCTCAAAATCATGATTGGATGCAATGACTTTTACATTCTTGCTATGTGCTGCCTTTACTACTGCCTTTACAACAGTATCCCCGGAAAATAATTCCACGTCCACGCAATCCACATAGCCGGATGCAATTGCAGCTTCATTTAAGCTTTGATATTCTGCAGCGCTTAATGCAGCTTCTCCACCTTCTCTGCTGCTTCGGAAGGTAAATAAAACCGGCAGTTCTCCTAAACATTTACGAAGCTTTTCTAACAGTGCTACTACCTTTTTACTGTCTGCAACCTCTTCATACCAGTCCACACGAAATTCTGCCAGATCCGGCTTTGCAGCCTTCGCCCGCTCTGCGCCCTCTAATATTTCTTTTTCCGTCTTTCCTACAATCGGAACGCAAATCTTTGGCATTCCGCTTCCGATTTCCAATGTTCTGATTCTGACTACCGTCTGCTCCATTTCTTACTCCTTATCCTACTGGAAAAACATTTCTTTGACTTCCTGTACCGGCATTTCTTCTCCGGTATACAGGCGGAATGCAGCAACTCCCTGCCACAGCAACATTCCTTTTCCATTGAGGCAGGTACAGCCTGCTTCTTTTGCTTCCCGGAGTAATCTTGTCTCTTCCGGATTATAAACGGCATCTGCAACTACCAGTCCCGGACGGAATGCGGATGTATCTTTCACAACGCTTTCTTTTTCCATCGGTTTCATTCCAACGATTGTTGCATTGGCAAAAATGTCAGAGCTTTGAATCTCTTCTGTCATCTTGGCGGTATCTGCAATGTCATACACATTTACCACAATGCCCGGTACTTCTTTTCTAATTTTCTCTGCTGTCTCAAGTGTTCTTGCAAAGAAATCATCTTTGATATTGAAAATGCTGATTTCTCTTGCTCCGTCCAATGCACACTGTACCTGAATGGCTGTGGCTGCTCCACCGCCTCCTGCTACTGTGATTTTCTTTCCTTTTATCTCTATTCCATGGTCTCTTAAATTGCCTACGAAGCCTTCTCCATCCGTCATATGTCCGATTAATTTGCCATCTTCATTTACTATGGTATTGACTGCTCCGATAATCCGGGCTGCCGGTGAAAGCTCGTCCATATATTTTGCAGCTTCTGTTTTACATGGCATTGTCACATTACAGCCACGCATATGGAATAAACGCATGGCATCTAAGGCTTCCTTTACTTCTTCTACTTTTATATCGAATGCTACGTATGCATAGTCCAATCCTAATTTTTCAAAGCTATAGTTATACATTGCCGGGGAGCCTGAGTGTCCTACCGGCGAACCGATCAACGCTAATAATCCTGTATGTCCTGTTATTCTTCCTTTTCCTTCCATGTCTTCTCTCCTTCTGTTCGAAATGATTCTGTTCGGGTGATTACGATAACGCAAAACAACGACAAAACGATTGTTGCTGCCATTTAACGATGTTTCTTTTGATGAACAGAAAATGTCCTATCGTTCTTAGATACGCATTTTGCTTGCAGTAGACTGTCTTTCCGCTTGCTTTGACGGGATATCTGCACTGTCCGCCGGAGGCGGATGCCACAGCAAACCTGCAAGGGGCACTAAGAATTTCGGCAAGGTTATGATTTCGTCCGGCAACCGGCGCATATTCGCATCCGTGCTTAAGATGCACCTCACCGGCACATCCCTGTGCCGGTGTTGCCGGTTTGCCGACGAAATTCCAAGTGCCCCTAGCAGCCTGCTTCATGCATCCGCATTCCGGCGCACCGTGCAGATATCTTGTCAAACATTGGAAAGACCGGCTAAATCACAAAAGCAAAATGCAGTGTCTTAGAACGATGGCATTTCCTGTTACAAAAGGAACATCTGTCAAATGGCAGATACAATAGCTGTATCCTGTTTTTCTCTATCGTAATCACCCGAGTAAAACTCTTTTTCTATCATAGCTTTTTTTCCATGCCATGGCAATATTTATCAGAAAATATTCTGTCCATTCCGGTAATTATCCCACATGGCGCTGTTTGCCCGCTTTACTTCCTGCTCAAACTCCCGGGCAGATATCAGCTTACAGTCCTGTCCGCGGATAATCATCTGCTCTAAGCCATCGGAGGTTGCAACGGTTACATCATAATGATTGTGATGTTCGTGGGCAAAGCGTTCGATATACTGGTCTGCCGTCTCTGCTTCCTTCGTAAAGACGATATGGATATTGTGATAGTCCAACTGTTCTGTCTTGTGGCCGGTCAGGCGGTACGCATCAAAGACTACGATGACTTCGCCACCAAAGATGCCCTGATAGTTACAGAGAATATCCTGCAATTTGCCTCTGGCTCCATCCAGATTCACCTCTGCCAGCTCATGTAAATCCTTCCAGGCATAAATTACATTGTAGCCGTCCACCAGAAGATAACGGTCTAATTTTTCCGGCTTGCGGTATGTACGGACGGTTGGTGTGCTGTTCTCGGCTTTGCGTTTTCGTACAACACCATTTTTGCGTTTTCCTTCCTGCCGGTTGGCATAGAAGGTCTTTTCTAAAATAGCATCGATTTCATCGGTATCTACCCAGTCCTCTACTACGCCGGGACGGTGGACTTTTATCCGTTCTTCTTTCGCACCGCCATCTTCTTCTAAAACAGATGGCATGTGCATATGCTCTTTTACTTCATACCACGGCACCAGATAGCCTGCTCCATGGGCACAGAATACAGAATCTGATGTATTATATAAATCTGCCTCCGGCTGATAACCGATAGTTTCTACCACCTCATCCTGATTCTGGCACACCTCATACCCCTGCAATGTGCAGAAGAATTTGCCTCGCCCTTTTGCATAGGTATTTAATTCCTTCTGATAATCGGAAAGCTTCGATACCGGACCGCTTCCGGTAAGCAGTGCCATTCCATTTTCTATCTGCGGAGCGTCCATTTTACTGTTGCGCTGCTCCATGTCATGCATTGCACGCCCCAGACATTCTTCCGGTATTTCCAGGCGAAACGCATAATAAGGCTCCAGTAGTACAGAATCTGCTTCCATCAGTCCCTGTCTTACGGCACGGTAAGTTGCCTGCCTGAAATCTCCGCCCTCGGTATGCTTCGGATGTGCACGACCGGACACCACGGTAATCTTCATATCTGTAATGGCTGAACCGGTTAATACGCCCTTGTGTTCCTGCTCTGCAAGATGGGTCAGTATCAGCCGCTGCCAGTTCTTATCCAGAATATCTTCACTGCAGTCTGTCTGAAAACACAGTCCGCTTCCGCGCTCACCCGGCTCTAACAGAAGATGTACTTCCGCATAATGGCGCAGTGGTTCAAAATGTCCGACTCCTTCTACAGTATTGCGGATGGTTTCTTTATAAATAATCTTTTCTTCGCCAAATTCCACTACTATGCCGTAGCGTTCTTTAATTAGTTTCTGCAAGATTTCAAGCTGTACTTCGCCCATCAGCTTAATGAGAATCTCTCCGGTTTCTTCCCGGTATACAATATGCAATTCCGGATTTTCTTCCTCTAACTGCTTTAATTTTGGCAGCATGACCGCCACCGGAACTTCCTTTGGTAAAATCAGCTTCACACTGCGTACCGGCTCTAAGACCGGAAGTATGGACTCTTCTTCAATGCCAAGTCCTTCTCCCGGATAGGTCTTCGTCAGTCCGGTAACGGCACAGACCGTGCCTGCTGCCGCCTCGGATACTGCCTCATATTTTTCTCCAGAATAGATGCGGAGCTGATTGACCTTTTCCGCCCACTCTTCTTCTCCGGCTTTGCCATTAAGCATATCCTTTACACGAAGAGTTCCGCCGGTTACCTTAAGATAAGTCAGCCGGTTTCCCTGTTCTTCTCTTGCGATTTTAAAGATTTTTGCACCAAATTTTTCCGGATACTTAGGTGTCCTGCCATATTCGTAAAGTCCGTCTAACAGTTCTTCCACACCCTGCACCTTTAATGCAGAGCCAAAATAGCAGGGGAAAAGCTCCCGCTTTGCAATCATTTGTGCAAGGTCATTGGATGCAAGACTTCCTTCCGATAAGAATTTCTCCATGGCTGCTTCTTCGCACATAGCCGCCTCTTCATAGAAGCCTTCGTTCTGCTCCTGTGTAAAGTCAATGCAGTTGCCGTCTAAATGCTCCTTGATTTCCCATAAAAGAGCCTCTTTATCCGCTCCCGGCTGATCCATTTTATTGATAAATAAGAATACCGGAACCTGATAAAGTTTTAACAGACGCCACAGCGTTCTGGTATGTCCCTGCACACCATCGGCTCCGCTGATGACCAGCACTGCATAATCAAGCACTTTAAGAGTCCGCTCCATCTCCGCAGAAAAGTCCACATGCCCCGGTGTATCCAACAAAGTGATTGCCATATCTTTCCAGGAAAATTCTGCCTGCTTTGAGAAAATTGTAATTCCACGCTCCCGCTCCATGGCATTATTGTCAAGATATGCATCCTTATTATCCACTCTTCCCAGATGGCGTATGCTTCCGCTTGTATACAACATACTTTCCGATAATGTTGTCTTTCCTGCATCTACATGTGCAAGAATTCCGATTACCAGCTTCTTCATGTTTAAAGGTATCCTTTCTGACATTTTTTTACGCTGTACAACTAGTCCCGGTTCAGCTCGGCTAAAAGCTCTGCCCGCTTGCTTCCAATCAGCAGCTCCTGATTATACTGTAAATAGCGGTCGCAGTTGTGCTCGGCTAAGAATCTTGCGGATTCTGCCACGGTAGCAAGATCTGTTACAAATACCACCATTTCCTGGCCGCCCTCAAATGCCTGCTCCATAAAATCAAACGCATGCTCTAAGGCTGCTGCGGTCTTTTCTTCGATTGCTTCTAATGTCTTTCTCTGTATATCAAAGGCTGCCTTTTTTTCCTCAAAAACTTCTTTCTTTGCCCCTTCGGAATTACGGTATTCTTTCAAAGCTGCAAAGTCGCGGTCTGTCTTAGCCTTTTCTTTTCCATAGCTTCGGAACAGATTCTGTAATCCGTCCAACAAAAGATTGACCACGCTGAGTCTTTCATCAAAAGCTGCATCATAAATCCGGGCAAATACTTCCGGCCGAATCTTTCCTTCCAATATTAACGGAATTCCATAGTCATCCTTATATTTCTGGTATAAATCAAAATATGCTGCCGCATCCTCTGCCACATCCTTATGATGTAAAAATTCTCCTACAACGGTTTCATCTACCGGAAGCCCCATTTCTTCATAGGTCTGCATCAGAATGCTTAAGTCCTCCCAGCCTCTTGCTGTGACAAACTGCAAGCCGTCTACATCTGCTTCCACCCGGTAGAAATTCTTTGGGCGAAGCTCAAGATAGCTTAAAATTGCACCATGGATATGTCTTGATCTGGCATAAGCTTTCCAAACACCAAGGTCTGCCTCTACCTGCATACAGCGGACACGGTCCAGGGTTACCATATCAAATTCCCGCACCGATTTATTGTATTCCGGCGGATTGCCTGCTGCAACAATAATCCAGCCCTCCGGCACTGCCTGATTACCAAAGGTCTTGCACTGCAAAAACTGTAACATGGTCGGTGCCAGTGTCTCTGACACACAGTTAATCTCATCTATGAAAAGGATTCCTTCCGGACAGCCTTCCTCGATTTTCCGATATACGCTGGCAATAATCTCACTCATGGTATATTCCGTTATGGAATACTCTTTGCCTGCAAATTCCATTTCTTTGATAAAAGGAAGTCCTACTGCACTCTGTCTGGTATGATGGGTAATCGTATATGCTACCAGTCCGATTTTGCACTCCTCTGCAATCTGCTCCATAATCTGGGTCTTGCCGATTCCCGGCGGTCCCATTAATAAGACCGGTCTCTGACGAATCAGAGGAATCTTATATCTGCCCTCATCATCCTTTTTCAAATATGCTGTTACGGTATGTTTGATTTCTTCCTTTGCCTGTTTGATATTCATCTGTTTTCTTCCAATCTATATTATTTCTCTCATGCATTCTGTTCCAGCTCTTCCGGCTCCAGCTGCAGCCGCATTGCCCATGGCGGTACTGCCGTCTCATCATAGGCTCCCAAGAATAAAAATGCGGTCTTATATTCCGGCTTCTTTACCGGATAAATGCCCTTGCCATCGGTAAAGTACAAGAGTCCATCCAGATGCCGGATGCTTCCTTCTTTGATTAGTTGGTTTACATAAGTAAACGCCGGTCGAAAATCCGTATTTCCGCCGCCCACTACCTGAAAGCTTTTTAGCAGCCGCTCCATTTCTTCCTGACTACTGATTACCTCATCCATTTCCACTTTATCATCGCACTGGATAATCCGGATTCTGCATCTTCGAAAGAAGCTGTTCTGCTGGGATAAAATGCCAAATGTCTCATTTAAAAAGCCTTTGATTAAACTGCCGCTGGTGGAATAACTGGTGTCTACCACCACTACAAATTCCCGGATTTTCTTTACTTCCCGGCTCTCCACCGGTTCTATCAGGGGCATATTCTTATAAAGCCGCAGCCCATAGGTATAATAATTCAAATCATACTCATCGGGATTGCATTTTAATTCTTCCTGCAGTATGGAAAATTTCTGTAAAAATTCCTTATAACTCCGGCGGCTTTTCGCAGCACTGATCTGTGTCATCAGAAGTTCTTCTCCCTTTTCCGGCTCATCTCCATGCCGCTTCTTTGCCATACTGGTCTGCCTTGCTATCTTATTCCATTTATTTCTGGCTGCAGATGCCGCGCCATTGCCGGTTTCCTCTTTCCAGAAACGGTGGTCATCCGTATAAAATTCATGATTTAAGGCAAGAAGCTCTTCCATGGATTTTCCCCGCAGCCAGCGGTATACCACTGCTGCAGAAATCCGCCCCTCACCTTTCAATGCTTCATAGGTCTGCTGCCGCAGAAAGCTTAATGCGCGCCTGGTACAGGGCTTGTCCATGCCGTCAATGGTCTGCTCCACTACAATATCGCAGGCAAGATTCCAAAGCTTCGTATCTCTGTTTCCTTTTAAAAATAAGTGTGAAAAAATACAGTGCAATATCGTGTGCAGGTACGCCCGGTTCATAAATGCCGGATTATTCCGGAATACGCGTATTACCTGTCCTGCTGAGAAAAAAAGACTCTCTCCGTCCGTAGCCATTGTCTCTAAGCCTTCCATTGCCTGAGGCTTCAATGCAGAAAGTGCCACATCAAGATATCGCAAATCCAGATAGATTTCACTTCTTGCATGCTGCAAGATTTTTACAGACATATCATTTTCCCATTCGGTCTGGGTCTTAATATGCGCCATCTTCTACTCCTTTCTGCCACTGCATATTTTCTTAATTTTCTGCTGTTTTTACCACTCAATATCATAACAGGAAGAAGCTGCTTCTTCCTTATAATATTTCTGCTGCCAGCCACTTAAGCTGACACTGCCTTCTGCCCAGCCGGCTTCTGCCGCCTGCTCGATTAATGCAGTGATTCCACCCCGCTCCATCACCTGAAGCCGGCATATCAGCTCTAATAATGCTAAATCTTTTTTCTGAATCAAAACATCGCATACCTCACTGGCATGTTCTTTTAAATAAGAAAGATAACGTTCACGGGCTTCTTCCTTTAATTCCACCGGATATGCCAGTCTGCAAAGTGCCATTCTGGCTGCAGTCCACATCTTCTCCTCAATGCAGATCCGCTCAAATATCATATCGTATGCGGCAGCATCTACCATCCGCTCATGAAAACACTGTCTTGCCCGGAAACCTTCCCCCGCAATATTCAGTGCAAATATATGCGCCGGTCCGATTTCTTCATAGGAATCGTAATATTCCGGATAGAAAAATAAGGCTTCCTTAAATTCCACTTCCAAATCAGCCCGAACCTGATTTAAGATAAGCTGTGCGCCACTGGCTTCTTCCATGGAAGAACGAAGCACCAGCCGCTTTAAGCTCCGGCAGTTCATAAAGGCATCGCTTCCTAATTCTTTTAAGAAACGCCCCATGGTAAGTGTTCGTAATTTGCGGCAATTATAAAATGCCAGATTCCCAATTTGTTCCACGGAATCCGGCAAAGAAATTTCTTCGATATCATTTCCACATAATGCTTTCATAAAACTGTCCACTCCGCCGATGGTAACGGCATCTGCCGGAACATGTTTGCTTTCCGAAAAACAATATGCGCCTATTCTCTTTACTGTGAATCCATCTATCTGATCTGGAATTACAACAACCGGTGTTGTCCCATATACACGCTCTATGCTTATGGAATGTTCATCCAGCGGCTGTATCTCATAGCTGTATGCTGTGTTCATCTTACGCTCCAGTTTCCTCATCTTTTCTCTGCTACAATATAACACATCCCCGGTTATCGCACAAGTTCCGTCATTCCGCCTTCTAAAATCAGACGGTTATCTTCATAGATTCCGGCAAACTGGCTCATCGGAAGCGGGCTTACCCCCATTCCCACCTCAATGGTATAGCCGGGACGATTGTATTCCTGAATAAACCAGTCTTTGAAACCGGCATAACCAGATGTAGAGGGCGTCTCTTCCACCCGGTACCCGCTGACCTCACCAAAGTATCCTGCAATTCTTCTGGAATTTGCCGGCTCATAGTCAAGATACCGCCAGTAAATCACTTCTCCCTGGGCATGATATGCCAGAATTAACGAAAAATCATGGGCTCTTGTAAATTCATAGACACTGCGGCTTTCCGGTGCCACAAGGGGAGCCTCTCCCACATAATCTCTTGGTGCCGGTGTTGTAAATCCCATGGCAAATTTAATGTTTCTGGCATTTTCCCAGCCCGCCGGAAATTGCAGATTCAAATCAATTCCTTCTATATTGGCTTTCCATCCATCCGGAAATGGAATCTTCGGATAATCAGCTGCAATGCGCTCTGCCTCTTCTAAGGATGCACCCTCTTCCAATACCCCATTCACTAAATCCACGCCATCCGGGTTTACCATGGGAACAAGATACAGGGAAAATCCATAAAAAAGCCACGCTGCCTGCACCGTATAAAGCATGCGTCCCGCCGCAAATGCATGGGCATATTCTTCCGCAAATTTAAGCAGGACCGGTGTGGTAATCCATTCGTTGGCATGATATGCTCCACTGTAAAAGACTTCCCGCTCTCCTGTTCCAATCCGAAGATAGGGAATTTCCTTTCCCATCGCACTTTTTCCAATATTTCCCTGAACCAAGAAAGGATAGCGTACCGTAAGCCCTTCCAATATCCAGTCATTGAGATAAGAAGTGTAAGCCACATCTTCTGCTACAAGCGAAAAAGAGAATGGAATTGCAAGAATACTTCCGGTCCGCAGTGCCAGCGGATTTACTGTTGGATTGGCTGTCATAATTGCTGATACACTGGTGTCATAATTTGCCGCAATACCCCATAATGTATCACCGGATTTTATTTCATGCATCGTATATCCTTTTAAATAGGGGAAAAGCTTCCCCCACACTACATCATCTATTTTACAGTTAAATTCTTCCCCGCTCTTTTTCCTTAAAAACTGCTGCAATGCCCTGCAGGTATTCTCTCCCAAAATTCCATCTTTCCTTATGTCATATCCTGCACGGTTTAATGCCAGCTGCACATACTGTACCAGCACGGAGCGTTCTCCCGGATTCAATACTTTCATTCTTTCACCTGTTTCCAGTCCTTCTTATCAGTATATGCAGCTGTTTATAAAATGTGAAAAAGCCTTGCAGTTTTCTGCAAGACTTCTTCTGGTTATGATATATAATACAATTTGTTTGTACCCTACGGAAATGATTTTGTTTTTGGAATTTACATTCCTGCTAACTGTTTGCCTAAGCTTTCGCATGCAGCGACTGCATCGTCATCCGGTGCTTCCTGACAAATCACACCTTCGCCATTTACAACGGTTGCTCCTGCACTTGTCATACGGTCTACCCAGTCACGCATCCACTGTCCATCGCCCCATCCGTAAGAACCGAATAATGCGATTTTCTTTCCTGCTGCAAAGCCTTCTACTTCTTCAACGAATGGTTCCATCTCGCCTTCTTCTAAGACTTCTGCACCCATTGCAGGACATCCCATCGCAAATACGGAAGAAGCTTTTAATGCATCCATATCAGCTGTACTTACATCAACAACCTCTGCTTCTTTGCCAGCTGCTTCAATTCCTCTTCCAACAGCCTCAGCCATTGCCTGTGTGTTTCCTGACTGTGTCCAATAAACTACCTGAATCTTACTCATTTTTTCTACCTCCTAAACAGCCGCTTTCTGCGGCATGCTGTCATTATAAATACCAATGATGTCCCGCATTCCCACTCCATTGGAGAGAAGCTGGATGATGGTCTCTTTTTCCATATCATAACGTGCGAAAAGACGTTTCTTTTCCGGAACGTGCGCATACACTTTCCAGTAACCCTGATAGAGTGCATTCTGTCCATTCTGTTCCATAAACCCTCTTACATCTTCTACCGGATAGCCAAGCAGCACTCCCATTTCATGAGGAAAACCAGGTTCTCCGCACATATAACCCTGGTAACGTTTCTGAAACGTACTGAGAATATTTCCGAGCGTAAAGTCCTGATAACCAGACTCCTGCAGCAGCTCTCGTATCTCTTTACGCATCAGATACGCCTCCAACGGTTTCTTCCGAAAAAGAAGGTAACGAGCTTTTTCCCTGGTCCTGAGCAGTAGCAGGAATGAAATTCCGGATTTTCTCAGGCACTGTTTTACCGCATCCTCCATGCCTGTTGAAACGACTAAGAGATTGGATATCTTTACTCTTGCGATCAATGGGGCACATTGTAACGCTAACTGCGTCTCTGCATTGTGTAAATCCATCTGTTGTACAATTTCCAGAATCTCTGTACTCATATCTTCTTTTCCTTTCGCTCTAGTTAGCTATTCCTAACTTGTGTTTATCATAACTAATTACATTTCTGTTGTCAACATAAAATGTGCGTGGTGAGAATTCTTTATCATATTAAGAATTTCAGTTAGTCTGATATGGTTTAGTTTGGCTGGGTGGGATGAAAATATACTTGTATAAAAATACCAGCAGTTTCGCTGCAATATTACATTTTCAAGTTCTACTCTACATTCTTCAAAGCTTCGTCCATCGGTATCTTCCGAATCTTCCGAAGGCAGAACAATGCCACTACGAAGTATGCTGCCAGTACCATTAGCAGTATTTTCCAGTAGATGTTCGGGTCATAGTAGATGCTCAGCCAGCCGGAGTAATCACTCATCATTGCCCGGTAGATGACATTAATGGTCTCGGTAGCAATTGCTTCACCCAGGATAACGGATATTACCACAATCCAGGTGGTGGCTGTCAGATACAGTTTCCCGATTTCCCGGGTGTTGTAACCCAATATCTTAACCATGGATATGGATGAAGCGTTCCGCTCGATAATCAGCTTTGTCATCAGGTAAATAAGGATTGCTGCCAGTGCAACGGAAAATACATTCATCAGATAGAACATGCCGCCCATAGATACATCAAACTGTCTTGATACCTTGGTGAGGTCATCTTCTGTAATGGTCGTCATGATATAGGCATCCTCAATATCAGTAATCTTCTTATCAGAGAAATATCCATTGAAATAATCCTCCTCTTTATCGAATACATCCCGATATTCCTCTTCCGGCATAAAAATTGCCACCGCTGCCGGATACTCATAGATTCCAGCCACCTTAAACTTGTATTTCTTATCTCCATAAGTTTCCTTTAACTCAATGGTATCGCCTTCTGCAAGCCGGTATTTTTCTGCATAACTATCCGAAATGTAAACACCTTCTTTTGGGAAATCAATATCAACATAAGCACTGTCTTTTTCAACTCCATAGACGCTGACCTCTTCGCTGCTGAATTCTGTCGGCATTGTCTTTAAACTACCGGCAAGATAAGTCTCTGCGCCATCTGTTTCCGTTGGAACCGGTGCTTTTAATACATACTGATAATCTGCAAGCATGTGGGACAGCACTTCATCCTGATAATGGTCTAAAAGTGGTGACATCATCATGCCGAAAACCAGCAGAATTTCTGCAAAAGCAATACCGATAAATAAAGTCAGGTAGCCCGCACGGTTCTGTAAAATAATACGGATACGGAACCGGTTAAAGAATTTGAAATGCGGCAGTTTTACTGCTTTTTTCCGCTTTCTTCTGCTCAAATCCCTGCGCAGGAAATTCAGTGGTGAAATACGCAGTTTGGAAGAAATCAAAAGCAGATTAATAACAATCATTATGATTGCCGGAATCACCGTTGTCAGGATAAACGCATCCCCATTCCAGATGGTATGATAGGTCGGCAGACTATAGCTTCCATAGTACAAATCTGCTACCATATTTTTAAATACGGTATAGCCAAGTATATTTCCAATAATTGCTGCTACGATTGTCACCAATACCGGAAGATGCAGATAATGCCGCAGCAGTTCTCCTCTGGTATAGCCGGATGCCCGCAGCGTTCCGATGACTGCCGCTTCTTTTGTAATCGTATTATTGGTGGTAACTGCAAAGACAAATGCCATAATCGCTATCAGGATATATAACAACGTCATTACCATTGTTTTGTCTCCACCCATATCATCTCCCGTAAAATGAATTGCCTGATTGGAAAATGCCGGTATGTATGCTGCTATTACCGCCTTACTGCTCAGCACTTTCATAAAATCTTCTGCTTTCTCTTTTGCTTCCGTATCATCAGCCGGAGTTTTTTCATATTTCCAGGAATAGCTGTAATGGAGATTTCCGGTACCATAAGCATCAAAGGCATCCTCTGTGGCAATGGCAACGCCAAATTTTATGGCATCAAACATCAGATCCTTGCTATCGGAAAACAGCGCACTGTAATCCGATAATGCCACCAGACCACTGATGGTCTTTTTCTCGCCGCCTACTTTAATGATACCTCCTACTTTTAAGGAATTATTGTCCGCATACATCCGGTCAATTGCAATTTCATCTTCCTGCTGCGGCATTTCTCCATCCATCAGACATACTTTGTCCACTTCGTTTCTTGGTTTAAAAATACGGAGGGTACTGTCTGACTTGCCATTTACCACCGCTTCTTCCAGATAGTAATTCTCATAAATTGTTACGCCTTCTTTTTCCAGTTCTGTAAGCAGCGTATCGTCAGCTTCTTCCATCAGTTCGAAATTACCGTCTTCAATATTGTACTTTTCAAAACTCTCATTATAGGCAGTTATCATACTGCTTCCTGCCACCAGAAATCCCGATACAAATCCGATAGTAGCTGTCAGGAACAGGAAAATCACAAGATATTTTCCAAAATCTGTTTTCAATTCCCTTGGAATTCGTTTTCTTAATGGACTCTTCACTTTCATCACCGCCTTTACCAGTCAAGTTCCTGTGCAGGAATCTTCACTTCATTGGTGTAATCCTTTCGAATCTGTCCATCACGCAGCCTAATGACACGGTCTGCCATGTTTTTGATGGCATCATTATGGGTAACCATAATAACGGTATTTCCATATTTCTGATTTACATCCTCAATCAGCTTCAAAATCTCTTTGGATGTATTGTAATCCAGTGCTCCGGTCGGCTCATCACAGAGCAGAATATCCGGGTTCTTTACAATGGCACGGCCGATGGCTGTACGCTGCTGCTGTCCACCGGATAACTGGTTTGGCAGCTTATGACGATGCTCATAAAGTCCCAGTGTCTTAAGCAATTCGTCAATGTCTAATGATTTATCACTCAGATATGCTCCTACCTCGATATTTTCCTTCACATTGAGGTTTGGGATCAGATTATACATCTGAAATACATATCCTAAATGGCGGCGGCGGTAATTCGTCAGCGCCTTTTCGTTCATATCTGCTGTTTTCTCTCCATTGATGGAAATATAGCCGCTGTCTGCGCTGTCAATTCCTCCGATAATATTCAAAAGTGTTGATTTACCGGAACCGGACGGTCCTAACAATACGCAAATCTCACCTTTTTCAACAGAGAAATTAATTCCCTTCAAAACTTCTGTTTTTGCCTCTCCCTGTCCAAAACTTTTTTTCAAATCCTGAATCTCCAGAAACATATTCATCCTCCTTTTTCTTTTCTGACTCTTTTTTCAGTTCTTTTATTTTGTTACTCCTGCTTCCCTCTTTCCCAATGCTGTACTATTTCCAACTTCCTGTTAGCTTTTTGTAACTTTTGTTAGTATAGCCTATCCGTTTGGTAAAAGAAAGGCGTTTACTGATTCTTTTTCTCAATAAACGCCTTTATACTATTTCTTTGCAATGCGCAGTGTCCGCATGGAATTTAAAATTGCAATGACAGATACACCTACATCTGCAAATACTGCTTCCCACATATTAGCAATACCCAATGCACCAAGTACCAGCACAATTGCTTTTACGCCAAGTGCAAATACGATATTCTGGCGCACAATGGTAAGGGTCTTTCTTGCAATCTTCACAAGAGATGCAATCTTTCGCACATCATCATCCATAAGAACTACATCTGCAGCTTCAATGGCTGCATCGGAACCCATACTTCCCATTGCAATTCCAATATCTGCCCTGGTCAGTACCGGTGCATCGTTGATACCATCACCGACAAATGCAAGTTTTTCTTTCTCATGCTGTTCCTTTAGAAGTGCTTCAACCTCACTTACTTTGTCACCCGGCAGTAATTCTGCATGCACTTCATCCAGTCCCAGTTCATCTGCTACTGCCTGTGCTGCTGCCTTACGGTCTCCGGTCAGCATAACGCATTTCTTGACGCCAACCTTCTTCATGCTATGGATAGCTTCTTTTACGCCCTCCTTAATGGAATCGGAAATTACAATTGTTCCGGCAAACGCTCCATCTACCGCAACATAAATTACGGTTCCGGCACTGCTGTTTTCGGTATAGGAAATATTCCGGGCTGCCATCATTTTGGCATTTCCAAGCCATACTTCTTTTCCATCTACAAATGTATGAATTCCATGTCCGGCAATTTCTTCCGTTCCATTTACCCGGTTCATATCCGGTTCTTTGCCATAGGCTTCACGCACGGAATTAGCAATTGGATGATTAGAATATCCTTCTACATGAGCCGCAAGCTCTAAGAGTTCCTCTTTGCTTCCATTTACCGGAAGTACCTCAGATACCTTGAACTCGCCTTTGGTCAGTGTACCGGTTTTATCAAATACGATAGTGGTCATCTCAGCCACTGCCTCTAAATAGTTACTTCCTTTTACCAGAACACCTAAGTTAGAAGATGCTCCGATACCGCCGAAGAATCCCAATGGGACTGAGATTACAAGGGCACACGGGCAGGAAATAACAAGGAAAATACAGGCTCTCTGAATCCACTCAGCCCAGCCGCCGCCTAAAATAATCGGTGGCAGGATTGCAAGAATTACTGCTCCAATGGTAACAACCGGAGTGTAATATTTTGCAAATCTGGTGATAAAATTCTCCACTCTTGCTTTCTTGCTGCTGGCATTCTCCACCAGTTCCAGAATCTTGGATACTGTGGAATCTTCGAATGCTTTTGTTACTTTTACCTTTAAAGTACCGCTTCCATTGACACAGCCGCTGATGATTTCATCACCTTCTGCTGCTCTTCTTGGAACAGATTCTCCGGTCAGTGCCGCAGTATCGACCATGGACTCACCTTCTACTACAATTCCATCCAGTGGAATACGCTCGCCCGGCTTTACCACGATGACTGTGCCGATTTCCACGTCATCCGGATCTACCTGGACTAATTTGCCATCCTCTTCCACATTGGCATATTCCGGACAAATGTCCATCATATCTGCAATAGACTGTCTGGATTTTCCAACTGCATAGCCCTGGAAAAGTTCTCCAATCTGATAGAACAGCATAACTGCAACACCCTCGGAATACTCCCGTACTCCAAATGCTCCAAACGTTGCAATCATCATCAGAAAGTTCTCATCAAATACCTGTCCATGACTGATATTCCGAAATGCTTTAAATATAATATCATAGCCAATCAAAAGATACGGCACAAGATAAATAATAAAAATCAGGACTGGCTGTGTAATCTGTTCTAAGATACCAACGTGTTCCAATACCAGAAGTGCTACAAATAACACACCGGTAACCAGAATACGCTCCAGCATTTTTTTCTGATTCTTTGTCATAAGCTATCTCCTATCGCAGAATCCGGCAGTCCGGTTCTACCTTTGCACATGTCTTTACTACTTCATCCATAATTTCTTCAAAACGCTCATCTTCTGCATCGATGGTCATTTTCTGTGTCATGAAGCTTACTACAGCATCATTGACTCCCGAAATTTTCTTGATTGCGTCTTCCATTTTTGCTGCACAGTTTGCACAGTCTAAGTCTTCCAATTTAAATTTTTTCTTCATTATAATATCCTCCTCATTCTTCAATATGTTCTCTGCCCTGGTCGATAATGGTTCTTACATGTTCATCTGCCAGTGAATAAAATACAGATTTACCTTCCCGCCTGCTGCTGACTAACTTTGCCTGTTTTAAGATTTTTAACTGATGGGATACCGCCGACTGCGTCATATTTAGTGTCTCCGCCAAATCGCAGACACATACTTCCGAGCCAAACAGCACAAACAGAATCCGGATTCTGGTGGAATCACCAAATACCTTAAAAAGCTCTGCCAGATCATATAACTCATCTTCATCCGGCATCTTCTCCCGTGCCTTCTTCAGAAGCTCTGCATGAATGCAATTTTCTTCACAGCATTCTACATCATTTATTGCCATCTTCTCACCTCCAGGTCGTTTTAACATATGAGCATTTGTTCATATGTTCATGATACGCTTGGGATTTCAAATTGTCAATATGAAGTTGGAAATTTTTATAAAAAATTTTTCTATGATATACTCTTATATCTATATTCAGGCAGGACAGCCTCCTGCCACATACAAAGGAGTATTTATTATGCATGATTTTAACTTTGAAATGAACCAGTATTTAACCTACTGCCGCACCCAGAAACGCCTTGATGACAAAACCTTAAAAGCATACCGCATCGACCTTACACAGTTTGGTACCAGCCTTGCGGCTGCCTTTCCTTCCCTCTCCAGTATATCCGAACTTTCTCCCGCCATATTAGAATCCTATATTGCAACTCTTCACGAACAATTCAAACCGAAAACTGTGAAACGAAAGCTTGCCTCCCTCAAAGCCTTTTTCCACTACCTCGACTACCGCGACCGCATTGTCTCCAATCCTTTTAACAAATTGCATATCAAATTCCGGGAACCGGTGATTCTGCCCAAAACCATCCCGCTTCCTACGATTGAACTGCTTTTATCTTCTATCTATCACCAATACTCCTACGCCGCTACCGATTTCCAGCGTAAAAATGCACTCCGGGATGCTGCTGTTATCGAGCTGCTCTTCGCCACCGGCATCCGAATCTCTGAGCTGTGTTCCATCACACCGGATGACATCAACCTTTCCAACCGGACTCTGCTTATCTTCGGCAAAGGTTCCAAAGAGCGGCTCCTCCAGATTGGCAATGACGATGTTGTCCACACCCTGCTGGAATACCGGAAATGTTACCTTCCTGATATTAAGCGTACCAACCGCTTCTTCGTCAACCAGGCAGGACGTCCGCTCTCCGACCAGTATGTCCGTCGAACCATCCGGAAATACTGCAGCCTTGCTTCCATTGATATGCACATCACTCCTCATATGTTCCGCCACACCTTCGCCACCAGCCTCTTAGAAGCCGATGTGGATATCCGCTACATCCAGGAAATGCTTGGTCACAGTTCCATCCACATCACGGAAATCTACACCCATGTTTCCACAGCAAAGCAGCGGGACATTCTGATGAACAAACATCCGAGGAAGAATTTCAGGGTGGGGTAAAAATCGAAAAGGACTGTTAGAATTGGCAGCATTTTTACGGTGTTTTTGCCTTTCTAACAGTCCTTTTAGGGGGGTATATTTATTCTATATTATATTTCTATTTTATTCTTTGCAGGAGTGCTTTTACTTCTCTTACGTCTGTATCTGTCATCTCTGCAATCTGCTCTGGTGAATAACCTTTTCTGCTCATGCGTGCAAAGATTTCTGCCATCCCATCTTCTTTTATTCCCTGACTCAAATTACACATGATGTTCACATCCTCTCATGTGGATTTTTCTGTGCGAAATTATTGTAACACGAAATGACAGATGAGGATAGCAGAATTTAAACGAGCGCTGTTTGGAATTGTTAATTATGGATTGTTATGGCTTGAAATGATGGATAATCCGGTATTATCCGTTGGAAACAATGTGCGATACTAATTATAGATTAAGTCAATTGACAGAAATGAGGTTTATATGAAATTTCTTTCTAAAATGGAAAATATAGTAATTAATGAAAATGATGATTATACATGTAGGAATCTTTCCTATATCAAATTTAAAGATATTGATTTTTCAATATATAAACCTATCTCCTTTTTTAGAAGTGATTTTAGAGGTAGTATAGTGGCTCAGTTGTCAAGACAAAAATCTGAGATTTTTATAATGAACTGATATGGTTGATAAGTTACAGGGAACACGAGCCTGTGAAAAAATCTCTGTAAATTAGACAATACAAAGGTCTTCTATGATAAAATATTAAATCATAGGAGGCCTTTTATTATGGCAAACAGAAAAAA
>ONAD01000038.1 GCA_900315735.1 uncultured Lachnospiraceae bacterium | reverse complement strand
GCATCACCTCCCTGAATACACATCAGAATATCGAGCGAAAAAGCGGCGTTATAGCTCCGCTCTATTTATCGTGTCAGCAAATCGACTGTGAATAGTAACCAGGAATCATCTGTCCGATTCCGGTGGCAATGGCAGCTCCGGCGATTCCCATCTGCAGCGGTCCCATAAATACATAATCCAAAACAGCATTGGCTACACCGCCTGCAATAATTAAGCCCAGACCATATGCAGGTTTTCCTGCAGTTACAAAGAAACACTGAAATAAACTCTGCAAAATACAGCATGGTCCAAAATACATCATATAAATAAGATAAATTTTCCCGTTCTCAAATAAGGATTCATCTGCTCCTAACGCATATACCATCGGTTTATAAAAAAGTAATACGATAACCAGCAATACAAGGCTGATGCCAACTCCTACCACCGCAAGAAATGTAAAGTCCGCGCAGGCTCCCTTTTCATCGCCTTCCCCCATTTTTCTTGCTACTACTGCACTTCCACCGGTTGCCAACATGACACCGATGGCAATGAGAATACAGATTACCGGCCATACAATATTGACTGCCGAAAGAGCACTTTCTCCTACCAGTCTTGACACAAAGATTCCATCTATAATTGTATACAGTGACATAAATACCATCATAATCATGGATGGTAATGCAAATTTCAATAATGATAATGTTTTAAAGTTCTGATTTAACGAATTCGACATAATAACCTCCTTGTCTTATGCATCACTATTTGCTATCATAAACTATATGGTTACCATATAGTCAAGGAGATTTTTTCAAATGAACAGAAATGAATATCTGACGACAGGAGAAGTTGCCCGGATGATGGGCACTACCAAGAATACACTGTTTCATTATGACCAGCTCGGCATTTTCTCGCCGGAAGCCCGCGGGGAAAATGACTACCGCTACTATACCATCCGCCAGATGGACGCATTAGATGCCATTATCACACTCCGGGAGCTTGGCATGCCACTGCCGGAAATTAAAGAATATATGGAGCACCGCAGCCCGGAAAATTATGAAACACTTCTTACAAAAGAAAATGCAGTTATCGAGCAGCAGATCCGCGCATTAAAGGAAAAGCAGAAATGGATTCAAAGACAGCAGAAACGAATTGAGACAAGTCTTACTACAAAGCCGGATGTCATCGAAGAAATTACGCTGCCGAGGTTTTATATTGCAGCTCACTCCATCAGTTCTTCCGATGATAAGACCATCTCGGTAAAAGTAAGTGAGCTTCTCAACTCCTATTATGAAAGTAAGGAAACCACCGGTTTTACGGTACTTTATATCCAGACGGAGCATGACCTTGCCCGGGGTGCCCGCAATCTTTACCATGAGGTATGCCTTGCCATGCAGACTCCCCCAAAGAAAATGCCCTACCGGATTCTTCCGGCTTCTAAATGTCTTGCCGCTTATCATCTGGGAGACTGGGATAATATTTCACTTTCTTATGACCGGCTGCGCAGCTACATGAAGCAGCATCAGATTACTTCATCCGATGGCAAATTCTATGAAGAAGAACTGATTAACGCTACCATGACGGATAAACGGAGTGAATATCTTACCCGCATTATCGTAAGAATCTAAAAAGCAGCATTACCGTTTCACTTTCCTGTAATGCTGCTTCTCTTTCCGTATCTATTCTCTTATCTATTTTCTTATATTTTTACAGTGCCCCAAGAATCTCTTTTGCTCTGTCTATCTGCTCCTTTGTAGGCGGGTCTACGTCTTCTAACTGGTATGGAATTCCAAGTTCCTTCCATTTAAAGACACCTAAGGTATGATATGGCAGCACTTCCACACGCTCTACTGTCTTAAGGGTATCAAGAAAACTTCTTAATTGGTGAAGCTCGCCCTCTTCTGTGGTAATGCCCGGCACCAGCACATGACGAATCCACATTGCTTTGCCATGGTCTGATAGATAGGTTGCCATTTCCAAAATATTCTGATTGGTCTGTCCGGTGAGTTTCCGGTGTGCCGCATCATCAATATGCTTAATGTCTAACATAAAGAGGTCGGTATATTTCATCAGCTCATCAAATTTACTTTTAAATGGTTCTTCCATGGTAAATGGATTGCCGGAAGTATCAAGACAGGTATTTACTCCTTTTTCTTTTGCCAGCCGGAACAGTTCTGTTACGAAATCTATCTGTAAAAGAGCTTCTCCACCACTTACGGTGATTCCACCCTTTTCTTTCCAATATATTTTATAGCGAAGTGCCTTTTTTAACACTTCTTCCGGTGTCATCAGTTCTCCGCCGTCTTTCGCCCAGGTATCCGGGTTATGGCAGTACTGACATCTCATATTACAGCCTTTTAAAAATATAATATATCTTACGCCCGGTCCGTCTGCCGAACCAAAGCTTTCTACCGAATGGATGCGTCCTGTTATTTCACTCATAATGCCTCCTATACACACAATACCAGATGAAAATGTGCAGGCTTTTTTCGTTAAGCCTGCACATTATGCTTTACGCGAGTCGCAGAAAAATTGCATGCTCCCGCAGTTCGATTACTGTCTTAAATTACATACGCTCATGACAGGTACGAGCAATAACATCAAGCTGCTGCTCTTTTGTCAGGTCGATGAACTTAACTGCATAACCGGATACACGGATTGTGAAGTTTGCGTACTCTTCTTTCTCCGGATGCTCCATTGCATCGATAAGCTTTTCTTTACCAAATACATTGACATTCAGATGATGTGCACCCTGATCAAAATATCCGTCCATTACATTTACAAGGTTATCGATTCTTTCCTTCTCGTTGTTTCCAAGTGCGCCAGGGTTGATGGTCTGTGTATTGGAAATACCATCTAATGCCCACTCATATGGAAGCTTGGTCAGAGAGTTTAAGGAAGCTAAAAGTCCGTTCTGCTCTGCACCGTAAGATGGGTTAGCTCCCGGTGAAAGCGGCTCGCCGGCTTTACGTCCGTCCGGCATAGCTCCGGTTGCTTTACCATATACTACGTTAGAAGTAATGGTAAGGATAGAAGTTGTAGGCTCAGAATCACGGTAAGTATGATGTTTCTTTAATTTATCCATGAAAGTCTTAAGGAGCCATACTCCGATTTCATCAGCACGGTCATCATCATTTCCGTATTTCGGGAAATCTCCTTCAATTTCGAAGTCTTTTGCAAGTCCGTTCTCATCACGTACAACTTTTACTTTTGCATATTTGATTGCAGAAAGAGAATCGATAACATGTGAAAATCCTGCAATACCGGTTGCAAAGGTTCTCTTTAAGTCAGTATCCATCAGAGAAAGCTCTGCTGCTTCATAGTAATATTTATCATGCATATACTGAATCAGGTTCAGTGTATTTACATAGATGTCTACTAACCAGTCCATCATCTTGTCATATTTTGCCATTACTTCATCATATTCAAGATATTCAGATGTAATTGGTGCGTAGTTTGGTCCTACCTGCTCGCCTGATTTCTCATCAACACCACCGTTGATTGCGTAAAGCAGACATTTTGCAAGGTTTGCACGAGCGCCGAAGAACTGCATCTCTTTACCTGTCTGTGTAGCAGATACACAGCAGCAGATTGCGTAATCATCGCCCCATACCGGTTTCATTGCATCATCGTTCTCATACTGGATTGAGCTTGTTTCAATAGAGATACGTGCTGCATAATCACGGAAGGTCTGTGGCAGTTTAGATGAATAAAATACAGTAAGGTTTGGTTCCGGTGCCGGTCCCATATTCTCTAAAGTATGAAGGAAACGGAAGTCTGTCTTGGTTACCATGGAACGTCCGTCTACACCTGTTCCTGCTACATCAAGGGTTGCCCATACAGGGTCACCGGAGAATAACTGGTTGTAAGAAGGAATACGTGCAAATTTAACCATACGAAGTTTCATTGTGAAATGGTCAATCAGCTCCTGAGCCTGCTGCTCGGTAAGAATTCCCTTATCCATATCTCTCTTAATATAAATATCAAGGAATGTAGAAACACGTCCTACTGACATTGCTGCACCGTTCTGTGTTTTGATTGCTGCAAGATATCCGAAGTATAACCACTGAACAGCCTCTTTTGCATTGGTTGCAGGTCTTGAAATGTCATATCCGTAAATCTCAGCCAGTTTCTTCATATCTTCCAGACATTTAATCTGCTCTGCGATTTCTTCTCTTAAACGGATTACATCATCTGTCATCTGTCCGCATCCGCAGTTTGCTTTATCTTTCTTCTTCTCAGCGATTAAGTGATCCAGTCCGTATAAAGCCACACGACGGTAATCACCTACGATACGTCCACGTCCGTATGTATCCGGAAGACCAGTTAAAATCTTAGCATGACGAACCTTCATCATTTCCGGTGTATAAGCATCAAATACTGCTGTATTGTGTGTCTTATGATATTTGGTGAAGATTTCTTTTAATTTATCACTTACTTCATAGCCATAAGTCTCGCAGGCCTGAACAGCCATTTTGATTCCACCATATGGCATGAAAGCTCTCTTTAAAGGTTTGTCAGTCTGAAGACCAACTACCTGCTCTAAATCTTTTAAGCTTTCATCGATATAGCCTGGGCCATAAGCTGTAATTCCGGTTACAACCTCTGTTTCCATATCAAGAACGCCGCCCTTTGCACGCTCTTCCTTCTGTAATTTCTGAAGTGCATCCCACAGCTTGTTGGTTGCATCTGTCGGCTCAGCTAAAAAGCTCTCATCTCCATCATATGGAGTGTAGTTGTCCTGAATGAACTGACGAACATTGATTTCTTCTTTCCAGAGACGTCCTTCGAATCCATCCCACTCTTTCATTTCGATCATTACGATATCCTCCTAAAAAAATGTATTCAGTATGAACACTGAATGGTTACTAAATTTACTGTCAACAGACTTTTTATTCATTGGTTTGAATTAGTCTTGTTTAACTGTAGTTAGTATATACTGACTGTTATTTTTTTGTCAATATCTTTTGATGTTCAAAATAACATACAAAAGAAAACGAGCCAGTCCTCCAGGTTCATCGCCCAGACGGTCGGCTCGTTTTCGTTATACTTCATGTGGTTTTTCCACTTATCCGTCAGTCATATAACGGTTTTATCATAGACTATTTTATTTCTGATTGCAATAGCTTTTGAAAACTTTTTATCAACTAATATTTCCAATTTTTCCTGTGTTTCCCTATAATACCTTGGAAAGGAAGTCACATAAACGCGGATTCTGCGGATTGGCAAAGAATTCTGCCGGTGTATTTTCTTCCTGAATCTGTCCTTCATTAATAAACATAACACGGCTTGCCACTTCTCTTGCAAATCCCATCTCGTGTGTTACCACTACCATGGTCATGCCGTCCTGTGCCAGTTCTTTCATGATTTCAAGAACTTCTCCTACCATTTCCGGGTCCAGTGCGGAAGTCGGCTCGTCAAATAACATGACATCCGGGTTCATTGCCAGTGCTCTTGCAATTGCAATACGCTGTTTCTGTCCACCGGAAAGCATTGCCGGATAGGTATCTGCCTTATCAGAAAGTCCAACTCTCATCAAAAGTTCGTCCGCACGTCTGGATGCCTCTTCCTTATTCATAAGTCCGGTCTGAACCGGAGCTAACATGATATTTCCCTTTACGGTATAGTTTGGGAACAGATTGAACTGCTGGAATACCATTCCAATCTTCTGACGCATCTTATTGATGTCTACGGATTTATCTGTAATATCTGTTCCTTCAAAAGTAATCACACCGGAAGTCGGCTCCTCTAAAAGATTTAAGGAACGTAAGAATGTAGACTTACCACAACCGGATGGTCCAATGATGGCTACTACCTCTCCCTGGGCGATTTCTGTGGAGATACCATTTAATACATTTACATTTCCAAAGGATTTACACAAATCCTTTACTTCAATCAATACCTTCTTATCGCTCATTTGTTCTCAACCTCGTTTCCAGTTTATGTACACCTGCCGTTAAAATCATAACGATTATCAGGTAAATAATTGCAACACCGAACAATGGTAAGAACGGGTCATAAGTCTGGCTACGGATGATATCGCCACCCTTGGTTAAATCCGGGATTGCAATATATCCACTGATGGAAGTCTCTTTCAGTAAAGTGATAAACTCATTTGCCAGTGCCGGAAGTACATTCTTAAATGCCTGTGGCAGGATAATCAGCCGCATGGTCTGGGAATAATTCAATCCAAGGCTTCGTCCAGCTTCAAACTGTCCTTCGTCTACAGACATGATTCCGGAACGTACGATCTCAGCTACATAGGCAGCCGAATTCAAACCAAAAGCGATTACAGCAACTGCAATCTTATTATCGAGTGCAACCAGAATAATATAGTACATAATCAAAAGCTGTACCATCGTAGGGGTTCCACGCCATATGGTAAGATACACTTTACATATAAAGTTTAAAACATTTAATCCACCATGCTTATCATGAGTGGAACGGATAATTGCGACCAAAAATCCAACCACAATACCCAGAAGTACTGCAAGCACTGCAATAAGCAATGTATTGCCAAGACCACGCAACAGATAAAGATATCTGTCTTTGTCTATAAAATCCTGCTGAAAGCTGCTTAAAAAATCGCTCAAGGTCTTTCCTCCTACTACCGATTATTTATTTCTTACTATAATAACCTGGCTTGCTGTTGCATAAGTATCTGTAAAGTCAATGTTCTTAAGACGGTCTTCTGTTACAGTCATTCCTGCTGCACCGAAGTCTGCTTTACCGGAAGATACTGCTGCGATGATTGCATCAAATTCCATATCTTCAATCTTTAATTCATAGCCAAGCTTGTCACAGATTGCTTTTGCGATATCTGCATCAATACCAACTACGTTGTCGCCATCATAATATTCATACGGCTCAAACTGTGCATTGGTTGCCATGGTAAGTGTTCCGTTTGGATACTCTGTTCCGTCCGGAGTCTCATATGGATGCTGTCCGATTTCATCACCAATGTAGTTGCTGATGATGGTATCGATTGTTCCGTCTGCTTTTAACTCTTCGATTGCTTTGTTGAATTCGTCTGTTAAATCGGTGTTATCTTTTGCGATACAGATTGCATATTCCTCTGCATCAAAGGTATCATCTAAGATTTTTAAGTCATCGTTCTTCTCAACAAATGCCTCTGCAGGCTGCTTGTCGATGATTACACAGTCGATTTTGCCGGTCTTTAATGCCTGGATTGCATCAGAACCTTTGTTGTAACGCTCTACGGTACTTCCCTGATCTTCGTATGCTGTTGCATCGGTATCTCCGGTTGTTCCAAGCTGTACACCAATCTTCTTTCCCGGAAGGTCATCCTTGGAATTTACTGTGTTTGCAGCTACAGATGAGCCACATCCTACCATTGCTACTGTCATTGCTGCGGTTAATAAAAGTGCAGCAAATTTCTTCATGTTCTTCATATTTATTCCTCCTCTGATTATAATTATGTGAATTTATATTTCATACAACATCATAAAATATATCAACATAACGCCTAGTATAGCATGATTCCGCCTATTTCACAAGTACCCGCAGGGTTTTTGTCTGTATTTGGAAATACATTTTCCCATGTATTTTTAATCAGGCTGCGCCCTGGTGGTTTGCATATTCGCTTCATAATTGTTATAATGTGCCGAGAAAAGTGATGATACTTGAGGAGGTTTTTTCATGAAGCGATTTGGCAGAATTATGTTCTGTTTTCTTCCGGCTCTGCTGGCATTTGGTCTGCAGCAGCTTATCTCCATTCCGGCAGTAGGGCTTGCTCTGCTGGGTGGTTTTTATACCAAAGGGGCAACTTCAATTGATGACTGTATGGATGCATTTTTAAATATTATTTCCACCGCCAATTTTAATGCCGGTGTCAGTGCAGCCTACGGTACTGTTGCCCTTGTGGTATTTGCCTACTGGTATTATAAAAAATTCCGTCAGGCAGAACCGAAAAATGTACTGAAACCATTTAATATTCCTGTTATTTTCGGAATCCTTATTACCGCAGTAGGTTTACAGTATATTACCAATTATATTGTATCTTTTACCGCAGCCATCAATCCACACTGGCTGGAATACTACAGCAACCTGGTTGAATCGGTAGGACTGGATGAGCCTTCTCTGATTCTGGTTCTCTACTCCATCCTGATTGGGCCAATCTGTGAAGAACTGATTTTCCGTGGACTGACTTTAAAATATGCCAAAAGAGCAATGCCTTTCTGGGTTGCTAACCTCTTGCAGGCACTGCTCTTTGGTGTATTCCATATGAATATGATTCAGGGTGTTTATGCTTTTGTAGTAGGAATTGTTCTTGGATTGATCTGCGAGAAAAGCCGCAGCATTTATCCTTCCATGCTTTTCCATATCCTCTTTAACATCTGGGGAACTTTCTCTCCTGACTGGTTTATGTATAAAGCAGATACCGTTCCATTTTTCTTCCTGTGGTTCTTCGTTGGTGCAGGACTACTGGTTGCGGGACTGTTCCTCTTTTTCTTTGGAGTAAATAAAAAATATCCAAAAATCGAAAATTCTTATTATTCTTAATATCCTTTTGCAATTTTCTTTCCCTGCAAAAGGCTCTGGTTTTGATTTACAAAGGAGTGCGTTCGCTCCTTTAATAATAATTTTCGTCCTTCCGGGGTTCTTGTATATACCACATGGTATGGTCCAAGAACCCTTTTCATATGCTTTTCAAAAATCTGGGCATGTTCCTTTTGTCTTCCAAATATTTCCGGGACACTGTAGCACTCTCTTGATGTGCCAAAGGTCTTTTCCCGGATAAGAAGATATCTTGGGTTATCAATAACGCCCCACAATTCTTCCATGCAGGCAGAATAGGTTGTCTTATCTCTGGTGGTTCCACCCTTAAGCCAGGTACCAATCACAAGTCCGTTAAGAGATTCCACTTCCGTCCTGCAATGGGCATCATCCTCTAATTCCCCGCATTCCCTCAATGCATCTAGCATTGCTTCGCTAAGCTGCTTCATCCGTCTTGCCGGCGTACTGAATTTAAAAAGGCGTATCCCCTGATAGACAATTCCGGCAAATGCCGCTAACAGTGCCATTCCAAGTAACAGGGAAGCCGGATGATTACCAAGCTTCTGTGCCGTCATTCTTCCACTCATCAGAAGAATGGAAAGTATCACCTGTATAATCTCTATGCAGACTGCATTAATAAAAATATATCCCGTTTCTATCTCTTTGGCTGCAATCTCATCTACCTGTTCCACTTCCATCCGGTTTCGAATTTCCTGTAAAGACTGATTCCAACGCTGCCGCAGTGCATTTCTGTCTTTTGCACGATCAAGCATCATGCGGTTTACTTTATCCACCTCATACTTTGATGTTATCTTTGGAATGTCCAGCCGTCCGATTCCGCTTTCGATTACATCTTCTTTGCAGGATACTCCTAAAAATGATTCAAACCGGCGTTCCAACATTTCATAATCACCTTCGGCATCGGTATTGTTCTGCTGTCCCCGTTCCTTCGGGAAAATGCAGGCAAGATGCCAGATATTTCCGGTCTTATCCGGCTGTTCTCTATCGGTGCGGATTGCTCTGCCACGCATCTGGTTACTCAGCATAAAGGAGCCTACATAGGTTGCCAGTATCAGGGAATTGATGCACGGTGCATCCCAGCCCTCTCCCAGCAATGACTTGGTTCCAATCAGCGTATGTATCTCTCCCTGACGGAATAACTCCGTTACAACTGCTACTGTGTGGGTGCTCTTTCCTTTTATCATAAGCTGTCCGTATCCGGTATCTCCCAGCGGATTTAACGTTCCGCTGCAGCCATACTGCGCCAGCAATTCCGGCAGCTTTTCTTCGACTGCCATCGGAACTAATATCACAGTTCCGCTCAGCACACCAAGACGGATTCCCGCCATATTCTGCCGCCTTAAATATTCAAAAATCGGTACTGCACCAAGCTCTGTAACCAGTGTATCTGTACTTTCAATCTCCGGCAATTTGTCTTTCTTAATATAATCGCAGAGAACCAGAAGGCGTAAATCATTTCCCAGTGCCCCATACTCCGTCTGCACAATGGTACGGATGCTCTCCATCTTTCCCTGACTTTTCATCAGAACCTTTTTTATGGCTTCATTATCCTGCAGTGCAACCTTATTCCGGTAGATGGCTCCTGCCTCTTTTAATTCCTGCAGCAGGCTTTCCCGCTCTGCCTCTGTCATGGTATACGATTCTCTGTCCTCATAAAGAACGCCCTGCAGTAACACTTCCATCCAGTGTGCATCCATCCCCGGCAGCTTTCCCTTTGTCCCGATAAGTTTTCTCAAATAGCCCGAAAATGGAATTCCTTTTGCCTGACAGTATACCAGCAGTGCAGTAAAATACTCCGGCTTATCTAAGAACCGCTCACTGTATTCTTCCGGATGCATAAGTCCCTGATGGGAAGATACCATTCTGCGCAGCGTCTCATCTGACATGAGTTTCTGCACCTGCATCTGCATCCGCTTCTGATGCTCCCTGACATATGCTTCCTCTTCTCTCGTCGGCCAGTTAAAATAAACATAGTCCTGATGCGGGCAGAGACTTCCTTCTCTTACCAGTTCCGGTGTAAAGATTTCTTCATCAATCGGTCCGCACATATCGATATAACGCTTCCACTGTGCCGGTGTGCTGTCATATGGCGGTGTTGCTGTCAATGCAATGACTTTGACATCCGGCAGCTTTTCCGTGAAAGTCTCCAGTGCCTTCCACCACTCACTGCGAAGGTGATGTGCCTCATCCAAGCAAATCGTTGTAATACCGGCTTCCTTTACTGCCTTAAAAATATCGAAATCCCGGTAGTCAACCTGTTCCGTTTCCTTCTCTCCATCTGCTTCTTCTGTCACTCCGTGGGCTGCCACTTTGCTGTCTGCCACATCTACTCCATCCGCTGCTTCACTGGCTGCTGCATCTTCCTCTGCCGCTTCCTCGCTGTCTTCTCCCAGTGTGCCCTGTTCCCGCTTCATGGCACTGTACAGTGCCTGATAAGTCGTTGCAGTCATCTGCTTCATATGCTTTAAATCATTGGATAATATTTCCTGCGGATCTGCCTCTTCGGTTAAGAAGCCCTCCTGTATACGCATCAGCCATTGCTGGCGAATGGTAATGCTGGGTGAAAAAATAAGGCAGGGTGCTCCCAGCCTTCGAATCAGTTCTATTCCAAGTGTAGTCTTGCCGGAACCCGGCGCTGCCACAATATGTATCTTTCCATCCTTCAAATACTGCTGTGCATGTAAGAGCACTCTTTCCTGATAATCTCTCCATTTTCCCCGAAATTGCAGGATTCCCTCATATCCTGTGTTCATAAATTTCCCTCCATCAGCATTTTAATAAATGCAGTATCACGATATATCCACGGCTCTTTCGAAAATGGCTCATTTGCCTTAACAATCTCTTCCGGTGTCATCCATTCCAGATGATAGCCTTTTGCCTTTTCACTTTCTGTCATATGCGGTTCCGTCGTTCTCTCTTCAACTGCACAGGCAAAGAAATAGGTATGGCAGTGATATATTTTATCTGCCTCAAATAAATCACGACGTTTTTCCTCTATCTCGCCATACAGCCGCATACTTTCCGGACGCAAAATCAGTCCGCCCTCTTCTAAGACTTCTCTGGAAAGTGCCGTTTCAAAATCTTCTGCGCCATCCATGCCGCCGCCTAAGATTTTACAGTCCCCCGCCCTGCCGCGCTGGACTGCAATTTTTCCATTCTTCTCTATAATTGCCCGGACACACTTTCTTTCAAATACCGGCATGCCATCCTCATAATCTTTTTTATCTAATACCAGAAGTTTCTTATTTTCCGTCATTTCCGTTTCCTCGCTCTTGTCAAAGTTACCTAATCTGCCCACTGAAAACTGTTTACCATGGTCTCTGCCGCTTTTATGCCCTCGGTATCATCCCCACTGTATACCGTAAGATGTACCAGACAATATTCATAATCTCCTACGATGTAATACTGCTTTGTGGTGCATCCTGTCTCAGTAATGGTATAAATCAGCAATACATCTCCACTGTCCGTATAAGTACCTTCACCATTTACCTGGACATCACTGCCCTGCACCTGCATCAAAAGCTGTGAAAGAATGGCATCCTTAAATGTCATATAGTCATCCTCAGCATAATTAGAACTTCCGACATTAATGGAAATATTATCCGGCTGTGCATCATCCCCATGTCCTTCTTCTACATAAAAGAACTTGTCCCCACCGGAATGTGCTGCATTTTCTTCCCAGCCCTCCGGCAGTTCATAGGTTCCAAAATCCTTACTGATCAAAGAATCGCCTGCATTTTTATCTTCGTTATCATTTGCAGCATCTTTATCTGCAATATCTCTATCTGCAATATCTTTCTCTGCATTCTCTTTATCTGATGTATCAGCTTTTTCCTCTCCTGCTGCACTGCTTCTGGCATTGGCTCCCGGAGTTGCTTCTTCTATCCGCTTCGCCAAAGCATTCGGTCCGCCCTGGCATCCTGCCATGGATAATGTGCATGCTACCGCCAAAGCAATCAAAATACCTTTTCTTTTCATAAATAAATCCTCTCCTGAAAACTTTTAAAGGTAGTATAGCACATTTCTCCATTGGTTGAAGTATAAATCTTCACTTTTTCACTTTAAATTACAAATAAAAGTCCGATAAACATCAGTGCACCGATAATATTGGCTTTTGCCGGAAGTTTGGTTGGCAGAATCACGATAGCAATTGGCAGCAGGTTAAAAATGCATGCCCATGCCGGAAGGCTGGTCTTTCCCGTTACCACCGCAAGGAAAAATGCAACCGCAAATACAATCATTGCAAGGTATGCAATATACATGGTATATCTGGTATCCTGAAAGAAATCCCACACTGCGGTCAGCGCTTCGCTGGTTCTGTTCAGCTTAACAAAAAACCATTCTACGATACAGCAAATCATGTGATGTAAGGCAATGGAAATAAACATAATCAGTGTTGCTACATACATAATCCAATAATAAACCGTCGAATAATCCTTCATCCAGATACATAATGCCAGATATCCGAATATTTCCAGTGTCATTGCCAGTACGCCAAGCAGAATTGCCCGTGACAGATTCTTTAATGGCATTCTTGCAAATGCTTTACTGGTGTTTTCATAGTCCTTAAAATTAATCAGATTTACTTTTCCATCCGGAGCATAAGTAATCAGGCAATCTGATATTCCGCATAAAATATGTCCGATAATTGCAAATATAAAAAATAATATCATCTGTGTATGTGTCATTTTTCTTCCTCTTTCTTCGTTCTTCCCTCTCATGTGATTGATATATTAATAATGGTTTCCATCTTTTTTCTGCAAAAAAGCAGCATTGATTAGTCGTGGCTAACCAATGCTATCCTATGTTATATTATTTAATCAACATTACCAGCAATCCAACCAGCACTGCCGGAACGATTGCAAAAATGACGCCCGGGAACAACATTCCTTTTACATGAAACCATTTCTGGTGATACTCCTTGTCCATATGCTCTGTTCCCTCCAGCCGGAACCGCTTCATATTTGCAAATAATACCCAGTCCAGGAAAAAGGTATCATATGCTCCGATAACCAGCATCAGACCAAAGGCAAATAAAAATCCCTGTAAAAATGTCTTTGCTCCGGAGAGAATTGCCAGTCCCAAAAGAATTACTGTAAATATCAATATTCCGATTGATTTTAACGCAATAACCCTTCCGCTTAACGGTTCTACCGGAATCCGCTCATGGGTTTTAAAATATTCTTCCTGTATTTCCGGCGGATAATTATGT